>CAZBOW010000011.1:38394-42754 GCA_964493635.1 uncultured Hyphomicrobiales bacterium
TCTGGTACAGGAGCCCATAAAAGATCACCACGGCCATTCCACTGATGGCAAAGGCTACGGTTCCCACCAAGGATTTGTCGAGGAACGGTCGCCGTCCGAAGCGCCGCCCCAGTAATGCAGCCGACGTATCTGAAACGATCAGTACCGTAAACGCCGTCACCCCCACGATGGTTGGGAAGGCGCCGAGAGTCAGGGTGGCCGCAATAAGCACCCACGTTGCCCCAGTAAGGGTGAATCTCCCCTGATCGGATTCATGCGCTCGAAGCAAGGGGCCCACCAGGCGCGTGAGCAGCAGACGTGTTGGTGTATGGTAGTATCGAGCAACGTCGATGACCAGTGACACCAGCGTCATGGCCAGAAGAATCCCAATCCCTGTTACATGGTCGATGTTCAGGTACACGGCGGGGATGCCGAGCGACGACAAATGGATCGATTTTCTGCCAAGCTCGCTGTGATAGCTAATTTGCTGCGTCAACGTAGGCCTTCCTCCTGCAATACCACGAAACGTTATGCCTCAGATGTCTACAATCACGGCCAAGTCCTACGCGAAGCTCAATCTGGGGTTATCGATTACGGGGACCCGCCCAGACGGCTTCCATGATCTCGACTCCGTGTTTGTGGAAATCGACCTCTGCGACGAAATCACCATTGAAGCGTCCAGCGACCTCAGTGTCGTGAGCATCCCAACCGTTACGGACTCGCCCCAAGACAACATCGTCTACCGAGCAGCAACGTTGCTCTCCAGCCGTCTTGGCGTTCCGGCACGGGCAAAGATAACCGTCCAGAAGCGGATCCCGACGGGAGCAGGTCTGGGCGGGGGCTCCTCCAACGGAGCGTGCGTGCTCAACGTTCTCTATGCGGCATGGACCGGCCACTCACCTGCCACGGCCGAGGCGTATGCACTGCTTTCGCCCATTGCTGAACAACTAGGAAGCGATGTCCCCTTCTTCCTTCGTGGCGGCGTAGCGCATGTCACCGGTCGTGGTGAACACGTCACGGCTCTGCCGCTTCACCTGCCATGGTACTTTCTTGTGGTCCTTCCCGGTGTGCACATCTCCACCGTCGAAGCCTACGGCTCGCTTCGCGCATCGCTTGGCCTGCCGGACACGGGGCCTTGGAAGCGCGCAAGCACGCAACCCGCTGAGATCGTCCGAACGGCAATCATGCATGATGGGGAGGGCTTAGATACGCTGCGAAACGATTTTGAGCCGTATGCCTTTGCTGCCCACCCGCAGCTGGAATCCCTCTGTGCCACGCTGCGGTCGCGTGGAGCGCTGTATGCGGGAATGAGTGGAAGTGGTTCAACGATCTTCGGGGTGTACCGCACCGCCAACGAGGCTCGTGCCGCACAACACGGTCTGGAGGTTCCGTCCTATGTTTGCAGGCACGTCGTCAGATCGTAGGATGATCGCAGTATCAGGAGTACCAATGAACATTCTGCAAGTCTCCGCCGAGGCAGCACCCTATGCAAAGGTTGGTGGTCTTGCCGACATGACTGGTGCCCTACCGCGGGCCTGGGCCGCCGACGGACACCATGTTGTCCCAGTACTGCCACTGTACGGCACCATCGATCGCGAGAGGTTCGGAATCATCCCAACGTCGATCGTCCTATCGGTGGCCTGCTCAACGTGGACGGAGTACGCAACGGTCTACACCGGCCAACTTCCCGACTCCGATGTGACCGTCTACTTCATCCGCTCGGCTGACTACTTTGATCGCCCTGGCATCTATGGCTATCACGATGGCTTCGACGACAACGATCGTCGGTTTCTGTTTCTGTGTCGCGCGGCCTTCGAGCTTGCCAAAGCCATCAACTTCCAACCCGACGTCATCCATACGCACGATTACCACACGGCTCCCATGATGGCCATGCTGGCCGTGGAGTATCGTCATACACCCCACTTCTCGCGCACGGCCGGTGTCTTCACCATCCACAACATGGCCTATCAGGGGATGTACGACCCGGGCCGGGCAATGGACCTCTGTGGGTTCCCCCCTCAGGACTTCTATGCCGGAAGCTGGTATGAACATCATGGGATGTTCAATGCCATGAAGACCGGAATCATGTTTGCGCAGAAGGTGACCACCGTCAGTCCAACCTATGCCGAGGAGATCCGCTGGACGCCAGAGGGCATGGGATTGCAAGGGGCTCTGCAGGCGCGAAGTGCTGATCTGATCGGCGTGCTCAACGGTATTGACACGTCCGTGTGGTCGCCGGCAACCGATGAGCATCTCGTAGTGCCCTACACCGCCGACGACCTTTCCAAGAAGGAGGTCAACAAACGAGCGCTGCTGCTGGATTGCGGGTTCGATCTGACTGATGCTTCAGCTCCAATACCGCTGGTCGGGATGGTCACACGCTTGACAGACCAAAAAGGAATCCAACTGCTTCCGGAGGTGCTCCCCACCCTGTTTGAGCAACACCTAATGCGAATGGTTGTGCTTGGTAGCGGACAATCCAACCACGAAGAGGCGCTTGCCTCGTTAGCTCGGCGCTACCCCAAGCACCTCTTCCTGGCCACCGGTTACAACGAGGCACTGTCGCATCGCATCCAAGCAGCCAGTGATTACTATCTCATGCCGTCACTGTTTGAACCATGCGGACTCACTCAGCTCTTCGCCCTGGCCTACGGCACGATTCCCATTGTGCGTTCGGTAGGGGGCTTGGCCGACACCGTCGAGGAATATGACCCGGTCTCCATGAGGGGAACCGGCTTTCGCTTCGGACCATTCACCGCCGAAGCTCTCGGCTCGACCATGGAACGAGCCTTCCACGTCTATCGCCGAGAGCCTCATTGGACCACCCTTCGGCGCCAGGCGATGGCCTGTGATTACTCCATCGAGCGCACGGCGCGCCATTACGTGGACGTCTTCAGCTGGGCCGCACGGCCATGATCGTGACATCATCGGGTACTCCATCGCGATGATGGACCTCGGCCGCCCGTGCGATGGACTCGACCACCACCGGTGTCGGGCTCGAGCTCAGCTGGCGCGTGAGAACCCGCAGCCGGTCCATGCCGAACTCTTCGCCGGCAGTCCGGGCCTCTACGACGCCGTCGGTGTAGAGTAGCAGGAGCGTTCCCGGACCAAACGCCGCAACGCCGGTTCGATACGCCGGCGGATCGGGTAGCACACCCGTTAAGACCCCTCCCTCGCGCAACAGGGTAACGTCATGTGAATCGTGCACGAGCAATGGTGGGTGGTGGCCAGCATTGACGTACGTGAGCTCTCCACGGAGCGTGTCAATCACGCCTACAAACATTGTGATAAACACCTCCGGCTCCGTGTTGTGGCACACAACCGTGTTGATACGGTGCATCATCTCGGAGAGAGATACATCGGTCGTTGCCAGCACGTTGAGTGCGGCCTGGACATTGGCCATGAGCAGTGCTGCGGGAATCCCTTTACCGGCAACATCGGCGATGGCAACCATCACGCGATGCGCGTCCAGAGGAATCACGTCGTAATAATCGCCGCCTACCCTGCCGCTCGGCCGGTGTAGGGCGGCGATCTCCAGTCCAGGGAAGCAGGGATTACTGGGCAGCAAACCACGCTGAATCTCGGAGGCAATTGCCAGTTCGTCGTCGAGACGCTGCTTGGTGATCTGTTCGATGCTCATCATCGCCGTCGATCCAATGGCTTCGAGGTAGGCAAGATCTTCATCGGTGAAGGTCCTGGCACTCAATGGTTCTCCGGTGACGATCACCCCTTTGGTTACCCCATGAACCGTCAGCGGCGCAACCATCGCCACCGAAGCCGACTGCAGCAGCCCGAACCGTGGATCGTCGGTCGCAAGTCGTGCCACCAGAAGTGACTGATCGATGGAGATGAGGTCGTCATAGAGTGAGGCCAGGGACGATCCCATCGAGCGCTGCTCCAGCACCATGGCACCGTTGAGGGGTTCACGAAGGAAAATGGCAACACTGGAGACCATCAGCTGCCCCATCACTCGATACGACAACAACCGAAACAGATCCTCATGGTTGCGCACCGTGGCAAAGTCGCGTGCTGTTTCGAACAGCGAGGTAATCATCAGCGTGCGCTGCTCCAACTGGCGAGCCGACTGCTTCAAGGATCGCACCAACAAGGCGTTGTGAGCCGTTGTTCCGATGATCACGCGCGCGATTTCGAGGTAGGCAACAACAGCTGGATCTTCGTAGGCATGGGCATGCATCGATGGCCCAAGGCAGAGGGCACCGACCACCGTACGACCAGATACCAGCGGTGCCACCAGCACAACGCCGGCCTGTGCCAGCGACGAGTTCGGCCCAGGGCGGTACAACTCGTGGTTCGACTCGTGGTTCGACTCGTGGTTCGACTCGTGATGTACCTCTAACGGTACCTCCACGGAGGGAAGCCC
>CAZBOW010000011.1:42854-53555 GCA_964493635.1 uncultured Hyphomicrobiales bacterium
ACTCGTGGTTCGACTCGTGATGTACCTCTAACGGTACCTCCACGGAGGGAAGCCCCTTACACAAGTGCACGGGAGCGGAGAGTGTCCCCTCGTCGGGCAGGGCGATGCAGGCCTTAAATGCACCGATACGCCCCATCACGCTCAACAGAGCGGTGTTCAAGATCTCCATGGGCTCCGCATCGGCAATCCGCGAGCTGAGCTCGAGCAGCGAGTCAATCTGTCGCTGAAGTCCGTGCGAAGTGGGTGCCTGCATATGATGCGAAGATAGCACCGAGCACACCGTCCCGTTCGACGGCAAATCCCGTAGATTTGGCGATACTGTTGGTTATTCACCTTCTGCGTAGTTCTACGTGCGGCCTATGATGTTCTTGCTTCGTCGTAGCTTCTTGATGGCCTCGGTACTCTTGCTGTCGTCCGTTCTGGCATATGGCCAGGGGGTAACAACCGGCTCCATTTCCGGTGTGATTACGGGTGCGTCGGATACAACGCTGGCCGCCTACCGCGATCGCAGCCCCCTACAAGGTGCCACGGTGAAGGCTACCGATGCCGCCACAGGGGCGGTGTATGGCGGTTACACACAGAAAAATGGCCGGTACACCCTGCGTGGACTCCGTCCCGGAGCGTACACGCTTACGGTGAGCTTTGTTGGGTACCAGCCCCTGACACAACCCCGTGTACTGGTAGACGTGGGCGAGACTTCCACGTTCAGTGCAACGCTGTATGCGTCCAGTTCACAGCTCCGCACCGTAGAGGTAACCTCCGACCGTGATGCGCTCTTTGATGCGTCCCGCACCGGATCGGCCTCGGTGATCTCGGAGGCCACGATTACGTCGGCTCCCACCATTAATCGCAGCATCAGTGATATCGCGCGTTTTAATCCCTACACCACACAGACAGAGACAGCCGGCAGCGACGGACTACAGGGCGTCAGCGTATTGGGTGTGAACTCCCGATTCAACAACTTCCAAATCGACGGAGCCGTCAGCAACGACCTCTTTGCACTTGGCTCAGCCGGCACGGCCGGTTCACAGGCGAATTCCAACTTTGTCTCCCTTGATGCCATCGAGCGATTGAAGGTGGAGGTTTCACCGTACGATGTTCGCCAGAACGGATTTACGGGTGGCTTGATCAATGCCATTACCCGGGGTGGCACGAATACCCTTGCGGGGTCGGTGTTCTTCTACGGACGAAATCAGTACTTGGTGGGCAACAGTCCGGATGTCTACCGCCGACCGTTTGAAGAGTTTCGGGACTTCCAATTCGGTGGCCGACTTGGTGGTCCGATTATCGAAAACAAGCTGTTGTTCCACGTCACCGCCGAAGCTCGACTGCGTTCCACGCCGATTGATGTTGCCATCAACGATCCGAACGCCCTCAACAACTTTGCCGTCCCGACGGCAGTATTCGATCAGATCATTGCCATTTCAAAGGATCGGTTTGGGTACGATCCAGGAACGTACGACCTGTTCAACAACCGCAACAACACCGTCAACGTGATCGCCCGTCTGGACTGGAACTTGGACGAACAGAACAAGTTCCAGCTGCGACACAACTTCACCTACGCCATTCAAGACCGAAATCTTACGCGGAACAACTTCACCTACAGCCTTAGCAGCCGCGTGAACACGTTCACCAGCATCAACAATCAAACCGTGTTTCAGTGGAACTCCATCATGGGCGCGGCGGCGGCCAACGAGCTTCGGGTGTCGGTGACGCAAACCAACGACGAGCGCGTCCTACCGCCAAATCCGTTCCCGGAGGTGCGCATTGTTGTTGGGTCCGGCCAGAATATCATCCTTGGTACCGAGCGCAGCTCCCAGGCCAATGCCTTGGACCAGACTCTCATCTCGCTCACGGACGACTTCACACTGTTTGCCGGGGACCACACCTTTACCATCGGAACCCATAACGAGCTCTCGCGATTCAACAATCTCTTCATCCAGGATTACCTGGGTTCCTACCAGTTCCCGAACCTGGAAGCTTTTGCCGACAGTACGGCCAATTCGTACCAAGTAAGCTATGCCAACCTGGCCGTAACTGGTACGGACCAACCGCGCGCTGCCTGGTGGATGCTGCAGGTTGGCCTGTATGCCATGGACGAATGGCAGGTAACGCCACGGCTTCGCTTGACCGGTGGCCTGCGCATGGACATGCCGCTGTATATCACACAGCCGTACGATAATCCCGTCTTCGCTGAGCGATTTCCGGGACTATCCACCAGTGAGGTTCCGCAAGCGACGATGCTATTCTCTCCCCGTTTCGGATTCAATTACGATGTTACCGGCGATCGCACCCTACAGGTGCGGGGCGGTACCGGGTTGTTCTCCGGACGTGTTGCTGCCGTGTGGTTGTCCAATCAATACTCGAACACGGGCATCGACCTCTTCCGAGCTCAGTTGGGTGCCTTCAACTCGCAGGCTGTGATTCAAGACTCTGCGGGTAACCCCTACAAATGGGATCTGACGGCTCCCCCACCACGCCCGGGCGATCCAGGGTATCCCGGAACGGCGATCAATACGTCGGCCATCAACATCACCGATCGGAACTTCCAGCTACCGCAGGTGTGGCGCAGCACGCTCGGATTCGACGTGAAGCTTGCCAAGGGGCTTTCGTTCACGCTGGAGGGGATGTACGGAGCATTCCTAAATCAGGTCGACTATGCCAACCTGAACCTCGAGCGATCAAAACGGTCATGGGTGATCGATGGCGATACGATTGTCGGCGTCAGTCCTTTGGACGGTCGTCCATTGTATGCTGGCACGCGCCAGGATTCACTCCGTGCCCGCGAGTTTACCCAGGTCCTGCTGCTGCGCAGCAAGACGGCGGGTTATCAGTGGTCCGTATCCGGTCAGCTGCAGCTTGACGCTCGCAACGCTCTCCTGCCTGGAGTGTCCGGATCGATCTCTTATACCTACGGACGATCGGAGGACCTCAACTCGAGTTTGTCGGCTACGGCCAGCTCGCAGTGGCAGTTCTCCGACGCACTCGACCCCAACAATGCCGTTGCGGCGCGCTCGAACTTCGACGTCCCCCATCGCATCCTGTCGAATGCGGCCTACACGATTGATTGGTCCAAGGAGGTTTCCACAACGATTGCGATGTACTTTTCGGCACAAACGGGCAGGCCGTACTCTGTGTCGTATGTCCAGGATTACAACGGCGATAACGCCTCTGGTGGCAATGACCTGCTGTACATCCCGAACCGTGAAGATTATGGCACGCGGGTTGTCATCGCGCCCCCTCAAGGTACCGACCTTCGTACTCCGGAACAGGTCTGGGAGCAACTCATGGCCTTGATTGACGCCAACCCGGTGTTGAAGCAGTATCAGGGCTCAGTGTTGCCGAGGAATGCGCTGCGCGAACCGTGGCGGTATCAACTGGACCTGCGTATTGCGCAGAACCTTCCGGCACTGGGGAACAAACTCCAGATCACGCTCGATATCCAGAACCTGTTGAACCTGCTGAACCCAGACTGGGGTATTGTGCGGTTTGTCGACTTCCAGAGCTACAACCTGTTTGGATTGGCACCGATTGGCACCAATCCGTTCGATGATCAAGGGCGCCTGCGAATGACCTACACCGAGCCGGTCACCAACGGTCAGGCAGGTATCTATACGGTTGACAACTTCTTCTCTCGCTGGCGTATGCAACTTGGCATACGATACACGTTCTAGGAACTACCACGATGAACGCATTGAAGACCTTGATGACACGGAGCACTCTTCTCGGACTGGCAGTCCTACTGCCGGCCTGCACGGACGACGTCCTGGTGTTTCCAACGCCGGAGCCAGCCAATGTTCGCATTGTAAACACCACTCAAGACGTTGCCCTGTTGGAAACCGTCATCGATGCCTCCACATCCATTGTTGCCGAACGAGGTTCGCCATCGGCCTATACCAGCGTTCCGGCAGGCCGACCCATCGGATTCGTATTCAAGTCCAACGGAGCGGACCTGCGACGCGACACCCTCTTCTACACCTTGGGCGGCGGGGCGAACGTGATCCTGTTTGCACGGGGTTCGCAGAGTCGGCTGATTGAGTTCCGACGGGCCTTGCAGGATACATCGATTTCCCCAACGGCCGATCCGGTAGTGCGGTTTGTCCACATGGCCGAGAATACCGATCAGTTCGTGACGCTGGAGGTGTTTCTGCAGAATGGCCAGCGCGCCTTCACCGAAATCTTCGACCCCGGCATTGCATCTGGCTACACGGCCTTCCCTGCCGGCGAGTACATATTTGAGGCACGTGAGTGGGAGTCGACCACCGTGGCTGCACGGTTAACGGCTAGGCTCGAAGCCGGTAAGGCCTATACGATGTATGCCTACGATGCGGCCCCCCCGCTTCGCGATTCCATAGCATTGCAGATGTTTGACTAATTCCATTCAGAGAGAAGGATACGATTCCATGGTGCAACGAATTCTCATCGCACTTCTTCTGGTCGCTGGTGTTGGAACGGCAGTCGGCCAGGATGTCATCTCCATTGCCGACGCCCGGAAACAGGAGTTTGGCTCGGTGGTTACGAAGGTTGCCGGCCGTGTGACGGCTGCCAACGTTTTTCGCAACACAGCATACATCGAAGATGGCACTGCCGGCGTTGCAGTGTTCAACGCCTCGTTTAATAGCGGAACGCAGATCGGCGACTCGGTCATCATTGAAAACGCCACGCTTATCGAGTTTCAGGCCACCTCCGGTGCCCCAGGAACGGGGCTGACCGAGTTGGCAGGTACGGACTTCCGGTTCACCGTTGTTCCGGTAGAACGGATTGATCCTCGCCCAAAGACCACCACCATACCGCTCGTTGGTGAAAATGAAGAAGGTATGCTCATCCGCTTGCGCCGGGTGTCGTTCCTTGCCAAGGGGGCCTTTCAGGGCGAAACGAACTACGACCTCGAAGACAGTCAGGGCAACCTCTTCCAAGTTCGGATCGACGGGGCGACGGATATCGCACGGAACTCGCTGCCCATCCCAACCGAGCCTGTCGACGTCATCGGCTGCGTGAGTCAATTCCGCGGTGCCTACCAGATGTTCCCCCGATTTGCCACCGACATCGGCCTGTCGGTAGAAGAAGACACGGTGAGCAAGTCACGCACGCTGGATGTGACCACCTGGAACCTGGAATGGTATGGCACCACCGACACAACACGTGGTCCACGGGACAAGGACCGTCAGCGTCGCAGCATCCGCCAGGTGATGGATACGATCCGGGCCGATATCTACGCACTGCAGGAGGTGCTTTCCCAGGAAGCCCTCGATGCCTTGAGCGACTCGCTTGCCGGTTTGTATGGTAACGATCTGGCGGCGCAGGTAACAAGCGATCAGAAGATGGCCTATATCTATAACCGCGAAACCATCACGCCCCTTACCACCGGCTTAGCCGTCAATGGTGGTGCACAGGCGTGGGCTAACGGACGCTATCCCTTCCGCATGACCTTTGATGCTACGATCGATGGATCCATCAAACGGATGGTTTTCTTCACACTGCACGGTAAGGCTACGAGCGACTCGACGATGATGGAGGATTACCAGCGTCGGAAGGTTGATGCTGAAACATTTCACCAGTACCTGGCCGACTTCTATGCCGATACGTCGATGATCATCATGGGCGACCTCAACGACGCCCTGGGATACTCCATCGTCGATTCAACGCTGCCATCGCCGTTTGCGAACTTCATCAACGATACCGAGCGCTGGTGGTCCCCCACCCTTCCGATGGAAGCGCGTGGCCTGAAGTCATACATCGGTTTTGCCAGCAGCTTCCTGGATCACGCCTTGGTGACCACCGATCTGCAGCCCTTCCACCACCGCACCTTCCTCGAAGCCCCCCAGGCCTATATGTCGAGTTATTCATCGACCGTATCGGACCACCTTCCGGTCACGTCGCGCTACTTCATCTCGGGGGCGACGTCCGTTGATGAAGATGCCTCGGATGTGGTATCGAACGTCCGCCTAGCCCCCATGCCGATGGTGGATCATGGTATGGCGGAGATCGTGGTGCCGACGGGTGGACCCGTACGCGTGGAGTTGGTCTCCGTGACCGGCGAAACGCTCGTGCTACTCCACGAAACGCTCGCGCCGCAGATTCGTCTGGTATCGCTGCCGGTACACCAGCTGGCCTCTGGACGCTACACCCTGCAGGTATCGGTCAACGGTCAGTTCCAACAGTACCCGGTGGTTGTGACGCGTTAAGACTGGTGGTGAACACCCACCCACGCTGAAACGAGAGCAATAGCGGCCGTTTCCGCCCGTAGGCGGGAGCGGCCAATTGCTATGGGGATGGTTCGATGATCGGCGTTCAGGATGTCGAGCTCCCGCTGCGAGAAGCCCCCTTCCGGACCGATACAACACGTAACGCCGCCGTCGGCACGAACATGTGCGATACTCGCTCCGGACGGATGCCCGACCAGAATGGATTCGTCATCGGGCAGCGTTTGCAGCCATACATCAATCGTCGTGGGCTCGTCAATCTGCGGTAGCCAGGCCTGCCCGCTTTGGGTAAGAGCGGCAACAGCCTTACTGGTCAGACGCTCTCCATTCCATTTTCGAACCTGAACATGATCCGTATGAAGAGGACTGAACTGCGTCACGCCCAACTCCACGGCTTTTTCCACGGCAAACTCGAAGCGATCACGGTGATCCAATAGTCCCAAGGCCAGCCGCAGCGGTGATGGTCGCTCAACGAACCGACGAGACTGAACATGCAGTACGATCGTCGCTCGGGTTCGCTCCACCACGGCAAGAGCAAGGCTGCCGCGACCATTAACAACCTGGACCTCGGCGCCATCGCGCAGGCGCAAGGCATCGAGATGGCGCTGTAAGGGGCTGTCGGCAACGATCTGCTGCGTATCAACATCCAACGCTGAACTATACACGCTATCCATCAGTCGCCTGTCCGAAAGTCGATGGTGAAATTGGCGTAACTTCGCGGGTTGTTCTGTCAAGGAAACCTCTAGGAACCGACCTCATGCTACAAGAATACACCTGCATCGAAACATATCAACACGGCAAGGGCGTGGGGGCTATTCGCCTGAATCGCCCGAAGGTTCTCAACGCACTGAGTTTGCAGACCATGATAGAGTTGGTGGATGCCTTTGAGCGACTGGATGCCGACCCCGAGGTTCGCTGTATTGTCATCCACGGAGACGAGCGTGCCTTTGCTGCCGGTGCGGATATCACGGAGATGTCCGATGCCTCGGCCGTCGCCATGCTGGAGCGCGATCAATTTGCGCGGTGGGAACGAATTCGACAGACCAAAACCCCAACGATTGCGGCCGTGAGCGGATTTGCCCTTGGAGGCGGTTGCGAATTGGCAATGCTCTGCGACATGATCGTGGCCTCTGAAACAGCCCAGTTTGGCCAGCCGGAAATCAACATCGGCGTGATGCCTGGGGCTGGGGGTACGCAGCGACTCACCCGTGCCGTGGGGAAGGCCTTGGCCATGGAGTTAGTGCTCACTGGCAGAACCATCAGTGCTCGCCGAGCACTAGAGTCCGGCCTTGTCAATCGTGTGGTACCACCGTCGATGTACCTGGATGAAGCCTTTGCTCTGGCCTCGGAGATCGCCGGAAAGGCTCCCGTTGCCACACGCCTGGCAAAAGAGGCCGTCCTGAAGGCCTTTAGTTCTACACTCGAGGGTGGCTTGGAGTTCGAGCGAAAGAACTTCTATCTCCTCTTCGCCACCGAAGATCAGAAAGAGGGCATGGATGCCTTCGTCAATAAGCGCACACCGGAATGGAAGGGACGATAATGACCTACGAAACACTCCTTGTGGACGTCACCGACGGTGTTGGTACTATTACGTTAAACCGACCCGACGTGTTCAATGCCGCAAACGAACAACTGACTACCGACCTGCAAGCGGCTCTGGCCTACATGCATCAGACGCCCGACGTACGCTGCGTTGTGCTCACGGGCGCGGGAAAGGCCTTCTGCTCTGGTCAGGATTTGAAAGATGCACCCAGTGGCGGAGGAAAACGGAGTCTGCGCGATTCCTTGGAGCGCCGATATAATCCGATTATTCGTGCCATGCAGGACATGCCTAAACCCATCATTGCTGGGATCAACGGCGTGGCGGCAGGGGCTGGCCTTTCCTTGGCCCTTGCAGCAGATGTGCGTGTGATGAGCTCGGCGGCCCGTTTTGTTGAAGCCTTTGTTGCCATTGCACTGATTCCGGACTCCGGGGCCACGTGGTTCTACCCCCGCATGATGGGATACAGCCGAGCCTTTGAGTTCGCAACGCTGAATCAGCCCATCAGCGCCGAAGAGGCTCATCGACTCGGCATGGTCAATGCCGTTGTCCACCCGAAGGCCTTTCGGGCGGCGCTTCACAGCCTTGCACAACAGTATGCCCAAGGACCAACACAGACGTACGGATTTGTAAAGCAGTTGCTCCAACGCGGTATGCAGTCGTCCCTTACCGAGATGCTGGATCTTGAGGCAGAATACCAACAACGTGCCGGTGAGAGTTACGACTACACCGAGGGTGTGCAAGCATTCCTTGAAAAGCGCACGGCACGTTTCCAAGGACGCTAGTCCAGAGGATCGATACCATGGCAAAGCAGACGAAATCCCTGTTTGCGCAGATCCGTGATGAGGATGCCCAGCGTAGAGCGCCTACCTCGCCGTGGAGCAGTCCAACGGTGCGCTGGACGTTTGTTGCCATTGCCGTGGTGACCATGACCCTGGCCTTCCCACGGTCGGGCCTTGAGACACAGTCCGGACGCTACGACCTCTCGTTGCTTGGCACGTCGTGGACGCAAGACGATGTGGTAGCGGAGTACACCTTCCCCGTGCTGAAGGACCCGTCCGAGCTTCAGCGCGAGCAGGACTCAGCACGCCGCGCATCGCCCCCCATCTGTGGGGTAGCCTCCGTGCCCGCAGCTACCTCTCGGTTGGACCGAGTCGCCGAGGGCTTAACGGTTGACGGCAAACAGTGGCTGCGGCTGCACTGGACGGACCTTGTCGAGATCCTTGGACAGCGATACATTCTGGATCGCTCCATCGACAGTCTGCTGGCTTCGGCCGTGATTCTCCAGCGCCCAGAGGCCGTCGATGTCGTGCTGGACGTGTCACAACTGACGGATGTACTGCAGCTCAAGAAGCAGCTGACCCAGATTACGGCCACAGCACCACCGTCCATCCGCGACGACGTGCGCTCTGCACTGCTTAGCCTGATCCAGCCTACGCTGAGGGTAGAGCCGCGGGCGACGATTCAGGCGCAACAGGCCGCAGCACAGGCCGTTCCAAGTACCATCGAGATTGTCCGCCAAGGCGACGTTCTTGTTGTCCAGGGTCAGCGCTTGGATGATGCTACACTGCGCCGGTTGGCTGGCTATCGCTACGCTCAGTATCTCCGGTCGGATTCGCCGGTGTCGCTGTTTATGGTGTTAGGGAGTCTTGGTCATGCCGCCCTGATCACCGCCTTTGTGGTGCTATATCTGATCATCCTGCGGCCGGCCAGCTTTGAGCGTCCCGGCCAACTTGGAAGTTTGCTGGCACTGCCGGTGCTGACCGCTCTGTTGGCATGGGTTTCCGCCCGGTTGGAACCCGTGGTTCCCTATGAGTACGTCATTGTGGTGCCGGCGTTCTCCATGATCATTACGATTCTCTACGAGGCCCGAACGGCCCTTGTCCTCACCATGGCCATGTCGCTTGCAGTGGGCGTGGCACGGGGCAACGATTTCGGCATTGTGTTGGTGCTGCTCTCCGGTGGGGTCCTGGCCATCTACAGCACCCAGCACGTCCGCAATCGCACCCAGATCTTTACATCGATCTTCGCCATCTTCATCGGACTCGTTGTGGCAACATTGGCCGTGGAGCTTGAGCGCGCTACGCCCGTAGCGGCAATGTGGCCAAAGTTGCTCATGGCAACGGCAAATGCTGTGATGTCCCCATTGATCACCTTTGCCGTGATCATTGTCTTTGAACGCATGTTCAATGTAGCCACCGACATGCGTCTTGAAGAGTTCGACAGCCTGAACCATCCCCTGCTTCAGAAGCTCAATGAACAGGCACCAGGAACATATCAGCATACCATGGCCGTGGCACGGTTAGCCGAAGCAGCCGCAACAGCCATTGGAGCCAATACGCTGCTGACGCGGGTGGGCGCCTACTTCCACGACATCGGAAAGCTGGAGAAGAGCGAGTACTTCGTAGAAAACCAGATGAACATCGGCAACAAGCACGATCGCCTCCCACCAAAGAAAAGTGCGGCGATCATTCGTCAGCATGTGCAAGACGGCATCGAATTGGCCCGTGAGTATGGTCTACCGGAGCGTATTTGGACCTTCATCCCCATGCACCACGGTACGATGCTCATCAAGCATTTTTACAACGTAGCCGTTGAAGAGTCTCAGCAGCAGGGTACTCCCGTCGACGAAGGCGATTTCCGCTACCCTGGCCCCCTACCCAACTCCAAGGAGACGGCCATCGTGATGATGGCCGATGCCGTAGAGGCCTTGTCCCGATTGGAGGACACGTCCAACCGCAAGACCCTCTCCGAGGCTGTCGAAACGATCATGATCGACCGCATGATGGACGGACAGTTGCGCGATGTGCCCCTTACGCTCCGCGACCTCGATGTGATTCGGTCGTCCTTCGTTAAGAGCTTGCTGGGCATGTCCCATAAGCGTGTGCGCTATGCGCCTGCCGCAGATGGCACGACCGATAGCGCGACCGATGGCACGACCGATGGCACGACCGATGG
>CAZBOW010000011.1:53655-57175 GCA_964493635.1 uncultured Hyphomicrobiales bacterium
CGACCGATGGCACGACCGATGGCACGACCGATGGAACCATCGATGCAGCATCCTGACATAGCCGCAGCGATGCGGCGGTCGATCAGTGGATTTGTTGCCTTTCTGCGTCTGGAGCGCGGCTCGGCCGAACATACCGTAGATGCATACCAGCGTGATGTCCGTCGGCTTGCCGAGCACCTTACGGCCGCAGGATTGGAAACCTTCACCGAAACGCAGCGCCACCACCTGACCGACTTTCTCACAACCTTGCATGATGTGGGCCTGTCGGCCGCAACGCGCACGCGCTACATCTCTTCGATCAAGCAGTTGTTTGCATGGCTGTGCGGGATCCGTGCCATGACGGTCGATCCAACGGCTACGCTCGATGTACCACAGCACCGGCGCTCACTGCCCGACTGCTTGAGTGCCCAAGAGATGGTTCGCCTCATCGAAGCAACAACACCGTCGGTGGAGAGTGGCCTTCCGCTACGTCCTGCGGATATCCGAGATCGGGCAATGCTTGAAACGCTGTATGCGTGTGGACTTCGTGTGAGTGAGTTACTCGGTATTCGCCAGCGCGATCTCCACGCCGAGGCTGGCGTGCTGCGCGTGTTCGGGAAGGGGTCAAAGGAGCGACTGGTTCCCATGGGGACGATTGCGTCGCAGTGGATTGATCGCTACCAACGTGACGTACGACCGCTCTTTCTTGGCTCGTACGATACGGACGATATTCTGTTTTTGAATCAAAGGGGACGAGCCCTGTCGCGTATGTCCGTTTGGAACATGATTCAGAAGGCCTCGAAACGGGCAGGAATCGAGATCCACGTTCACCCACACATGTTCCGCCACTCGTTTGCGACGCATTTGCTCGAGGGCGGCGCCGATCTTCGTGCCGTCCAAGAAATGCTTGGGCACGCCGATATCGGTACAACCCAGATCTACACGCACGTCGATCGCGAGTATGTTCGCGAGGTGCATGCGCTGTTTCACCCACGCTCTCATCAGGGACGCACATGATCGTTCGCACGATGGCCGTTACCATACTGCTGTTGTTGACCACAACGATGCTACCGGCCACCGTGCAGCCGGGCATCGATGTTCTGCTGGCCAACAATATGAGAGAGCTTGCTGGCAAGCAGGTCGTGGTGGTTACGCATGCAGCTGCGCGTGCCCATACCGGACGCAGTACTGCCGAGGAGCTCATTTCCCATCCACGTGTACACGTGCTGCGCCTGCTGGCTCCTGAACACGGATACTACGGCGTTGTTCGAGCCGGAGATCACGTCTCCGACGACATTGTTGGTACCACGCCCGTGGTGTCGCTCTACGGGCGTTTGCGTCGACCGGAACCCTCAATGATTCGTGATGCGGATGTTGTGGTGGTCGACTTTCAGGACATCGGCACGCGTTCGTACACCTACATCAGCACCATGATCGAAGTCATGGAGGCCTGTGCCGAACTTGGAGTCCCGGTGATGATCCTGGATCGGCCCAATCCGCTTGGCGGAATGGTCGTCAATGGCGCCATCCCCGATCCAGACGTGCGGAACTTCGTCTGCCGTGCCCCCATCCCCTATGTACATGGCATGACCATGGGCGAGCTGGCCTCGATGGTGTCGGGCGAAGGATGGCTGCAGCCAGACGATACCGGCGCGCCAAAGCGGTGTTCGGTCACGGTCGTTGCGTGTGCCGGCTGGACGCGCACGATGCGGTGGGAGGATACGGGGCTGGACTGGTACCCAACGTCTCCCAATATTCCCACCATCACTGCGGCCAGGGGATATCCTGTTGTTGGCCTACTGGGGGAGCTTGGCCTCGCATCGATCGGCATTGGAACGTCCGGTCCGTTTACCATGATTGGTGCGCCCGACTATGTTCTGAACGCGGACGACCAGACCGCGCTGCTTGGCAACCTTGCCGCGTGTGGCGTCGTAGCGCGAGCCGGTCGTTTTGTGCCCATTGCCGGTAAGTTCGCAAAGCAAGAGTGCGTTGGCTACCATCTGGCCTATGCCGACGACTCGACGTTTACGCCCTTTGATGCCGCCGTCGTGTTACTACATCACCTTCGCTCGCGGTATCCGGCAGCACTCTCTCCTGGTGTGGTCAGTGGTAATGCCGGCCAGATGTTCGTCAAGACCTCCGGATCTTCTCGGTGGTTGAGCATGCTCCAAGCAGGTGCGCCACTAGCGCAGCTGCAGGCATCGGCCAACACTGGCGTAAAGGAGTTTCTCCTGCGACGGCTACCCTACTTGCTGTACTGATACGCCCGCAGCACATGCTGCAGGCGAACAACGGCCAGGCCCACGGATACAGGGCGCGTCGCAACGGGTTCGTCGAAGAAGGCATGGCGGTTCTCGACGACCATCCCGGTTGAACCACCACCATCCAAGTTCATGGCCTGGTGTGCACCTAGGGCCTCCATGATCGAAGCCAGATCGGCTAGTGTTGCCCCGTAGGCGCTCCGGTCTTTTCGTGAGGGCTCTACGGCAACAAGGAAGAGGACATCACCTGTTTCGTCGGATCCCAGTGCGGTACGAGCGAGGTGCTGACGAACAAAGCGCTTTCCAGTTACCCCCTCGATGGCCGCTTCATGTCCGGCAACTCCATTTCGTACGAGTCGTGGCGTTCCACTGACGGCATTCATAAAATTTATGCCCTCGTGAAGATTGGTTTTGAACTCCAACAACACCGTGTCACCGAGTTTGGGCAGGGGGCCTGCCAGTGCGGAGCGAGGCAACGAAATTACGGCGCCTCGCAACGGCGTGGACACAATCCCGGTGTCGACAGCAAGAACTCGGCAGGGTGTGGTGCGGTTTACACTCGGGAATCGCAAGTACCGTACTTGGATCTTCACCATCGGATGTTCCCGGTTTTGCTCCAGATGAGCGCGTGCCATCTCTGCTCGTAGGTCGGCCTCGGTCACCGCCTGTTCGGTAGAATCATCGCCCATACTGCGATCCAGACCACTGCGCTCGGATGCCGACTGCTGCCACAGCCATTCGAGTTGCTCCGGCGTAATGAACGGCACGGTCTTTCCACCATACTGGTTGTAAACCACCACTCCCGTGGAATCAGAGCGCCGATTGGTACTGGTGATGGGCAAGTGCACCGATCCAATCATTACGGTGCCCTGCAGGCGGAACGTGTCGATGAACAGACGGTTCCGTGCGTCAAAGAACGCACTGGACCACTGCTTGTGTGGTGTCATTTCAATCACTTCCCCATCCACCACACAGGGCCCAATGGGGTTGTTCCGAACAGCTGCCCAGAAGTTCGCATTGACCATCGCCATGACGGCATCACCGTTGACCACCTCATATCGATCCGACATCGGCACGAGCGGCTCACGACTCAGAGCGTGGTTCAACGCTTTGACGACTCGGATGGCATTACCCGCAACGGTTCGATTCACCGCAACAACGTGGACATTCGACGGGCGCCGTCCATTGGTTCGGTATTCGCGGTAGGTCACGCCCGGAGCCAGTGTACGCTCGGTCCGAACCGTCAGCTTCGGTGCCGGTCCCCCCACGCCAGCATGGAG
>CAZBOW010000012.1:0-32211 GCA_964493635.1 uncultured Hyphomicrobiales bacterium
CGCGTCAGCAGCATCTGGTCGACTCGATACGATGGAAAGGGGCTCGGCCAGAGTTGGTCGTGTGGGCCGAAACAGCCATTCCGTACACGATTCGCGAAGCCCCCTACCAGGACGATATTCAGCGTTTGCAAACGTGGGTGGATACCTCGGGCATTGCGTTGCTAACAGGATTTGCCGATCGTGTGATCTATCAACCGGGGCAGGCACCGCCGTCTGCTCGTGTCTGGCCGTCGGATCCGTCGGTGCGGTTTGATCATTTTAACGCCGCTATGTCTCTGCAAGCTGGTGGGGGCATCGTTGGCGTTCATCATAAGTCCATGCTGACGCCATTTGCGGAGCGCCTTCCATTTGCCGACCAACTGACCTTTGCCATGAGCTGGATTGAATGGGGGGTAGGTATTTCGGCCTGGGGCAAGGGAACGACTCGTCTGCCGCTACCAATCATGACGCGCTCTGGTGATACGTTGGGTAGGGTGGGCACCATCATCTGTATCGAGAGCATCTATCCGGAAGTGGCTCGCGACATGGTGGCCGCGGGGGCTGATCTGCTAGCCGTGATTACCAACGACGCTTGGTACAATGGCACGTGGGGTCCAGCGCAGCATTTCTGTATTGCACGCATGCGAGCCATCGAGCAGCGACGGGATGTCCTTCGCTGTGCCATGAGTGGCGAAACCGGCGTGATTCGCGCTGATGGCTCCACCTCCCATTCCATGCCGGCACTCACCAGCGGTGTGCTGCAAGGTACCGTGCAACCAATGTCGGTGATCACCGTATACAACCGGCTGGGCGATATCCTGCCACCGGTGGCACTGGCCGTGGTGTTGCTTACCCTGCTTGCTGCAAGATTTCCCGTTGTTGTCCGTAACATGCGAACTGATCACGATACATCATTCTTTTCGGAATAGTATGCACTTCTCAACCTCAGGTCTCCTGCTGATTGCAGGATGGCTTGCTGCTGTAAGTATTACAGCGCACGCTCAAAGCCAACAATCTCTTCCCAGCACAATGGATAATGTACCTCCTCTGTCCTACGTCGAGTACGACTTGGACAACGGTCTGCACGTGATTCTTCACGAGGACCACAGCGCTCCGGTTGTTGCCACCGTTGTGCACTACAAGGTTGGGTCGCGCGACGAAGATCCTGCTCGTACCGGATTTGCCCACTTCTTCGAGCACTTGATGTTCGAGTCTACGGACAAGATCGAGCGTGGAACCATCGATAAGCTGATCACGTCCGCTGGTGGTGAGTTGAATGCCTACACCTCCATCGATGAGACGGTGTACCATTTTGTTGTGCCGTCCAACCAGGTTCGGTTGCCGCTGTGGATCGAAGCTCAGCGGATGCGCGGTTTGCAGGTCAATGAGATCGGCGTTGAAACGCAGCGTGGTGTGGTCAAGGAAGAGCGTGCCAATCGCTACGACAACGCGCCGTATGGCGGCTGGTTTGAAAAGGTACAGGCAAATCTTTTCTCGGGGTCGCCCTATTCATGGGCACCAATCGGTTCGGCACAGCACATCGACAGCGCCTCGATCGACGAGTTCAAAGCGTTTTACAACGCGTTCTACCAGCCCAACAACGCAGTGCTGGTGGTAAGTGGCGACTTCGACGAAGCCCTTGTGCGAGAAACGATCAACGCCTACTTCGGAGGTTTCCCGAAAGCACCGGCACCAGCGCGTCCGTCATTTGCCAACCTCAAGCCCCTTACGGCTCCCTACCGGGAAACGGTACATGATCAGAAAGCCCAATTGCCGGCCATGTTTATCGGATACCAGTCGGTGTCGATGACCGACAAGGACGCCTATGCCATGGAATTACTGATGACGATCCTTACACGAGGCGAAAGCTCCCGCATGTACCGGGCCATCGTGGACGATCAGCAATTGGCTGTTCAAGTTGCCGGCAGTAGCCAGCTGCGGGAGTATGCAGGCATGACCTTCTTGATTGGTGTCGCGGCCCCCGGTAAGGGGCTCGAGGCCGTGGAAACAGCCATCGATGAACAGCTGGCAGAGGTGGTCAAGAATGGCGTAACCGATGCTGAGCTACAGAAGGCCAAGAACATCACCGAAGCACAGTTCATCAGCGGTAGAACCGGTATGTACAGCAAGGCGCTGCAGCTGGCCAACTACTATCGCTTTTACGATGGTACGGGATTGATCAACAACGAATTGGAGCGCTACATGGCGGTAACCACCGCCGATGTTCAGCGCGTGGCTGGTCGTGTGTTCGCTACCCCGAATCGCGTAGTTCTCACCTACCTACCATCGAAGGGGAACTAATTATGTCAACCACGAACCATAGTCTACCAACGATGATCTGGACGATTCTGACCGCAGTAGCTCTAGGAGCATGTACGATGGTATTGCACGCACAGGAGGCAGGTAAGGGGCTTTCACTCGATGAAAAACCGCTCCCCCTGGAAGCAACGCCCTTCACCTTTCCAGCCTACACCGAGTTTGATCTGGATAACGGTCTCCATGTGTACGTCGTGGAGAATCATCAAGTGCCAACGGTCACCTTCAGCTTGGTGATTCGTGGTGGCGAGGCCAAAGATCCGGTTGGTAAGTCCGGTATGGTGTCGATGATGGCCGATATGCTTGGGAAGGGGACAACCTCCCGAACAGCACAGCAGACGTCCGACGCCCTTGACGGCGTAGGTGCCAGGATCTCCGCCAACACGGTAGGGGAGTCGATCACCGTATCGGGTGCTGCTCTGGTGAAACACTCAGATCTGTTGTTTACCATTCTGGCTGAGCAACTCACGCAGGCAACCTTTCCCGACGATGAGTTTGCCAAACTCAAGGAACAATACCTTGCCAGTGTTGCCTCCCAACGGGGCAATGCCGGTGAGTTGGCTCAGGCGCTGTCGCGCAAGGTAGTGTACGGTTTCTCCAGCCCTCTGGCTCAGCGCCAAACCGAGGCTTCCGTCAATGCCATTACCCGCGCCGACCTGATGGACTTCTATGCCAATCATCTTGCACCAAACATCGCTTCGATGGCCGTTGTGGGCGACGTCAACCCGGCAGAGGTCAAGAAGATGTTGAACAAGAAACTGGCAGCGTGGAAAAAGAATCCGTCGGTTCCCATGGTTCAGCTTCCTGACCAGGACGTAGCCCCAGCCGGGGTCTATTTTGTTCCGCGACCGGGTTCTGTACAGAGCTCGATCGTGGTCGGTGCTGCCATCCCCGGCGTCAGCCATCCCGACCACCTGGCATTGAATGTTGCAACGTCGTACTTCGGATCCGGGTTCGGGAGCATTCTGTTCGAGACACTGCGTGAGACCTACTCCTACACGTATTCGCCGTTCGGATACGTTACACGCGGTGGAACATATAACCGCCTTTCGGCAGGTGCGGAGGTGCGCTCCTCGGTGACCGACTCCGCGCTGAATGTGATCCTGACGGAAATCTCACGTATTGCCGCCGAGGGCCCAGATCCTGTCAAGTTGGAGCGACGCATTGCCCTGATGGCCGGCCAGTACCGATTAGCCTTTGAGGAACCGTCCACGGTTGCCGCGATTCTTCAGAATGCATGGCTTACACGTGTACCTCTGAAGGATGCCACCACGTACGATACGCGACTGGAACAGGTAGGCTTTGCCGACGTGCAGAAGGCCGTCCGGAAGTACTACAGCCCCTTCCAGCTGCGGATCGCCGTTGTTGGATCACCAGAGATCAAGTCGAAACTGGAGTCGTTCGGTCCTGTGTATGAATACACGCTGGATCTCGAGCCCGCCACAGCCAATACCTACGAACCCGTATCCATGACCGTTGCCGATGTAGTCAAGGCTCATCGCTCCGCTCTTGGCGGTGATGCGGTCGACGCAATCACATCGGCGGCCATGACAGGAACGGCAACGATGAAGATGCAGGGCCGGTCCATGAACGGCACGGTTACTCGAAAGATGATGGTTCCGAACAAAGAGTTCGCCAGCATTAACCTGGGCATGATGCGTCAGGAGCAGTGGTTCAATGGTGCCCAGGGATGGGTAGCCTTGAATGGAGGTGCTCCCGGCGAGATGAAGCCCGAAGAAGTAGCCAAGGCCGCCGCCGAAACCAGACTCTTCCCCGGTCTTGCTCTGACGGAGGACGGTGTTAAGGCTACTGTGCTTGGGAAAAAAGGGAACGAACTGTTCGTGTCGGTAACGATGCCTAGCGGATCGGAACAGACGATGGTCTTTGATGCTACATCCATGCTGGTGCAGCGCATCGAGAAGGTAGAGCCCACTCCCCAGGGTCCAATTACCAACCTGGAGAAGTTCATGAACTACGCCGCGGTCAATGGCGTACAGTTCCCGACGCAGGTGGTTACCCAAAACTCGATCTACTCCCTGACGTACGACCTAGCCGTAGAAGTAAACTCTGGCGTAACCGACGCCGACTTTGCACCAGCCGGAAAGTAACGTGCAAACACTCGACGCTTTGCGGGCTCTCTGGCAGGGCCTGCGCGATCCCCGCTCGGTAGCGGCCGTTTCAGTCACCACGGCGGTAGCGATCTTCGCTGCCGCCGTGCTTGTTGTTACCCTAGCCGACACAGCGATGATGTTTGCCGAAACGTCCTCTCTGGCCCTAAGAACCGAAGCCGAGGCCCTCACGATTGTTGTGCCGGGGACGGAATCCGAGGCGGCGGTCGAGATGACGCCAGTGCGACGGTTTACGGCTGCCTTTGGGGGAGCCCTCGTGCTCTCTACCGTGTCGTATGCGGTGCTGGCCGGATTGCTCTGGCTGATGATGCGATTCCTGACGAACGAACGGGTTGGCTATGCCATGGCCCTGGGTGCGGTGAGCGCCACGGCTGGTATCGAGGTCCTTCAGACACTGTTTGCCACAGGGCTGCACCTGCTAACGGGCAGCGTCCGGTACGGCCTGCATCTCGGCATGGCGGTGTCTCCAGCGGATTCGCCCCATCTGTTCCTTTGGTTGCAGCGCCTCGATCTTTTCACCGCGTGGCACTACGTCGCCGCGGCCATGGTCGTTTCCACGTGGTCCGGGTTGCACTACCGATACGGTATTGTGGTAGGGGGCTTGGTGTTTGTGGTCGTACAGGTGGTGTTTGGTGTTCTCTCGCTGATCTCGTGGCTCGTGCCACAGGTTGCGCACATGACGTAAGAAGTTCGCTGGTAACCGCTCTGCGATGTGGAGTTCAAAATCGTATATTGCGCACTCTACATGTTCAGATCGAACTCGATCTTGTGGTTACCAGGAGATAACATATGAACTTGGTTGCGACCCGTTCCCTTCTTGCTGGCTGTGCCTTGATCTTAACGGTTGGTACCGTTAGTGCGCAGCGTAGCGTACAGCCAACCCTGCCACTGCCCGCGAAGACGGCACTTGTGCCTGCAGGCACGACGCCACAGCTGATCGTTCAGCCATCGGCTGAGCGCACGGCTGAAGTCGTGGCGACGTCGCCGATTCTGCAGCGCAAGCAGACCCCCAAGGTGGTCGAACTGCCACAGGATGGCCACCCAGGAGTGAAGATTGGCTCGACCTTCTACGACTTCCAAACCAACGCCTCGATGCCCCGGCGCATTGCTGTTAGCCGCGACGGTGCCGATAAGTACCTGCAGGTTCTCTGGATGGCTGCAACGGACGGAACGCGCGACGTGGCGACCCGTACACCGGGCTTCAATGAGACACGTGGCAGCTACTACAACTTCCTCGAGGCCAACAACGGTACGGAACTTACGGTAGGTCTTCCCGAGTGGACGAAGATGGAGATTGGTCGCGCTGGCTGGCCGTCGATCGCCCTGTTCGAAGACGGCTCAGTTGGTAATACCTCCCACGTGCCGATTCGATTCTTCCGGAATTCCGGGATCGGCGACGACGCCTTTTTCCAGTTCTCCGAGATTGCCTCGTCCAGCGACAATGCAACGTGGCCACGCGTGGCCATCGACGGCCGTGACAACGTCCACGTGATCTACAATCGCACGATGCCCGACGAGTCCAATCAACTCATCTACCGCCGCTCAACCAACGGTGGTGAGAGCTGGGAACCCGAGGTCTTCTTTACTGGCCCCAATGCGGTTGTTCCACCATCGCTGGCTGGTCAGACCTTGCCAGGAGCTGCTGGTGGCGATACCTATGCCATTGCTGCTCGCGGTCCGGTTGTTGCCGTTGCCTACTCCGATGGTCCGCTGCGCACGCTCGTGCGGAAGTCCACCGACTACGGTGCAACGTGGAACGACGAACAATTCGGTCTGCGTGTGATCATCAACCGTGACCAAACCTTCATCGATTCGACCATCACGGGAACGACGATTTCATTGGTTTCGGACACTACGGTTTCCCCATCAACGATGCATGCCATCGCCATCGATAGCGATGGCCGGGTGCACCTGGCCACGAGCCAGTGCCTGATGTACGTGCTCGCGTCGGGATCGGCAGACTGGAACCTGAACGATCGCCGTGGTACGATTTACTCTGTTACCAACGATGCTGCCTATCAAGGCCTTGGCATGTACTACTGGCCGGAGGGAGATGCGTTTATCTACACTGTTGGTACCATGGGCGACGACCGCTGGGATGGTCAGGGCAAGGTTGTGAGCCGCCGAGCCTACACGGGCGTAAGTCGTTATCCCACAATCGGATTCGACGCTCAAGACAACGTGTACATGCTCTTCACCGGCGTGAAGACGGGCGACTATGTGGAGATGCAGATCGACACAACCCCTCGTTTCCAAGGCGAAACGCTGGATACGATGATTACGGTCAACGGCCTGTACGGTCACCAGTACCTTACCTGGCGCTACAAGAACAACCCTACGTGGTCGCAGCCGTTCAACCTGACACCCGACGGCGTGAACTGTCTGTTCGGATCCATCGCCGAAGAGGTTTCCGACGGCTTGTTCTACATGGCATACAGCGCAAGCCCCCTACCGGGCGACCGCGTGACAAGTGTTGAAACCGAGGTAGCAGCAGCCGATATTATGGTCGCAGCCGTCGATGTTGCAACGGTGGGTAGTCCGTCGCGGGTTGCCGAAGAGCGCCTGTTGGATGCAACGGTAACCGTCTATCCAAACCCTGCAACCGACGTTGCACGGATCAGCATCGCCAGCCAGGGTTCAGGACCAATTTCGGTTCGTCTGTTCTCTGTTCAGGGTGAGTCGCTAGTGAACACTGTTTCGCCAGCTGGTTCATCGGACTGGGTGCTGGAACTTCCAACTCAGAAACTGGCTTCGGGAATGTACCTGCTGACAATCGAGCAGGACGGTGCACAGATGACGCGCACCGTAAGCGTCATTCACTAAAGCAACGTAGCGCAAGAAGTAAACAAACGCAAAACAACGATCCTTTGGAGTGGATTCATGGTGCGTAGGTACCTCGTCGTCGTACTTGTAACCCTGGCAGCGGCCGTCCCGGCATGGGCTGGTATTACAGGTATTTTGGCCGGTAAGGTCACCGATGAAAAAAAGGCCGCCGTAGCTGGTGCAACTGTGCGTGTGCTGGGCACAACGCGTGGTGGGTACACCGGAGCTGACGGTAAGTACACAGTACTCAATATCACCGCCGGAACCTACGACGTGCGAGTCACGGCCGTTGGCTACGACACCGTTGTCCGCAAGGTGTCTATCTCCGCCGACCAGACCGTTACGGTGAACTTTACGCTGACCACCGGTGGCGTGATGATGAAGGTTGTCGACGTTACTGCCGACCGCGAGTTAGTGCGCTCCACCGACGTGGGAACCGACCGTATCAACAAGGGCGAGGACATCGTCAAGATCGGTGGTCGCGATAACCTGGCGTCGTTGATTTCGCTGAACGCCGGTATCACGGCCTCGGGCAACAACTTTGTGGTACGTGGATCGCGAACGACCGAAACGCAGGTACTGGTTGACGGTCTGGCAGTAACGGACCAGTTCACAGGGGGCTTAGGTAATTCGGGTGCAACGGTATCGGCAGCGATGCCAAGTCCGTTTGCCACGGAGGAAGTGCAGTCCAAGACGGGTGGTTTTGGTGCCGAGTACGGAAATGCCGTAGGTGGTATCGTAAACACGGTGGTCAAGACCGGTCGCACGGACCGTTTTGAGGGTCTTCTGCGATACCGCATTGATGTGCCGTTCGCGTGGGGAACCGCAAGCAATGGTGTTGCTGCCGGTACGCCAAAGCAGGACATCATCGACTTCACGTTTGGTGGTCCGTTGGGATTCAACCGATCGACGTTCTTCCTCTCGGTTCGAAACACGTACGAGCAATTCCGCGACTACGGTCTGCAGGTGCTGGATCCCCTGGGCAACAATTTGGGACAGATGCCGAACAACCAGACCTTCAGCCGCAACGTAACTGCACGGATGAAGTTCCAGGCTACCGACAATGCATATCTGCTTGTGGGTGGTATGTACGGATTTGTGAACGGTGAGCGCTCCGGTTGGGGCTGGCTCTATGCCAACACGCCGCAGATGAGCGTTGATAATGCTGGTAATGAAAACGGCCTCGGTGTGTACGGCACCAGCTTCCCCGAGCGGATGGCCAAGCAGATCGTTGTGCAGGAGTTCTCCAGCAATGCGTTTGCTCAGTGGAACCAGACGCTTGGTGCCAACACGGTTTTTGAGCTGCGTGGATCATTTAACTCCAAGATCACGGAGACGGGTAAGCGCAAGTCGCCAAATGATCCTGATCTTCTTCTTGGCGGATGGGATATCTACTACCCAGAGGACGTCCTAAAGTTCGAAGAAGATGCCGTGACGAATACCACGCGGTATGCTGCTGGCTCGAACCGTATTGTTGACTCGTACGAGTACTTCCGCACCACGGCACAAACCGAGGACGGGTATCGCCAGATCGAAGTCACCAAACCAAATCCGATTACCGGCTTCATTGAGGGCCCCGGTGACTTCCAGAACACGTCCAATCCGTACGGTCTGTTCGGAAACTACTTTGCCTCCCGCGGTAACGAAGGGGGCTTTGAGTTGCGTCAAGCCACATTCTATCAGCTTGACGGTAGCATCACGCACAACCTCGAGGTTGGTGAAACGCGTCACGTCCTGAAGGGTGGCTTCGAGATGCGCCTGCTGACGATGAACCGCCACAACAACGGCAACCCATGGGATGGTAACCCGTTCTACGACTTCTACGGTAATGCGTACGGTTCGAACATCTACTACGATCCCGAGGCAGCTCCCGGTACCGACCCAGTGGCTACAAAGGCCCGCACGGAGGAGCCGTTCACACCTGTTACCGGTGCGCTCTTCATTCAGGATCAGATTCAGTTCAAGAGCCTGATCTTCACCGGCGGTCTGCGGATGGACTACCTTGATCCACAGGCTCAGTATCGGACATCAACGGAAGTGTTCTATCCTATTGGCTCGGTGGAAGGGTTTGCCGATGCAAAACCCAAACTGTACTTCAGCCCACGCGTGACTATCACGTATCCCGTTAGTGAAAGCGGACGGCAGAACTTCAAGTTGTCCTACGGTATCTACTACCAAGCCACACCGTGGTCCGACTACTTCGACGCCTTCAACACGGTACTGCTACGCGGCGGATCGGTGCTGGGTAATCCCAACATGGAGATGCAGCGGACGAATCAGTACGAAGTGGCCTACAACCATCAGCTGAACGACGACTTTGCTCTTACGCTGACCGGTTACTACAAGGACATCTACAACCAGTCCGACCTTGCCTATGTGCCAGCTGTACCGCAGCCGTACTTCCAGACGGTGATGGCTGCCTATGGTAACGCCAAGGGTATCGAGATTACGCTGATGCGTCGCTCGGTTGATAACTGGGGTTTCAACATCAACTATTCGCTGGGTTCCGCCACCGGTACGGCAAACAACTCCAGCACGGTTGTTGCCATCGATCCGTTTACCGGAAATCCGGCCTTCCCTGTGGAGCCATTCCCACTGTCGTTCGACCGCCGTCACCGCGTGAATGCCGTGCTGAACTTCTTCTGGGGTGCCGACGAAGGCCCACGGATTGCCGGTGTACCATTCCTGGAAAACCTGAATATCAACCTGTCGGGATTCTGGCAGTCCGGCTTACCATACACGCCGGTCAATCTTGCTGGCCAGGCTACAGGTGCAATCAACTCCGGTCGGTTCCCATCGAACTGGCGTAACGACCTGCGCATCACCCGCTCGATCCCGCTGAACAACCTCATTGGCGGCAATACGGCAATCGACGTCTTCTTGGATGTTACCAACCTGATGAATTTCACCGGTGCGGTAAGCTTCTACACGCGGACGGGTAGCCCGGATGATGACGGTTTTGCTCTCCGCCGTGTACCCGGTGACTTCCCGGCAACAACCTACTACCGCGATGCTGATCCGAAAAACAAGGTTACCACGGCCCCAAATCAATACGATCGTATTGGTCTTCGCATGTACAATGCCATGGCCGACGGTAATGGCGACGGCATTGTGACCCCTGAAGAGTCCTACGCTGGATATCAGCGCTACGTAGCTGATGTGGTTGCCCGTCGGCAGCTCTATCAGTATCCACGCCAGGTATTCTTTGGCGTGATGTTCCGCTTCTAATCGATCATGAAAAAACATCCGACGATAAATCCGACGAAGAACATGAGAACGAACTTTGGAGAAGTCATGCAACAGCGCTGGTTCGCGGCCGGAATCGCCCTCCTTACCAGTTGGGCCCTCCTTGCGACACCGCTGAATGCCCACATTGCGGGCACAGCGAAGACGCAGAAGGATGGTCAGGAAGAAGTGCAACGCACGCCCAGTGGTGCCTTCGATCTCCAGCAGAACGTGGTGTCGAACGTTGCCTTCTACACAACCAACTACGGCATCTTCGGCTATAATATCGCCCGCCAGACCGGCGGTACGTTCTGGCCACGCGGTTCGCAGAATCAGTACTTGTTTGCAGGCGGCGCGTGGTTTGCAGCGCTGAAGCCCGTGGGCTCGTCGGGTGAACTCCGCAAGCGCGTGATGATTACCTACAACCCGAACTCCGGTCAGTCATGGATGGTACCAGGATCGATCGAAGATGGATTGCTAGTGGATCAAACGTCGGCGGCTACGCAGAAAAATCGTACGTTCTTCTCGACGGACTTCAGCACGGCTGATGGTACGGATTTCTTCAATCCGTCCTTCCCGAACTGGCCGATCTGGGACTCCTCACCAAACGACACGCTGCGGATTGATAATTACTACGGTTACTACATCAACGACATCACCCAACGCAATCGGAGTAACTTCGACAAGGGCCCAGCTTTCATTTCGGATGAGGACGTCTTTGCCGTGTACAAAGACACGGATCTCTCTCGCTACGAGGGTGGTGCGCAGCGCCGTGCCGACGAGGGATTCCCTCTTGGCTTCCAGATCGAGCAGATGATTTACTCGTGGGGTTTTGGTGACTACCGCGACATGCTCTTCATCAAATACCTCTTCATCCACCCAGAACGCATCAACAACGCTCCGACCGATACGCTGTTTGCATGTTGGATGGCTGCCGTGATGGACGTGGATATTGCTCCATTCACGAACCCACGTGGTGGTGCTGCCAACGACCGCGCCCGCTACTACACAGAAGAGGACTCGTTGAACCTTGCGGTGCAATGGACCAACGGCGACCGTGGCGAGGCCGGTCAGGGTTTCGGATACCTCGGCTTTAACTTCCTGGAATCTCCGGCAGTCAATGCCGACGGATACCTACGAACCGATCGCAAGCAATTCCCAGTCTCAGAACAGCTTGGATTGCGCACCATGCGCAACTGGCCAATCACGGTGGACCCGATTGAGAACGAAGACCGCTACAACTTTATGTCGTCGGGTCAACGTGACGGCGACGAAGGCCCTGGAGACCGCCGATTGCTGATGGCTACCGGACCATTCAACATGCGTCCAGGCGACTCCGCCCGTATCGTCGTAGGTTTGATTCTCGGAACTACGGCCACCGGCAAGGATGCCGACGGTACAACGGAAGACCTCGCAGAATTGATCCGTAAGGTGAAGTTCGCCCAGTTCGTCTACGACAATCAGTTCCGTGCACCGCGCGCTCCAGATCTCCCCATCGTGAAGGGCTATGCTACGAACGGTGGGTTCTATCAGGTGCCGGAAAGCGGTTGGTTGCCACTGAACAACGCCGTAGTGATCCAGTGGGACTCCACCGCAGAACAGTCGATCGACACGCTCGAAGGCGGCATGGACTTCCTTGGCTACCGCATCTATCGTGCGCGCCGTGCCGACCTTGATACGTTCAACACCGACGAGATCGAATCGCAACGCGTTGGTCCGTTGGGTTGGAAGCAGATTGGTATCATCGGAACGCCACCACCGTTCCTGAAGTCCGCAACAACAGTGCCCGACATCGGTTTGCCGCTTGACGAGCTGGACATTGCCGACATCATCCAGCCAGGTCAGCGTCGGTTCTTGGTTGCGCGTCGCCCATCAGCGAGCGGGCCATGGGGTACCTACTTCAACGACCTCGCCTCGCGTCGTCCAAGCACCTACCAATATCAAATTGGAACCGATGGACGCCTGAACGTCAGCCGCTTCGACAAGTACGACTCGGTGCGTACCATGTACGTTACCACACAGTTCGATGACCTGCCAACGGTAACGCGCGACCAATCCAACAATACTGGTTGGTTCTTGAATGCCACGCAGGCCGCAGCAGCCAAGGACAGTCTTATCAAGTTGATCTTGGCCAAGAAGGTAAAGGCAGAGCCGTTCCGTTTTGCGGATGTTGAGAAAGTGGGCGACCGCACGCGTGTTGTGCGCCGACCATGGGAAGAAACCTCCGAGGTCCGAAATGATGTAGTGGGCGCCTACTTGCGCCGACTATCCACCAATCGGACGTTCTTCGACGACGGCGACGATGACAACAACGGTGTCGTACGCTACAGTGCCGATCCGCGCCGCAGTGAAAAGCTGATCAATAACATGGACTACTACTTTGCCGTGCGTGCGTACGACGAAGGTGACTACTTCCTTGGTACGCCATCGAAGTTGACAAACCGTGCGATTGGTTTGCCAAATACCGTTACCGCCACACCACTGGCATCGCGTCCCGGTAATGAAGCTGCGTTCGAAGCAGAGTTCGACGCCGAGAACCGCGGTAAGGCCGGAGGTGTTTACAACCTGAAGCTGCTGGTAAACGATGATCAGCGTTTCAATCAACTCTTTGCCGGCAAGACACTCGAGCTGCTGTTCTATCGCGACTGGTTTGGCATCGACCACGACCAACAGGAAAGCACACAGCCGATTGGTCTGTACAACATGTTCATGTTCCTGCAGGATTCGAGCTCGGGTCAGTTACTTGGAAGCTGGGGAAGCCCCCTACCTCCACAACTCTGTGCCGAGGGATCGAACCTTGCCGGATACTTCACCGAAAACACGGTAACGTGGGTTGATACTGCCGGTATCTTTGTCGACACTAATGGCTTTGTGTACGATACGGTCTACTCTGCACCAGGAGTTGTAGAGCGCATCGACACCACAACATTCCTGCGTCCGGATAACACGGAGAAAGTGCTTCGCTCCGGCTCGTGGGCATCGAATGCCGTGTGTTTGCCGAACAAGTATATTCTCGGCACGGTTGGTTTGTCGTTCGATTACACCATCGAACAATGGGGCGGTGAGTATCGTCAAGTGGCCGAGGGAACGATCGTCCAGGGTGGTGATCCTAGCATCTACGTTGGTGTCGGGGGAATAAGTGGTCAATCGGCTACCACCTTCAAACCAGCACCAGAGAATCATTATCCAGCGAAGAGCTATCAGCTTCAGCCGGCGTATAGTTTAGCTCCGGAGTATTTCGAGATCACCAACCCCGGTTTCACGGCACCAGCCACGGCCATTTTCTCGCAGTCGTACAACAACGGCCCCGGTGTATATGAAATCACGTTCGAAGAGGGTGGTACCGAAACCATCACCACGCCGTTCGTCATGAGCGACCGCGTTGGTGACGCCGCTGGAAAGAATCCGCTGGTAACCTTCGAAAACGTGCCGTACCTGAACATGCGTGTACGGAACATTGCCACCTATGAGCGCCCGGATCTGCGTGCCGATGGTACGGTAGGCACGGCAACGGTGAGCTACGACTTCGACCTCACGCCGCAAGCCCTGCCTCTGTTTACGGAGGAGGCCGAGCAGCGTGCTCAACTGCGGGACTATCCAAACCCAGAGCTGGTTCGCATCGGTTCGTTTACAACAGCAGCCTACGGATGGCGCAACTCGCGTCGGAGTGGCATTCGCAGCACTGAACTTCGCTTCTTCAGTGCCGACTCTGCCACGGGCCGCCCCGTGGGTAGAAACAATCGCTATTACCTGAGCCGGAACCTTTCAACCACGGGCCAGGATACGTTGGACTTTGTGAATGTGGTCACGATTGCCGGTGCTCAGTTCACGCTGGACTGGTCGCGGTTTGGTCGCAAAAATCACGTGTTCAGCGCCGTTCCAAGCACCACGCCTCGGATTGCGGCTGCGCAGAATGAACCAAGTAGCTTCCCAACGGCAGATTTCAAGGCTGGCGACAAGGTTGTGGTTTCCACGTTCGGCGGAGCACTTGGGTATCCTTTCCCACGCACGAAGGCATCGTTCCGCGTCAAGCAGTACGATCCGGAAATCACCGGCGCATCCTTTACGGACGAGCAACTCGATCAGGTCCAGGTTGTTCCAAACCCATACTTCGTCACGCATGAGGGAATGAGTTCGGCCTACGATGGAAAGATCTACTTCACACGACTGCCACGGAAGGCTACCATCAGCATCTACACCACCAGTGGTGAGCTGATCAACACCTTCAATCACGATGAGTCCACCAGCAGTGATCCCGGTACGTTTGGAACAATGGTGTGGGACCTTCTGACGCGTAACCGTCAGCGTGTAGCCAGCCAGATGCTGATTGCAAAGATTGAAACACCAGACGGTGCCAGTGTGATGAGGAAGTTTACCATTGTCACCGGTCCAGCACGGATCGTTGCCAACGAGTAAACGGGTAATCGCTAACGAATAACGAAACTTCACAGGACATGTTCATGGATCGGATGTTTGGTACAATGACGCGGATCGCAGTGGCGCTGGCAGTTGTTGTGGCAGTTGTTGCAACAGGAACTCCGTCGGCGCAGGCTCAGATCCAGTCGGTAACAGCAGGCGAGTTCACCAAGGTTGGCCTCTCCGGTGGTCAGTTCCTGAAGATTGGTGTTGGCGCTCGAGCCAATGGTATGGCAGGTGCCTACGCTGGCGTTGCCAACGACATGACATCGATCTTTTGGAATCCGGCTGGATTGACGCAGCTGGACGGGTACGCGGCAAACTTCAGCCATACCTTCTGGTTTGCTGGAATGTCGCACAGCTTTGCTGCTGTGATGATGCCCGTATCGGAGAAGTTCCGTGTGGCTGCCAGCTTCACCGGCTTCTCGAGCGGTGATATTGCTGTTACAACCACCGATCAACCCGACGGCACCGGTGGAATCTACAATGTGAGCGATGTAGCCCTGGGCGTAACATTCGCGGGCGAACTCACCGAACAGTTCTCGTTTGGTGTTACGGCCAAGTACGTCAACCACGGCTTTTCGAACATGAATGCCGGCGGCTTCGTCTTCGACGTCGGCACTCGCTATAACACTGGTTACAACGGTGTAACGCTGGGCTTTTCGATCAACAGCCTGGGAACGCCACAAACGTTCGACGGTCCTAACGTGACCCGCACGAACAATCCGATCCCGGGACTGAACGCAAGCCCGATCGACATGCAGATCCAAACGTCGACGTTTGAAATGCCGCTGTCCTTCCGTGCAGGTGTTGGCGTGGACATGTTCCAAGGCTTCATTGCTGACCGCCCCGAGTACGAGGATGGTGTAGCCGTTCATCAATGGCTGATGGCTGCCGACTTTGAAACGTTTTCCGACGTACCGGAGCAGTTCGCCGTTGGAACCGAGTACACCTTCCGTGAGTTCGTGTCGCTGCGCGCCGGCTACCGTTTCGGTACGGACCAGTTTGGTCTGTCCGGTGGCGTGGGCCTGAAGTACATGGCAGGGGGCTTCAATGGCAGCATCGATTACTCGGTAAGCCCATCACAGTCGCTTGGCATGATCAACCGTCTGTCCGTATCCATTGATTTTGATTAAGCTATCGACCGACTCCTACCACTCGTCGTACTCCTGGTTGTTGCTGCGTTTCCAGCCCCCTCACAAACGATTGATGTTATAGCGGACATCGTTCAGTTCCGCTCCGAGGCAGGAAAAACGCGATGGGAGTTCCAGTATGCCTTCCCGGACACGGCCGTACGATATACCGTACGGCCGTACGGCTTTGAGGGAGAGCTGTCCTTTTCATTGCAGGTGATTTGGCGTTCTGGATCATCCGCCGATACCATCCGTGACACTTGGACGGCACGGGCAACGTCCGAGTCGTCCCGCCCGATGCACCGTCAGTACTACAGTGGTATTCGAACCTTTGTGATCGACCCTGGCACGGTGGAAGCCCACCTCGTGGTGCGGGACATCAACGACTCGTCACGGGTGTTGACCACAACATTCACCTCAACAGTGCATGCCTACGGACTACAAGTAGATATGAGCGACGTGATGTGCACCCAACGGACCGTGGGATCGCCGGCGGCATTTTTACGCAACGGCGTTGAGACGGTGCCCAATCCGCGTCACGAGTACATTGGCACCGATCCTGCCTTGAGCATCTACGGTGAAGTGTACAACGCACGCCTGAACGGCATCGATACTGTCGTGCTAGCCTACGACGTTCTGGATTACGTCAATCGTCCGGTATTCACGCAGTATCGTCGGATTCTAGGTGGTAGCGATGCACTCTTGTATCGCGAGGACTTGTCGGTAGAGCTCCTGCGCAGCGGCGTGTACGATCTAACCGTGTCGGTGAAGTCCAAGGATCTTCAATCTACCTATGCGTCGCGGACAGAGCGGTTCTACATTCTCAACCCTGAGTTACCGCCGGAAGGTGAGCTACTCTTGAGTGAAGATCAACGTTTTTTCGCCTCGGAGTGGTCGCAGAAGACCGGCGACCAGCTCGAGTTGGAGTTGGAACTGGCTCGGGTGATCGCTACGAATGCCGAGAAGACAACCATGGCCGACCTTCAGACCAATCGAGCGAAACAGCGGTTCCTGTTCAAGTTTTGGGACAGTCGCGACCCCGATCCAAGTACGCAGTCGAACGAGCGGCTCGATGAGTTTCGCAAGATGTATCAACGAGCCCAGGCGTTCTACACCAGCGCCATGGTTCGTGATGGCTGGCGCACGGACCGCGGCGTAACGTTGCTCAAGTACGGTCTGCCCACGCAGATCGAGCAATTCATCCAAACGATGGACACCAAGCCCTACGAGATCTGGTTTTATCAAGGGGTACAGGGGGGAGCGTTCTTCTACTTCGTGGACTGGCAGGTGATGCAAAATCACAAGCTCGTCCACTGCACCGTTATTGGAGAGGTGAAGGACGAAAACTGGTTCAATCGATGGGCGCGGGCCTTTTCGCCAGATCCAAACCCTGTGCACCAACAACTCCCCAGTGCACGGTGATGGCCTCCCAGCATGGCTTCCTCTACCGTTTGTTTACATGGTTCGGCGCGTGGTCGTCTTCGGCGTCGCCAGAACAACGCATTGCCATGGGCCGACGTATCGGCAGGGTAATGATGTGGGTCGATCCGAAGCGACGCGCTGTGACCGTTGAGAACGTTCGAGCAGCGTTCCCCAACCTTACCCCACAACAACAGCGTGAAATCGTGTGCGGATCGTATCAGAACATGGGCATAACGCTGGCGGAGATGCTTGCCTTGCCGGCGATGGATCAACAGAATATTCTGGATCGAACAACGATTACCGGCGCAGAGCCCGTTCGCGAGCGGATTGAGAAGGGGCTTCCCACGATTCTGGTATCGGGGCACTTTGGAAATTGGGAATACCTTGCCCTGGCAGCCGGTCTTGCTCTGCAGCATCCGATTCACATGGTTGTGCACCCGCAGAGTAATGCGGCACTTGATGCCGAGCTAAACTCCAGCAGAGAAAAGTTCGGCAATGTGGTTGTGCCCTTTCATCATGCAGCTCGCACCCTTGTGCAGGTACTCAAGAATGGTGGCGTTGTAGCCTTTCTTGCCGACCAGCACGCACGTCCCGACCATGACCCGTGGCCGGTATTCTTCGGCAGGCGAACACCAACGTACGCGGCTCCGGCAGCTCTGGCGCTGAGGTTTAATGCCCCGATCTACTATGCGTTTGCTGTTCGGCAGCCAGACGGTCGGTATCATGCCCACATCGAAGAGTTGCCAGTTTCGGCAACCGATACCGCGGAATCGATTACTCAGCGCCATGTTCATGAACTCGAACAGGCGATTAAACGTCATCCACACCTTTGGAGCTGGCAGCACCGCCGCTGGCGGGGTCAGCCCCCTACACTTGCTCACGATGGGAATCGGCATGCGCACACTGAAGAACACCACAAAACGACGAACCGGTAAGGGTCCGTCGAAACCGTCATCCACGCCAACGGAGCCTGGTAGAAAGAGGCATCAGCGCGGTGATATTATCGGTCCGGAACAGAGCGTTCGCTTGAACAAGGCCATCGCCGATGCTGGCGTTGCCTCGCGGCGTACGGCTGACGAGCTGATTCTTGAAGGGAAGGTTACCGTCAATCGCAAGGTGTGTACCGAGCGAGGAACCAAGGTAGGCCCAGAGGATGTCGTAGCCGTTAACGGCGAACCAATTACGCGGACCAAACACCTGACGTACGTGCTGTTGAACAAGCCCAAGAACACGATCAGCACATCGTCGGATGAAAAGGGTCGCACGACGGTGTTTGATGTGGTCAAGATCCACCAGCGACTCTTCACGGTGGGTCGACTTGATCGCAATACGACGGGTGTTCTGCTGATCACAAACGACGGTGAGTTGGCCAATCGGCTGATGCATCCCCGGTATGAGATCCCACGAGTGTACAAAGCTGGACTCGACAAGCCACTCGACCCACGTGATGGCAAACGCATCGCTGCCGGTGTAGAGCTCGAGGATGGTCCGACGCAGCCCTGCCAAGTCATGATCGATCCTAAGGAACCCAGCACGGTATTCCTTGAACTGGCCGAGGGCAAGAATCGCGAGGTGCGCCGATTGTTTGAACACTTCGGCTACGAAGTGCGGCGGTTAGATCGTAAACAGTATGCATTCCTCACCACGCGCGGTTTGGCGCGGGGAGAATACCGTCACCTCACGCGTGATGAGGTTGCAGAACTGCGCCGCCTGGTGAAACTGAAGGTGTAGCAGCAGTGAACTTCCTTAATCCACTGGCCCTGATCGGACTTGTTGCAGCGGGTATTCCCGTGCTACTGCACCTGCTGAACCTGCGAAAACTCCGTACCGTGGACTTCGGTTCGCTACGATTCCTGCAGGAACTCCAGCAGTCGCGTGTGCGTCGCATCAAGATTCAGCAGTTGTTACTGCTACTACTCCGAACGCTTCTCATTGTGTTGGCCGTCCTGGCGTTTTCACGTCCGACGATTTCGTCCAGCCTACCTCTTCTGAGTACGTCGGAACGCACATCGGTTGTGGTTCTGGTGGACAACTCCGCAAGTATGGAGGCTGCCGACTCTCGCGGCAGAAGGTTCCAGCAGGCGATCGACGCAGCCCTGACGGTGATTGATGGATTACAGCCCGGCGATGAAGTATGCGTTGTACCGATGTGTGGTGGCGATAATCGCATGAGGGTTGGATTTACGCGCACGCTCGATCAGGCACGTGCCGATCTTCAAGCCATGACCACGGTGGAAGCAACGGCCAACCTTGCCCAATCGCTCGGGCGTATTGATGCACTGCTTGAAGAAGCCGCCCATGCTCACCGCGAGGTATATGTATTCAGCGACGCTCAACAGTCCATCGTACAACGAACGGCGGAAGATTCGTCGATAGCTCTGCAGCATGCATCCCAACTGTACCTTGTCCATATTGGAAAGGGGCTTTCGGGAATTGAACCGAACTACTCGATCGACTCCGTGGCGATCCATACTGCTATTCTGCAGCCGGATCGTCCGCTTGAGATGGAGGCGTGGATTCGCAATGGAAGCGATCGCGATGCTACGGGTGTGGTGGTAACCATGTCCTTCAACGGTGTGCGTGTGGCACAGCGTACGGTGGATCTGCCTGCCGGAGCTACGCGATCGGTGATTTTGATGGCCCCTCCCCAGAAACGCGGAACGGTGGCCGTAGCGGCCGAGCTGGACCACGACGCGATTGATGGTGACAACACGCGCTACACCAGCGTCGTAGTGCCGCCGGTAGGAAGGTTTGCTGTTGTCGGAGCTTCGGCCGCGGCTGATTACGTGGCCACGGCCATCGCCGTTGCCACGGAGGTAGAACCTTCCTCCAGTGACAGGTCGGCAATCCGTCGATTCCGGACACTGGCAGAGGCCATGCCGAATGTACGAGACCTTGATGCGCTGTTCATCGTGGATGGCCCAATTCCAGCAGCCTTTGTCCCCGTCCTTGAACAATATGTGCAGGATGGTGGTGCTTTGGTGGTGTTTGCCACCGACGAACCATCGCTTTCTCAGCTGCTCGCGCCGTTCCAGCTCTCGCTCGATCAGGCGGCACTGGCAGCGGCGAAAACGCCGTGGCTCGTGCGTTCCCTCGACGAATCGCATCCACTCTTCTACGGGGTGTTTGAAGCAACGAAGTCTGTTGCGCCGGCTCTGGAGCGCATCGAAGTCCTGAAACAGCGATCAGCCTCCGGAGGTGTTCCGCTTGCCCAAACCGATGCCGGAAGTATGATCACGGAGAGTACGCTTGGTGGTGGAAGGGTACTGTATGTAGCCGTCAGCCCAGACCCGTCGTGGGGTTCGTTTGCCAGCACGGGCTTCTTTGCTGCCGTTGTGGTGCGATCAGCACTCTATGCCATGGTGCAACAGGACGAGCGCACATCGGCCATGATCGGTGAGCCCCTTACCCTCCCTGTTCCCGGGCGCTGGTCAGGAGAGAAGATGTTTCGTCTGAGCCAAACGGATGGAACTACGGGAGATGTTGCCCCGGCACGATTGCCGTCACAGACCCTTCTGCAAGTACCGGCGCAGCCGCGCGCTGGCGTGGTGCTCGTTACCACCGGCAGTGGCGCCGATGTGGCGGCCGCCAGTGTTAACGTGCCGCGAACAGAGTCGCTCCTGCAGTTCCTGGATGGCAATCAGTGGCAGCAGGCGGCCGAGGAGATGGTTGCTGGTGCGGTGAACGTTTCGCATGCAGAGCCGGGGAAGGAGTTGCAGACATCCATGAGCCAGGCACGCATCGGTTCGGAACTGTGGCCGCTGTGCATCATGTTGGCACTGCTCTGTGCAGTGGCAGAGTCGGTGGTTTCGCGTCGCATGGCGCGTGATGCCACAACTCCCGGAACATCCTAACTCCGTAACTTTTGCCCATGGCTACGCCCATCACGCATCCCGATCTGGCTCGAGTACGCTCGCGCTGTGCGGAGCTTCGCCAACGCATTCAACGCGTACTGGAGGAGTGGCATCATCGCACAACGGTGGAGCATCCGCAGATTTTGGCGCGATACGAGCAGCACTTTGGTGCGCTGGAGCGTGAGCGCCAGAACCTTGCACTGCAATGTGCGGAGTTGTTTCGTCGAGTAGAGCTTCTCACGGTGAAGGCCTCTCGCGGCGAGGTGATTACCGCCGAGACGGTCGAATTGATCAACAGCGTGGTGGACAAAGAGTATGCGCGGATGCACCAACGCTACCGAGAGGCGTTTGGCACCGAGCCCCCGGCAGAGCAACCGGCATCGCGGGATGAGCTCGTGCAGATGTATCGTACCCTAGCCAAACGTCTCCATCCAGACGCCACAGATCTTCATGGCGACGATTCGTTGCATACGTGGCACCGTGTTCAGGAGGCCTATCGTAATCGCGACGCGGCCCGGCTGCGTACACTGCTGACCGTTACCGGTGCGGCACCGGACGATCATGGTGATGATCGATGGTCGTTGGAGCGATGGCAACAGGAGGAACGAACATTGGAGGCACGGCTACGAATGGAACAGCGAAAGGTTGATCGCATGCAGGTCGAAGAGCCGTTTGTCTATGCTCGAGATCTGGATCGCCCCGCCTGGGTGGAACGGCATCGAATGGAACTCGAGGCCGACCTCCAGAAACGCCGGGCCGAACTCATTGAGCATCGCCGACAATATCGAGAACTCGCCGGCGGTACGAATCCTCCGGGTCGCAATCCGGATTCACCGGCCAGTCAGGCTGCGCAGAACTTCGACCAAGACTTCATGGAGAACACCTACTTTGGCGGACGCTAAATGAGCTATCACATCGAACAACGCGACGAACAACTTCTGGGCACGACGGCCAAGATCACCTACGACCTGCACTTCGATCGGGCACCTCAGCACCTCGTGCACGTGGTGATGACGGTATCCGGGGTGAGCGAAGCCACGGTCACGGCAGTAATGCCAGCCTGGACTCCGGGAAGTTATAAGGTGCGCGACTATGCCGGTTACCAGGGGAATGTACAGGCATTCACTGTCCGTGATGGCGTGAAAGCCGAGGCACCATTCCGGTGGCGCGACAAGTCCTCGATCGAGATTGTCACCAACGGTGCCGACGTGGTAGAGCTCCACTACGTGATCTACGGTTTGGAACGTACGGTGCGTACCAATCACATCAATCGGAATCATGCCTTCCTTGTGCCAACGGCAACGATGATGTACGTCGAGGGTCGGATCCAGGAGATCCATCATGTTATCCTCCACCACGATCAGCAAGCGTGGCCATCGGTATCCACGCAGCTCTCGGAGGTTCGTCCTCCATCGGACCGTGGTGTGGTTCTGGGCGCCCTGAACTACGATATCTTGGCCGATAGTCCGCTGGAAATCGGCAGTCACGCGGTGCGTACGTTTGATGTGCAGGGGGCTCGGCATGAGCTAGCGGTAGCAAGCTCGCAGTCCGTTGATGTAGACTGGCTGGTTGAACAACTGCGGGTGATTGTCAATACCGAGGCCGCCATCTTCGGTTCGGTACCCTACGACCGCTACGTGTTTATTCTGCAGTGCTATCCGAACTCCTACGGTGGACTGGAACATGCACGATCGAGCGTCAATGCCGTCGATCCGCAGTCGCTGTTGGACAAGTCCAAGGCAAAGGGTCTCTTGGCGCTGTTGTGCCACGAATACTTCCACCTCTGGAACGTCAAACGGATTCGGCCAGTGGAGCTGGGACCGTTCGATTACACCAAGGAAAACTACACCCCAATGCTGTGGTTAGCCGAGGGTGTGACGTCGTACTACGATGATCTGTTGTCGTATCGATGCGGTTTTCTCACGCAAGATGAGTACCTCACAACACTGTCGTCGGAACACTTGACGCGCCTGATGCTGGTGCCTGGACGGTTCCAGATGTCCACTCGTGATTCGAGTTTTCTGAGCTGGGTGAAGTTGTACCTTCAGAGTCCCGACGGGAATAATCGCTTTCCGTCGTATTACCTGAAAGGCGGAGTGATCACGCTCTTGCTGGACCTCTACATCATCGATCATACCGATGGCACGTCGTCCTTGGACGATGGACTGAGGGGGCTCTGGGAGCGATATCTCCAGGATCCGTCGCGTGGCGTTACCGAGGACGAGTGCATCGCGATTTTGGAGCGCTCCACGGGCGTGCAGTTGCGGGATCGACTCATGCAATGGTTGAATGGTACAACGGAGCTTCCGTATGCAGAGCTCCTGGAGCCGCTCGGACTGCAGCTCGTCGTAGAACCCGAGGCTGCCCCAGCAATAACCTTTGGCGAAAATCGGTCGTTTGCGACGGTACCAGCAACACGGTTCACGGGATTGAATCTGGCGGACGCAGGGAGCGGAGTTGTCGTCAAGGGTGTGTTGGATGGATCGCCGGCCCAGCGTGCGGGTATCGGCATCGACGACGAGCTCGTAGCTCTAGATGGCACACGGATCACCAGCAGTAAACAATTCGACCAGCTGCTGGCGGCTGCAGGCGAGCGCGAGGTTCTGCTCACAGCTCAGTGTGATGGCGTTCTCTACACCACAACCATTATTACCGCTCCGGTGATGAAGGCTCGACTGCAAAAGCTCGCTACTTTGTCATCCCGGCAACAACAACTCTTCGACCGCTGGCTACGCAGACCATAAATCCGCATCCATGCAACAACGACGTCGCCACATACTCCTCTACGTTCTGATCGCACTCAGCATGGCTGGCTGTGCGTGGTTCGACAATCAGACGACGTACTTCAACACCTACTACAACATGCAGCGAATCATGCATGATGTGAAGGATGAGTTTGCCTTTATCGATCAAGGCCGCCGAGTCACGCCACGCGTTCTCGTGCCTGGCCTGGATAGTGTAGCAGAGACGAAAAACGTAGAGGGGGGAACGCGCAGCTACACCTTCCTAAAGACCTTTATGGTCGACCGTGGTAAACTGCAGCCTGTGGCAAAGAAGGTCGACTCCATCTTGATGAAGGGATCGAAGATCCTATCGTACCACCCGAAGTCCGACTACATTCAGGGTAGTTTGTTCATGATGGCCGAGTCCTACTTCTTTCGTCAAGAGTGGGTGCCGTCGCAACAGAAGTGTGTAGAGCTGATTGAACGTTTCGCCGATGGCGATTACTCACCGGATGCCCATCTGTTGCTGTCGAAAGACTACCTCCTGCAACGGAAGGTCACGCAGGGGAAGCAAATGCTGTCGCGCACGGTGGACGTTGCTTGGTACAAGGACCGCTACGACATCCTCGGAGAGGCCTACCGTATTCAGGCGGAAATGGCTCTTGAGGAGGGCGACTTGGACGGGGCTGTGGCACCCTATAAGCAGGCGATCGCCCAAAGTGAGGACGATGAGATTCGTGCAACGTGGCAGGTAGACGTGGCAGCACTGTACTACAGGATGGGAAAGTACCGCCTTGCCGAGGAAGCATTCCGCGCTGTGGATTCTCTCTACACCCCCGACATCCTCGCGGAGTTTGAAAGCCAGCTCTATTTAGGTGCGACGCTTGTACGTCTCGATCGCTTTGATGAGGCCGAGGCCGTCTTTGTGGAGTTGGAGGAAAACGACAACTTCAAGGAGTGGGCCTCCTACATTACCGCAGAACGCCTGGCGCTCCAGCGTGCGCGCGATGCAATCAAGCAAGGTACCGACAGCACCAGTACGGTGGCCGACCCAGCATTGATTGCACAGCAGAAGAAGGCAGACTCCGCCTATGTTGGAAGGCCTGAGATGATGGCTCAGAACTTCCAGAAAGCCATGGACCTCTACAAGCAGAGTAACTACGAGGAAGCCCTGGTGTACTTTGCAAAGGCCAAGGTGATTCGCACTCCCGTGTATGAGGTTGCTGCGAAGTACTACAACCTGTTGAAGCAGTGGGAGGATCAGCAGCGAAAAGTAGCCGGCTTCCGCAAGGTGATTGTTGAGCGTGAGTCCATGCGAGACTCCATTGCCATGATGACCTGCAAGGAAGTGTACGGCCTGGCAAGAATCCACGAGTTACTGGGCAACACTGACTCTGCCCTGTACTACTACCGTTGGGCGTACGACAGCACCGCCGGACGCGACCCTGAGCGTAGTAAGTACCTCTATGCCCAGGCGAGGGTTCTTGCTCCGCGCGCTCCGGAACAGGCCGATTCGCTGTATATGGTGCTCAATGAGCGCTATCCGAACTCTCCCTATGGGAAAGAAGCCAGTGCATCGCTGGGCTTTGTTGCCGACGCCATCGCCGACGATGCTGCCGAGCTGTACCGATCGGGGATGAGTTTCCGGCGGATCAAGGACTACGCCTACGCCACGCGGCAACTTCAGCGCATCGCTGCCGATCACAAGGACAGTCCCTATGCAGCCAAGGCGTTATATGCGCTGGGATGGATGCAGGAGCGGGATTTAGACCAGAACGATAGTGCTCTGTACTACTACGGTCTACTGGTAGAACGATACCCGCGGTCGGAGTATGCCAAGGAAGTCCGCCCCTCCGTCGAGTTCGCTCTTGCCAAGGCAAACAACGTGGAGATTGCCGATTCCACGCTTCTGCGCGACCTAGACGGGGACCTTCTCGAGAAGGCGACAGCTGGGCAACAGAATGTGATGCAGCAGCTGATGGAGAAAAACAAAGACGCGCTTAATCTGAATGGTCAGCTGGGGAACATGCAGTTGCCAGACATTCCGGGATTAACACCGGGCGGTGGCACACTCAATGATGCCATCAAGGGCCAGATTGACAAGGCGCGAGGGGTTCTGGGAACGCCAGGGGATCCGGCAAATCCGCCGGCTCCATCCGACTCGACTGGCTCGGTACCGAGTTCGACACCCCTTCGGAAGCCGTAAGCCCCCTACCACTCAATCTGTGTGTGCAGGGCAATCTCCTCAAGGACAGCCGAAACCTGTAAGCATCCCTCGAGTGGGCCTTCAAACACCATCGCCTTGCCTCGGTGGTGGACTTCGAGTGTCAGGGAATGAGCAATGTCGGCTGAACACCCTGTGGCACGGATGATTTGGGTGGTTACTTCATCGAACGTATGCTCTTCGTCGTTGAACAGTATGACCTTTGCCGCCAGAGCCACCTGCTCCAGGAGGTCGGACTCCGCTTCAGGAACGTATTCAGGGTAGGTATTCATCATTGCCGGACAATCATAGAGAAAGGCGCACTGCGCCGAACACAAAACTATGAAATCCGCTATCTTTGCGGTTCAGATCAACGAATCACATATCCACATTCACCGTTGTAGGGAACGTCGCCATGACGACCGAACAATTCCTCCAGCAGCTCGACGCGATCATTGCCGAACGCCACATGCTTCAGCACCCGTTCTATCAGATGTGGAATGAAGGTGCGCTGTCCGTGGACATGCTCCGCGAGTATGCCAAAGAGTACTACCACCAGGTTCACCACTTCCCCACGTACGTGAGCGCCACGCACTCGAAGTGTACGGACATGGACATCCGTCAGATGCTCCTCGAGAATCTCGTTGAAGAAGAGCAGGGCGCCGACAACCACCCAGAACTGTGGCTGCGTTTCGCCGATGCACTCGGCGTGTCGCGGGACGAAATGAAGAATCGGAAGTACTTGTCGCACACACGCGCTTCTGTGCACATCCTGAAGGAGCTTGCCGGTAGGGATAACCCTGCTGAAGGCATTGCGGCGCTGTATGCCTACGAGTCGCAGATCCCCGAGATCTCGACCACCAAGATCGAAGGCCTGAAGAAGTTCTACAACATGGACACGGAAGATGCTCTGACGTTCTTCCAGGTTCACGAGCACGCCGATGAGATTCATCGCACGGTTACACGCGACGCACTAGCCCGCCTGTGCCAGACCGATGAGCAAAAACAGGCAGCCCTCGATTCCGCACGCGAAGCTGCAGATGCCTTCAATCTGTTGCTCGATGGCGTGTACAACACCTGGTGTGCTGAAAAAGCGGCCCTGAACTAAGCAAAGGGTAGCACCGGATCATGTGTCGCTTTGTGGCCTACATCGGTCCACCCGTTCTTGCAGATGACCTGCTGTACCGGCCGAAGTTTTCGCTGGTTACAGCACAAACCATGAATGCGGGTGAGATGTCCGTTTCCGTCAACGGTGATGGATTCGGCATCGGCTGGTATGATCCCCAAATCGACAACGAGCCCTGTGTATTTCGCAGTATTAAGCCGGCCTGGGGGGACCAGAACCTCCGAAATCTGGCTCGGAAGATCTACTCACCCTGCATGTTTGCCCATGTCCGGGCGGCTTCGCCCGGACTTGGGATCGAAGAGGTCAACTCGCATCCGTTTTGGTGTGGTCAGTTGATGTTCATGCACAATGGGGTGTTAGGGGGCTTCAAGAGTATGCGCCGGAAGCTCCTGCGTCGATTAAACGACCAGGCCTACGATGCCATTCAGGGGTCGACGGATTCCGAGCATCTGTTCGGATTGCTGTTGAACCACATTGCCGATCCGTTTGGAACCGTCAGCTGCGAAGAACTGGTACATGCCATGGAGATGATGTTCTCCGATCTGAGTGAGCTCATGATCGAGCATGACATTCGGCAGCACTCCTACCTAAACCTTGCCGTAACCAATGGCACGTGTATGGTTGCCGTCCGATACACCACCAATCCCAATGTGCAACCGGCCTCGCTGTACTACATGCATGGCCGCGAGTATCATTGCCGTGGTGAAATCTGCGTTATGGAGCCTACTTTTGGAAAGCCGTCGGCGATCGTGCTGGCGTCCGAGCCATTTACGGCACGCCGGTCGGATTGGATGAAGATGGAACGCAATGCCATGATGATTATCGACGAAACAATGCGGATCTCCTTCCGCAATGTGATGATGGACGTTGAGAAACTAGACTTTGAATCGATCGCACCGGAGATCGGATGAGCCCCGTATTGCACCCTGCACTGATAGTACTGTTTCCGTTGATTGGCTTTGCCATCATCGGACTATTTGGAACCCGCATCAAGAGCGAGAAGGTGATTGGAGCGATTGGCAGCGGTGCCGTCTTCCTGTCGTTCCTCGTGGCGGTGTCGCTCTTCGTGCAGATGTTGGGAGCGCCGGCCGAATCCCGTTCCTTTACATCGACGGTCTATACCTGGATTGCCACGGGCTCGTTCACGGTGGACATCGCCTACAAAATCGACCAGCTGTCGATTCTTTTTGCGCTGATCATCACGGGCATCGGGTTTTTGATCCATGTGTATTCCATTGGATACATGCATGGGGATAAGAGCTTCTTCCGATTCTTTGCCTACCTGAACCTGTTTGTGTTCATGATGCTGAACCTGGTTCTGGCAAACAATCTCCTGCTGACCTTCCTCGGATGGGAGGGCGTGGGACTGGCATCGTATCTGCTGATTGGATTCTGGTACAACCGAAAGTTCGCCGGAACAAACATCGTCTGGACAGGCGACGCTGCAAAAAAGGCCTTCATCGTTAATCGCATCGGCGACTTTGGCGTTCTTGTTGCCATGTTTTTGCTCTTCCAACAATTCGGATCGCTCAACTACGACGACATTACCGCTGGTGCGCAGAACGTGTGGGGCGTGGGGGATACGACGGTTACCATCATCACGCTGGCCTTATTCCTCGGCGCAACCGGAAAGAGCGCTCAGATTCCTCTGGGTGTGTGGCTCCCGGACGCCATGGCGGGCCCAACCCCAGTATCGGCGCTCATCCACGCTGCAACGATGGTGACGTCCGGTATTTATCTGATCGCGCGCACCAACATCCTGTTTGCCATGTCGCCAACCACGATGGCTGTGGTTACCGGAATCGGGATCACCACGGCCTTGATTGCTGGCACGGTGGGATTGGTGCAGAACGATATCAAGAAGGTCTTGGCCTACTCTACGGTATCGCAACTCGGCTTCATGTTTACGGCTCTCGGTGTGGGAGCCTTTACCATTGCCGTGTTCCACGTGATGACACACGCCTTCTTCAAGGCGTTACTCTTCCTTGGTTCCGGCTCGGTGATTCACGGCATGCATGAGGAGCAGGACATCCAGAAAATGGGTGGACTTGCCAAGCACATGCCCATCACGTATCGAACATGGATTATCGGTACGTTGGCCATCTCGGGTATTCCGCTGTTCTCCGGATTCTTTTCGAAGGATGAGATTCTGTTGTTCAGCTTCTACTATGGCAGTCCCGTGTTGTGGGCCGTTGGTGCGCTGGCAGCCTTCTTCACGGCCTTCTACATGTGGCGCTTAACGGCCCTGACCTTCCACGGTAAGGAGCGTTTCGATCATCACCACGTGCATCCGCACGAGTCGCCAGCTACGATGACCATTCCGCTGATCATCCTGGCTGTTCTTTCGGCGGTAGGGGGCTTCCTCGGTGTTCCGCATCTGCTGGGTCATCCGCTGCACATTCCAAATCTGCTGGAGTCGTGGTTGCATCCAATCATGGACGCCGGTGTGCAAACGCTCGGTATGGGCAGTGTGACGATGGATCCCACAACGGAGATTCTGCTGATGGCTGGCTCCGTCACGATTGCCGTTGCCGGTATTCTGCTGGCACGCAACCTGTACAAGGACGGTACCGAGCGGGCGTCGGCCCTAGGTGCCAAGTTCTCGGCAGCATACAAGCTCCTGTGGAACAAGTGGTATGTTGATGAAATCTATCATCTGGCGATCGTTGGACCGATACTGGCGCTCTCACGAGACTTTCTCTGGAAGATTTTTGATGTCAAGGTTGTCGACGGTATCGTCAACGGTTCGGCTGCGACGGTCGGCTCGGTAGCGGGGATCTTGCGGAAGCTGCAGAGTGGTATTGCGCAGAACTATGCGGTGCTCATGGTAGTGGGTATCGTGATCCTGATTGGTGTTGTGCTGTGGCCGCTGCTGTAGCGCAGCGTGTATTTTTCCGTAGATTCCACGATTACTTCAGGATCTAGCGATGTTTCGTGCACTCTTTCTCGGCCTTGTCATCATGGCAGCCATCGGAACTGGCTGTTCCAGCTCGTCCAGCCCATCCGACGATCCGGCAAACTCCTTCCGTATCGACGGTGATGGTTTCTCGGACGTTCTGGTAGAGGCAGCCGTTACGATGGGGAACGTCACGGCGGTAGAGTCGGATGGCATGGGATCCGTCGGACTGGTGGGATCGCGCGGCAGCGACGCCTTCACGGCTACATTGACCATCTCGGAAGTCAAGACGGGTACCTTCCAGATTAACGCCTTTGACGGGGTCACCGCCAGCTTGGGCGTGGTGACATCTGGTAGTGGGCTAACGTTTTACTTCGCGAAGTCCGGCACCATTACCATTGACTCATGGGGTGGAGTGGGTGGTAGCGCAAAGGGAACCTTTGAAGCCGTCGTCGAAAAAACGACCGGCTCGGGCACGGTAACGCTGAAGGGGAACTTCGAGGTTGCCCAGATCGCCGGCGAATAAGTGCTGGTGGTGCGGAGCTCGATGTGTGTTTTACGGTAACCGTTCAAGGCGTGCCCGTATCTGGATTCGCACATCCTCGGTTGCCAATCGTGGTGGACGGGCAGCATACCGAACTCATGCAGTGGGGACTGGTTCCTGCGTGGGTCAAGGATGAGGCTGCAGCCCTCGACATCGCCTCAAAGACACTGAATGCTCGCTCAGAAACGGCCTTTGAGAAGCCTTCGTTTCGTAAAGCCATCGTTTCGCGACGGGCCTTGGTATCGGTGGATGGGTTTGTAGAGTGGAGGCATGAGGGGAACAAAGCGCAACCCTACCTGATACGGTCGATTGATCACACCCCATTGACGTTAGGCTGCATTTGGGAGCCGTGGACTCACCCGTTAACAGGTGAAACCTCTTCATCCTTCTCGATTTTGACAACGGCAGCAAACACACTGCTTCAGTACATACATAACCGTAAACAACGGATGCCTGTGGTGATTCCCCTGCGAGATCAGGCGGAGTGGTGGAGCACAGGAGACCGACGGCGTATCGAGGCGTTGATGAGCCCCTTACCCGACGGATTGTTGGAGGCAGTTCCTGTAGCCCGCAATTTGGTTGAGCCTACTGGAGATGTGGTGACATGATGGTCGGGGGTGGAATGACCATGGCGATCGTGACGATCATGACGATCATGACGAGCACGATGAGCAACCATGAGATTCCGCAGGTGTCGTTTCGAGAGATCGAGGATCGTGTGAGGAGTGGCTCTGATACCGTGTATGTGCTCCACTTCTGGGCTACATGGTGCCGAACCTGCGATCAGGATCTACCAGCTTTCCAACAGATACAAAAGACAGCGTTTTCACAGCCGGTACGCGTATTGCTGATCAGTTTGGATCGGCCAGCGGATCAGCAGACAATTGTAGAACCTTGGTTACGAAGAAAGGGATACCGACTCCCATGCGTCTTACTGAACACCTACGCCGATGCATCGTGGACAGCCCGGGTAGATTCATCATGGACGGGGTCGATCCCCGCAACTCTTATTACCGATGCCAGCGGCACCCGAAGGATATTCTTCGACCGCCCATGTTCCTACGCCGAACTGCGTAGTAGCATCTCCAGCTTACACACACAACGATGATCGGTGCGATACACGCACCAATACCATCATCCAACAGATAGAAACGTACATATGCAGAACGGCAAACCACGCCGCAGGGGGGATCAACGCAACCGATCCGAGCGGCAACCCCAATCGAATGAAAGCTCGCTTTCATTCCAACAGGGAAGAAAACGCTCGAAGCGATCGTTCGATCGACTTCCTCCCCAGGCCGTAGATCCGAACTACGTCCCAGGACGGAACCCACAGTTCCGCGATCAGTGGGATGAGAAACAGCCCGAGTCGTCCTTCCCAGACGATCGGCAACCACGTACCAACGACTCGCATGGATTGCG
>CAZBOW010000012.1:32311-35537 GCA_964493635.1 uncultured Hyphomicrobiales bacterium
AGGGACAGCCATTCCGCGACGGTGAACGTCCGCAACGTCGAGACGGTGCGCGCCCGCAACGTCGGGATGACGGTCGGCCACAACGTCGGGATGACGGTCGGCCACAACGTCGAGATGGACAACAGTTCCGCGACGGTGACGGTGGTCGTCCACCGCGCCGTGATGGACAACAGCGCCGGAATGGTCCGCCTTCTGCACGCAAGGGACGTGGTTTCGGCCTAGCCAAGAAGCAGCAAGCCAAGGCCCCGGGTCGTTCCAAGGTATATACCTCCGACATGTTCCTGTACAAGGAAAACCTTGATCCGACGAAACCATCTGAACGGAAGATGCGTAGTCGTCGCAATCGTCCATCGGATTCTTCGGAAGACTAGGAGAATTGATCTATGTTCCCCGTGCTCGTACTTGCATTTTCGTGCATTCTTTTGCTGCATCCCATCGCACTGGATGCCCAGGATTCGACACGAACTTCAACGCAAACTTCAACGCAAACTTCAACGAAGAAGCCCTTTGCGATGCAGCTTGATAGTGCGTTTGCCGAGCGCACCCCGTTTACAGAGATTCAGGGTGGCTTGAGTACGTGGACGCTGGATCAAGGTCCATCCCTTGCCGGAAGTATGATCGTTGGTGCAGAGTTCGGCTTTGAAACAACGAAGCGCCTCGAGGGGACAGCGATTGCCAGAAGCCAGTCCAATGGGTTGTATGTCCGTCACGCGGTGGCAGGGGATGTGGGGCAGAACGACGGCACGATGTCCGGTTGGCGTTTTGGATTCACCGATGCTACATCGTACGGATACACGTTCTCCGAGGATACGAAGGCGGGTGTGTACCTGTCAGTCGGGTCGTCTCCGTTAAGCTGGTACGCTTTGCAGCCCAGCGCCGACCAGCTTCCACGCTTCGGCGATGGACTTCGGTTTGGAGAAGCATCGACAGCTGCCATCGGTGTACGCATCGCAGAGCCGGTGAGCATTACCGCTTCCGCCGAATGGGCACTGGTGTACGAGCGACACCTCTTCTGGTATTGGGCAGGAAGTTCGATCATCGAGGGCGCCGCCGATGGTGTGGCTGCCTGGTTTGTACGAGAGATTGGTAAACACGCCCCGGCTGCTCTTCCCGTGATGCACTTCCTTGTGCGAAATGGCATCGCTGCCGGTTTCAAAGCACTGCGGTCCTCGGACATGAACTGGCCCTTTGGCAGCGCCCCCGGTCTGAGCATGATTACCTACTCTGTGGGTGTTCGCGTGCACTTCTAGCACGAGATTGTTGATCAACGTTGTATCTTGCACGCTATGGCACAGCAGTCTCGCACACCACGATCCGCCACGCGTCCCTCGTCCCGCACGAAGGTACAGTGGACGATGCCCCTCAGCCGACAGCAGTTCATCCTTGTTGGTGTTGGCGTAGCCATTGTTATTCTGGGTTTTGTCTTACTCTCCCTTGGCATGAGTACGGGCTGGGATAATCCTCTTTCGGTGGATGTTGCGCCCGTTGTTCTGGTGATCGGCTATTGCGTCGTGATCCCCTTTGCCCTCCTCTATCGCGGAAAGAAACAGGATTCATGAGTCTGTCCACTCTTGCGGATGGACAGGTATCCATCGGCGGAGTGAGTGTTTCCGACCTTGCCGATGTAGCTGGCCTCCCTGTGTATGTGTATGATGCCGAGACCATCGAGCATCAAGTACTCCGTTTGCAGTCGGCGTTTGCTGGCATGCAGCACCGCCTGATGTATGCGTGTAAGGCACTGACCAACCTTTCCATTCTCCGCTTGATGCGAGAGTTGGGAACGGGACTCGACACGGTGTCGATCTATGAAGTCCACCTCGGGTTGCGTGCTGGTTTTCAGCCGAGCGATATTCTCTTCACACCCAACATGGTGTCGTACCAGGAGGTGCAAGAGGCGGTTACGTTAGGTGTCCACATCAACATTGATTCGATTTCTGTTCTGGAGAGATTCGGACACGACTACGGCTCAACCGTTCCGGTGTGCATCCGGATCAACCCTCACATCATGGCTGGTGGAAACGAGCGGATCTCCACGGGGCACATCGACAGTAAGTTCGGAATCTCGATCCATCAGATGCGCCATCTTCATCGTGTGGTGGCTGGAAACTCCATCACGGTGCATGGTGTGCACATGCATACCGGTAGCGACATCTTGGATACGGAAGTCTTTCTGCAGGGGGCTGACATCCTGCTTGAGGTCGCCGATCAGTTTCCAAGCGTTCAGTACATCGACTTCGGTAGTGGATTCAAGGTTGCCTATAAGCCCGATGATGCCGCGACAAACATTGAGGAACTTGGTCGCAGGCTCTCGCAGCGCATCCGCGAGTTCAACGAAACGCGCGCCACACCGGTAGAAGTCTGGTTCGAACCCGGGAAGTTTCTTGTAAGCCAAGCTGGCACATTTCTGGCGCGAGTGAACGTGGTGAAACAAACCACTGCCACCGTGTTCGCAGGTGTGGATACAGGGTTGAACCACCTGCTGCGGCCGATGCTCTATCAGGCCTACCATCACATCACGAATGCCTCAAACCCCAGCGGTGTTCGACGGCTCTACACCGTTGTTGGATACATCTGTGAGACGGATACCTTCGGGTACGACCGATCGCTCAATGAGGTGCGTGAGGGCGACATCCTTGCGTTTTCGAATGCCGGTGCCTACGGTTGGATGATGGCCAGCACCTACAATTCTCGACCCCGCCCGGCGGAGATTCTGGTGCGAAACGGCCGCCCACAGGTCATTCGGCGGCGAGAGACCCTCGATGACCTGTTGTATCTACAACAGGAATAAAGCGAACTACGATACCATTGCTCGAATTCGGACGCCAGCTTGACAGAGTTCGATGCGACCTTGACGACGCAGTTCCGTCAACGCCTCTCGAATCAGCAACCACGGTGTACCGGTCATGCGTTCCAGTAGCGCCGGCGGAATCGACACGGCAGATCGTCCGTCGACGTGATGCCCAAACGTTTGATGTGCAAGGTCCAGAACGTCGAAGAGGTGCTCAGCCGTAGAATGTGCATTGGCGGAGTCCGCCAACCTACGGGCAAGTTCCGTGCGATGAGCCAGGCACTGCATCACGGCCGAAGCCAGTTCGGTCCGTTGCAGGATACTATGGAGAAGATCCTCCCGCGGTAGGCATCGCAGCACTGTGCTAGCGAGTGCGGTGATACGCACCTCGTGAATCCCACCCCCTGTGGACGTCATGCGCAGGCCAACGAGTGATCC
>CAZBOW010000012.1:35637-48807 GCA_964493635.1 uncultured Hyphomicrobiales bacterium
GCACCTCGTGAATCCCACCCCCTGTGGACGTCATGCGCAGGCCAACGAGTGATCCCGGCCCAGACAGATTCACGGCGTGGGAGGCAAGACCGTGATCAACGCGTGTTTCTACCAAAGCCCCTTGCTCCACCCAATAGATAAGGCGCACCTCGTCGCCAGCAGCAACAATGTCGTCGCCTGGCTGATACGGTAGGCGACTCTCCACCGGGAAGATGGATTCCCACGTGGAGTAATGCTCGGGCATACGTTTGAAGGGCATGGACTCGGGTAGTAGTGTACCCGCAAGATGGGTCGCGAGTCGAGGCGAGGCCTATGACATTTATCAGGAGTCCAGATGGTAGGCGTCCAAATTGGCTGCCACGCGCAAGGCGTCGACGTTCTTCACCTTAATGCGTCGACCGACGGTCTCGATCACGTGGTCAGCTTTGAACTCACTGAGCATGCGAATCAAACTTTCCGGCGCGGTCCCAACGATGTCGGCAATCTCCTCTCGCGTGAGTGGCATGTTGAGCGTTTCCCCGTCGTCGTCCGTGCCAAAGGTCGACCGCAACACCAAGAGAGCCTCGGCAACACGCTCCCGAACCGACTTCTGCGCAAGCTCTACGACGCGTCGCTCGGTGTCCTGCAGCTCATGGCTCATCAGCTGCAGCACACGAAGGCTGAGGTGCGGATTATCGCGAAGGTACCGGTGGATGTTCTCGTTCGGGACAAAGCACACAGCTGACGGCTCTACGGCTATCGCCGAGATCGTGTAGGGCTGTGCGGTAATCATCGCAGCGTAGCCAATGGTGTCCCCAGCACCCGCAAATCGGATAATCTGCTCACGACCGTCACGACCGTACCGCACAAGTTTCACATGGCCGTGGTGGATACAGTGAAGACCTCGTGGATACTGGCCTTCCGAAAACACGGCTTCTCCACGCTCGACGTGTTGACAGCTCTTCGTAGCTGTGACTTCCGTGAGCTCTGCGGGTTCTAGCGTTGCGAACACGGAGGTCATCCGTGCTCCGCAGTTATCGCAAGCGATATTGAATTCAGACTTCACAGGGACCTCAACTCAGTGGTATGGGGGACGCTCAAAACTACGGCCCTTCACCCCTGTCTTGCCTCTGGGCGATGTCCACACAATCCCGTAATATCGTGGTTCGTATGAAACATTTGAATCTCTTGACCCTTGTTCTGTGTGCCGTTGGCACCTCCATTGCCGCCCTGCCCGCTCTTGCTCAGGGAATCCCCGATACCGCTCGTCGCATCGAACTACCTCCACGGGTTGAACCTCTCCCGGTAATGCCGCAAGCTCTGCGTGAAGATGCTCCATTGGATCACGATTGGAGTAGGGGGCTTACCATTGTCAGTAGCGACCGCCAGATGCAACTGCAGGTGCAGGCCTCGGTGCGGAACCTTGCCGTTGTTAACGGGCACCGACTGTCCGTACCGTCAAGCTTCACCACTGCCGACATTCCCGTGGGCGATCGTGCTGAGTTCGATCCTCATTTCTACGACGACCTGCGGCAAACGCGTCTGGCCATTGTTGGGATGCGTGAGTCGGAGGTGGGAAGAATCGTCCTTCGTGTTGAAACCGACTTTAATGGTTCGGATGGCTTTCGTCTCCGCCATGCCTACGCTGAGTTTGGTGACGTCCTTGTTGGGCAAACGTGGAGTTTGTTCTCACACGTGACGCTCCTGCCAATGATGGTGGATGCACAGGGGCCACTTGGCGCCAACATGAGTTTGGTGCCCCAGGTGCGATACCGCTTACCGGAGCTCTGGTCGGGTACCGACCTTACGGTTGGTGCAGAGTTTGGAAGCACCACCGGCGTGAACAGCAATCATGTACTGCCCGACCCTATCGTGCGTGCTCGGCGCGCTACCGAGTGGGGTGCGGTGGAAGCGTCGCTCATGCTGCCACTCCTTGCTGGACGATACAACAACGAGCTGGAGGTACAGGTAGGATGGGGCTTTTCCGCTTCCTCCTCCGTTGCGATCACTCCGGAAGCAACGCTGTTCGTAAACGCAGCGTTTGGCCAAGGCATTGCCGATGCCTTCCCAACCTTGGCCGGGATGGGACGCACGGTGCACGTGGATACTGCGGCGCGGAACGTGGAGCTTGCATTTACTGCCAGCGGTTTTCTGGCAGGCGAATATCGCTGGACGGATGCGATGCGCTCCAGCATAGCCGTGAGCGCGATCACGCACGATGCCCGTGCCTACGATCCGTCGATCACCTATCGCTGGGGATGGCAGCTGGCGGCAAACACGTTCTGGGACGTGTTCAGCGGTATGCGCCTTGGTGTTGAGTGGGCCGTAGGATCCCGCGCTAACGTTGATGCGGCGACGGGTGTTGCCACGCGGATCTCATCGCTGCTGTACTACGAGTTGTGATGCAGTTCATTGGCATCGACTACTCCGGTGCCCAAACAGCGTGGTCCCCGCTACGCGGTCTTCAGGTATACTGTACTGATCAATCGGGACAGACCACACGCGTAGAGCCCCCTACAAGCCCCTCAACCCGTCGGTGGACTCGCGCCGGCATTGTAGCGTGGCTCCAATCGGCCATCGCCAGCCAGCCTGGTACCATCGTTGGCATCGATCACTGCCTTGGTTTTCCTCGGGCCTACTACGAGGCGTGGAACGTTCCCACTGCATGGCGTGCCTTTGCAGACGACCTACGCCAGCATTGGCCGGCACATCTGCCGGACGTAACCGTCGACATGATCCGGACTGGTCGGATCGGGGCTGCCGATCTACGCAGCGGTAGTGCGCGTTGGCGGCGACTGTGTGAGATCCAGTGCAAGGCAAAGAGTGTGTTCCACTTCGATGTTCCAGGGTCGGTAGCGAAGTCGTCGTTTGCCGGCATTCCATGGGTGCTGGAGCTGGCCACAACAATACCTCTCCTTCACGTGTGGCCGTTTGACGGATGGACGCCGACGCCGGGTGCACCGGTGATCGCTGAGTGCTACCCAACGCTGTATCGCGACCAGTATCCTGTGGATGGGCGAACGGCCGACGAGCATGACGCCTACAGCATCTCCCGTTGGTTGTTCAACATGCATGCGAGTGGAACGCTACCCGCAGTGTTGGACGGACCGAGCGATCCAACGGCTCGGAGACTTGCCGAGGTAGAGGGGTGGATCCTCGGCGTAGATTATTAAGCGAGTATGGCGTCCCAGAGACGTAACCGTACCTCTAGTGCTTGCTGAGCTGCTCGTTCAGCACGTATCCATGCGTCGGCATCATCTCCGCACACAACCTCCATCATTTTGAGCGATAATGGTCCGTGCTCGTCACCATCAAGCTCAATGTGGCGGTCGAGGTAGTATCGGAATGCCGCAAGGTGGTCGGGATAGTGGTGCTCGAGATCAGAGACAAGCCGGGAAAACATCTCTGGGATGACGTCTTCACGACCAAAGGCGAACACCGCAGCGACCTCAGCCGTAGAGCCATGTTCGGCGACGCCCAGGCTGAATGAGACGAAGTCGCGAACCGAGGCCGGAATTGGGCACGATTGCAGCGCGTGCACCCACGGTGTGCCGTTACGCAGATCCTGCAGGAAGCTGTCGATTGCCATCGTGTTGGCACCAGCAGCGGTCACTGCAGCGTGGTAGAGTTCATAATGGCTGCGGTGTGAGCCGTCGGGTAGAACGTCACTTTCCTCTCCGAGGACAATCTCATTGATCATCGCGCGGACATCGGGATCGCCAACGGGCAACCACGGCAGGGTAGTACAGGTAAGGCGCTGTTGCAGTGCCTTCAGCAGCGACATAAAGTCCCACACGGCAAAGACATGCACCTCCATAAAACGCTGCAGGTCTTCAAGCGTTCGAACTGACTGATACACGGGATGCCGCAGTAGTGCCTCGCGCTGCGGTTGGATGGCATTGAGCAGTTGTAAGGATCTCGTCACATGATCACCTATACGAAAGGGGCTTCAACACACTCTGTGTTGAAGCCCCTCAACGATCAATTCGAGAATATGATTCCTAGCCGGACTACTTCCACATCTCCAGCAGGATGCCACCGTTGGCGGCAAAGGCACCGGCAAACACCAGGGAGATAATGGCCATGAGCTTGATCAGGATGTTCAGCGACGGACCCGACGTGTCCTTGAATGGATCACCGACGGTATCGCCAACAACGGCAGCCTTATGCGTATCGGAACCCTTGCCACCGTGGACGCCCGTTTCGATATACTTCTTGGCGTTGTCCCAAGCACCACCGGAATTGGCCATCGAAACAGCCAACATCACCCCAACGATCAGCGAGCCGATCAGCAGGCCGGCCAGCATCTGAACGCCAAAGAGGAAGCCTACCAGTAGAGGAGAGAGGATCACCAGCAGGCCGGGGGCGATCATTTCGCGGATCGACGCTGCCGTGGAGATGTCCACACATTTGGCATAGTCGGCCTTAGCCTTGCCTTCCATCAGTCCAGGAATGGTGCGGAACTGCCGACGAACTTCCTCGATCATGGCGAAGGCAGCCTTGCCCACACTCTTCATTGTCATGGCGCTAAAGGCGAATGGAAGTGCAGCACCTACCAACAGTCCAGCCAGAACGTTTGGATCGGTGATTTCCAGCGCAAGTGTATTCCCACCAGCCTGTGCCCGTGTGAGGAAGGCACTGGTCAGCGCCAGCGACGTAAGTGCCGCCGAGCCGATGGCAAAACCCTTACCGATTGCAGCGGTGGTGTTACCGGCAGCATCAAGTGCATCCGTGCGCTTACGAATGTCCTTGCCCATTTCGGCCATCTCGGCAATACCACCGGCATTGTCCGACGTAGGTCCGTAGGCATCAATGGTAAGACCCACGGCGATGGTGCCCAGCATGCCAATGGCTGTAAGAGCAATACCGTACATGCCGGCAAACGTGTACCCAATAACCACGCTGATGGCGATCAGCAGCATCGGAAGGACGGCCGAGTTATATCCAAGGGCCAGGCCGTAGATGATATTCGTTGCGGAACCTGTTTTCGAAGCGTCGGCAACTTCGCGCACCGGATTGTAGCGATGCGACGTGTAAAACTCGGTGATCAAACCAATGGCCAGGCCGGCAATCAAGCCAACAGCCAGAGCAACAAACACGCCCCAGGCATCAACCATTACCGTACCAACCATGAAGCTCTCCGAGCCAAAGGCCCAGTTTGTTACCGGATACAAGGCTACGAGCATGATCACGGTGGAAATGATCAGAGCATTCTTCAGTGCTCCTTCGACCTTCTCTTCGACCGTCGCACGAACGAATGGCAGTGCCAACAGCGAGGCAATGATGCCTACGCCGTTTACGAGCATCGGGAAGAGGAGAATATTCATGTTTGTACCGCCGGTGGCTTCGTAGCCGACGGCACCAATCACCAGAGCTGCACAGGTGGACTCTGCCACAGAGCCGAAGAGGTCGGCGCCCATGCCGGCGATGTCGCCAACGTTGTCGCCAACGTTATCGGCAATCACAGCGGGGTTACGGGGATCGTCTTCCGGAATACCGGCTTCTACCTTACCAACAAGGTCGGCGCCAACGTCGGCGGCCTTAGTATAGATACCACCGCCAACGCGACCAAAGAGGGCTACGGCCGAGCCCCCGAGACCGAAGCCGGAGAGAATTTCCATGTGGGCTTCCATCGACATCCCTTCGAGACCTGGCAGATAGGGGATGCCCAGCCACACGAGGACCAGACCAATGACGGCAAGGCCTGTCAGGCCAAAGCCCATCACGGCACCCGACTGGAAGGCTACGCCAAACGACTTGGCCAGCGACTCTCGTGCGGCCGACGCCGTACGGACGTTTCCGATTGTGGCAATACGCATGCCGATGTATCCGGCGGCCACCGAAGTAGCAGCTCCCACCACAAAGGCCAACGCTGTTTGCCAACCGTGGTTCACCGTTGCGGCAATCAGTACAGCGAACAGAGCCATAAAGATGGCCAGTACGCGATACTCGCGCTTCAGGAAGGCCATTGCGCCTTCAGCAATTGCCGTCGAGATCTCCGTCAAACGTGAGACCTCCTCGGCCGAGGCGGCTCCGTCTTCGATCTTTACGCTCACCACACGCTGACGAAACACCAGCGCAACCAGGAGTGCCAGTACACCAAGTCCGGCTACGATACCTACAATCATTCCTGTCCTTTCACAAGTAAGTCACGACTTCGTAGAAAATGAATACAGAATCTTTCATTAGTTTTGAGCTCTCCTGACAACGGACCCTTAGCTCAGTTGGTTAGAGCGTTACGTTGACATCGTAAAGGTCACTGGTTCGAATCCAGTAGGGTCCACATCATCGACAGCATCCCGACGTAAGGGGCAAAGATACCCCAAAAACCGACTTCCCCCGAATCTCAAAACGACCAGAAAAAAGGGGCTTCTCTGATCCAGAGAAGCCCCTTATCCGTTCTTCGGAAGAAGCGTTACTTAGCTGCCTTAGCTGCCAACGCATCCATCGTGATCGATTTTGGGCGAACGATCGAAGAGTTCATCATTCGCATCACAATCATCTGTGCGGCGATGCCCATGGCACGGCTCACGCCGAACATTACGGTGTAGAAGTCAAATTCTGTCATTCCGTAGGCGTAGAGCAGCGAGCCCGAGTACGCATCCACGTTTGGCCATGGATTCTTTGCCTTGCCTTGTTCGGTGAGAACGCCCGGCACTACGTTGAAGATGCGCTGGACAATCTGGACGTTGTCGTCCTGGACGTTGTGCTTCTGCGCAAACTCGTGGAAGGCCGTAAAACGGGGATCGGTGACACGCAACACGGCGTGTCCGTAGCCTGGAACAACCTGACCGCCGTTAAGACGTTCCCACGCGTATTCGCGAATCTGCTCTTCCGACGGTACGCCGTTGAACTTTTCCTTGACGCTCATGATAAAGCCAAGGCACTCCTGATTGGCCAAGCCATGCAATGGTCCGGCAAGACCACACAGCGAAGCAGCGATGCTGTAGTAGGGGTCGCTCAGGGCCGAGCTTACCACGTAGCCGGTGAACGCCGAAACGTTACCACCCTCGTGGTCGCTGTGAAGTACCAGGTACAACCGCAGCAGATCTTTCCATGCTGGATCGTCACTGACACCCAGCATGTGGGCGAAATTGTTGGAAAGGTCGTTGTCGCCTTGGAGCGGCTTGATGATATCGCCCTTGTTGAAGCGAATGCGGTAGATCGCAGCAGCAATGCCTGGCATGCTAGCAACCAAGCGTGCACCGTCGTTGACGAGCGACTTCCAGAGCTCATCCTTGGCCGTACCGTCATCGTAGGCTTTGCGGAACTCGCTCTCGCGCTCCATTGCAAGCAAAGCAGCGCTCAGCATCGCCATGGGATGGGAATCCTTTGGCATCGCCTTGAGCATGTCGATCACGTACTGCGGAATCTCGTAGTACTTGGCCAAGATGCCCTGCAGTTCCGCTAACTCCTCGGCATTTGGAAGCGTGCCCGTGAGCAGCAACCAGAATGTTTCCTCGGGCGTGCGATCGGTGAGTTCCATGATCGGAATGTTCCGAATCCGCAACCCTTCATCGGCCGATACGGTTGATGTCTCACAGATCAACGCTGGTACACCACGCATACCACCAAACACGTGCCCAGGAGTGACCTCGGCGATCTTGACGTCGCCGATGGTTTCGAGGAGGCCTTTTTTCTTTGCGCGCAGTTGAGCTGCTTGCTCGTTCAGTGCCTGGTGCAGGATGCTCATTGTGTACTCCCGTAAGTCAATTTTGTTAGTAGAAAAGTCCTCAAAACTACGAACTGCCGGTGAAAGCCACTGAAACCAATTCGTGGAAACCACGTACTTTTCACGTCTATGGGAAAAATCCGGGTCATCATCCAGCACGAGTATCTAACACGCATTCGCAGCAAGTGGTTCATTCTATCCACGCTGCTGGGTCCGTTGGGCTTTGTGGCCATCGTGGCCATCCCCGCGTTGATCACTGCCATGTTCGGGGATACCACCCCAGGTAAGGTTGTGGTGTTTGATCGAACGGGCAGTGTTGCTGCTGTTGTGGTAGCTGCCGATAGCGCTCGCTTCGAATTGGCAGGGACTCGCACGGAAGAGGAGGTCGAGGCCGGTGTGCTTGACGAAACCTACGTGGCCTACGTTGTTGTCCCGGAGGATGTTCTCTCCGGCAGCCCCTTACAGCTCTTTTCCCGGGGAGGCACGGGCTTTACGTTTTCCCAGGGCATTGCCGATGCGTTCGAGCCGGAGGTTACGCGAAAACGCCTGTTGATGATGGGGGCAGATACGTCCGTCATCGACATTGTGGAGCGTGGCCTGTCGATTACGGCTCTGAAGGTTACCGAACAGGGCACCACCGAGAAGGATGCCAGCGAGGCCTCGGCAGCCATTGGGTACGGCGCCGGCTTTGTGATCTACTTCCTCATCTTCATCTACGGTTCGATGGTGCTGCGTGGAGTTGTCGAAGAGAAAGCCAATCGCATCGTGGAGGTCATGGCCTCGTCCGTGACGCCGTTCGAGTTGCTCATGGGCAAGGTTGTGGGCATTGGCCTGGTGGGGCTAAGTCAGGTGCTGGCGTGGCTGGCCTTGGGCAGTGCCGTATTTGTGGCAACCGGTTCATTGCTTGGTACCCCGGAGCCGGGCCCTGTAGCACCAGACATGTCCGAACTGCCATTTGCGATTCCGGATATCAGCGTTGGCGCGTTGCTGCTGTTTGTGTTCTACTTCCTTGCCGGATATTTCATCTATGCAACGTTGTTTGCCGCCGTTGGGTCGGCTGTCGACCAAGAAGCCGATGCACAGCAGCTTACCACGCCGATTACGCTGCCGGTGATCCTTACCATCATGTTCATTGGTAGCGTGGTATCGGCTCCCAACTCCGCGCTTTCGGTAGGGCTGTCGCTGTTCCCGTTGTTTACTCCGATTATCATGGTGGTTCGCATTGCAGCTACCGATGTACCCTGGTGGCAAATTGTGCTGTCCATGCTGCTCGTAGGGGCCACGTTTGTGGGCACGATCTGGATTGCGTCGCGCGTGTATCGGATCGGCATCCTCTCCTATGGCAAGAAGCCCAGCTTAAAGGAGATTGGTCGTTGGATGGTACGGGGCTAAGGCATGCGGATCTCAACCAGAGATCGTACCGTGCTGCCAGTGTTGATCGAGAATCCAGTTTCTGCACCAATCGGGAAACGCAATACGTGGTTGGTCATGACCATCATCGCATTGACAACGCGTCCGTCGGTAGCGGTGTAGGTAACGTCCAGCGGTAGCGTGGTAAACACCGGCCATCCATGCAACGAGTGTTGCTCCTGGCGCACAACGGCGTAGAGGCGGTGATCGTCTGCCTCGAAGGAAACCTTGATGATGGGCCAGCCCCTTGCCATGACCCATTCCGCAAAGAAGGCATCGGTATGTGGGCCAAGCGCTGCCCGCAGTGCATCACGGAGGTCCGACGTGGTAGCTGTGCCGTAGGCATGGCTGCGGAGGTACGACCGTAACCCTTGATAGAAGGCCGAGTCGCCGGCCAGGGCCCGCATCATCGCCACCACCACGCGCCCTTTCTGGTAGATCGTGCCGGGATAGTTCGAGGACGGTTCATCGCGAGGGTAGTCCACTAACGGCAGTACACCCTCTTCCGGTGCAATCGTTTGAAGATATCGCTGCGTGCTCTGATCAATACTCTCAAGGTAGGCCTCCCAACCCAGCCGGTGTTCAATCCAGGCGGATTCCCCATACGTAGCAAAGGCCTCCGTCAGCCAGGCATGGTGAAAATCATGCGGGGTGACGTAATCGCCAAACCACTGGTGAGCCAGTTCGTGGGCAATGGTGGTATGCATGCTGTCGGCTTGTCGCACGATCGATACGGGCATGCTGATCATGGTTTGGTGCTCCATGGCACCCCGTATGGTGTTCACGTAGCCGACTTTGTCGAAGGGGTAGGTACCAAACAACTGCTCGTACTGTGCGGTCATGGCCGGCGTAAGAGCATATGCCGCGAGCGAGGCCAGCGTATCTGCTACGCGCGAGTACACATGATGGGGTACGGGGCTTATGGCACGATTCGTAAGATCCAGCTTCTGATACGGACCAACTGCAAACGTGAGAGCGTAGGTGGCCGTAGGATGTGATTCGTACCACGTGATGGCTCGCAGCTGATCTGTACCTGAAACCGAGTCGTGTTCGACTTGTCCTACGGATGCACAGGTGAATGCCTTTGGTATTCGAAATGTTCCTCTGAATGTTGCTTTATCAGAAGGGTGATCAAAACACGGTAGCCAGTGACGTGTAGCAGACACTGAGGCATTGCCAAAGCCTACGCCCAAGGCATACAGGATACTGTCTTCGTACCAGACACCTCCCCATGGTTCGGGGCCTCCTTCATCGATCATTGTGCCAGAGAACCATACCCGAATTGTATCGTTGGTGTTCGGCGGGGTAGTGCCCTGCTGATTGATGCGCACGTGAAATGCATCAGGATCGTGCGTTGTGCTGCGTGATATTCGAAGCGTACTGTCGTGGTGTTTGGCGCTGTCGATACCAATGCCACGAGCGTGCAGAACCAGGGTCCGCTCCGGCGACGTTCCACGCCAACGTACGTGAACGTCAACAACGCCTTCAATACAGCGTGATTCCGGCTGTCGGATCGTGATGTCCGACTCGTAGTGAAGAATATCAACGTCCTGCTGCGCCAGCGTCATTGCCGGCAACAGCAGCAGTACCAGCAACAGTAGCACCGCATTCATGGCTGAACATACAGAAAAAGCCCGGTCGATTGAACCGGGCTTTTGCATGCTACGATTGTCGAGCGCGTTACCGCACAATCATCAGTGGTCTTGTAATGGTCTGTGTACCTGTAGCAATACGCACCACCACCAGGCCTGTTGGTAGGGATTCGAGATTCAGTTCAACCACGCCGGACCCTTGCTGAACCATCATGGCACGCGAGTACAGTACGGAACCGGAAACCGATAGGATCTGAATATTCACCGTGCCAGATGCGCTGGGGACGTTTATCGATACGTGTGATGAAGCAGGGTTTGGATAGACCTGCACCGCAGCAGACGGATGTGCACCTTCGTCGTCGACACTGGTCACAACGGTGTAGAGTGTGGTCGAGGCTTCAACGTCCGAACGCTCAGGGGTGATCTCGGCCAATGCCGTGCCGGGCTGGAAACCGATGCGGTCGATCACGACCGTGGTGGTGCCCATCGGCAGGTTGGCCAGCTCGTACGAACCCTCGCTATCGGTGATGGCAGAGCCAACCAATGTGTTGGTGACATCGAAGGCCGAAACAAGAGCACCGGCCAAGGCAGGATCAGCCTGTACGGAACCATGGTCCTTTACCATAATGCCACCTCGATGCTTCACCCAACCACGCATGTGGCCACGTCCTGCCGTGCCACGCACGGTGTCGAGGAGAATGTCGTGCTCAAGGGTAATCATCACATCGTCAACGCTGATACGGGAAGCATCCAGCCAGGAGTGAGCAGCCGTTTCCCCTTGCACGTACCAACCCGGAGCGTACGGACGCTCGGCTGGCATACCAAAGACGATGTAGGTTCCCGGCTCCAATCCGCTGAAACGGTACTGCCCCTCAGCGTTCGTTTCAACCGACGCGGCACGGTACTTCTTCTCCGTATTGGAGGAGTCGTTCCGGACCTCTACCATGTAGGCTACAACCATGCCCGGGACACCAATCGTCGATTGAGCCGATTTCATCGTACCGCTAAAGCCGCCGGTATAGACGGGCTTGAGGTCCATCGAGAAGTCGATTCCGTCCGTTGGGCCAGTTACCTCGATGCTCGTTGCCTGCGAGGCGTCGTGCGTGTTGTTGTACCACTCGCGATAGTACCGATCTTCCTTTGCATTCGGCGTACGTGCCATGGCCGAGGCAGTAAAGGTGTACGTTGTTGGTATCTGGATACTATAGATGCCATCGGCGTTCGTCTCCGCAACAATGCGCTTGTACTCACGCTCATTGCGCTCCTGGTTTTTGCGCGTTTCGAACACTACCAGCGCGTTGTGAATGCCCTCGTTGGTTACGGCATCATAGACCCGTCCCGTAACGGTTTTCATTTCCGGCTCAGGAAGGAACGTCACCACGAAGTTGGCTTCGGTTTCGGTTTGGCACGCCACGGTGACATCATTCTGAGTGTACCACAAGGACTCAATGAAGGGCCCTTCCACCTTGAGGCGATAGGTTCCAGCGGGAACCCTCAGTTCGTAGGTTCCCCGCACGAGTTCAGTGCGGAATACGTGGGGGCGGTGCATCGTGGAGTCGTCGGTGATCAACCAAGCTGAGACGACACCTTTTGCTACCGGAACGAGTGCACCATTGGCTTGGCCCTGCACCGTGCCGAAGAGTACAGCACACTTCTCAGGATCGTTTCCGTTACCATCTTTGATTACTACGACCTTGATCGGAGTGCGCATGCTGGAGCCATGCGCGTTACGGGCCTTGACGTAGAACGTGTACGTGCCGGGTTCAAGGTCCCGCACCAAGTAGGTGTACACACCACGGCCTGGTTGGGCTGGGACCTCTGCGATGGCCGAAAAGCGTGTTGTATCCTCGGTTTCACCCTCGGCCATATACACAACGAAATCACTCGGCTGGCCACCATCGGTATTCGTTTGCCATGTGAGTTGAACCATCGTTCCTTGTTCAACGACCTTTGCGCTAAATTCAACGGGCTTCCCCGGTTTGTCCGAGGGTGTGTTGACTTCCTTGAGTTCCACTATGCGAATGATCGAGCGATCGCTCGGGCCATCGGCGTTCAAAAACCGCACGTAGAAACTGTACCATCCTGCCGATAGATCCGTAACCTGATAGGTGAATCGTCCTGCTGATCCGTTGGGCGTGTCGATGGTGTCGACGTGAATCATGGTGAAGGCCGCCAGGTCCTCGGTTTTACCCTCTGCCATGAAAACCTGATAGGCGGTGGGAGCATCGCCACTGCGATTGGCCATCCAGGTTAACTCGATGGTTGTTCCTGAGGTTCCAAGCGGACTGGCATTGAACTCCACGGGTTTACCGGGGGCGTCGGCAAGAGCACTCGCCGACGGGCTCACCAGTGCACTCATCACGATGAGCCAGCTCCAAAGGCTAGACAATAATCGGTGTAACGGAGTCAATCGGGCGGTCATGGGTCCTCCCCAAAATGTGATGTGCAGTATCGTACGGGGTGTGAGAGTCGATTACTCGGGTAAATGTTACAGCGACGTCAGATTTCGAGATCGAT
>CAZBOW010000013.1:0-42258 GCA_964493635.1 uncultured Hyphomicrobiales bacterium
GCCAGAACACGCTCGACGTTGTCGATGATCTCCCATAGGTGCCGTGCGGCAATGCTTCCCATGGAGTTATGGTCCTCCTGATTGGCACTGGTGGGAATGCTATCTACGCTGGCAGGATGAGCCAGGACTTTGTTCTCGGACACCAACGCCGCCGCGGTGTACTGGGCAATCATCATTCCGGAATTGAGTCCACCCTGCGGTGCGAGAAAACGAGGCAGGCCCCCTAAAGCAGCATTCACCAAACGCTCCGTGCGACGCTCCGAGATGCTGGCGAGTTCCGCTACGGCAATTCCCAAAAAATCCAAGGTGATGGCAAGGGGCTGGCCATGGAAGTTTCCACCCTCGATGGCAACGTCGTCGTCGGCAAACACCAGCGGATTGTCGGTAGCAGAGTTCAGCTCTCGCTCCACGACAGATGCCACGTAGTCCAGCGCATCGCGCGTAGCACCATGGACCTGCGGCATACACCGCAGAGAGTAGGCATCCTGTACACGGCTGTCGTCTGTCCGATGGGATTCCCGTATAGCACTGCCCGCCAGCAGGGTGCGGAGTCGCTGCGCTGCCGTAAGCTGTCCGGGATGCGGACGCGCCATGTGCAGACGTTCATCAAAGGCATTGTCGGTTCCGCGCAGAGCATCCAGAGACATTGCACCGGCAATGTCTGCCAGATCAACCAGGTGACGCACGCGGTCCACAGCAAGGGCACCAAAGGCACTCATCATCTGTGTACCGTTAATCAACGCCAGCCCCTCCTTCGACGACAACTGTACGGGTTCGATGCCATGCTGGCGAAGAACGTCGCCTGAGGGTCTGCCGGCAATCTGCCCTCTGCCGATCAGTGCCAGTGCCAGATGCGACAGCGGAGCAAGGTCTCCACTGGAGCCTACGCTTCCCTTCGCAGGGATGTCGGGATACAGTCCGCCATTGATCATGGCCAGCAGCGCATCCAGCGTATGTTCACGAATTCCCGAAAGTCCCTTGGCCAAGGCATTAACGCGTAGGATCATCATCGCTCGTACCACGGGCGTCGGCAGCAAGGGGCCGGTCCCGGCAGCATGGGAGATGATCAGATTCTCCTGCAGCTGCTCGGCCTGATCGCGGGGAATGAACACATTGGCAAACTCACCGAAGCCGGTGGTGAGTCCGTAGACAACGCGGTGTTCGGCTATCCAGCGATCCACCGCTGCGCGTGAAGCACGTATCCGTATGCGTGCGTCCTCGGAAAGCCCTATGGGCAGGCTTGGATGATCGACGAGGTGAGCAAGTTGGGCGATAGTAAGCGACTGGCCGTCAAGCAGATGCATAGGGCAGGGACGTGGTGATGCTGCAAATGATCGACACGCTTTGCAGCGAAAATTCTACGGCAAGATTCTACAGCGACGATTGCAAGTTACTGGGCATTGTCGAAGTCGTGCAACCACAGACCCAGGTCGGTAGTGTCGGACAGGCCGAGCTTGCCTCGAATGTTCTTGCGGTGCTTTTCAACCGCCCGCCGTGACACAAACATGATTTCGGCGATCTGGGTTGGATTCATTCCAGCACGGAAGTAACTGCAGATGATCAGCTCGGTACGTGTGAGATTGGCATAGGACCGCAACAGCCGACGCATCAGCGTCGACGTGACCGTGTTAACGTCCTTTTCAATGGCCGTCAAGCGATCAAACCCTCGAATCTGCGTGCGGATCTCACTCGGCATTTTGGCCAGCCGTTGCTTTAGTAAGGTTGGATTCTGCTCAAACTGAAGCGCCTCCAATTGCCGAGCAAGCTTCTCAAGAAACTCCCGCTTCCGCTGGAGGTGCAGCACCAGTACGGTACGATCGTCGGTTGACTCCGACATCAGCTACGCCCCTTACCTACTGACGGTGCTACTCCCCCACTCGACGAATTGAGTGACGAATTGAGCATGGCACTCCAGGTGTAGCCAGCTGGTACCGCCCGACCCTCGAGGGCCAGTTCGATCAGGAAGGATGCCGTCTTCTCCACGACCCAGCGGAAGTTGTCCTCACGCACCGAGCTACGCTCGGCATCCGGCGCCGGATTCATGTAGTCGATGGCATAGGGGATCCCGTCACGCACCGCAAACTCGATCGTATTGAAGTCGTAGCCCAGCATGGTGCAGATCTTGATACAAAGCTCGGTGAGGTATCGCGTCATTTCCGCCGAAGGGGCAAACGACGCGTCGTACCGCGTATGATGGGGATTCCGGGGCTCGTACGGCATGATGTGAACGTACTTCTTGCCGATGCAGTAGCAGCGGTAGTATTCCGTAAACTCGATGGACTCCTGGAGCGTCATCACGATGTTGGACGTCTCGCTATACTTCTCGAAGAACTCGTCGATTGAGTGCACCTTGTACACGTGCTTCCAGCCCCCTCCATCAAAGGGCTTCATCCACGCCGGAAAACCAACGTAGTCGAAAATTTCCTGCCAATTCAGGGGATAGATCAGGTTGCGGAAGCTCTCCGATGTTGTATCCGGGGGGTGCTGCTTGCTGGGTAGCAGGGCAGTGTTAGGCACCGGAATCCCCACCTTCTGGGCAAGGGCGTAGTTGAAGAATTTGTCGTCGGCACTCCACCAGAACGGATTGTTCACCACGCGCACACCGTTGAGCGCGGCTAACTTCAGCATGGCACGATAGTAGGGCACGTCCTGCGAGATGCGGTCCAGGATCACATCGTACTCAAAGAGCTCGTCCAAGGTAACGGCTCCGATCTGGACGAACTCTGCAGCAACGTTGGCATCCCGGGAGTTGATTTCCTCGACAACGGCGGGTGGGAACGACTGTTCCATGCCAAATAGCAAACCAATTTTTTTCATGTCGAGCTCCAGCGTGGGGATGATCCAACAGACGAATATAGGGGGCTCGGGAAATCCTCGGGAAATCCTCGGGAAATCCTCAGGAACTCTCGCACTGCACGAGCCGGATCCCACTCTCGTGACTGAACAACGCATAGGTTGGATGGTTACCCAACCAGTGTCCAAGATTGACATACTCTCCGCCGGCAATCGTTTCATGGGTAGCATGGTGCCGGTGACCCATCACCACCAGATGATACCCCTCGGCCAGGCGTGCGGCGGCGAACATCCGCAACCCATCACTCTGGCCATAATCGCGGTCGGACGTGTAGTTCCGGCTGCGGTGAGATGTCGACGACGCAAGGGCAATGCCGAGATCAGGATGGAGCCACCGATACAGTGCCTGCGCAACACGACTCCGCAGAATAGTGCGCAAGATCAGATAGCCAGTGTCGTTGGCAGCCTTCCCATCTCCATGGCTGATGTACCAACGCTGCTTACCCACCACCACTTCCACATCACCGAGATGGACCGGAATATCCAGCACATCACGGAAGTATGTGTAGTGGCCAAAGTCGTGATTGCCCATCAGGTAGGTGATCGGGAACCCTCGGTCACGCATCCCTCGCAGAGCCGCCAGTGTTCGAACGAACTCCCGTGGAATCACCCGCCGGTAGTCGAACCAGTAATCGAATAGGTCGCCGACAATGAACAGGTGACAGCACGTTTCCTCGATCTCGGCAAGCGTGGCCAGAAGCCGGCGCTCACGGCTATCGTTCTGCGCTGCGGTGCCAAAGCCCAGGTGTACATCGGACACAAACGCCACCGACTGTCCGGACGGCACGTCGAGGTGCAGCGAGTGCAGCGAAACAACGGGTGAGAACATAGCCGAAAGATAACGCCGAGAATCTCACGCCGGGAATGTCGGGGTCGGCTATCTTTGCCGTCAGTATGCCAACACCAACCACGCGTAAACGAGTTACCACCCTGCGACTCGTCCAGATGAAGCGCGAGGGCACGCCAATTGCGGCCCTCACCGCGTACGATGCCCTTACGGCCGGAATCTTCGACCGTGCAGGAATCGACGTCCTTCTTGTTGGTGATTCCGTCGGCAACGTGGTGCAAGGTCACGACACCACCATTCCGGTGACACTCGACCATATGATCTACCACACACAAGCCGTCATGCGCTCGGTGGACCGCGCCCTTATCGTGACGGACATGCCGTTTATGAGCTATCAGGTTTCTCCCCAAGAAGCTCTGCGTAATGCTGGCCGCTTGATGAAGGAAGCCGGATGTGGCGCTGTGAAGTTGGAAGGGGGCGCCCGAGTGGTCGAATCGGTTCGTTTGATGACGGAAAATGGAATCCCTGTGATGGGACACCTTGGCCTCACGCCGCAGAGCATTCACCAGTTTGGATCGTATAAGGAGCGCGGAGCAACACCCGAGGAAGCCGACACCATCAAGCGGGATGCTGAAGCGCTCCAGCAAGCTGGCGTCTTCTCCATTGTGCTGGAAAAAGTACCTGCCGCACTGGCGGCCGATGTGACCTCGATTGTTGACGTTCCTACCATCGGAATCGGTGCGGGCCCCGGGTGCGATGGCCAGATTCTCGTCTGGGCCGACATGCTGGGGGTGACCACCGAGTTCCGACCACGGTTTGTGCGTCGGTACGCTGAACTGGCCGAGGTGATGACCACGGCGGTGGGTAGCTATGTTCAGGATGTTCGCAACCATTCGTTCCCCACGCAGGAGGAGTCGTACTAATGGGTCGCGGGAGCGTTCTACCGGTACTACTGCTGCTTGCTGGTTGTAATGGAGCCGGCACGATTACCAATCCCGACGACATCGTCTTTCCGGATTCGGGTGTTAGCTATCAGGCGCAGGTACAACCGTGGTTGACGCTGCGGTGCGGACCGTGCCACGGCACCGGAAATGCTGCCGGAGGTATCAACCTTACGAACTACTCCTCGTTGTTGTTCGACCGGCCAAATCTGGTTGTGCCCGGCAATCCCGATGAGTCGTTACTGTGCCAAGTTCTTGAAGGGACGATCGGCCACCCGGCAGGTCAGTTCGAGATTCTCCGCTCCGATCAGGTTGCCGGTATTCGCACCTGGATCCGCGAAGGTGCGTTTAACAACTAACACGACAACAGAAGATTCTTTCCAACGGTTATCTAGGTTATCCAAGGATTAGCATGCGTCCTCTCATCGTTATCGCCGCGTTGGCTGCAGCCACGGCACTTCTTGCACCCGGCTGTTCCCGCAAGGCAAAGCCGAGCACGATCGAGGCCCTTGAGCTCCGCACGGATGATGTGTCGAAGTTCGCTGTAAAGGTGCCCTCTAACTGGCAGATTCAAACCGTGCCTGGCGAGTTGATCATCGCCATTTCCAACCCAGCCATCTCCCGCCGGTTTCTGTCGTTTGCCGAGGGCGAAGGCGGAGCGAAGGTAGAGCTGCGGGCAATCCGCATGGACAGCACCACCGTCCTTGATTCCATGATCAAGAACAGCAAGCTAGAGTTCGAGGATGGGCTGGACCGGTACGAGATCTCGACTGCCACACTCGGTGGTAAGCCGGCTACAAAGCTCTCGGTGAAGTTCGACCAAGCAGACGGCGAGTATCAGTCGGACTCCTACTTTGTGGAGAACGACTCGGTGATTACCATTTTCACGTTGGCCTCTTTCGGTGGCAACTTCTCGGACTACGCTTCCGAGTTTGAAGAAATCTTGGCATCGGTGAAGATCGCCCAACGTCCGGTTGTTGCCCCCGTTGTCGACACGCTGGCTCCCACCGGCCCAGAGCCCCCTTCCGACACCTTGGCACCTTACAGCGGTCAGTACTTCGCCATCAAGATCCCGCAAAACTTCGACGGCGAAAAAGTTGCCAATGGCCTTGGTTCCGTCAATTTCATTGGCTCGCGACTGGACTGCAACATTCAGGTGGATGTCCTGGATGCTACCAAACAGAAGAATCTGGACAAGATTGTAGCCGAGAACAAAGCAACATATAAGAGCGAACCGAAGTCCGTCACCCTCGGTGGCAAGCCAGCGAAATATTTCGCCTACAACCCCTCGGGAACGATCTCCAGTCGTGCCTACTTCTGCGTGAACGGTAACAAATTGTTCCGGATCACGGTTAACTGGTACAAGCCAGAGGAGAAGATCTACCTTCCCATTTTCGAAAAGTCACTCGCAACGATCACCTTTAAATGATCCTACGCGCTCTTATCGCACTCCTTCTTGTGGCGTCGCCTGCAGTGTGGGCGACGCCACAGCTTTCATTACTTACTGGCAACCGCTGCAGTAACTGCCATGTGGCCCCCTCCGGCGGTGGCCTGCGCAGTGAACTGGGCTGGTACAGCTGGTACGACGTCGGAATGATCTCGCGGAACTCGGAGCTTGTGCGCTGGCTCTATCCGGAAGATGAGTCCAACACGTTCTTCGACGGCCTGGTGACGCTCGGTATGGACGCGCGCATCCAGTCCACACGATCGTTTTCCTCGCCGTCGGCATCCCGTGTGACCTTCCCGATGCAGGCAACGCTCTACGCTGCCATCACCCCCGTCAAGGCAATGACCATCGAGGGTCAGTTCAACCTAGCAGCACTGCGAAAGGCACCGAACAGTACCTCGACGATCACGTACGCCGGTCAGCGTGCTGCCATGGGCAGTGTGATCCTTACTCCGGGAGAGAACCTCCCCTTGGTGCGCGTTGGACTGTTCCGACCATCGGTGGGGGTCCGATACGACGACCACACCGTCCTGCCGGTGAACTACATCAGTTCCTCGGCCCGACTGAACTACCTTGCCCCGGATTGGGGCGAATGGGGCTCGGAACTCACATGGGAATCCCAGAAATGGCTATCGGTGAACATGGGGCTTTTTGGGTCGGAGGGATTGTCGAACGTACGTATCAGCGACGGCCAGTCGGTGATGCCCCTCATTAGCGGCACATCGCCCACCGTAACCGGTCGCGTGGTGGTTTGGCCGCAGTTCTTGGCTCAGCAGCTGAATGCCTATGCCGGAGGTTCGGTGTTGGTGAACAACGACTTCTCCATGGTGAGTGCCTTTGCCGGTGTTGGCAGAACCGACTTCGTGTATGCGATGATCGACTACACGCAATCGTCGAAAAAAGATGTTCTGGAATCGCGAAACATGATGGCGGAATTGGGGTGGTCGGTGTGGTCGCCACTGATCGTGTATGCACGCTACGAAGTGGGGCGCACAACCCAGCCGGTGATCAATTCTACAGCCACCGTGCGCAGTATGGTGTTTGGCGCACAAGCGTTTGTGCTCCCATACGTCGAAGTACGGCCCGAGTATCGCATCTGGGATACCGAGCTTCCCGGTGCAACCAGCCGTTGGAACGTCCAACTGCACGTGTTCTACTAATCTTAGTTAATGAGGCTTGGAAATGATGCCTGCTATGTTCTGGAAGGTCCTGATTGCTGCAGCTGTTGTTGCCATCCTTGTTGGTGGTGGAGTATGGATTTCTGACGGCATGCAGTTTTTCACGAAAGACCGTGAGCCGATCGTGACCGTCACCAAGGATCCGCTCTTTGGAACCGAAACCGAGAGTACCACCTGGGTGGAAACATTTCGATTAGGGCTCCTTCCCGACGATGCCGCGATCACCGCCATCCACCGATCCTATGGATTCATCCTAGGAGTTAGCGGCGCCGTGATCATTGGCAGTTGGATCATGTTGAAGAGAACGCGGGGGCGATCATGAATTCCAGCACAGCGTCCCGTCGAATGTTTCTCCTCCGGGCTACATCGTCGATTGGGCTGATGCTCACCGCGCCGGTGATTGCCAGCATCGTCAGCGGGTGTGAAACCGACGAAACCACGGCTCCTGATGCGACCGGACTCACCCTTACGGTATCTGATTATCCGGAGTTGTCCGAGGTAGGGGGCATCACCACCGTCACGCTGGACGGATTGAATAATGCCGATCCGGTCTTCATTTCCCGCATCGACGTCAATACCTTCGCCGTGTTTAGCGCTATCTGTACTCATCAGGGCTGTCAGGTATTCGACACCGATCAGCAGTCGGACAGCGTGGAATGCCCCTGCCATAACGCGCGGTATGCAAAGTTGGACGGCTCGGTGGTCCAGCAACCCGACAGTGGTTCGGCTACCGACCTCCCGCGGTTTCCATCGTCGTTCAATAGCAGCACCGGCATTCTCACGATCAATCCGTGAACGCCACAGCCGTAGATCTGCAGCCATCCCTGAAGGCAATCCGAGAGGGTCAGCACGCATCGCGCGCGCTGGAGCTGCTCTTTTCCCGTGTGCGTCCCGATGCTGCCACGGCCGCCGCATTGCGATCGTCGCTGTACAACGCCATTCGGTTTCCCGAGCAACCAGGGGTGCTGTGCGTGCCAGACTGGCTGCGTGGTCGCCTGGAGCAGTCACTTGGCGACCGCTACGATACCTTTGTGACATCCTCGGCCACGGATGCTCCGGTGGTGATTCGTGTGAACACGCTGCGCACCTCCGTAGAGGCGTGTATGCGTGCCCTAGCCCCCTACCACCCCTCCACGTTGGGCGATCTTGCCATCGAGATTGGTCGGCCATTTGGGTTGTTTGCGAGCACCGCGTTTCACGACGGTTGGTTTGAGCAGCAGGACGTCACCTCGCAACGGGTGGCACGGGTAACAGGCGTTACGCCGGGCATGCGTGTAGTGGACGCCTGCGCCGGAGCCGGTGGGAAAACCCTCGCAATGGCAGCCATGATGCAAAACCGCGGGCGGCTCATTGCCCTCGACGTCGCCGCGCTGAAACTCGAGGCGTGCCGTCAGCGTACACGCCGTGCCGGCGCTACCTGCGTTGAGACCCGCCACATCACCACAACAAAGGTGGTCAAACGACTCTACGACACAGCCGACTGTGTTCTGATAGACGCCCCCTGTTCCGGAACAGGGGTGCTCCGTAGGAATCCGGACATCCTGTGGCACCTTACCGAACAGCACGTCGAAGAGTTACGCGACACACAACGGGAGATCTTACAGCGATACTCGCGCATGGTTCGTCGCGGAGGCAAGGTTGTGTATGCTACCTGCAGCGTGCTGCGTGAGGAAGGACCGCAGCAGGTAGAGGAGTTTTTGTTGGCAACACCCGATTTTTCGCTCACGGAATCATGGCAGACCCTTCCCGGGGACCATGGCGGTGATGGCTTCTATGTGGCAATCCTCACGCGGCAGTAGCCATCCGGTGATTGTGGTGTTCGACGGATACTGCAATCTGTGTTCTGCCACCGTGCAGTTCCTGTTGAAGCACGACCGGTCGGGACGTTTGCGATTTGCGTCGTTTCAGCAACCTGCTGGTCAGGAGTTACTCCGCCGCCACCACATTGATTCGGCACCCGAGACGGTCTACGTTCTGGACGCCGATCGCTGTTTGGGGGAGTCCGAGGCGATCCTCTACCTGCTCCGGTTTCTCGGCCCGTGGTGGCAACCCGTGCGTATCGCACGGTTTATTCCGGCCATCATCCGGAACAGCGTCTATCGATGGATCGCACGGAACAGATATCCGTGGTTCGGCAGACGGACCTCCTGCCGGCTGCCGGAACCGCACGAGGTAGATCGGTTTTTATGACAGTTTTCCACTATCTTTGTGGTTCTCAGAATCTAGATCTGTTTCGTAATCTGTATCGAATCTTGGAAATCCCATGAGCACCTACATCGTCAATCCCGTTGTTGTCCGCATGCAAGAGTCCGAGAAGGGCTCGATCTATGAGTCCATTGTGGCCATGGGATTGCGTGCGCGTCAGGTGAACGACCAGATCAAAACACAGATTACCGAGCGTTTGGCCGATGTGATCACCGACGGTGAAGAAGCCGACGGACCGAATGCCGACCAGATCGCCATCAGCAAAGAGTTCGACAAGATTGCCAAGCCAACCTTCATTGCGATGAGGGAAATGCTCGACGGCAAGATCGACCGTCGACTCGACGCACCCGCGGCAGAGTAACGGCCGGTTCGGATAACCGGTACCCGCCGATCATGAATATCCTCCTTGGCATCACCGGCAGCGTTTCCGCCTATAAAGCACCATGGCTCGTGCGTGACTTGCGGCGAGCCGGGCACGACGTGCGTGTGGTGATGACGCCCTCGGCCACGCAGTTTGTGGCACCCCTGGCGCTTGAGGCCACCAGCACACATCCCGTGATCTCCGACCCCTATGCTCCGGAGATTCAGGAAGGGGGCTCTTGGCACGTGCATCTGGCCCACTGGGCGGACGTCATACTGATTGCCCCATGCAGTGCTACAACCCTAGCTCGACTGGCTACGGGGCTCTGCGATACGGCTCTGATGATTGTCGCATGTTCGCGCCGCAAGGAAACCCCGTTGTTGGTGGCTCCTGCTATGGACACCGACATGTGGAATCAGCCGTCCGTCCAACGCAATATCGAACAGCTCCGTGCCGACGGCATCTTGGTCATCCCTCCGGATGAGGGATCGCTGGCGTCGGGCTTGACGGGTGCAGGTCGGCTACCGGAGATCGCAGCACTCGTAGCGATGGTACAACACCACGCACCGGATAGCCCAACACCGGCTCGCGTGATCGATACAGCCCATCACATCGTGATTACGGCTGGACCCACCCATGAGCCGATCGATGCCGTGCGATCGATTGTGAATCACTCCACCGGCACGATGGGCTATGCCTTGGCTGAAGCAGCACGCGATCGTGGCCTTCTCGTGACGCTGATCTCCGGTCCAGTAGCACTGCCAGCACCAACCGGCATCCATCGCATCATGGTAACAACAGCCCAGCAGATGTACCAAGCGGTGATGCAGCATTCGTCTGCAGATACGGTCGTGATGGCCGCTGCCGTTGCCGACTACACACCTACAGAACCGGTTCAGGGAAAGATCAAGAAAGATCAGTCGCCGGAACACGTCAATCTTAGCCTGCAACGAACACCTGATATCCTTGCTGCCCTGGGAGCCCAGAAGGCACCGAATCAGCTGGTGGTTGGATTTGCCTTGGAGTACACCAACGTGGTGGAATATGCCACCGACAAACTGCACCGAAAAAACGCCGATATGATAATTGCCAACCAAGCCGGAGCACCGAACAGCGGTTTCGGCGGAGCGATGAACACCATTACACTGGTGCGAGCCACCGTGCCGCCAGCCCCCTACCCTCCGATGAGCAAGCGTGCCTGTGCCGAAGTGATTCTGGATGCCATTCTCGAGATGCACCAGCAAAAGGCGACACACTGATGCTGGCATTGACAAACGTTGAAGTCGACTTTGGCACGCGTCTGCTGTTTAGCAACGTGTCCTTTATGATCCAGCGAGGGGACCGGATTGGACTTGTTGGTCGTAATGGTGCCGGAAAATCCACGCTGATGCACATCATGGCTGGCGAGCGCCGGCCCACCTCCGGCGAGGTACACCGACAGAACAACGCAACGGTTGGCCTGCTGTCCCAGGACCTTACTCTGGATGTGTCGCTAACACTGCGCGACTCGGCCATGCAGGCATTCACCGACCTGCTTGCCCTGCAGGATCGCATCGATGCACTGCAGCATCAGGTTTCGACCCGCACGGACTACGAGTCCGACACCTACATGGATGTGGTGCAGAAGCTCACAGATGCGCACGAGCAGTTCGAGCGACGCGGTGGCCTTACGATGCACGCCGACCTTGAGCGCGTCCTGACCGGCCTCGGCTTTGCCCAACAGGAGCTCGACAATCCACTGACGATGTTTTCCGGTGGCTGGCAGATGCGAGCAGAGCTCGGGCGCCTGCTGCTCTCCCACCCAGATGTTCTGCTCTTGGACGAGCCTACGAACCACTTGGATATCGAATCGGTACAGTGGTTGGAGGAGTTTCTGCAGGAGTACGACGGAGCCGTCGTTGTGATCTCCCACGATCGCGCCTTCCTCGACAATGTCACGAAGAGAACGATCGAGATCATGAAGTCGAAGATCTTCGACATTCCGGCCTCCTATTCCGATTTCGAAGAAATCCGTGCCGAACGCATGGAGCTGCAGCGTGCTGCCGCCGTGCGTCAAGCGCGTGAACGCGAGCGCATTCAGAAGTTCGTTGATCGATTTCGTTACAAGGCTAGTCTAGCATCGCGAGCGCAAAGCCGGATCAAGATGCTCCAGAAGATGGAGGTCGTAGAGGTTGATGAGTCCGACACCGCCGCGATGCGCTTCACGTTTCCACCGGCACCGCGGTCCGGCAGGACCGTGGTGGACTGTGCCCATGTGGTCAAGGACTACGGTGAGAAGCGCGTGCTGCGCGGCTTAGATTTCGCCCTGGAGCGTGGTGAAAAGGTTGCCTTCATCGGAAAGAACGGCGAAGGCAAGACAACGCTCTCGAAGATCATCGGAGGAATTGAAACGGCTAGTGCAGGAGGCGTTACGCTGGGCCATAACGTTTCGATCGGTTTCTACGCTCAGCAGCAGGCCGACATGCTTGGCGGGCATAACACCGTGTATGAGGTGCTCGAACAGGCGTCTCCGCCCGAAATGCGTCCACGGTTGCGCAGCCTACTGGGTGCGTTTCTGTTCAGTGGCGACGCGGTGAATAAAAAAGTGAGTGTGCTGAGCGGTGGTGAGAAATCCCGCTTAGCCCTTGCCCGATTGCTGCTACAACCCTACAACCTGTTGATCCTTGACGAGCCAACGAACCACCTGGATATGTTGTCCAAGGAGGTCCTCAAGCAGGCGCTTCTGGAGTACGACGGTGCAATGATTGTTGTCAGTCACGATCGGGACTTCTTAGACGGCCTTACCGATCGTGTCTTGGCGTTTCGCAACGGAGCCATCACGGAGTACACAGGAGACGTCGACGACTACGTCAATTCCCTGCGAAACGATCGCGCCCCACATCAGCAACCAGTCCAAGCGAAGGCCGCTCCGGCACCGCAGGCTGTAGTTGTCGACCAGAAAGAACTCAATCGCGAACGCAAACGGCTCGAGCGGCGCGTACAGGACCTTGAGCGTCAGATCGGAGTGCAGGAGAAGACCATCGCCGAGTGCGAGACCACGCTGTCGGACCCCGATCTGTACAAGGATCCCGTGCTGCAACACAAAACCACGCAGAAGTATGAAACGGCGAAACAACTCGTAGTTTCTCTGATGAAGGAGTGGGAAGACATTCAGGAACAGCTACTCTCAATGTCCGGAGCCTAGATCATGAACGCATCATTCGCCTACTGCATCGTCGTGGCTACCCTGCTGACCGTTGCAGCTCCCGTTGGCCAAGCCCAGGACGATGATCGCCGGATAATCACCATGACCGGCTCGGCCGAAGCCCGCGTTGCTCCCGACCAGGTGATCGTGCGCGTTGGTGTGGTTACCGAAGGCCGGACCGTCCAGGCTGCAAAGGAGCAGAACGACACCCGCTCGCGCGCTGTGCTGACGCTTCTGGCCAACAACGGCGTGCCTGCCCGCGACATTCAAACGTCGAACCTTTCGATCGAACCTGTGTACGACTATTCGAGCAAGTCTCGGAAACTCCTGCACTATCAGATGTCCAATACGGTAACGGTCACGGTGCGGAAGCTGACCAGCCTTGAGAAAATCCTCGACGACGTTCTCACAGACGGGGCCAACGTGCTGGACAACATCCAGTTTGTGGTCAGCAACCAACGTGCTATCTCCGACTCGCTCCGGATTGAAGCCACTCGCAATGCCAAGACGAAAGCGCTCGCCGTAGCCGAAGCTCTTGGGATGAGGCTTGGCAAGCCAATTGTGGTTTCCACCGAGCAAATCGAAAGCTTCCAACCGATGGCACGCTACACCCTGAGCTCGCGTGCTAACGACTCCTCAACACCGATTAGCGCCGGCCAAGAGACGATTACCTCTACGATCTCCATCACGTTCGAGCTGGAGTAGCGGCCCCATGGTGAACGGCAAGAAGGTTGTTGTTGTGATGCCTGCCTACAATGCAGCCAAAACACTCGAGCGCACCTACCGAGAGATTCCCTTCGACGTTGTTGATGAGGTGATCCTCGTGGATGACCACTCCGGGGACAACACCACAGCACTTGCACAGCAACTGGGTATTCACCACGTGATTCGCCACGAGCAGAACAAGGGCTACGGCGGCAATCAGAAAACCTGCTATGCAAAGGCGCTCGAAATTGGTGCCGACATTGTAGTCATGGTCCACCCCGACTACCAGTACACCCCAAAACTCATTCCCGTGATGACGTGGATGATTGCCAACGACCTCTTCCCCGTGGTCCTTGCATCACGCATCCTTGGGAAGGGGGCTCTGGCCGGCGGCATGCCACTGTATAAGTACATCGCCAATCGGGGACTTACGTTCATCCAGAACCTGTTGGTTGGTCAGAAGCTCTCGGAGTACCACACGGGTTATCGCGCCTTCTCACGGGTGGTCCTCGAATCGATTTCTCTGGAACAGAACTCCGACGACTTCGTCTTCGACAACCAGATGCTCTCCCAGATCATCATGGCCAACTTTCCCATTGCCGAGGTGACGTGTCCGACGAAGTACTTTGCCGAAGCCTCGTCGATTAACTTCCGCCGCTCGTCCATCTATGGACTGGGAGTTCTCCTTACCAGCCTGCAACACCGGCTGCACCTCTGGGGAATACGGCATCCCCGGTACTGAGACCACCACTTACCGTATTTTCGAGGCATGATTCTTACCGACGCACAAATCTTGGAGGCGATCGAGAAGGGCTCGATCGTGATTGAACCATTCAATCCTGCCCGATTGGGATCGAACTCGTACGATGTGCACCTCGGGAAAACACTGGCCGTGTACGAAAGCGACGTCCTGGACGCGAAGCTGCACAACACCATTCGGATGTTTGAGATCCCCGACGAAGGTTTCGTGCTGCAGCCAGACACGCTCTACCTGGGCGTGACCCACGAGTACACGGAGACGCATGAGCACGTGCCCTTCCTTGAAGGTAAGTCATCCGTAGGTCGGCTTGGCATCGACATTCACGCCACGGCTGGCAAGGGCGATATCGGATTCTGCAATTACTGGACACTGGAGATTTCGGTGAAGATGCCCGTGCGTGTGTATGCTGGCATGCCGATCGGTCAGCTTATCTACTTTGCCGTGCAGGGAGATGTTCAGAATCCGTACAACCTGAAGGCTTCGGCCAAGTACAACGAGCGCAAGCCCCTTCCCGTGGAATCGATGATGTGGAAGAACACGTGGTGATACCAGCGATGCACACTCTCCGTATCCTTCTTGGTGTCCTTCTTGCAGTGCTGGTGTTGTCTAGTTGCAACGCTTCTGCACCATCCAGTCTGGAGGCGTTTCGGGCGGAGAAAGATGCGGCGTTTCGTGATCCGCGGACAAGCCCGCTTACGCAGTCCGAGATTGCAACGTTCTCCGGCTTGCACTACTTCACCGAGGACAGTGCCTACCGCGTCGTGGCTCGCTATGAACCACTAACTTCTGCCGACACGTTTCAAATGCCCACCACCCATGCCAGCGATCTGCGCACGGCCATCAGAGTTGGTCGGCTGGTGTTTACGGTGCAGAACACGGCCTGCACGCTTACGGCATACCGCTTTGCCGGTCAGGAGATCCCTGGCTTCTTCGTACCCTTTACGGACCTCACCAGCGGTGTGGAAACCTATGGTGCTGGACGATACCTCGACCTTGAGGTGCGGGATTCAGACGCCCGCGACTACATTCTGGACTTCAACACGGCGTACAATCCCTATTGCGCATACAACGACGCCTACTCTTGCCCTGTTGTCCCTGAAGAGAATGCCCTACCTGTTGCCATTCTCGCCGGAGAGAAATCATGGCCATAGTCCAAAGGGTCTGCGTTAGGGTCTGCGTTAGGGTCTACGTTGCGATGCTGGTCCTCGGCATTGGCGTTGCCGTGCCGTCGTGTCTGTTCGTGAAGGCACCGGCACCGAAGCCAGTAGTAACCGAACTGGCTGCTCTGAGCCCCGTTCCCGAGATCGCCATGGGCGACGACATCGTGCGCAGTGCACAGGGCGACATGATCGCTTCGCTTCCCAAGGACTGGATGTTCCTGGATGTACATGATGATGTGTCGGACGACCTCCTAGCCGTGGCCGTGAATCCAGACTACACCCTGAGTGTGGTCTTTAGCGTTCTTCCGCAGGCGTCCACTACCAGCGAAGCCTACGAGACAGAGGGTCTGTTGGGTCTTGCACGCATGGCCTATCAAAAGCATCAACGAAAGGCAGCCGGACGCGTGAGTCTTGCGGAGAGCTATAGCGTGAGCACTTTTGGCACGCGGATGTTCGGACAGTATGCCTTTAGCAATGGCACAACCACAACGCGGTGCGCCGTTTATCGGTCGATGCTGGGCAACTTCTACCAGTGCGCCGTTGTTCCTCTTACGATCACCAGCCGAGATCTTCCATCGGATCGTGAACAGCAGGCCGTGTTTTCGTCCATTCTTGCAACGATTCAGTACTGAATGAAGCTTTCCTCCGACACCGAAGCCGTCCTTGCTGCACTGAATGATGCGGTTGAAGGGGGCTTGCGTAAGCGCAACGATATTGGGACCATCCTGGAGCTCGGGGCGGCGGCGAACAACGCCGATAGCGTCAACGCCATCGTGCGCACAGGGACCGCTCTCTGGAAGGTCTATCGCACGCTACGCAGACTGCAACCGGGCGCCGAGGGATACCATCAGATGGAGCAGGAGTTTGGCCGCCAGCTTAATGAGCTCAGAGAACACCTTGCCACGATCGTTCAGCCTGCCGACGACGAGACGCTTCAACGCTTCGACGACATCTACTTCGGCATGACGCAGGGCGTGATTCGCAACCTGGTCGACCTCGGTCACGACTTGTCGCAGATTCGCACCATGCAACGCAGTGCCTAACGAGTGCCGATAGGTGGTTCCACCGTGCGATATCTGAATCTTGAGGTTCTGCTTTTACTGGTCGTCTCGGTTCTGGCAGCCGAGCATATCCTCGAGGTTAATGTTGTCCATACATGGGTTGTGATTGTTCCGCTGGCAACGTGGGCGATCTATACCATCGACAGAATCCGCGACGTCCGAGATGCCGTGCCCGCCACCGGCAGACATCGCTGGCATCAATCAAACGTCCGAGTGCTGCGGTTTGCGGTAGTAGGTGCCCTTGTTGGAGCAATAACGGTGGCGCTTGTTTCCTTTCCCCCATCGTACTGGTACGCTGCAGGTGCCCTGGGCATGATGACGCTGCTGCACATCCCACTGCAGCGGTCACGGCGTCCGGCCCTTGCCGCATTGAAGGACGTGAACGTTGGCGTGGTGTTCACCATTGCCGCCTGGGCACTACCACTGGCGGAATGGTTGCAGTCCGACGATGCTGTCTCGATACTCTTCTGGCTGCCCATGTTTGTGGTGATGGTCGGTACCATCTTGATGGATGTGATCCTTCTCAGCAGGCTGGATCAGGATGCCGATAAAGAGCTGGGATTACCTTCGATCGCGGTTGTTCTGGGTGAGGCACGGGTTCGGTTTGTGCTTCAGGTATTGCTGATGGTTGTGCTACTGGCATCTGGTCTGCTGCTGACCATCGAACAAGCTCCATTCAAGGCTGCCGTGGCTGCAGCACCCGCCGTGCTGTATTCACTGGTACGAGTTGGTGGCCCCGTTGATCGTCAGCGCGTATACCTTGAACTTGTTCCTACGTTGTGGATCTTGATCCTATGGACATAACTCGTGCGGAGCGTATCGCCATCATCTGCAGTGTAGGGGGCTGGGGTGGACAGGAACAGAACACGGTTCGAACGGTGGCTTGGCTGCGCGACGCCGGCGTCGAGATCACGATCATTGCAGCCAGTGCATCGCGCCTGACCACTGCGGCTCGGGAACAGGGCCTGCCGGTAATCACATTCGATCACCAACGCAAACACCTGGTGTGGTCCGATGCCCGACGATTACGCGATCTGCTCCGGCAGCACCGCATCACGACGCTGATCATTGGTCACACCCGTCACCTCTACATCTCGGTGTGGGCCACCCGCTGGGGCCTACCACGCGTGCGTCTGATCTTTTGGCAGCACGTGCAGATTACGATGTCGCGCAGGGATCCCTACCACGGATGGTTCTACCGTCACCTCGACACCTTCATCGCGCCACTGGACTACCTCCGCCGGCAAGCGCTGGAGCGAACCACGCTGCGCACCGAACAGATTGTTCAGATCCCCCAGGTTATCGACACCGCCCCGCTGCTTGGATCAACAATGTCGAAACAGGCGGCCCGCGATGTGCTCAACCTTCCGCAGGATGTTGTTTTGGTAGGCACGATTGGTCGTATCGACCGTGCAAAAGGACAGGAGTACCTTGTTCGTGCCATCGCGGAACTTCACCGTCGTGGCCGCCATGTGGAGGCCGTTGTGATTGGTGAGAACAGCCGAGAGGACTACCAAACCGAACTCACCACGCTGATGAGCACCCTCGGTATTCGGGCGGCCGTACATCTGCGGGACTTCACCTCGAACATCGAGGCTGCCTTTCGGGCCCTGGACGTGTTTGCCATGACGTCGCTTTCCGAGCCCATTGGGATGGTTACCCTCGAAGCCATGGCCATGGGTATTCCCGTGATTGGCACCAACAGTGGCGGAACACCGGAGCTGGTCGATCACGGACGTGTTGGACGCCTCGTCACGCCGGCGCATCCGGAGGAGCTTGCCGATGCGATCGCAGCCTGCATCGATCATCCGCAGCTCACACAGCAGATGGTTCGTGAGGCCAGAGCATGGGTTGCCGACCATTTCGACCGTACGCAGCAGGTGGCACTGTTCACCGCGCTGCTTCACTCGTCCTGACAAAAGTGGGTGCGCGCCCAGCGCAACGCTCGCTGGTGGCGCTTCCGGGCACAATCGCTAGTAACCTGGAGCACATCAGCAATGGCCTCGAAGGTGAGTCCCTCCAGATAGTGTAGTCGGAGTATCGTCGCATACAGGTCGGGGGCTGCACCGAGCACCTCCTGACTGTCGACGACATAATCGTGTGTTGGCTCCTGCACCATGCCGGAAGCCCCTTCCAAATCATTCCAGGTACACGACTCGTCGTGATCGGGATAGATATTCCGCTGCGTTTCGTGATGCCGTCGGATCAGGTGCCGTTTTGCTACCACGGTACAGAAGGCATCAACATTGTGAATAGCGGAGCCGGACTCGATCGCACTCCATGCCGCGATGTAGGATTCAGCTACGGCGTCGTCAATGTCGTCGGGCAAAAGGCGATCAAATCGGCGCGAGAGATACACGCATAACTCGGCGTGGTTAGGACTCATGCGTTCCATGGAACTTCCTCCGGTGGTGATGGTAGTGGTGTGCTGCTGCGCAGCGGAAATACCACACCGCTCTGGGCCATTCAAGGTCGAATCCACGAACCGTCCCTTCCATGCCACAAGAACCACAGCTTGTCCGACGAATCATACAGAAGGTTGTAATCTTGCAGAGCATTCGTCCATACCGTTCACCCACATCGTTCACCCACATCGTTCACCCACAGCATTTGGCATCTATGACCGCCGACATTCCAGACGCAATTGGTTTTCTGCGCACCACTCCGCACACGGTGATGACCCTCCCGGTGGATTCCTACGTGTTTCGGGAACATGAGGGCTGCGGCAGGATTGGTTTTGTCCTCGATGGGTCGATCAAGGTCTTCAAGGAGCATCCCAGCGGTCGGTCCATTACGCTCTACCGACTTGGTCCCGGCGACTCCTGTATCCTGTCGATGTCCTGTGCGATGAGCAACCCGATTCACCAAGCCTCGGCGGTTGTCGAGGAAGAGGCTACGGTGGTATCGGTAACAACGGCCGACTTCCACCGCCTGATGGAATCATCGACCGATGCCAGGAGCTACGTCTTTGGACTGTTTGCCGAGCGGCTGACCGATGTACTGCTGCTGCTCGAGGAAGTGGTGTTTCAACGCATGGACGAACGCCTGGCGGCTATTCTGCTGGAATCTGCCGCACGCCACCAGTCGAATGTTGTTCAGGCTACACACGAGGACCTGGCTGAAGAAGCCGGTACCGCGCGCGAAGTGGTAACTCGCGTGCTGAAGGAGTTTGCCACGAGCGGATGGATTGAACTGGGCCGGGGGAAGATCACCATCCTCGATCGTGGCGGCCTCGGCCGGGTACGCCACTAAGAACGAAGATCACGGCTGTCTGCGACCTAGGTCACAAACGCAAACCCCACAGGTTCTGCAAGTTTGTACACGAACAACTGACGACCACTCCTAATCGAGGTTCCTATGTTTTTCAAGCAGATCTATGAAGACGGCCTTGCCCATGCATCCTACATGGTTGGATGTCAGAAAACCGGCGAGTGCTTAGTCATCGATGCGAAGCGCGACATTGACACCTACCTGGAAATTGCTCGCCAGGAGAAACTTCGCATTACCCACATCGCCGAGACACACATCCATGCCGACTTTCTCTGCGGTTCGCGAGAACTCGCCGAGAAGACCGGTGCACAGATGTACCTCAGCGACGAGGGTGGGCCGGAGTGGCAGTACGAATTCGATCACCATGGTGTAACGGATGGCGATTCCTTCATGGTGGGCAACATCAAGGTGGAGGTCATGCACACGCCCGGTCATACGCCGGAGCACATCTCCTTCCTTGTAACCGACACGCCGGCCGTCAAGGACGTACCGGTCATGATCTTCACCGGCGACTTCGTCTTTGTTGGCGACATTGGCCGTCCAGACCTCCTTGAGAAGGCCGCTGGAATCACGGGCACGATGGAGAAGGGGGCTCGGCAGATGTGGGAGTCCTTGAAACGCTTCAAGGCACTTCCCGACCATATCCAAGTGCATCCCGCACACGGTGCCGGCTCGGCCTGTGGCAAGGCTCTTGGTGCGGTGCCGTCGTCCACCGTTGGCTACGAGAAGATTGTCAACTGGGCACTGCAGCACACCAACGAAGAGGCTTTTGTCCAGGACCTCCTATCAGGACAGCCGGAGCCGCCTCGCTACTTCGCCATGATGAAGAAGCTCAACAAGGTCGTACGGGATCTGGTGCCGGACGTCCCTGTGGTACCCCAGCTAACGATGGAACAGGTCGATGCCGCCATCGCCGATCGCCGACACGTTGTTGATACGCGATCGAAGGTTTCGTTTGCCGGTGGGCATCTACCCGGTTCGATTAACATCCAAAACAACAAGAGCTTCTCGACATGGGCTGGCTGGGTGTTGAACTACGAAGAGCCGTTTGTGCTAATCGCTGCACCCGAGCATGTCGAAGAGATCACCCGTAAACTCATGCGCATTGGCTTGGACAGCATACAAGGCTACTACCCCAACGTCAGCGATTGGCAGGAGCACGGCCGCGACTTGCAAGTGCTGGAACAGATGGAGCTGCAAGAACTGCAGGAGGTATACCAAGCCGACGGCGTGACGGTTCTGGACGTGCGGGGCTATACCGAACATGCCAAGGGCCACATCCCAGGTGCGATGAATATTCATGTGGGCTACCTTCGCGATAGCCTCGGCGAATTGCCAAGGACCGGAACACTGGTTGTGGCCTGTCAGGGCGGCGATCGGTCGAGCATCGCCAGTAGCCTGCTCCAACGTGAGGGCTTTACCAATATCAAGAACGTTCCACAGGGCTTTGCCGGCTGGGTAGCCGCGGGCGCACCGGTGGAAACCGCATCAACGGAGGTGGCATCATGATCAAAGAAATCACTGCCGACGAACTGCGTGCAAAGCTCGAAGCTGGCGAGGACGTCCTTGTACTCGATGTTCGTCAGCCGGAGGAACACGCCGAAGAAGCCATTCCCAATTCCATGCTCATTCCGTTGGGAGAGCTTGAGGATCGGATCGACGAGCTGGAGGCCTATAAGGATCGCCCAATTGTGGTGTACTGCCGATCAGGCGCTCGGTCTGCCAACGCCTGTATGTTTCTGTCCATGCTAGGTTTCACCAATGCCGTCAATCTCAGTGGCGGTATGCTTTACTGGTAAGCATCATGAGTACAACAACACAACAACCCGCCGTGAGTTTCGACGACTTCATCGCCACCAGCGATCGTCCCGTCCTTGTTGACTTCTGGGCTGAGTGGTGCGGTCCGTGCCACATGGTTGCTCCAACGTTGGAAGACGTTGCTCGCGAGTACTCCGGCCGGGCATACGTCATCAAGGTGAACGTCGACACCAAACCGCACGTGGCAGCGAAGTTTCAGATTCAGAGTATTCCCACCCTTATCCTGTTTCATGAGGGGAAACCCGTGTGGAGGCAGTCGGGCGTCCAGCCGAAGCATGTATTGACTGATCTGCTTGACCGCTACGTTCAGCAATGATCGTCGTACTCTACATCATTGCCACACTCATGGGCTTGTCGCTTGGTCTTATCGGAGCCGGAGGGGCCATTGTGGCTGTTCCGGCCTTCGTCTATCTTGGCGGCATTCCCCCTACCCTGGCAAGTGGCTACGCCCTGTTCGTGGCTGCTGTGGCCACGGCCATTGGCTCGGTGCAGTACATCCGTAAGCACCTGGTCGACTGGCGGAGCGTGTTGGCCTTCGGCGCCACAACGCTCGTAACGATCGCATTGGTTCGGCGCTATGTGCTGCCACTGTTGCCCGAACAGTTCCAGTTTGGAGCCACCACCGTGCAGCTTGGTACCGTGCTCATGCTCGCCTTCGGTGCCATCCTGATGGGGGCTGGCGTGGCCATGTTGCGGAAGCAACCGGCTGCTTCGGCTCAGCCGGCACACCTTGCTCGACTGACGATCTTCGGACTCATCATCGGGGTGGTAAGTGGCTTCCTCGGCGTAGGTGGTGGCTTCCTGATGACGCCGGCCCTGGTGCTGTGGGCAAACCTCGAGATGAAGAAGGCCGTGGGCACGTCGCTGGTGCTGATTGCCGTCAATGGGGCCGCGGGGGTAGCCGCCGACCTTGCCAGTAACGTGACGTACGACTGGTCGTTTCTTCTGACGTTCACCAGCCTAACATCGGTTGGAATTGTGGCGGGCACCATCCTTGCCACTCGTATCAACGGCTCTCGTCTGAAAGCAGGCTTTGGCTACTTCGTGCTGGTGCTTGGCTTGGCAGTCCTTGCTCGTGAACTGCTTGCGTGAGCGTCGCTAGTCATCGCGATGCTTCTTGCGGAACACAAAACTGATCGGCACTCCCTCGAGCGGATAGAGCTTCCGCAGCTGCCGCTCGATGTACCGCTTGTAGCTATCCGGCAGCAGATCCGGAAAATTCAGGAAGAAGGCGAACACCGGTGGTTCGGTTTTTACCTGCGTTGCGTAATTGATCCGCAGATCTCGTCCACGCACGTTCGGAGGCGGGGTGCGATCGAGCATCTCAATTAAGCGGTCGTTGAGTTCATGGGTGGGGATACGGGCTTCCCGGCGCTCCTGAATCTCCTTGGCCATATCCAGCACCTTGCTAATGCGCTGTTTGGTAACCGCACTAATGAAGATCACCGGAGCATAGTCTACCGTACGGAGCTCCTCCTTGATCTTCGTATCCATCTTTCCGGCGGTGTGGGTATCCTTTTCGATCAGATCCCATTTGTTCACGGCAATGATCAGCCCCTTCCGAGCTTCGACCACTTGACTGATGATCCGCTTATCCTGCGCTTCCAGTCCAAGCTCGGCATCCAACATCACGATGGCTACATCACATCGGTCGATGGCCCGAGCCGTACGCATGGTGGAGTAGAGTTCGACGCTCTCCTTGATGTTGCTGCGCCTGCGCAGTCCCGCCGTATCGATCAGCACAATCTCTTCGCCGTAGTACTTCACTACGGAGTCGATGGCGTCGCGAGTTGTTCCGGCAATGGGCGTGACCACCATCCGTTCCTCGCCTAGCAGTGCATTCGTCAGGGATGACTTCCCCACGTTTGGACGGCCAACAATGGCAATCTTCAGGCGATCATCGTCGTCCTCGGCCACGTTGGCAAGGGGCTCGACAACCTGGTCAAGGAACTCTCCCGTACTCCGGCCACTCATGGCCGAGATCGGGAAGGGTTCACCCAAACCCAACTCATAGAATTCGGTCGCGTTGATGTCGTGCTGGTGGCTGTCGCACTTGTTCACCACCAAGGTGATTGGCTTGTTGGCTGTACGGAGCAGATTGGCAATCTCTCGGTCGGTTGGTGTAATGCCCTCGGTGGCATCCACAACGAAGACAATACTATCGGCCTCTTCAATGGCCAACATTGCCTGCTCTCGAATCGCCCGATCGAACAGCTCCTCGCTGTGCGGAACGATACCACCGGTATCGACCAGGTCGAAGTTTTTCCCCGCCCACTCACCCTTGGCATAGAGGCGATCCCTGGTAACTCCCGGCTCGGCCTCCACGATGGCGTGGCGCTCCTGAATAATGCGATTGAACAGGGTAGACTTCCCTACGTTCGGCCGACCTACGATGGCAACTAGACTCATAGGTACAAAGGTACGGGAACCGCGGGTACGGGAACCGCAGCCGGCGACCTATTTCGCAGGGGGCTGACTCACACAGCGAATGGGAAGCAGTCGCTTGGGATCAAAGCCCAGTGTGGCTGCAACGGCCTTCATTGAATCCAGCACAGCGGGATTCGGTTCAGCAGATCGGGCAAGAATCCAGAGATAGTCGCGGCTTGGCGAACCTACCAGGACATGCTCGTAGGCAGAGTCGATCCACAGAATGTAGTAGTCTCCACGGAAGGGCCAGAAGAACTGCACTTCTAACTTGGCATTCCGAGATCCCTCCACGGGATAGGCTGTCCCCGACGTGCTTCGCCATTCACCGTCTTCGAAACACCAGTTCGTCACCCCAACCGTTTCGCCTTCAAGGGTGTACTCGGCAACCGAACACTCGCAGCCACGCTCGAAGATGTGGTCGAAGCGTGCCCACTCGTACCAGCGGCCGGCGTAGCGCTGAAGGTCGATGCGATCCACCACGGGAAGAGGGGCCGGCGATGAGCACCCAAGGAAGATGCCCGACAGCAGCACACTCAGCAGAATCTTACTTCCTGTCATCAAGCAGCTCCTGAATGACCATGTCGGCGCTGATGCCTTCAGCCTCGGCATTGTAGTTCGTGACAATCCGATGGCGCAGCACCGGAATGGCTACGGCTTTGATATCAGCGATCTCCGGCGTTGGCCGACCACTCAGGGCAGCACGGGCCTTTGCACCAAGAACGAGATACTGCGAGGCACGCGGACCGGCACCGTACGACAGGAAGTCGTTGACGCGTTTGGCAGCGTCGGACCCGGGGCGCGTGGCATGGACTAGACGCACAGCATATTCCAGCACGTTATCGGCTACCGGGATGCGGCGTACGAGTTGTTGAGCAGCGATGATCTGGTTGGCCGTCATCACATGGGCAACCGTTGCCATCGATTCTAAGGTTGTGGACCGCACGATATCTACCTCCTCGGAAAACGAGGGGTAGTCCAAGGTCACATTAAACATGAACCGGTCCAGCTGGGCCTCGGGCAACGGATACGTACCCTCCTGCTCGATAGGATTCTGCGTGGCCAGCACAAAGAACGGTTTGTCCAACTGGTACGTTGTGCCGGCTGCCGTTACACAGTGCTCCTGCATGGCTTCCAGCAGGGCGGCTTGGGTTTTGGGCGGCGTCCGGTTGATTTCATCGGCCAGGACGATATTGGCAAACACCGGCCCTTTGACAAACCGGAATGCCTTTCGGCCCGTGTTCCGGTCATCTTCGATGACTTCTGTACCAGTGATATCGCCGGGCATCAGGTCGGGCGTAAACTGAATCCGCGAAAATTGCAGATCCAGCGTATCGGCCAGCGTTCGTATCAGCAGCGTTTTTGCAAGACCTGGCACACCCACCAACAGGCAGTGACCCCGTGCAAACAGCGAGATCAGCAACTGGTCGATGACGTCTTGTTGGCCAACAATCACCTTCGACACCTCCGCGCGCACACGCTGGACGTCGGCGGCAAGGTGCTGAATGTGCTGTACGTCGTTCATTCCATCCGTCATTCCATCTTTCATAGTTCCCCGCTGACGGCCGTCGTGGCCTTCTCGTGTGCTTCATGGATCGCTGTGAGCAGGTTGTGAACATCCTGTTCGGTTGTGGTGCGTCCGAATGAGCAGCGAATACTTCGCTGTGCTTCGTCTGCCGACCGGCCCATAGCCGTAAGTACGTGTGATACCCGTGGTTTCGCGCTGGAGCAGGCACTTCCCTTGCTGACGGCAACGTGCGGCATGTGCAGCAGCATGGCGTCGACGTCCACGAGCGGGAACATGACGTTGGAGATGTTATACGATCGTGGGGCATCGGCCCCATTGATCACCGCCGACCACCGCGCAACGGCCTCGCGCTCGAACGCGTCGCGCAGGGCACGAATGCGTGCAGATTCTTCGTCAACGGCCTCCAGCGCCAGAGAACCCGCCGCTGCCATCCCCACAATACCCGGCACGTTCAGCGTTCCACTGCGTGCGCCGCCTTCCTGACCACCGCCAAACGCCAACGGTTCCAGGGCTACGGTACTTCGTTTGTAGAGTACGCCAACACCCTTCGGGCCGTAGATCTTGTGGCCAGAGAACGTCATTAGGTCAACGCCAAGGTCGGTCACATTGATCGGCATCTTGCCATAGGCCTGCGTGGCATCGGTCATCATCAGCGCGCCATGCTCATGGGCCAAGGCAGAGAGTGCCGCAAGGTCCTGGATCACTCCGGTTTCGTTGTTGACCAGCATCACGCTTACTAACAGGACACTAGAGTTGATCAACGGTGCAGCCTGGTGAAGGTCGACCCTGCCATTGGAATCAACGGGCAGATGGACTACGGTCCATCCCTGTTGACGGCAGTGCTCCATGCAATCGATCACCGCCGCATGCTCCGTGCCAACCGTTACCATCGTCCGGCGGGTTCCACTGGCTGCGGCCCGCATCAACCCAAGAATCGCCGCATTGATTGCCTCCGTAGCACCCGAGGTGAAGACGATCTCCGCCATCTTCGCCCCGATGTGCCGCGCGATGGTTAATCGCGCCTGCATTACGGCCTGTTGTGCGTGCAGTCCCCCGGCATGACCGCTGGACGCATTGTAATAGACATCCGTGAGGTACGGCATCATGGCCTCTAGAACCCGTGGGTCGAGAGGTGTTGTGGCGGCATAGTCGAAATACAGCACAGGGAATGTGTTCATAGGTAACGCTACAAAAGTAGGCCGTAGAGGATCACGGCCGCCAGGGCGGCCAGCATCGCCCGGGCAGAGTACTTCACAAGGTCCGTAATGGATACCTGAGCTAGGGCGCTGGTAAAGAGCACCACGGCTGCCACTGGCGACATCGTCCGTCCCACATTTGCTCCAATGGCTCCCAGGACACCAATGTCGATAGCCTGCCCTGGACCCATCGACAGGAGTCCCGGCAGCATGGCTTTGGAAAAGGCCACGGATGGGGCCGTGCCCGACCCGCTCATCACGGCCATTCCGGCAGTGAGCAGGGGGCTAGCCACGCGCGCCAGATCTGCGTTCGAGGCCAGCAGCATCGAGGCGGCATCAATAACCCCCAGAGCCGTAAGGCCGGCAATGAAACAGGAAGCGGCAATGATGATGGATATCACATGGGCGAAGGCATAGCCCATGCCATCGAAGAACTCGGTGGTCAAGGTGGTGAGATGTTCCTTCAACCGCTGCCATCGAGATGGAGTACCCCGACGATCATCTGCAGCGTGCACGGCCATGGCAACCACGGTGCTCAGAAGCATCACCATCGAAACGTGTAACCCGTTTGGATAGATCGTAAAGATTGGTGGAATCAGATTCAGTCCTGGCTGCAACAGGAGCAACGCAAACACCGGAAGCGGAGGCAGGAGTGCCTTGGCCAGTGAAGGTTCAGGAAGATCATCCGCCGTCGGGCCGTGGGACTCGCTCGTTGGGCGCAGCATCAGCATCAATATCAACGTTGCCGCCGCAGCAGCAACAAGGTTGGGAACAACGGCAGCGCTGATCACCTCACCACTCAGCACAGCCGTCACATCCTTAATCGTGACGATATCCGGCTCTCCCGGATTAAACAGGTTCCCACCTACCGAACACCCCACCAGCAAGGTAACGGCAGCGGCCAGCGGTGAGTATCCGGCTGAACGCATAATCGGTATCAGAACGGGGCCCAACGCTGCGGCGGATGCGGTCTGACTGGTGATCGCCATGTTCGTGATAAAGCCGATGACCACGCCTCCGGGAACCAACAGCCAGCGCATGGTGCGCAAGGGTCGCGTAAGAAGCATCACCATCTCTCGATCGCTACCCGTGGCCTTCAGAACGTAGGCATAACCCATGGCCGAACAAATGGGACCAATGATGCCACCATTGCCCACGGCAGCCTGAAAGGCGTCAAAGACCGCCCAAGGAGCCATGGCCAGACTGGCCAGCAGGAGTCCGAGAGCAATCAAAAGAAATCGGATATCAATGCCTCCCATCACCGCTCGAACTCCAGGGGCGTCCAGATGACAGTGTCGTCCACATGTCCTGCGCAGGCCGAGGCAATCGTTGAGGCGTGACCACTGGCGCCAATCAGCCACGATGATTGTTGAAACCAGGTCTGTTGAGCCGACTCAAGCTGAGCAGCCTGCAGCTGGCTAATGGTCTGCACGGTGGTTTCGTAGTAGTCCATCGGCAGGCCAAAGAGGAGTAATCTCCAGATGGCCGATGCCACCTGCTGAGGTGTTTCCATGGCTCTGGCATAGGAACCCAACAGATGCTGACGAGCATCGTCGAGCTCTTGATCCGGGATGGGCTCCGAACACAGCTGATCGAGCATCGATCCAATCGTCGCAATGGTGTCTGCCGTAGCGTCCGTGCCCACGCTGGTACTGATATCGATGGTGCCCCACGTGTCTACCACATCTACGCCGGCATAGGCGCCGTACGTGTAGCCTTTCTCCTCCCGCAGCACCGTGAACAGCCGGCCCAACGCATAACCACCGAGCACCGTTGTGATCAACCGCACGGCTGGAAAGTCCGGACTATGATACAGGGGCCCCGGAAGCGATACGGCCAATGCCGTCTGCACTGCATCGGCAACCTCCACAATTCCTGCCCTTCTGCGGGGGACCGTCGGCGTGGGAACACCGTCCGGAGCCCTCGTGCTCTCCAGCGATGCAACAAGCTCCTCCAGCGTGGGCAACACATCCGTCAGTGTGGCCCCACCAGAAACAATAATGGTGCGCGGCGCTCGACGCAGGTGAGCAAAGGCTTCGTGGACCACCTCAAGCGTGAGGGATTCCAGTGTACCAACGGTACCACGCGATGGTAATTCGTAGGGATGTCCCGAGAAACTTGTCCGCTGTAGGGCGCGACTGGCCAGCCACATTGGGTCGGAGGCTTCCATTCGAAGATCACTAATCCACTGCGCGCGCGCCGCCTCCAACTCCGCGGGGTCCATCCGAGGTGCTGATACAGCCTCGGCCATCAGTCGCAGCAGTGCCGGTGCGTGCTCGGTAAGCCCCACAGCAGCGATACTACTCGATGATCGATTCGTCGACGACCGAATCTGCCCACCCAGCTGCTCGACAGCTTCGGCGAACTCCTGCATCGTGCGCTTCTGCGTTCCGCGGACGAGCATCTCCATAGCCATGGCTGTGCTGCCAGGGATCACCGGTGCATGCAGTCCCCCGGCATGGAAGTGCAGCACGACGGTCGTAATGTCGGACGAGGCACGATGGACATGATAGACCGGTGTCCCGTCGTGCAGAACAACCTGCAGTGGATGTGGGACATGAAATGGTAAGGGGCTCGACGACAACGGTGGCGTGGTGCGCATTGAGTAATTTACCCCTCATGAATCACACAACGAAGCAATCGATCGTACTAATTACGGGGGCATCCTCGGGAATCGGCCATGCCTGCGCCCATACCTTTGCAGCAGCGGGCTACAACGTTCTCCTCTGGGCTCGACGTGCCGACCGACTCGCCGATCTGGCAGCTCAGCTCACCGCGACGTATTCCGTCATGGTCCACAGCAGCGTTGTTGATGTGCGGGACCGATCACAGGTTGAGTCAACACTGGCAGCATTACCACCGGAGTGGTCCACCATCGACGTCCTGATCAACAATGCCGGTCTGTCGCGAGGACTCCATCCATTCCATCAGGGCGAGCATGCCGACTGGGAGGAGATGATCGACACCAACCTGAAGGGGCTGATCTACGTCTCACGCGCTGTCCTGCCCGGCATGGTAGCGCGCGGTTCCGGCACCGTGATTAATATCGCCTCGATTGCCGGACTGCAGCCGTATCCGGGTGGCAATGTGTACAGTGCAACAAAGGCCGCGGTGAAGATGCTCTCCGACTCGTGGCAGATCGACCTCAACGGTACCGGGGTGCGTGTTACCAACATTGATCCGGGATTGGTCGAGACGGAGTTCAGCGAGGTGCGGTTCCGAGGCGATGCCGAACGTGCTGCCACCGTGTACAAAGGATACGAGCCCCTTACCGGGTCCGACATCGCCGATGTGGCGCTCTTTGCAGCTACGCGGCCGGCACACGTTTCGATTCAAGATGTGCTGATAACTCCAATAGCACAGGCAACCACCACTCTTGTACGGAAAGAGCTACCATGAGCTCCACCGTGCATTTTGTGATTAAGGGTCGGGTACAGGGCGTTGGCTTTCGCCGCTTTGTGCTTCACCACGCCCATGCCTTACATGTTCGAGGATTCGTGTGCAACCTTGAGGATGGCTCGGTTGAATGCATCGCTCAAGGCGATAGTTCGTCCCTGACCGAGCTGGAGATGCTGCTTCGACAGGGACCTCGATTTGCGTCGGTGTCCGAGGTCATCTGCACGGACATGGAAACCGACAGCCGACACTACAACCAGTTTCGCATTCTGTAACGCTTATGAAGAACGTTGTCATCACTGGTGCATCTTCCGGTATCGGAGCTGCACTAACACGCGCGTGCTCCAATCGCGGCTGGACGGTCTATGCCGTTGCCCGACGCGCTGAACGCCTAGAGGAACTCTTTGCACACGATCCACGTGTGCATACCATCGTGGCCGATATCTCAACCGAGTCGGGCTGTCGGAACGTGGTCGATTCGCTTACGGGAGCAGCCATCGATATCCTGATCAACAACGCCGGGCGCGGGAACTACGCCTCGGTGGAGGATACGTCAACGAAACAGTGGCACTCCATGTTCGCCGTGAATGTGGACGGACCGTTCTTTCTTACCCGAGCGCTATTGCCGGCAATGAAGGAACGCAACAGCGGTCACATCATCAATATTAGCAGCGTTGCCGGCCGCCAGGGTTTCCCCTTGAATGCCGCCTACGTAGCGGCAAAACATGCCGTCGTAGGATTGACCGCCGCCTTGCGTGCCGAGCTGACGGGCACCAACGTGTACGCCACCGTGGTATGCCCAGCTGGCGTTCTTACCGAATGGGGTGGAGCCACCGAAGGTGGTTCGATCAACGACCTCTACGGGGCTGCAATCCCACGATCCCGCACCATTGCGCATGAACGCGGGCTTGGCCTTGCCCCCCTCTCTCGGATGATGACGGCCGAGGAGGTGGCCGACATCATCCTTCAGGCCATCGATGCTGGCAGAGTCAACGATGTGTTCACGCACGAGGGCACAATGGATCTTGCGGTCGAATGCGTAACCAACCGCATCGCCGTCGAAGATGCTCACGCTGCACTGTGGCTTGCTATGGCCGAGGTGTATGGCAAGTAATCGTCAACGATATGTGTTGCGGTTGCTTCTCACCATTGCTGCACTACCGTGGGTCACGATCCCACACCTAGCCCAGCAGGCTCCTACCGATCCAACTATCGCTCTTGTTCTCTCCGGAGGTGGTGCGCGCGGGGGCGCCCATATCGGTGTGCTCCGTCGCATGGAGGAAATGGGCATCCAACCCGACATCATTGTCGGTTCGAGTTTCGGTGCAATTGTAGGGGGCTTGTGGGCCGCAGGGTACACAGCTGCGGAGCTCGACTCGTTGTTTCGCTCCATCGACTGGACAGAGGTTTCGGCGTTCCAGGACGATACCAAACGTGAAACGCTGTTCTTCGCTCAGAAGGCCGAAGACGACCGCAACATCCTTACCCTTCGCTTCCGAGATTTTGCATTTGTTCCTCCCCAGGCGTTGGCCGGTAGCGCGCGCTTTGCAGCGGTGATTCAGCAGCTGTTGTGGGCCAGTCCGCTCAACAGCGAGCGCTCCTTCGACTCCCTGGCCTGCCGGTTCCGGGCTGTGGCAACCAATCTCTCCACCGGCCGCTGGATTGCCCTGGCCAGTGGCAATCTTGCCACGGCACTTCAAGCCAGCGCATCATTTCCACTTCGGTATGCACCCGTGCGCATCGGAGATGCCATTCTTGTTGATGGTGGCCTATCGGCCAACATTCCCATCGATCCTGCCCTTGAGCTCCACCCGGACGTGACCATCGTGGTGAACACCACAAGCCCCTTGCTGGACCCATCGGAGATCACCGATCCACTATCCATTGCCGATCAGTCACTGTCGATTGCGATGAAGCAGCTGGATTCGGTGGCGCTCCAAAAGGCAACGGTTGTGATCACGCCGGAGCTGGGATCGATTCGCACCTTCGATATCAACCGATTGGGTGAGGCAATCACGGCAGGATACCAAGCAGCGGCCACCCTTTCCCTCCGTCCGCGATCGCGTACCCATCAGCCCCGTGTATCGGCCCATCGATGTGAGATTGTTGGCAAGCCCCTTGCCAACCTCGCAGCGGTGACCAACCACGCCGTGGACACGTATCTGCACACAACGAACGGCACCGTTGATACTCGGCAGCTGCGCACCGCCGTTCAGCGATCACTACGATCCCAGGGATTTGCGTTTGCCTTCGTTCGCACGGTGACCGTACTCGGCGATACCCTGGTGGTGGGTGTTGATGGTGGAGCGGTTGTCGGGATTGCCTCGGAGCGTGTGCGTCCTGTGGATCTTGCCGGCGTTCGACGGGATCTCGCGTTTTCAAACGGGCATGGCTTGACGGTTGCTTCTTTGTCCCGGTCGGCTGATAACCTTCGAGCCTCGGAACTTGTGACCGACGTGGACCTGCGGGTGGAACCGCATGCGGATTCGGGTGTTACGGTATTGATCGGAGCAACCGATCTGGGAAACCAGATTGTTCGGTTTGGCGGACGTGTGGACAATGAACGCTATGGCCAGGGCAGCCTTGACCTGCTGCAGATAAATGCCGTCGTTTCCGGTTTGCGGATTGGCCTGACCGGCCAGCTAGGATCACGCTCGGGACTGCTCAACATCGAGTTTGAAATTCCCCGCATTGCCGGCTCGCTCTGGACGGCTCAAGTCCGGGCCTACACGTCCTTTCGCAACGTGTGGATCTACCAAAACGTGCAGACGTCGTCGCGGACGATCATGCAACGTAATCGCATTGCAGAGTTTTCGGAGGACCGCATCGGTGCGCGGATTAGTGCCGGTAGGCAACTGGAACGAAATGGTGTGATCCTCGGAGAGTTCCGGTACGAGGAACAGCGGTATCGCGACCTCACCACCACTCCCCGACCACTGTTTCAGCCCCTTGCCACCTTGATCGGCGTGATTCGATGGGACGATCGTGACCGGATCGATTTTGCTACCTCGGGCAGGGTGATTGATCTTTCGTTTGAGTCGAGTGTACTGAGTCTGTCCAATGGTGTGTCGTTTACCAAGGCCTCAGCGCTCGCCAGCTGGATTGTTCCACTAGGAAGTGTGTTTGTCACACCCACATTCCGTATCGGTGCTGCCGACCTCACACTCCCCGGGGCTGAGCTGTTTAGCCTTGGTGGCCAGGACCTGTTCTTTGGTATGCGGGAGGATGAGGAGCGTGGCCGACAGATTGTTGTAGGCAACCTTGAAGCCATGATGAAGCTTCCCTTCAGCATCATCTTCGACACCTACATTGCCGCACGGTACGACGTGGGTGCTGTGTGGGCCGTTCCGGAAAAGATTCGCATAGCCGACCTCCAACATGGAGTGGGCGCTACGATTGGCTTTGATACTCCCGTTGGGCCGGCTCGATTCTCCGTTGGCCGGAGATTCCGATTTTTGGATGCTCCGCCTGCTGTTGCGTGGGGTCCCTATCTGGGATACTTTGCCATCGGGGTGCGGTTGTGATTCACGTTTTACGTAGCAGGGTTTATGGAACGCACGCTCTTCCAGCGCATTATTGATCGGGAAATCCCAGCCACGATCGAGTACGAAGACGATCATGTGATCGCCATTCGAGACATTGCCCCATCGGCACCGATCCACCTGCTGATCATTCCCAAAAAGCCGATCGCGTCCATCAACGACCTCACCAAAGAGGATGCACCTTTGATGGGTCACATGATGATGGTGGCCCAGCAACTAGCCCGAACACTGAACATCGCCCAGGATGGATACCGGTTGGTCACCAACGTGAATGCACACGGAGGTCAGACGGTATTCCACCTGCATGTTCATCTGCTAGGGGGCGAGCCTCTTGGACGCATGAACACATCAACGCACGGTCATCAACATGCCGCCTCGGGTATTGTCCGAGAGGCTGGGCTGTTCGTGCTGGCAGCCATCGGACTGGCTGTTGCCTTTAACACGATCAATCCTCGGCAGATCCCGTGGCTGAAGCCCGCCATGGTGCACATTGCTGCACAACCGGAGGAGCTCGAGGCCTACCTGCCAAAGCCTGCGCCGGAATCAGCCCCACTGGTTTCTGAAGTATCTACCGACACCACCGCACCGGTTCAACTCGAACCGTCGAAGCCTGTACCAAAGGAGCAGCCTACCTTTACTCCGGCTCCCGGTGTTGTTCGTGAAATCGACATGGCAACCTTTGAGAGGTTTTTGGACCAAGAGCACTTCCTGATCGATGCACGCCTTCCCGAATCGTATGCTCAGGGCTTTATCGGTTCGGCTGTGAACGTCTACGGTGGCGAGGTCCAGAGTAGAATTGGTGAGTTGCTGGCCATGGTTCCACGCGACCGCGTGGTGTTGATTTACTGCGACGGCGGCGATGAATGCGAGCTCTCGCATCATGTTGCTGATGTACTCAAACAGTTCGGCTACGGCCCTCTGCTGATCTATAAGGGTGGCTGGAACGAGTGGGTTGCAAACGGCGGTCGTCGAAGCAGACCCTAACTTCGTAGCATCATGATGACTGTGAACCGACAACTTCTGCGTCAGTTAGCGATCCGATTTGGCCTGGTGGGTGAAAGCCCATCGATGCAGGCGGCCATGTCGCGCCTGCTTCAGGTAGCACCCACGGATCTCACCGTTCTGATCACAGGAGAAACCGGCACGGGGAAGGAAGTGTTTGCCAGCGCCCTGCACGAGCTGAGCCAACGAAAGAAGTATCCATTTGTATCCGTCAACTGCGGAGCCATCCCGGAGACGCTCCTTGAGAGCGAGCTCTTTGGCGCCGAAAAAGGTGCCTACACTGGCGCCGACGAACGCCGAAAGGGCTTTTTCGAATCGGCCGACCGAGGTACGATCTTCCTGGATGAGATCGGCGAAATGCCGATGAACACGCAGGTAAAGCTGCTGCGGATTCTCGAGAGTGGGGAGTATTCGCGGCTCGGGTCGTCCACCGTGCACAAGGTGAACGTGCGTGTTGTTGCCGCTACCAACCGAGATCTCCAGTACGAGGTGCGCCAGGGACGGTTCCGTCAGGACCTCTTCTTCCGGTTGAATTCGGTGAACATTCATCTTCCCCCACTACGTCAGCACCCCACAGACGTTGCCGTACTCGTGGACCACTTCGCTCAGCGCGCTGCCGACAAAGCGGTGGTTTCCTTTGAAGGCATCGACAGTAGCGCACTGCGCCGGTTGGAGCAGTATTCGTGGCCGGGCAATGTGCGGGAGTTGCGGAACGTGGTCGAGACGATGGTCACGCTGGAGCGCGGAGCACCCATTACCGAAGAGATGGTTGATCGGTACCTACCGCAGCAGCTCGACGATCATGCCATTCCCGAGGGAGCACTGGTTCGCCTGCCCGAACCTCCACGGTCGAGCACCGATGCCGATATGCAGATGGTGTATCGAACCCTGTTGCAGCTATCGCAGGATGTTGCCGAAGTCAAGAGTGTCCTTCGCCATCTCCTGTCGATCACGTTTGAACAACATCCAGCGCCAGCATCATCCACCGCCGTTTCTCCGGTGGTGCGCACCCAGGATGTGGACGTTGACGACGAGAACCTGAACCTTGCGCGCATCGAGCGGATGGCCATTGAGTTGGCACTGCGCAAAACCAACAACAGCCGCCGTGATGCCGCCCGACTTCTTGGGATCTCCGAGCGAACGCTGTATCGGAAGATCGAAGAGTACGGCTTGCGCTGAACTACACCGACATCACCGGATAGATCATTGGCCGGCTGGGTGCGGCATCACCATCGAAGGGCGCAGCATTAAGATCCACGAGATAACGACCATCGCCAACCGCAGCGTCCACGTAGATCAGCTCCGTGATGGTCGCCGACGTCCGTGGCGAGGCCGGGTAGTTCCAGTAGATCCGATGGGCTGTTAGTGCACCGTCATCTTCTTCGGGGTCGACGCTTGGCAGATCAATCAGCAGATGGTCAACGCCACGTTCCACAATCATGTGCATGGCATCCGAATGCACGTAGGGCGGGTTGGAGCCCGACCACCTGGCTGATCGCTTTGTGGGAGAATTCGGCTGCGTGCGAATAATCAGTGCCTGCTCACCCCAGCGTACCCAGGCCTTCTCCAAGCTGGAGCGCTCGATCGTACCATGCTCGGAGATCGCAACGGTGATCAACCGTGCGGTGAAGAGCTGTTGCTGCAGCGACTCCACCAGTGAATAGCCCCTTCCCGCAAGATGTCCGACACATTCGGTATGCGTCCCATTCCCGTGCGGAGCCAGCGTGACAACGTCGCAGCGGACCGGGCCGCCCTCTTCGATACTGCCAACAAAACTCCCAGCGCGGAACGGCTCGAACGTTGCATCGGGAAGGAAGAAGGCATTGGCCGGTTGATGCATAGTGATTGGGATCGAGATGTCGATTGGCGCGGCAAGGTTGAAGGTCACCGCCTCGCCGTTGATGATGGCCGAACAGTTCATGATTCTGTACCAGGACGTGAATGTCACAAAAGACGCTAAATAATGCACGTATCGATGCGGACAGCACGGTGCGGTCGCTATATTAGCCACGCAGCATCTCGTACGCTACTAATTCATCGTTGTGGGACATTTTCAACAAGTGGAGGGGGCATGTCGCGTACCCTGAACAAAGTGATGCTGATTGGCAATGTGGGCAAGGACCCCGACGTCAACTTTACGCCGACCGGGGTGAAGGTGGCGCAGTTTCGCATGGCAACATCGGAGACCTGGAAGGACAAGGATGGTGCCATGCAGGAGCATACCGACTGGCATACGGTGATTGCCTGGAGGGGGCTTGCCGACATCGTGGAACGGCTGGTGCACCGCGGATCGCGTATCTACGTCGAAGGCAAGATCCAGACCCGCTCCTACGACGACCGCGAGGGTCAGAAGCGCTACGTCACGGAAATCGTTGCCGACAATATCCTGCTGCTGGATGCAAAGCGGAACGATGCTGCGATGAATGGCACCGTGGGTGAGCATCAGGACTCCGACACCGGCGCCGAAGATATCCCGTTCTGATTGCGCTAACTTTGTACTCTATGGATACATCCAGAAGTACAGAGATTCGCGTCGGCCTGGTTACCGTGGTGGCCTTTGCGCTGCTCATCGGAGGCATTCTCCTTGGTGAGGGAATGCAGCTTGGCCCCACGGGCACGCAGCTGCGCATCCGTCTAACGCACAGTGGCGGACTGCAAGCTGGCTCGCCGGTGATGATTAACGGCGTAAACCGCGGCAAGGTGCTGTCGGTCAAGCCGGACAATGCCAGCGTTCTTGCGCTTGTGGATGTCGACGATGCATCCGATCTCCGCTCGGACGCCTCTGCGCGTATCGTGATGCTGGAAATCACCGGCGGCAAAAAGGTGGAGATCTTCCCCGGCATGGCCAAGGAGCCGTTCAATCCCGACACGCAGGAGCTACAGGGCACCACCGCCTCGGACATCAGCGATCTGGTAACACAAGTCGGCGATGTGAGTGGCGACCTCGTGCGACTGTTGCGCCGGCTGGATACCATCACGGCAGTCATTGCCAACGTGATGCAGGACACCGCCTTCATGCAGAACATCAACACGATTGCATCGAACGGTGCTGTGCTGATGTCCGACGCTCGCCTATGGCTGGAGCGGAACCGCAACGACCTCTCGGCTACAGTTGCTGACGCTCGGGCTACGATGAGCGACGTTCGCAAGCTTGTGTCGACAAACGAACCGGCCGTAACGCGCTCGGTTAACAATCTTGACGCTCGACTAATCGAGTTGGAGCGCACGCTGTCGTCGGCAGATGCCGCCATCGTGCATGTTGATTCGTTGGTTGTTCGTCTGGATGGCGTTGTAACCGACCTCAAAACAAACAAGGGCTTTGTTAACGCCGCGATGTACGACACAAACTTCCGCCGACGTATCGACACGGCGGTGATGCGGCTCTCGGGATTCGTGCGCAGTGCACGTGAGGTGGGCGTTAATGTGAACGTTGGCATTGGGCATCGCTAGCCTGGAGGTTGAAATGTCGGCAACAAGCACTCCGCTCACCCCGGAACTCACGGAATATCTGCGATCATCCTTCAGCACCGAGGACGACGTTCTCCGCAGGCTCAATGCCGAAGCGGCCGAAGCCGGCATTCCGGCCATTCACATCGCCTCGGAACAAACGGCCTGCCTGCAGCTGCTGCTGCGCAGCATTAGCGCACGCACCGTCGTGGAGGTAGGTTCGCTTGCCGGCTATTCGACGATTGTGATTGCCCGAGCCCTGCCACCAGATGGAACGGTCATCGCCTGTGAAAAGGACCCTCGGCACGCTGCCTTCATTCGCCGAAAGGCGGCAGAGGCTGGTCTTGCATCGGTGATCGAGGTGGTCGAAGGCGCGGCCCTGGACACTCTACCAACGCATCCCATCCTCAATACACCGATCGATGATACATCGATCGATGCCGTGTTCATCGACGCCGACAAGCCGAACTACCAGAACTACTACGATCTGCTGGTCCCCCATGTACGGGTAGGGGGCTTCGTCATCGGAGACAATGCTCTGGCTTGGGGCCAGGTACACATGGCCGATCCTGAGAACGAACCGAAAAATGTTCGGGCGCTTCGTGCGTTCAACGACCGCATGGCTACAGATCCACGATTTCTCACGACGCTCATTCCGCTTGGCGACGGCATGGTGGTAGGGCTTAAGGTGTCGGCGTAATGCACGTGCTGCGCCTGATGATGCTGCTGACAGCACTCCTCGTGCTGCAGAGTTGCCGAACGAGTCACTCCATTGATCAGCGGTTCGACCTGCGTATGGGTGGAGAGCGGAGCACCGAGCTGCGCTTTACACAAACCCGCCACATCGACTCCGTGGCCGATGTCACAAAGCTCACTACCGATGTCTGGAAGGTGGAGCACTACACGTATCCCGACTCGATCCGACTGTTTGTGCGCGTGCTGGACAGCTCCGGCTATGTTGTGACGCACATGGCCGACCCGTACAAGCGCCCCGATGCGCCAAACTACTTTCCAGCCATCCGGGAGACGATCGGAACAGGACGTCGGAAGAAGACCATCGAAGTACATCCCTACACGGTGCGTGAATATGGTGCCCAGGATTCCATTCCCACCTCCATTGCCCTTGCCATTGATCAGTCGGGCTCGATGAAGGGCGTCAAGGAGGTCCTCGACATGGGAACCGAGCTCTTCATCTCCTTGAAACGCGACTGCGACTTCATTTCGCTTACTGGCTTCAACGAAAAAATCACGACGGTGTTCGGCTTGGAGTCCGATACCACGGCAATGCTGCGTGCCTTCCGTTCCTATGCACGAACATCACAGGGATTGTTTTCCTCGGTGTACGACGGCATTCTGACGGCACTGAAAACCCTAGAGGACGTCCCTCTGGAGCAACCCAAGGTGTGCGTCGTGTTTGCCGACGGTGAGGAGAACACGTCGATGACGAGGAATGCCGACATCTACGAGTATGCAACCCGCCACAACATCAGTATTTACTGTGTTGGCTTTGCCTATGCCAACGATGAGGAACTCCAAGCACTATCGCTGTACACGGGCGGCAAGTATTATCGGGCCTATAGCAAGCGGGATTTGCTGGCCATTTTCTTGGACATCTACCGCTCGCTGCAGAATTACTACCTGGTGACGTACGTTCCACCGGAATACCAAAGCCTGCACATGGTGGACGTAGCTGTTGCCGTGCCGGGCAGAGATACGATGCTCTCGCGAGGCCAGTACGACAAATCCCCACTTACGCCGCTATCGCCGACCAACGAGTTCTCGCGGATGATCTTGTTTGCCTACAACAAGGCCGACATCGACTCGGCGTCCCTTCCGCTGCTGGACGAGCTGGCAGATGCCATGGAGCTCTACGAGCGGGTTATTCTTGAGGTGCAGGGCCACACGGACAACATCGGTGGTGAGGCCTTCAACCAGCGACTGTCCGAAGCCAGAGCACAGGCGGTGCGCGATGCTCTGATCGCCCGCGGGATCGAGCCCGAACGCCTTCGCACGCGAGGCTACGGACTTACGATGCCGGTGGCACCAAACACCACCGAAGAGGGTCGAGCGCAGAACCGCCGAACGGTGTTCAAGATCCTTCGGAAGTAACTTCTGGGATCCAGAGATGGACCTTCATGTTCACCGCATCACCGATGAAGGTCACCCCCTCGGCTTCTAGGCGCTCGCGCATCACAAAGGGCGTTTCGAAGTGCATCTTTCCCGACAGCTCGCCCAAGCGGTTCACGACGCGGTGAGCGGGAATCTCTAGACGCAGGTGTAATGGAATGGCATTCAGCGCCCACCCCACCATCCGGGCCGACGATCGCAAGCCTAGAGCCGCCGCAAGATGCCCGTACGTGGTTACGCGCCCGGGAGGAACACGCTGCACCAGGGCATACACCCGCTGGTAGAAGTCAGAATTCATACATACGGCTTGTAGATAGACGACAAGAACTCCGTAATTTAGCCGCTCATCACACTCAAATTGGAGAATTCATCTATGAAGGTCATTCTGACCATCGCCAGCGTGGCAATGCTTACCCTGGCGTGCAACGCCCAACCACAAGGAAGTGCAGCTGTGGACCTGAAGAACGAACAAGATTCCGCATCGTATGCCATCGGTGCCAGCATCGGTGGTAACCTGAAGCAACAGGGTGCCGAAGTCAACGCCGACGTACTGGCTGCTGGCTTGAAAGACGCTCTGGCCGGACAATCCAAACTGACCGACGAGCAGATGCAAGCGGTTCTGATGGCGTTTCAAGAGCGTGCCATGAAGAAGCAGCAAGAAGAAATGTCGAAGAAGGGCGAAGTCAACCAGAAGAAAGGTGTCGACTTCCTAGCCGCCAACGAGAAGAAGGACGGCGTCATGAAGACGGCCAGTGGCCTGCAGTACAAGGTGATCAAAGAGGGCAACGGCAAGAAGCCAAAGGCTACCGACCAGGTAACCGTGCACTACACCGGCACCTTGATCGACGGCACGAAGTTCGACAGCTCGGTAGATCGCGGCCAGCCAGCCACGTTCGGCCTGAATCAGGTGATTCCAGGTTGGACGGAAGGTCTTCAGCTGATGAGCGAAGGCGCCAAGTACATGCTCTACATCCCTTCGGAACTCGGCTACGGTGCCAATGGTGCCGGTGGCGCAATCGGACCAAACGAAGTCCTGATCTTCGAAGTTGAGTTGATCAAGATCGGCGGCTAAGCCTCCTGTCGAACAACACAGCCAATCCCCAATGCCCGGCCCCTCTCCAGGGACCGGGCATTGTTGCGTTTCGCCGTAAATTGCGAGGATATGTTCCGTCCATGATCGAGATGAAAGAGACTACGTGAATCGACTCCCTATCTATGGCCTTGTGATCCTTCCCCTGCTGGGTGTGATCTACGCCATCTACCTTGCCGCTACCGGTAATGTTTCTGCAACCGACCTTATTCTATGCTTCTCGCTAGCCCTTCTTACGGAGTATGGCGTGACGTTTGGCTACCACCGACTGGTAGTCCATAAATCGGCCGAGCCACATCCTGCCCTCAAGGCTGTGATTCTTGCCCTTGGCTCGATGGCCTTCCAAGGTCCTGTGATCCACTGGGCCTCGGTACACACCAAGCACCATGCACACTCCGATCACGAGGGCGACCCCCACTCCCCCACCGTGAGCGGTTTCCTCTATGCTCACTTCGAGTGGCTCATCGAGATGAACTCTTCCGAATTAGGAGAGATCATCGAAAAGTGGGGTGGTCGGTACAAGAAGGATCCGATGATCAACTGGTTCTCGAAGACCTTCCTGTTCTGGTCGGCGTTTTCGCTTCTGCTGCCGGCCGCAATTGGATATGCGGTAGGGGGCTGGCCAGCGGCGGGTACCGGCTTCGTCTGGGGTGCCCTGGTTCGCATTTTCCTGACGTCGCATGTTACGTGGAGTGTGAACTCCGTATGCCATTACATGGGTAAGCGTACGTACCGCACAACGGACAAAAGTCGCAATAACCCGATCATTGGAATCT
>CAZBOW010000013.1:42358-46326 GCA_964493635.1 uncultured Hyphomicrobiales bacterium
AAGCGTACGTACCGCACAACGGACAAAAGTCGCAATAACCCGATCATTGGAATCTTCGCCCTTGGCGAGGGCTGGCACAACAATCACCACGCCTTCCCATCATCGGCCTTTCACGGCCTTACCCCGTGGCAACTGGATTTCACCGGCTTTACGATCAAGGTCTACGAAAAGCTTGGCTTGGTGAAGAACGTTGTGCGCATTCCTGCAAGCCTGCTGGAGAAGCGCCGACTGGATAGCACCGCTGGTGCCGATCTCAACGTCCAAGAACTGGCCATGACCGAGGATTCAGAGCCAGAGCTGCAGCTTACTCATTCTAATGCTTCAACCCTATGACACAGAACATTTCCATGATTCAGAAGGTCTATGCCGACCTTCCTGGCAAGATCGCCGCTGCCCGTGCCGTGGTGGGCAAGCCCCTTACCCTGACCGAAAAAATCCTGTACTCGCATATTGATGCGCTGCCGGGATCGGCTCATGTGCGCGGAACGGACTATGTGAACTTCCGCCCCGACCGCGTTGCCATGCAGGATGCTACGGCGCAGATGGCCTTGCTGCAGTTCATGTCGGCTGGCATTCCGCAGGTTGCCGTACCAAGCACAGTGCATTGCGACCACCTGATCCGCGCCGAGCACGGAGCTACACAGGACTTGACCAAGTCGCTCGAAGAGAACAAGGAAGTGTTCGACTTTCTGGCCTCGGTGAGCAAGAAGTACGGTATTGGCTTCTGGAAACCAGGTGCGGGCATCATTCACCAAGTGGTGCTGGAAAACTACGCCTTCCCCGGTGGCATGATGATTGGCACAGACTCCCATACCCCGAATGCAGGGGGCTTGGGCATGGTAGCCATCGGAGTTGGTGGAGCCGACGCGGTGGACGTCATGGCCGGCATGCCGTGGGAGCTGAAGATGCCGAAGGTCATCGGTGTGAAACTCACCGGACGGATGAGCGGTTGGACTTCCCCGAAGGACGTTATCCTGAAGCTTGCCGGTATCCTCACGGTAAAGGGCGGCACGGGCAGCATTGTAGAGTACTTTGGCGACGGCGTGGCCAGTTTCTCGGCAACGGGAAAGGGTACGATTTGCAACATGGGTGCAGAGATTGGCGCCACCACATCGGTGTTCCCGTACGATGCCTCGATGGACCGCTACCTGCGTTCTACCGGCCGCAACGATGTAGCCGACTTGGCCAACGGTGTTGCCGAACACCTGCGCGCCGATGCGGAGGTTGAAGCCAACCCTGAGCAGTACTACGATCAGGTCATCCACATCGACTTGGATGCACTGGAGCCTCACGTCAACGGCCCCTTCACACCCGATCGGGCCATGGAGCTGTCGGAGTTCGTGAAGGCCGTTAAGGAGAACAACTGGCCGGAGGAGCTGCGCGTAGGATTGATTGGCTCGTGTACGAACTCTTCGTATGAGGACATGTCGCGTGTAGCAGATGTTGCGGCCTTTGCAGCATCGCACGGTTTGAAAGCCAAGAGCGAGTTCACCATCACGCCGGGCTCCGAACAGGTTCGTGCCACCATCGAGCGCGACGGCATCCTGGAGAAACTCGAGTCAGTTGGCGGTGTGGTTCTTGCCAATGCCTGCGGCCCGTGCATCGGTCAGTGGAAGCGTCACGACGTTTCGGCCGGTGATCGCAACTCGATCATCACATCATTCAACCGCAACTTCACAGGCCGAAACGACGGCATCAAGGAAACACATGCCTTCGTTGCTTCGCCAGAAACCGTGGCGGGCTTTGTGCTTGCGGGCAAGCTGACGCACAACTTCATCACCGAACCCATCGACGGTGTGCTGTTGCAGCCACCAGCTGGCAAGGAATTGCCAGATGGCGGTTTCGTTCCCGATCCCGACGGCTTCATCGCTCCTGCAGCCGATGGATCCTCGGTGCAGGTAGTGATCGCCCCCGAGAGCAACCGCCTACAAGCTCTTGAGCCCTTTGCCGCGCCAAAAGCGGAAGAGTATCACAACATGCCGCTGCTGATGAAGGTGAAGGGTAAGTGCACCACCGACCACATCTCGATGGCTGGTCCGTGGCTCCGCTTCCGCGGTCACCTGGACAACATCTCGAACAACATGTTCATTGGCGCCATCAACTACGTCAACGACACCGCCAACAGCATCAAGAACACCTTCACAGGTGAGTATGCCGAGGTGCCTGCCGTAGCCCGCGACTACAAAGCTCGCGGCATGGGTTGGGTTGTTGTTGGCGATGAGAACTATGGCGAGGGTTCCTCTCGCGAGCATGCGGCTATGGAGCCACGCTTTCTGGGTGGCAAGGTGATCTTGGTGAAGAGCTTCGCTCGCATTCACGAGACCAACCTCAAGAAGCAGGGCATGCTGCCGCTGACGTTTGCCAATCCTGCCGATTACGACAAGGTGCGCGAGGACGATCGCATCAGCATCGACATCACGGCCCTTGCCCCAGGCAAGGAACTGGCAGTAACGCTTACCCATGCCGACGGCACAACCGACACGATCCATGCCAAGCACACCATGAACGAGCAGCAGATCGGCTGGTTCCAGGCAGGCTCGGCGCTGAACCTGATCGCTGGACGATAAACCCGATGACAAACGCAGGGGCGAGCACATATGCTCGCCCCTTTTTTTTTGCGCCATCCCAAGCACAGCAAGAGGTGTGCGCCAAAGAGATGGACTCCCTGCTTGCGCGAGAATAGCGTTCGCCAAACATGTTTCGTTTGCTTCGTTAGTTGCGAATATTGCGTTTACATCGTACGTTTGCGTCGATGATAACATTCACACTCAATGCCTCCACTAAGCGCATCCGCGACGTCGAAACGGCATTAGCCGTTTTAGCCCCACTCGTGACAAAGAGCGCTCAATTCGTGCACCTTCAACTCGAAGGTCGTGAGAAATCCGTTGCTCTGCCAAAGGAAGCCCTCGCGATTGTTGTGGAAGTGCTGCGGCAACTGTCACACGGCGGAACGGCAGCACTCGTGTCACTTGATGAGGAGCTTACGACGCAGCAAGCGGCTGATATGCTGAATGTTTCCCGTCCCTACCTGATTGGCCTGCTAGATTCCGGTGCTCTTCCATCACGAAAGGTCGGTAAGCACCGCAGGGTCAAAGCGCTCGACCTGATCAGGTACAAACAAGCCGATGAACAGGTACGCAGGGCACGGCTTGATGAACTCACCGCAGAGGCGCAAAAGCTAGGACTTGGTTATTGATGTGTGGTGCGAGCAACTGCTATCTATGATGCGTGTGTTCTCTTCCCCGCACCGCTCCGAGATCTACTGATCCGCATAGCTGCAGCTGAGATCGTGCGTGCACGATGGACTGAGGAAATCCTCGACGAATGCTTTCGCGCGATACTTCGGAACCGTAACGACCTTAACTCCGACGCCCTTTCGCGCACTCGCAGCCTGCTCATTCAGGCTATACCTGACTGCCTCGTCACGGAATATGAGCACCACATACCATCTCTTCATCTACCCGATGATAACGACCGCCATGTGTTGGCGGCAGCGATAGCGTGTAAGGCGAACATCATCGTAACCGCCAATCTTGGGGATTTTCCTGACGAAGCGCTATGCCGCTATTCGATCAGGGCACAGCATCCAGATCAGTTCGTGCGCAACTTGATTGATGAGCATCCATTCACGATAGCAGCAATCGTAACACAACAAGCTGCTTCGTTACGAAGGCCTAACATGACAATAGATCAACTGTTGTCGACGCTGGCACAATGTGGCCTTCATCAATCGGCAGCTGCTCTGCGGGATCTGTGCGACTGAAATGCACTTCGCATCGAAGGAGCGATAAGGATCTTGACTCACTACATCCATGCCAAGCACACCATGAACGAGCAGCAGATCGGCTGGTTCCAGGCAGGCTCGGCGCTGAACCTGATCGCCGCTCAAGGGTAATCAGCATTCGCTGAGCATCACTCCGAGAACAACCCCGAACATTACCTTTAGCCCCCTACCATCATCACGGTGG
>CAZBOW010000014.1:0-27882 GCA_964493635.1 uncultured Hyphomicrobiales bacterium
CAGCCTGCTTCCGAGCGTGTCGTGTCTTCCTCCTACGTAATGATTAGGTAGGGAGCAGACACATGAAAACGATCATCATGATAGCCGCCATGGTCATGGCGGCAAGCGTCAGCGTGGTTTGCCAGGATCGCGAGCCACAGCCATTACCCAAGGCCGATCTTGGTTGGAGCGGTGTCGAGGCCGACTCGGTGCTAGCGTTCGACGAACGCCCCTTTCTGCGCGGATGGAACTGGTTGTCTACCGACTCCGACGCGTCGAATACGATGGGGATGAATATGTGGCACCTCGACGATCCCTTTGCCTGGGATGCTACTGCTACGAGATTCTTGGAGCGATACGTTCCAGGTCAGCTGCTGGCCTCCACCATCGATGGCATCTCTCACAACGACGGTCACTTCAAGGATCCGTCCGAGTCGATCGCCATGGAGTGGCAGCCGTGGCTGGAGCCGGAATACGACCCCCTGACCAATCGCGATACGTTCGCTCTGCGCAGCGACGACGCCACCGGTGGAGTGTGGGGGTTTCATACACGCCATCCCAACGGCAGCGTCGTCAAGGACCCCACCGATGGCTACTACCGCTTTCGGCTGGAGCAGGGCGACGTCCCAAAGAGCCAGGCCGGCACCGTTGTTCTGGACGATGCAGAGTGCACCACCGGCTTGTCAAGGTTCGAAGAGGCAACAGGTGACTACAGTCCAGACACCCTCTACCTTGCCATCAACCTGCGGCGCAATGAGGCCGAACCTCTCAGTGCTGATCGCAGCGAGGTGGTGCTGCGCGTGCGGGTGCCCATCCGCTCGCTCCAGAACACGCAAAAGCCAGCGCAACAGCAGGGGTCGCCGACGTATGCCCGCTTCATGAGGCTGGTAGATCGCAGGCAGAGGGTGAATGATATCACGTCTACGCTCGGCCAGCCCATGGGTCGAAGAATGGCCATAAATGATAAAGACGTCGGCACCGCCGTTGAAGAACTGGTCATCACGCGGGGAATGCTGGGAATCTATTGGGCCGTCGAACAGGACATCACCATCTACGCCATGCTGGACTTTTCGTGGGATGGACTGGATAAGCGTGCTGAACCCTATCTGAACCCCCGCTTCGTCAAGCGCGGTGTGCGCAACAAGGTGATGGGTCCTGACGACAAAGACAATGCTCCCCTGACGGCCGAGGTAGGTGTGCAGGTGCTCTACACAGGTGCTGTTGGCGTAGACATCAAGTCCGTGCGGTTGGAGAGTAAGCAGTCAATGGAGCTCTTCTGGGGTCAGCAGGATCGCCTGATCCAGGAGTCGGTCAAGACCTTCACGGATCGGCTTGTGAACCTCAACCGGAACAAGGTACCCACGGCGGGTCATCAGCCGCGCCTCTGGCGGATCTACGGACGCGACGAGATACGACCCATGCACTGGAAAGGCTTCCGCTACATCCACCGGCTGCTGCACAATACCACCACCACGGAATGGGAGACGATAGAGATATCTAAGGCCAAGCACTGCCTGCAATTGCAGGAGTATTGGTCGGGTAATACGCCGGAGTTTTCACCGCAGGCAGGCTCGCCGCTCTTCCGTCATGGTTCTCAGTGGAGAGACATGCAAGACACCTTGGACCTCTATGCCGGTCACACCTATGGCAGGGATAATATCCGCGACTATGAGACACGCCTGTATTGGACTAAGCAAGTGGTTGACGCCGCTGGCAATCTGGTCTGGGACCAGCACACGGCCGGCGCTCTCCCCCTTGGTGCCGACTCGGTCGACACGTTCCTGAAATCGGACCGTGCCGGTGTATTAGGCCACATCGAGAAGATCGCCCAAGAGGGCTATCGCGACCACCCGCAGCTGCTCTTCGACCCCTCGGTGGTGCTGCTTGGCAACACGTGGGAGTATTCCACATTGCTTGCCCAGTGGAAGGAGATCAACAATGCACGCCACCATTGGCTAGGCAAGGCCGACAAGACCCGTGCAAAGTCCGTCGAAGAGCTACGCCTGCTGCAGTGGATGCCCATGATTCTGGGTGCCAAGGGGCTGATTCACTTCACGGGCGAATCCCTTGTGATGCCAGATACAAGTCGCTTGGCCGATGGCACTGGCGAGGGATGGGAGCTTGACACCACAGGGAAAAACCGAAAGCACACCAGCATGCAGCGATTCATTGGTGCAAGTGTCCCTCTTGCCAAACTTCCGGCCGCTGCGGCCAACCTGAGTGGAGACGCCCGTATCGACAGCGACGTGCTGGGTGCAGACTACCTAGAGCCCAACGAGCCAACGCGGTACAACGACTATTTGCCACGGGGCCTGGCAGCTACGGCGCTGGCGTTAAATGGGGGGCGGCCCAACCCGCCAGGGTTACCGATGTTTCGCAAGTCCATGCGGCAGGTGATCCGCGAGGCGCACCGTAGCCTGGCGCCCTTTGCAGATACCTTAGTAGATCTGCAGCTAGCGGCGTGGAGAGCCAAGGGCTTTACCTCGTGGTTCATCGGCGATACCACGGCCTACAGCAGCTGGCTGGACAACTCTGTGGAGGCCCAGCGCGTGTGGGTGCCTGCGGTAACGGATTCCACGGTACGCGAGCTGGAGAAGATCCGCCGTGAGCCGTACGACAGTACCTTCTACGACGTTACGCTGTTTCGGCATCAGCGCGCCAGCCTGGACACTCTGTGCTTTGTTGGCGTGCTCAACCGGCGCACCGACCCCCGGCTGGATACCACCATCGGGCAGGATCCGGTGATGACCTACGACCAACTCAAGGCCCACGTCAAGGAGCATCCCGAGGATCTCTACGGCCAGTACGGAGCACGCCGCATTCGGATCCCGTTCAACTACGCCCGTCACGAGAACATCGGCGGACGTGCCGTGAACTTGCGCGTGCGCGAACTACGCACCTACGACACCACCATGGTGAACCAGCGTCCGGCCATCGATACGGTGATTGGTCATGCAACGTCGCTGGACGTAGACCTGCTTCCCGGCGAAGGCAAGATCTTCCGCGTGTCGGTGGTGGAGGCCTCCAGCCAGAACGAGACCGGCTTTTTGGATCACTCCAACCAGCGTAAGATCGTTGCCTATCCAACCGTGAAGGGTAGTGAGCTGGTGCATGATACAACGTCGATGCCCGTTCGCACCTGGCAGCGCATCATCGCCGGCGACAGCATGTACTACCACCGCGTCTTCCACCGGCGAGCGGCCGGGCCGAATGGTCCTGCCGGTCCGCTGACGGTGTGGTACCAGCGCAGTGCGCCGCTGGCGCGACAGCATACCACAGACAGCACCGACGTCTACGCCTTTGATGCCTCGACGATCTCGTGGGAGGCACCCATCAACATCAGTTCACGTGTGGGAATCACCAATGCCACCAACATAACCACCATTGCTGATCTAAGCTGTGGTTTTCCGGCGCTGGTGGTGCGTCCGGACTTCCTTCAGGGCCAGCCGACGGCCAATGTGTATGTGGTGTTTGCCTGCGAGGGACCCAATCAGCAGCCGGCCGAGGTTCTGGTCTGTGAGACCGTCCTGCCGGCCGAGCTGCCACGTGCTGATCAGGAAGCCTCCTACCAGCTGGGCTACTCGCATGTGCTAGACCAGTTCCCGGTAGACGTAGGTCCGCCGGGTGGCGCCAACCCTGTTACGCGTGCAACGATGCTGGAGCACTGGGGAACGCCCATGATCAACGCATCACAGAATGGCAACTACTACTGCTGGTCGCATCCTACCAACGGCATCGGTGCAGGGTTCAAGGAGCCCGACCGGCGCCAGTTTGGCAACGATCAGCAGATCTACCTTCGGCACCTGGATGCGCCCTCGGTTTCAACCCATCCGTCGCTAAACACCTACTCGCGTCTGCATCTTGGTGAAACCGATGCGGGACTGGTGTGGCAGGAGGGCAGCACGCCGGCCAACGGCGGTACGATCCTGTACACGCGTCTGTTCCTCAATGCTGCCGGGGCGCTGGAGTATGGCCTGACGCCCACCGACCCAGACATCTCGCTGGCACCAAACTTCGTATCGCCGCAGAACCAGCAGATAGCCATCCTGACCGAAGCCGCTCTGATGACCCACGCCTTTCCGGTGTTGTACCGGCAGCTCTCGGACTGGGATCTGCAGGAATCGGCGCGACATTACAGTGTGGGACTCGTCAACTACAAGGCCGAACGGGCCTACTGGCAGTCGAAGCCCTCGGAGCACCATTACGTTGCGCCCAACTGGTGCATTGGCCGGCGTGTCTTCGACCTGTCGGTTGGCTCGCAGCGCGGACCGGTCTCGGGAGCACTGCTACCGGATTCGATCATCGCCCACTCCGAGAACTTCATTTTCAGCGAGGCGCTACATCTGAAGGGCCCCGATGCCACGCAGGGCGAGCAGTGGGGAGAGTGGGGATCAACTCCGGCGCATAACGCCTGGGGCTATGACGACTCCACCTCGGTGCTGGAGTTCTGGTCGGAGCCTGCCGATGGCACCTTGGCCCCACCGCGGCTGTGGCATATGCGGATGAGCTGGCTGCTGTATGGTACCGACGCCGACTACGATCATGCCGACCTGGTTGCCAGCGGTGCCGTCAAGCGGTTACAAGATGCCGGCAGTCATCCACATCTGGCAGCACGCCACTCCATGCGCGGAGCTGCCAACCGTGGATGGCAGCGCAATCGACGCATCTTCTCGGAACCGTACCAAGCCAAAGAAGGCTACGGAGATGCTCCGGCCATCTGGACATCATCGGAGTACTTCTACCGCACAGGTGCCGAGGCCAACGCACAACCGCAGGCGCTTCCCTATAGGGGATTCCGCCGGCCGGGAGAGCATCTGCTGGTGAGTCCGCTGCATGTGCAGCAGAGCGATCAGTGGCTCACCTTCCGCAACAGCGATGATGTGCTGCAGCCTGCCACGCACGGATTTGTGACCGAATGGACATCACTGCCCGCTGTGGCCACGGTTGATCTGGGAGTGGCAGCGATGGGTAGTGCGCCACTGGCCACCCTAGCCATCCAGAGCGAGCAGACCGGCCAGATGCTCTTCTGGGATGTTGGTAGCGACGCCGCAGGTAGCGGTATCAACGCCGGTAGTACACACGTGCAGGCAACACTGCTGTCGACGCCGACGGATCGATACCGGCTGATTCTGCAGCCCCTGCAGATGGGTCGCGAAGATGCTGCATGGCCAGCACAGGACGTCGAGATTGTCCTGCCCGGTGCGGAAGCCTTTGCCAGAACGCAGCATTCGCCGCAGCGTTCGCCGCAGCGTTCGCCGCAGATGCGCCAACAACTCATCGACCTACGGTCTATGAAAACGGTTGCCATCGGGGAGCAGTATAACCTGCACGTCTATCCCAATCCCGCCATGGGTATGCTCACTATGGCTGTGAGCCTGCCCTCGGAGCTCGCTCCGTGGCATCGCAACCTACACATTCTCATCACCGACGTCATGGGCAGACTGGTATGGTCTGCGCCGTGTGGTGTTGTAGATGTCATGACTGCAGACACCTCGCCGTGGCCTGTTGGCACCTACACCATCACCGTGCGTAGCGACGTGGGTATTGTGACGCGATCGCGCTTCAGCGTTGTGAAGTAACGCATTGCGATTCATCAGCACGAGCATCAACACGTGTCGTAGGGGGTCGGAGGGTATTCGTCCGACCCCCGTTCTGTTCCACCGTCACCATCCTTTCATTTGCCACGGCGTTACTTTTTCCGGTATCTTTGTTGTCTTTTCTCACAACATCCTCAGCGCACCGCTATGGCAGACTTGTCGAAAGTTCGAAACATTGGTATCTCGGCCCACATCGACTCGGGCAAGACCACGCTCTCTGAGCGCATCCTGTTCTACACGGGTAAGATCCACGCAATCCACGAAGTTCGTGGTAAGGACGGCGTAGGCGCCAAGATGGACTCGATGGACCTCGAGCGCGAAAAGGGGATTACCATCCAGTCTGCCGCTACGTACTGCGAGTGGGGGGACTTCAACATCAACCTGATCGACACTCCGGGTCACGTAGACTTCACCGTAGAGGTGGAGCGTGCCTTGCGCGTGTTGGACGGCGCCGTGTTGGTACTGTGCTCGGTGGCTGGCGTTCAGTCGCAGTCGATCACGGTAGACCGTCAGATGCGTCGCTACAGCGTTCCACGCTTGGCGTTCATCAACAAGTGCGACCGCTCCGGTGCGAACCCTGACCGTGTTATGGCACAGCTGCGCGAGAAGCTGCAGCACAATCCTGCATTTGTATCGTATCCGATCGGCCTGGAAGACAAGCTCGAAGGCGTGATCGACCTGGTAGACATGAAGGCTGTGTACTTCGACGGCGAAGGTGGATCGGAGATCCGTCGTGAGGAGATTCCTGCTCACATGATGGATAAAGCCAAGGAGCTGCGTCATCACCTGATTGAAGTCGCTGCCGACTTCGACGACTCCCTGATGGAGAAGTTCCTGATGGACGAGCAGCCAACGCGCGAAGAGCTCATGGCCGCCATCCGCAAGGGTGCCCTCAGCATGGGTATGACGCCAGTATTCTGCGGCTCGGCTTACAAGAACAAGGGTGTGCAGGTGCTGCTCGACGGTGTAACGTCGTACCTGCCAGCACCATTCGACATTAAGAACGAAGCCCTCGACCAAAACAACAACGAAGCCAAGGTCGAGCTGGTGAGCGAGCCGGGCAAGCCCCTTGTCATGCTGGCCTTCAAACTCGAAGATGGTCGCTACGGTCAGCTGACCTACATGCGGATCTACCAAGGTTCCGTCAAGAAGGGCGACTTCATCTACAACGTAGCCAACGGTAAGAAAATCAAGGTGCCACGCCTGGTGCGCATGCACGCCTCGGAGATGCACGACATCGAAGAAGCAAGCTCTGGCGACATTGTTGCATTGTTCGGCGTAGACTGTGCCTCGGGTGATACGTTCACCGATGGCAACGTGATCTATTCGATGACGTCCATGTTCGTTCCCGAGCCCGTGATCGAATTGGCCGTAGCTCCCAAGGACAAGGCCGGTCAGGTGAACTTCTCGAAGGCCCTGAACCGCTTTACGAAGGAAGACCCCACGTTCCGCGTCAGCCGCGACGAAGAGTCCGGCGAAACCATCGTCAAGGGCATGGGCGAGTTGCACTTGGACATCTACATCGAGCGCATCAAGCGCGAGTACAACACCGAGGTGGTGGTTGGACGTCCAAAGGTTGCCTTCCGCGAAGCCATCAGCCAGAAAGCCGAATTCAATTACACGCACAAGAAGCAAACCGGTGGCTCGGGTCAGTTCGGTCGGGTAGGGGGCTTTATTGAGCCACTCCCACTGGACGCCGTCGAGACCTATGAGTTTGTCGACGACATCGTTGGCGGTGTGATTCCCAAGGAATACATTGGCCCATGTAATAAAGGCTTCCAGGAAGCTATGACCGAAGGCACGCTGATCGGCCAGAAGATCGTGGGCGTTCGCGTTACGCTGAACGACGGTGCCACGCACGCGGTAGACTCCTCGGAGCAGGCCTTTAAGACGGCGGCTCTAATGGCCTTCCGTGAAGCCTATGCCAAGGCCAAGCCGATTGTACTCGAGCCAATCATGAAGCTCGAAGTAAGCGTACCGGAAGAGTTCCAAGGTGCGGTGATCGGTCAGATCAACCAGCGCCGGGGTGTGATCCTTGGTACGGAGTCGGATGCCGGCTACGTAACGGTGGAGTCGGAAGTACCACTGTCGGAGATGTTCGGCTACTCCACGGACCTGCGCTCGGCTACGCAAGGCAAGGGCGAGTTCTCGATGGAGTTTTCGAAGTACTCGCAGATTCCGAAGAACATCCAAGACGAAATGGCTCGGGAACATGCAGCCAAGCGTGCCGAGGGCCGCTAAGCAAGCCCCTTCCCATCCGCAATACAACACACGGATAGCTCCGACGCCGTCGGGATATCTGCACGAGGGTACCGCCTTCAACTTCGTTCTCACCTGGGTGAGGGCACGACGTTGGGGCGGTACCGTCCGTTTACGCATCGACGATGCCGATCAACACATGGTCCGGCCCGAATTCGTGGACGATATCTTTCGCACGTTGGAGTGGTTGGGCCTTGACTGGGATCGCGGCCCGACGAGTGCCGACAGCCTGCTACGCGAGTATTCTCAACAGTTGCGCTATGACCGCTACCACGCAATCCTGCAGCAACTGATCAACCAGCAGCAGGTATTCGCCTGTTCCTGCACGCGCCGCGATGTTCAGCTCGCTGGCGGACAGTATCCCGGAACGTGCCGCAGTAGCAACCTCGATCCATCGTCCAGCGCCAATGCTCTCCGAGCGAGCCTCCATGATGCCCCAATCCCGTTTCCCGTGGTGCGCTTGAAGCATGGCGTGCCGGCCTATATGCTGGTGTCCGTAGTTGATGATGTGGACCACAACATTACCCACATTGTTCGAGGCGAAGATCTCCTGCCGGTGTCAGCAACCCAGGGCCTTCTCAGCCAGCTGGTTCCTGAGCTGCATGGTTTTTCACGTGTAGAGGTCGAACATCATCCGCTCATCCTCGATGCAACCGGAGCAAAGCTTTCGAAGAGTCAGGGTAGTTCCGACGTGCGTGGTTGGAGGCAATCCGGTAGGGGGCCTCAGGCCATCCTGCGGCGTGTGGCTGCCTACCTTGAGGTGGCAGATGCCGACTCCGTGCAGTCGGTTTCGGACGTCCTTCTGGCCTACCAAAATGCACGTTCGTGTGGATAATCGCGCAACCGATTTGCACAGAATGGTCTTGGCCTCTATTTTTGCAAGCTCTACTTCATACACTGTCAGATTCTCCAAGGCACTATTTCATGCCAACCCTGAGCCAACTTGTCCGTAAAGGACGTAAGGTCATCATCGAGAAGAGTAAGTCACCAGCTCTTCAGTCCTGCCCACAAAAGCGCGGCGTCTGCACGCGTGTGTACACCACTACGCCAAAGAAGCCGAACTCGGCTCTGCGGAAGGTGGCTCGTGTGCGCTTGACGAATGGCATCGAGGTTACGGCCTACATTCCTGGAGAAGGACACAACCTGCAGGAGCACTCCATCGTGTTGATTCGCGGTGGTCGTGTGAAGGACCTTCCCGGTGTGCGCTATCACATCGTGCGCGGCTCGGCCGACACGCAGGGCGTAGCAAACCGGAAGCAGGCCCGCTCCAAGTACGGTGCGAAGCGCCCAAAGGCAGCCGGAGCGAAGTAAGGTTCGGACACGGTTAGGTCCAGCGAAACAAGTCATATCATCTCGGTACTAGCATCATGCGCAAGAAAAGAGCAGAAAAACGACGCGTCACTCCCGACCCACGATTCAACGATGTGGTTCTGGCGCAGTTCGTCAACATCATCATGGAAGATGGCAAGAAGGCAACAGCACGTTCGCTGGTGTACAATGCCTTTGGCATCATCGCCGAAAAAACCAAGGAAGATCCACTCGAGGTGTTCCGTAAGGCAATGGCCAACGTTGCCCCCGCCGTGGAGATTCGTCCACGCCGCGTTGGTGGTGCTACCTACCAGGTGCCAATGGAAGTTCGTGAAGAACGCCGCGTTGCTCTGGCAATCCGCTGGTTGAAGAAGTATGCTCTAGAGCGCCGCGATCGCTCGATGGCCGGTAAGCTGGCCAGCGAGATCCAAGCGGCTGCCAACGGTGAAGGTGGAGCCATCAAGCGTCGCGACGAAATGCACCGCATGGCTGATGCCAACCGTGCCTTCTCGCACTTCCGCTGGTAACACAGCCCCCAACCCCGACATTCAACGTTATCGACCTTGGTTCTTTGACAAGCTGAATTCTACGAGAACATTTCGACGACCATGCCACGTACCGTCGCTATTGATCATGTGAGAAACATCGGCATCATGGCTCACATTGATGCTGGTAAGACAACAACGACGGAACGAATCCTGTTCTACACCGGAATGGTGCATCGCATGGGGGAAGTCCACGAAGGGACGGCCTTCACCGATTACATGGAGCAGGAAAAAGAGCGTGGTATCACCATTACGTCTGCGGCAGTTTCGGTGCCGTGGCGTGATCACACGATTAACATCATCGACACTCCCGGCCACGTGGATTTCACGGCCGAAGTGCAGCGTTCGCTTCGCGTGCTGGACGGCGCGATTGGATTGTTCTGCGCCGTTGCCGGCGTAGAGCCACAATCCGAGACGGTGTGGCACCAAGCCGAACAGTATCGTGTACCAAGAATTGCGTTTGTGAACAAGATGGACCGACTGGGTGCAAACTTCAACCGGGTGTTGGAGATGATGCGCAGCCGTCTTGGAGCAAAGCCCGTAGCCATGCAGATTCCCTATGGGGCCGAAGACACCTTTAAGGGTGTCATTGATGTCCTAGAAATGCAGGCCTACGTGTTTGATGCCGAACAGGGCATCACGTTCGACGTACTACCGATCCCTGACGACTACCGTGCTGCCGCCGAAGAAGCGCGCACGGCGTTGATCGAGGCCGCTGCGGAAGTGGATGATGCCATCCTTGAACGATATCTAGCTGGTGAAACAATCGCCAACGCTGAGATTCAGGCCGCGATTCGCATCGGCACGTTACGACTGCAGCACACACCGGTGTTTTGTGGGTCGTCCTTCAAAAACAAAGGCGTGCAACAACTGCTCGATGCCGTGATCAAGTATCTGCCATCGCCCACCGACGTTGGGCCTGTGCATGGTCACAGCGCAGAGAATAACGAGCACGAAGACACTCGGCCACCAAGTGATGAAGCCCCCTTCGCAGCTCTCGCCTTCAAGGTGATTACCGATCCGTTTGTGGGTCGACTAACATTCATCCGGATCTACTCTGGAACTATCGCCACGGGAACGCAGGTGATGAATGTTACCCACGAGGGCAAAAAAGAACGCATCGGCAAGCTGATTCGCATGCGTGCCAACAAACGCGACGAACTCGATGAAGCCTATGCTGGCGACATCGTAGCGGTGCCAGCACTGCGCTGGACGCGTACCGGCGACACCCTGTGCGACACACGCAAGCCCATTCTCCTTGAGAACATTGCCTTTGCCGACCCAGTGATTAATCAGGCCGTCGAGGCAAAAACCCTGGCAGATCAGGACAAGCTCGCGGAATCCTTACATCGGCTCTCCGAAGAAGATCCGACGTTTCGATTCCATACAGATGCTGAATCTGGCCAAACCATCATTAGCGGCGTAGGCGAGCTCCACTTGGAGATTATCGTTGATCGCCTCAAGCGTGAGTTTGGTGTTCCAGTAAAGGTTGGAAAACCCCAAGTCGCGTTTCGGGAAACGGTCTCTTCCTCCGCTACAGCGAATGGCGAGTTCATTCGCACGGCAGCAGGGAAGAACCAATTCGGTCAGGTCTCGATTGAGATCCGTCCGAACAGCCCAGGAAAAGGCCTTGAGTTCCACAACGAGCTCAAACCAGAGGTACTTCCTGCGTTGTACGCGCAGAGTGTAGCACGAGGTGCCCTTGAGGCCCTCAAGGTTGGTCCCATTGCAGGATACCCCATGATTGACGTCGTGGCCGTCCTTCGCGATGCGGCATATCAAGAAGAAGATGCAACGGAAACAGCGTATGCTGTTTCCGCCTCGATGGCCGTACGAGATGCGGTCCGCAAAGCCAGTCCCATCTTGATGGAACCGGTGTTTGCCGTCGAGGTCGTTACGCCCGAGGAGTATGTGGGTGAGGTGATTGCAGACCTCAGTTCCCGCATGGGCAGGGTTGAAGGGATTCAGTCCCGCGACATCCTGCAAGTTGTGACGGCATTGGTACCGCTGTCGCAGCTATTCGGCTACGTGACGCAGTTGCGATCGTTGACACAGGGACGAGGTTCGTACACGATGACATTCCGTCAGTACGAACCATCGGCTGCCCGGCACTAGAAGCCGGAACGCCGTCAGCTGTCTACGAGAACAATTGCTCCGGCTGAATCCATGGGGGATACGGCAGGAAATCGTATTGCCAATCCGATTTTCTTCCGTATCATTGTTTTCTTTTCCAGATCGCACGATTCAACTCACTATAGTTCAACACAAACCCCTAACGCAACCAAGGAGTTTGCACCATGGCCAAAGAGAAATTTGAGCGCAATAAACCCCACGTCAACGTTGGCACGATTGGCCACGTAGACCATGGCAAGACAACGCTCACGGCCGCTATTTCGATGTGCCTTGCAGCCAAAGGCCTTGCCGAGAAGCGCTCGTTCGACTCAATCGACAACGCACCTGAAGAAAAGGCTCGTGGAATCACGATTGCCACAGCTCACGTAGAGTACGAGACGGAGAACCGTCACTATGCTCACGTTGACTGCCCAGGTCACGCCGACTACGTGAAGAACATGATCACGGGTGCTGCTCAGATGGACGGTGCCATTCTCGTGGTTGCCGCTACGGACGGCCCAATGCCTCAAACGCGTGAGCACATTCTGCTTGCTCGTCAGGTAGGTGTACCTCGTATCGTGGTGTTCATGAACAAGGTCGACATCGCAGACCCTGAGCTCGTTGAACTCGTTGAACTCGAAATTCGTGAACTGCTCAGCAGCTACGAATTCCCAGGCGATGAGATTCCGATCATCAAGGGTTCGGCACTGAAGGCATTGGACGCCGCTTCGGGTGGTGCTGCTGCTGATCACGCCGACATGCAGTGCATCTATGAACTCATGGACGCCGTTGATAGCTATATCCCAACGCCAGTGCGCGACGTGGATAAGCCATTCTTGATGCCGGTTGAGGACGTGTTCTCGATCACGGGTCGTGGAACGGTAGGTACCGGTCGTATTGAGCGCGGTATCATCAACGTAAACGAAGAAGTTGAAATCGTAGGCTTTGGTCTGCAGAAGAAGTCGACCGTAACCGGTATCGAAATGTTCCGCAAGCTGCTCGACAACGGTCAGGCTGGCGACAACGTTGGTCTTCTGCTGCGCGGTGTGGACAAAGAAGAGATCGAGCGTGGCATGGTAATCGCCAAGCCAGGATCGATCAAGCCTCACCACAAGTTCAAGGCTCAGGCTTACGTACTCAAGAAGGAAGAAGGCGGACGTCACACGCCATTCTTCAACGGATATCGCCCACAGTTCTACTTCCGTACAACGGACGTAACGGGTGTGTTGAACCTGCCATCGGGCGTTGAGATGATCATGCCTGGTGACAACATCGACAACCTCGAAGTTGAACTGATCACGCCAGTAGCTATGGACGAGGGACTCCGCTTCGCTATCCGCGAGGGTGGTCGTACGGTAGGCGCTGGTGTAGTAACGGCGGTTCTCGAGTAACGAATTACTACTGAGGTCGGAAAGAGGGAGGGGGCTTCCTTCCCTCTTTCTGTCTCTACGAACCCAACAGGGAGAAAGAACGAGTGGCTACGCAACGGATTCGCATCAAACTTCGGTCGTACGATCACAATCTGATCGACAGGTCGGCCGATCGTATTGTCCGCACGGTAAAGCAAACGGGCGCTGTGATTTCAGGTCCGATTCCTCTTCCGACCGAACGTTCGGTGTACACCGTTCTGCGGTCGCCGCACGTGGACAAGAAGTCTCGCGAACAATTCGAGGCACGGGTGCACAAGCGCCTGATCGATATCTTCAGCTCTACGCAGAAGACCATTGATGCGCTCATGCGCCTGGAGCTGCCGGCAGGCGTTGATGTGGAAGTGAAAGTCTAGGAAACAAGGTCATGAGTGCAATACTTGGACGCAAACTTGGCATGACGAGCCTCTTCTCCGAGGACGGGGGATTTGTACCCTGTACGGTGATTGAAGCGGGCCCTTGCCCAGTTGTGCAAGTCAAGACCAAAGAATCAGACGGCTACAATGCCGTGCAAATCGGGTATGATCTCATCCCCGAGCGTAAAATCAACCGTCCGCGTGCAGGACACTTCGCCAAAAACGGAGTGCAACCTCACCGGCATCTAAAGGAATTCCGCGAGTTGGTCGACAAGGTCAACAGCGGCGACATCCTCACCGTTGAAACGTTTGCAATTGGCGACAAGATCAAGGTGTCGGCCAACGGCAAGGGTAAGGGCTTCCAGGGCGTTGTGCGCCGTCACCACTTCGGTGGTGTCGGTATGACAACCCACGGCCAGAGCGACCGTCCGCGTGCTCCAGGCTCGATTGGATCGTCCTCGTTCCCATCGCGTGTATTCAAGGGTATGAAGATGGCGGGTCGCATGGGCGGCAAGCGCATTACTGTGCGCAATCTTACGGTGCTTCAGGTCATCCCCGAGGATAACATCCTGATCGTGAAGGGAAGCATTCCGGGTGCAATGAACTCCGTCGTTGAAATCGTCAAGCTATAAAATCGAAGAAGATCATCATGACAGTGGATGTACTTACGAAGGACGGAGCAAAGGCTGGCTCAATCGAGCTTCCTGCCTCGGTCTTCGGCATCGAGCCCAACGAGCACGCTATGTATCAGGCCGTTCGTTCCTATCTCGCCAGTCGGCGGCAGGGTACGCACAAGACCAAGGGTCGTAGCGAGGTAAGTGGTGGCGGCAAGAAGCCATTCAAGCAAAAAGGCACTGGTGGAGCTCGTCGTGGTTCCAATCGCTCGCCTCTGCTTCCTGGCGGTGCTACAATTCATGGCCCCAAGCCTCATACCTATTCGGTGGATCTTCCCGTGAAGGTGAAGCGTCTGGCGCGGAAGTCCGCTCTGTCGCTGCGCGCACAGGAAAACAGCGTGGTCGTGGTTGAGGACTTTGGCATGGATGCTCCGAAGACGAAGGACTTTGCTACCATGCTGAAGGCGATCAACGTGTCAGGCAAGAAAGTGTTGATGTTGCTGCCAACGGTGGACCGCACCGTGGTGCTCTCTGCACGAAACATCCCGAACGTTACCACCTTCCCAGCTGATAAGATCTCCGCCTACGACGTCCTGAATCACAGCGCCGTGGTGATCTTCAAGAGCGCCATTGCAACACTGGAACAATCGTTCGGTGATGCGGCACAAGGAGGTACGAAATGATTACCGTGTTGAAGCGCCCGATCATCACTGAGAAGGCATCGAAATTGGGACAGCAGCAAGCACAGTATGTGTTTGAAGTAGATCCCTCGGCCAACAAGATCCAAATCCGTGCAGCGATCAAGCAGATGTTCGACGTCGACGCTGTAAGCATCCGTACGGTTCGCACCAAGGGCAAGGTTAAGCAGCGCTACACCCGTAGTGGCTGGCAGATTGGAAAAACGAATTTGAAGAAGAAGGCCTACATCACCTTGAAGGCCGGACAGACGATCGACATTGTTTCAGGCGAAGGCGCTGAAGAGTAAGATCGGTCACGGAGAATAACGATGGCAACACGCTCACTCAAACCAATTACACCTGGTACCCGCTTCTACAGCATCAGTACCTTCGAGGAAATCACGGCTGTCAAGCCGGAGAAGTCCTTGATCGAGCCGATCAAGAAGACGGGTGGCCGGAACAACACAGGCCGTATTACCTCGCGCCACCGTGGCGGTGGACACAAGCGCATGTACCGCAAGATCGATTTCAAGCGCAACAAGCTTGGAATGAAGGCAACGGTCATGACGATCGAGTACGATCCAAACCGCACGTGTCGTATTGCACTGCTGCAATACGAGGACGGAGAGAAGCGATACATCCTTGCTCCCGATAAGGTCAAGGTTGGCGACGTCCTCATGAGCGGTGCTGGATCGGAACTGCGCGATGGCAATGCCATGCCGCTGCGCTCCATTCCGGTCGGTATGGTTGTACACAACATTGAAATGAAGCCAGGCAAGGGTGGCCAAATGGTTCGCTCCGCCGGCACGTCGGCCCAGTTCGTTGGTGTAGACGGCAACAAGGCACAGCTGAAACTGCCTTCGGGCGAGATTCGCATGGTTCCAGCCGAATGCATGGCTACGCTGGGTGTGGTAAGCAACACCACACATGAGAACATTCTGTACGGCAAGGCCGGACGGAAGCGCTGGTTGGGCGTACGTCCGCTCACCCGCGGTATGGCTCGCAACCCAATCGACCACCCGAACGGTGGTGGTGAAGGTCGATCCAAGTCGGGTGGTGGTCGCAAACACCCACGTTCACCATGGGGCCAGCTGGCGAAGGGCTTGAAGACCCGCAGCAAGAAGAAGGCTTCCAACGATATGATCATCCGTCGTCGTAACGCATAAGGATCAGGAGTAGCATACTATGCCACGTTCCCTCAAGAAGGAACCGTTTATCAGCTACAAGTTGGTGCGCAAGGTTGAAGAACTCAATGCGCAGAGCAAGAAGACGGTTGTAAAAACATGGTCGCGAGCTTCAACGATTAGCCCCGACTTTGTTGGACACACGTTTGCTGTGCACAACGGCAACAAATTCATCCCGGTGTATGTAACCGAGAACATGGTAGGGCACAAGCTTGGTGAGTTTGCTCCCACGCGCACCTACCGCGGACACTCGGGCAACCGGAAAGATTTGAAAACAGGCAAGAAATAAGGACGCAGTACGATGGAAGCGCGCGCAATAAAGCGATACACACGATCATCGCCACGAAAAATGCGATTGGTTGTTGACTTGATCCGCGGCAAGTCGGCTCAGGAAGCCCTCACGATCCTGAAGTTCTCCGACAAGCACGCTGCAGAAGCGGCTGAGCTTACGCTCAAGTCGGCGATCAACAACCTTACACAGAAGGACGCCGGTATTGATCCTGAGTCCATCGTTGTAAAGGAAGCGCACGTGGGCCAGGGTCCAACGATGAAGCGAATCTCGCCGGCTCCGATGGGACGTGCCTATCGCATTCGGAAGCGCTCGCATCACCTCACCATTGTCGTAACTACGAAACAGTAAGCGGAGAATCTTCACGTGGGTCAGAAAACCAACCCTATTGGCTTGCGACTAGGCATCATCCGTCAGTGGGATGCCAATTGGTTCGATGAGAAGAACGTCGCCGAGAAGCTTCAGGAAGACTTGATGGTTCGGAACTACATCAAGAACCGTCTGAAGAAGGCCGGCATCGCGCGAGTCATTGTTGAGCGGACAGCGAAGCAGGTTCGCATCACCATTACAACATCGCGTCCAGGCGTCATCATCGGTCGGTCGGGCAAGGACATCAATCAGCTGGAAGAAGAACTCCGGAAGCTGACGAAAAAGGATGTGAAGGTTCTGATCAGTGAGATCAAGCGTCCGGAACTGGATGCACAGTTGGTTGCTGATAACATCGCTGCACAGCTGGAAGGTCGGATCTCGTTCCGACGTGCGATGAAGAACGCTGTAAGCAGCACGATGCGTGTAGGTGCCGAAGGTGTTCGTGTGATGTGCTCTGGTCGTCTTGGTGGCGCCGACATGTCTCGCACGGAACAGTACAAGGAAGGTCGTGTGCCGCTTCATACGCTCCGCTCAGATATCGACTATGCTCAGGGCCGCGCCGAAACTGTGTACGGATCGATCGGTGTCAAGGTATGGATCTGTCGCGGCGACGTGATCGGTAAGCAACAGAATAACGAGAAGTAAGCAGACAGGGTATTAGGATACAACCATGCTCATTCCAAAGAGAGTTAAGCACCGCAAAACCCAACGTGGCCGCCGTCGTGGCAAGGCCTACCGCGGATCAACTGTAGAGTTCGGTTCATTCGGACTGAAGGCTATGGAAGGCGCTTGGATCACGAACCGCCAGATTGAATCGGCACGTATTGCCATCAACCGTTACCTGCGCCGCGATGGTAAGGTGTGGATTCGCATCTTCCCGGATAAGCCGGTAACCAAGAAGCCAGCCGAGACGCGAATGGGTTCCGGTAAAGGTAATCCGGAGCTCTGGGTTGCAGTGGTCAAGCCAGGACGCGTGATCTTCGAGATCGACGGCGTTACGAAGGAGCGTGCTCAAGAGGCCGTTCGCCTGGCTTCGCACAAGCTGCCCATCAAATGCAAGTTTGTTCAACGAGTAGATCTTGGGGCACTGTAATGAAAGCACGTAAGGCACAGGACCTTCGCAGTCTGAGCACCGAGGAAATCGTCGCCTTCATCGCAGAGGCACAAGAAAGCTTGACTCGCCTGCGTTTTCGCAGCGCCTTAGGTCAGCTGGACGACTCCTCGAGCTTGAAGACACTTCGCAAGGATGTGGCACGGATGAAAACCATCCTGCACGAACGCAAGAATAACGACAACTGATTCGGATGACTCACATGGCAGCAGAAACAACAACAGCAACGTCGGAAGTCGGACGCAAGAAACTGCGCGTCGGCAAGGTGGTCAGCAACAAAGCGGACAAAACCATTGTCGTCAGCATCGAGCGCCAGGTTGCTCATCCGATCTACAAGCGGTATTACAAGCAAACGAAAAAAGTCATGGCGCACGACGAAAACAACGAGTGCAACATCGGCGATACGGTCCGTGTGGTGGAAAGCCGCCCACTGAGTGCTCGCAAGCGTTGGGCTCTGGTTGAAATCATCGAACGTGCGAAGTAAGGGAGAAAAGCATGATCCAGGAAGAAAGCAATCTCGTCGTAGCGGACAATAGCGGTGCACGTCGCCTGCGTTGTATCCGCGTACTCGGCGGCCACGGGAAGCGGTACGCCTCCGTTGGCGACCTCGTGGTGTGCTCGGTGAAGGCTGCCCTCCCACAGGCAGCTGTAAAAAAAGGTGAAGTGGTACGCGCTGTCATCGTTCGGACGAAGAAGGAAGTACGCCGTCGCGACGGATCGTACATCCGGTTCGACGAGAATGCCGCTGTAGTGTTGAATAACAATAACGACCCACGGGGCACTCGCATCTTCGGACCAGTTGCTCGCGAACTCCGCGAGAAAAACTTCATGAAGATCGTATCGCTGGCTCCTGAGGTGCTGTGAGGTAGATGATGAAACTGAAGATCAAAAAAGGCGATACGGTAACCGTGATTGCCGGCCAAAACAAGGGAGCTACGGGACGCGTCCTGGTGGTGAATCCATCGAAGATGACTGTCTTGGTCGAGGGAGTGAACCTTCGGAAGAAGGCACAGCGCCCATCGCAGCAGTTCCCGAACGGCGGAATTCACGAGCAGGAAGTTCCGATCCACTACTCCAACGTGATGTTGGTGGATAAGAACGGTAAGCGCACGCGTGTTGGGTTTAACCGCACGGCGAACGGTGAGCGTACAGTTGTAACGCGCATCGCAAAGACAACGAACGAGGAATTGTAATCAGCCGATCCTAAGGATCCGACAATCATGGCTAAGACAGTACAGAAAAAGTTTGATTTCAAACCCGAAGGCCCACGCCTCGAAGACGTGCAAACCGTCAAGGTGCCACCGCGCCTTGCAGCCTTCTATCGCGAAACAGTAGTTCCAGCGTTGATGAAGAAATTCAACTACGGCTCTGTGATGCAGGTGCCAAAGTTGGAAAAGATCACCATCAATATTGGTGCTGGTGGTGCCGTGGCCGATGCCAAGGCTTTGCAGTCTGCGATGAACGAGTTGGAACTGATCACGGGTCAGCGTCCGGCTGTAACGCGGGCACGGAAGTCGATCGCCAACTTCAAGTTGCGCGAAGGCATGCCGATCGGCTCGCGCGTTACGCTGCGTCGTGCGCACATGTTCGAGTTTCTTGATCGCTTCATCAACATCGCTGCTCCTCGCATCCGTGACTTCCGCGGGTTCTCCGATAAGAGCTTCGATGGCCGTGGTAACTACACAATCGGCATCAAGGAGCAGATCATTTTCCCAGAGATTGACGTCGACAAGGTCAGCCGCATTTCTGGTATGGACGTCACGTTCGTGACGTCAGCCCAGACCGATGAGGAGGCATACGCCTTGCTGCAAGAATTCGGTTTCCCATTCCGCAAACGAGACTAAAAAACCTGACTAAGGGTACGAGGTAGAATCATGGCACGTAGGAGCATCATCGCTCGTAATGAGAAGCGCATTCGTCTTGCGGAGAAGTACGCGAAGAAGCGTGAGGAACTCAAAGAGGCTGGCGACATGGTTGGCTTGCAAAAGCTGCCCCGAAACAGTTCGCCGGTGCGCATCCGTCAGCGCTGCTTGGTAACAGGTCGCGGCCGTGGAGTGTACCGCAAGTTCGGTCTGTGCCGGAACATGTTCCGCCTGCTTGCACTTGAAGGGAAGATTCCAGGAATCCGCAAGGCAAGCTGGTAAGCCGGAGCCCCCTACCATCATAACATCGACACATCAGCGACACAGTAGACTTATGCCAGTAACAGACCCAATTGCCGATTTCCTTACGCGGATTCGTAACGCATCGGCAGCAAAGCACAAAACTCTTGACGTACCAGCGTCGAACATCAAGGTTGCCATTGCCGAGATTCTCAAGGATCAGGGCTTTATCGCCGACTACTCCCGCACAACGGACGGTCCTCAGGGCGTGCTGCAGGTAAAGCTGCGCTACTACTTTGGCCAGCCGGTGATTCGCGAGATTCGTCGTGTGAGCAAGCCGGGCCGCCGCGTGTATGCCGGAGTTGAAAACCTGCCTCGCGTGCGGAATGGTCTTGGCCTTGCCATCATCTCCACACCCCGCGGTGTGATGTCGGACAAACAGGCACGGCGTGAAAACGTTGGTGGCGAAATTATCTGCACGATCTGGTAACGAGAGTACGAGAGCAAGGAGACTGAAATCATGTCACGAGTTGGAAATAAACCCATCACGATCCCGAACGGTGTGAGCGTTACGTTCGCCAACGGCCTGTGCACGGTCAAGGGGCCTAAGGGCACACTGACGTACGCCATGAACGACAACATCACCCCGAATCAGGATGGCGATACCATCACCTTCGTGCGTGCCAACGATGCCAAGGATGTCCGTGCCATGCACGGCACCACTCGCGCTCGTATCGCATGGATGGTAGAAGGTGTGTCGAAAGGCTTTGAGCGAACGCTGCAGATCGAGGGCGTTGGTTACAAGGTGGAGATGCGCGGAAAAAATCTCATGCTGAGCCTGGGATATTCGCACCCCATCATGTTCCTTCCGCCAGATGGTATCGAGTTTGCTGTATCGAGCCCGACGGTCATGATGGTCAAAGGAATCGATAAGCAATTGGTTGGCCAAGTGGCTGCCAAACTCCGCGAACAGCGCAAGCCGGAACCATACAAAGGCAAGGGCGTTCGGTATCAAGGTGAATACATCCGCCGGAAGGCCGGAAAGTCGGCTGGTAAGTAACGAAGGACGAATAGAACATGAACCGTATAGCGTTAAAACAGAAGCGGTACGATCGTCGGAATCGACGCGTCCGCAAGAATATCGAAGGCTCGCCGGAGCGCCCGCGCCTGACCGTGTTTCGGTCCGCGGAGCACATCTACGCCCAGATCATCGACGACACAACCGCTCGTACCATTGCTGCTGCGTCAACCACCGACCGTGAGGTGAAAGCAAAGCTGGCCGCTGGTATGACCAAGACCGACAAGTGTAAGGTGGTAGGGATGGTACTGGCAGAGCGCGCCAAGTCGGCAAAGGTCAGCACCGTTGCCTTCGACCGCAACGGTTTTCTGTACCATGGCCGGATCAAGGCTCTGGCCGAGGCTGCCCGCGAAGGTGGGCTGGACTTCTAAACTCGAATGCAAACGGAGTAGAATTACGTGGCAAAGCAAAAACTCTCAGATCTGAACCTCAAAGACAAGATTGTCTATGTGGGCCGTACCTCGAAAGTGGTCAAGGGCGGACGTCGGTTCAACTTCTCGGCGATCGTGATCGTTGGTGATGAAGACGGGCACGTAGGATATGGCCTGGGTAAGGCCGGTGAAGTGTCCGATGCTGTCACCAAGGCTACGGACGCTGCCAAGAAGGGCGTTGTGAAGGTGCGTATCCAAAATGGTACGGTCCCTCACGAAGTCGTAGGTCGCTTCGGTGCCGCAAAGGTGCTGATCCGTCCGGCAACGCCAGGTACCGGTGTGATCGCAGCTGGTGGTGTACGCGCCATCTTGGAGTTGGCCGGTGTGAAGGACGTTCTTACGAAGTCCATGGGTTCATCGAACCCTCACAACACGGTGAAGGCTGCCATGAATGCGTTGGAGCAACTCGAAGATGCTGCCTCGGTAGCCGCTCGTCGCGGTGTAAGCGTAGACAAGGTTCTCCACGGCTAAGCAAGGAATTACTGACATGAAACTGAAGATTACGCAGATAAAGAGCGCCATCGGTGCCATTCAACCGCACAAGGACACCATCAAGGCTCTTGGTCTTGGCCGACCGAACTACGTGTCGATCAAGCCTAAGAACCCCCAAATCTTGGGTATGGTGAATGCAGTGCGCCATCTTGTGACCGTAGAAGAAGTGGAAGGCTGAGGTAGAACATGAAACACATTGGAAATCTTAGCCCGGCTCCCGGGTCGCGTCACAAGAAGAAGCGTGTAGGTCGTGGTGCTGGTTCTGGACATGGCGGAACCTCGACACGTGGCCACAAGGGTGCTCAGAGCCGCAGTGGCTTTAAGCGCAAGCCCGGATTCGAAGGCGGCCAGATGCCACTGATCCGTCGCGTGCCAAAGTTTGGTTTTACGAATATCAATCGCATCGATCACCAGGTGGTCAACGTAGCTACACTGCAGCGCCTGGCGGACGAAGGTCTGCTCAGTGGCGGTGTTGTTACCAACGAGGTTCTATACCAGGTTGGGGCTGTGAGCAAGAAGTCGGCTCCGGTGAAAATCCTTGGTAACGGTGATTTGTCGGCCACACTCACAGTGACAGTAGACAAGGTATCGGCCTCGGCTAAGGCGAAGATCGAGTCTGCTGGAGGAGCGGTCACGGTCAATGGCTAACTTCATCAGTACCATCGGAAACATTTGGAAGATTACCGAGCTTCGGCAGCGGTTGGTCTTCACGCTACTGGCCCTGGTTGCCGTGCGTATCGGCTCGTTCATTACCATCCCTGGTGTGGACGTCGATATGCTGCGTGCTGCTAATCAGGCTGCCGACAGCGGGGGAACGATTTTTGGCTTGTACGACATGTTCGTTGGTGGCGCCTTTTCGCAGGCCGCCATCTTTGCTCTTGGCATCATGCCGTACATCTCCGCCAGCATTATCCTACAAATCGCCGGTGTAGTACTGCCGGAGTTGCAAAAGCTGCAGCGCGAGGGCGAAGACGGCCGTCGGCGCATCAATCAGTACACGCGAATGCTGACCGTTGGTCTTGCATCTCTGCAAGCCTGGGGCGTATCGATCAAGATTGCCCAAACGGCAGGACCGAACGGCGCCATGGTTGTTCCCGAGGCCGGGCTCTTCTGGACGCTATCAGCCATCCTGATTATGACGGCTGGTACGATTGCTTTGATGTGGATCGGCGAACAGATCACCGAGCGTGGCATTGGCAACGGTATCTCCCTGATCATCATGATCGGTATTATCGCCCGGTTCCCAACGGCGGTGAAGCAAGAGATTCAGATGATCAGCGACAACGCACGCAACCCCGTCGTGGATCTTGTCCTGCTTGTTCTTCTGGCCGGCATTATCGCCTCCGTCATCTTGGTGACGCAAGGGGCTCGACGCATTCCGGTGCAGTATGCCAAGCGTCAAGTTGGTCGCAAGGTCTATGGTGGTTCAACACAGTACATTCCATTGCGAGTAAATACGGCCGGTGTAATGCCGATCATCTTTGCTCAGTCGATCTTGTTCGTCCCAGCAACCGTTGCCTCCTTCTTCCCGGATAGCACGTTATGGCAGGACATCGCCAGCGCCTTTAGCGAGCAATCGGCATGGTATGCGATCTCGTATGGCTTGATGATCCTGTTCTTTACCTACTTCTACACGGCTATTGCCTTCAACCCGAAGGAAGTTGCCGACAACATGAAGCGGAACGGTGGATTCATCCCTGGCGTACGTCCAGGGTCCCAAACAGCAGACTACATCGAAAACATTCTTACGCGAATTACGCTACCTGGTGCTGTGTTCCTGGCAATTGTGGCAATTCTGCCAACGTTTGCAATGAACATCCTGCAGGTGCCACCAGTGTTCGCGTCGTTCTTTGGCGGTACAAGTCTTCTCATTATCGTTGGTGTTGCTCTGGACACACTGCAGCAAATCGAATCCTATCTCTTGATGCGTCACTATGACGGCTTCATGAAGACTGGAAAGATTCGTGGTCGTGCCGGGGCGATTTCCGGGTAAGTATGGCAGTGGCTGAGGTATCGATTCCAACGCACACAGCAGAAGAGATCTCGAAGATCGAAGCAGCGTGCAGGATTGTGGCAGATACGCTGGCCGAAGTCGGACGGCACGTGGCTGCTGGTGTTACCACCCGCGAGCTTGATGCCATCGCTGAGGACTTCATCCGGACGCGAAATGGAATTCCAGCGTTCAAAGGATATGTCGTTGATGGTCGGGAATTCCCTTCGTCGCTCTGCATTAGCATCGATGAGGAAGTCGTGCACGGCATGCCAGGGGCACGGCAATTGAAAACTGGACAAATTGTTTCCGTCGACTGCGGAGTGCAGCTCGATGGATACTTCGGGGATAGCGCCTACACCTTTGCAGTAGGCGAGATCTCAACGGACAAACAGCGACTGCTGGATGCTACGCAGGAATCCCTGCGGTTGGCCATTGAGAACGCTGTTGAAGGCAATCGGATGTACGACATCTCGAGAGCTGTCCAAACGTGTGTTGAAAAACAAGGATTTTCGGTGGTGCGGGAGCTGGTAGGGCACGGCATTGGTCGTCACCTCCACGAAGAGCCCCCTGTACCAAACTTCGTTCCGGGACTGCTTCACCGGTCGCGGTATCCGAATGTGAAGTTGCGGTCCGGTATGGCGCTTGCCATCGAACCCATGGTAAATATGGGGTCGTTCCAAGTGCATACGGCCAGTGATGGCTGGACTGTCTACACGGCTGATGGGAAGCCATCGGCACACTTCGAGCATACGGTGGTGATTCAGGGGAACAAGCCGTTGATTCTTACAGAGATGAGGTAACGAATAGGATTGTATGGGTAAAAATGATGTCATTCGCGTAGACGGTACCATCAAGGAAGCACTTCCGAACACGCGCTTCATTGTGGAACTGGAAAACGGGCACGAGATTCTCGCGCACGTATCTGGCAAAATGCGGATGCACTTCATCAAGATCTTTCGCGGAGACAAGGTCACCGTTGAAATGTCGCCCTACGATTTGAGCAAAGGAAGAATTGTTTACCGCTATAAGTGATTGATATGAAAGTACAAGCATCCGTCAAGAAGCGTAGCCCGGAGGACAAGATTGTCCGCCGTAAGGGTAAGGTCTACGTCATCAACAAGAAAAACCCACGCTACAAACAACGTCAAGGCTAATCGAGGAGTATTACAGTGGCTCGAATTGCAGGAGTCGATTTACCGAAGAACAAGCGCGGCTTGGTAGCGCTGACCTACATCTACGGTATCGGACCGACCACGAGTGCAGTTGTGCTCGATAAGGCCGGAATGGATCCCACCAAGCGCGTCAACGAGTGGACAGATGACGAGGTTGCTCGCATCCGCCAGGCTATCGGTGACTACAAAACCGAAGGTCAGTTGCGCTCGGAGGTACAGCTGAACATCAAGCGTCTGATGGATATTGGATGCTACCGCGGTCTGCGCCATCGTCGCGGATTGCCAGTACGTGGCCAGCGTACCAGCACCAACGCCCGTACCCGTAAGGGTAAGCGGAAGACGGTTGCTGGTAAGAAGAAGGCCGCTCGTAAGTAAGAAATGATTGAACCGGGGTGAGAGCCCCGTTGGAACAGAAAGGATTAGTACATCATGGCAGCAGCGAAGAAGCGCGTAAAGCGTAAGATCGTCGCCGATATTCACGGTAAAGCTTTCATCCGTGCAACGTTCAACAACGTGATTGTTACCATCACGGATACCTACGGCAACACGCTCTCGTGGTCGTCGGCAGGTAAGAACGGATTCCGCGGATCGAAGAAGAATACACCGTACGCCTCGCAGGTATCGGCCGACAAGGCCGCCCGCACGGCCCATGAAATGGGTCTGCGTAAGGTGGACGTTGTAGTGCGCGGTCCGGGCTCCGGACGTGAGGCAGCAATTCGTGCTCTCACAGCTGCCGGCCTGGAAGTGTTGTCGATTACCGACCGCACTCCACTGCCACACAACGGTTGCCGTCCGCCGAAGCGCCGTCGCGTGTGATGTTTGACGATTTATTACTTCCATCCTGATATACACAAAGGCCTAGAACATGCAGATGCAGATGCCCGACGGTTTGATCGTCGACGAACAGGGCTCTCCGTTCCACGCTGTGTTTACCCTCAATCCACTGGAAGAGGGCTACGGCGTTACGATCGGTAATGCTTTCCGTCGCGTGCTGCTCTCGTCGATCCCTGGCAGTGCCATCATCGGCGTGAAGATCAGCGACGTTCTCCACGAGTTTCAAACCATTCCTGGCGTGGTTGAGGACATGACGGAGGTGATTCTGAACCTGAAAGAGGTTCGCTTCCGCGTGCTCGACAAGAAAATGCCCAATCGCATCTCCTTCCGTCTGAAAGGCGGAGGAACCTGGACCGCTGCCGACATCGGCAAGGCCTCGCCGGAGATTGAGGTTCTGGAGCCTAAGAAAGTGATCGCCCACCTGGCCGAGGATGCGGACTTCGACGTAGAGTTGCGCATTGGTCGCGGTAAAGGCTACGTACCATCGGAGGAGCACAGCACGGCTGATTATCCTGTTGGTATGCTCCCCATCGACGCCATCTATACGCCGATCGTGAATGTGATCTACAACGTAGAGCCATTCCGTGTTGGTCAGAAGACGGACTACGAAAAGTTGATGCTGGACGTAAAGACCGATGGCTCGATCACGGCCAAAGAAGCCATTGAACATGCCGCCGACATTCTGCGCCAGCACGTAGCACTGTTCCTTGGTGCATCGCCGGCACAAAGCGTAGAGCACGTCAGCGAGGCAGGTGGTGATTCGGAAGCTGAGCGTGAGCGTCAGCGCATCCGCCGCATTCTGATTCAGCCGGTCGATGAACTCGAACTCAGCGTTCGTGCGCACAACTGCTTGAAGGCTGCCAGCATCAAAACGCTGTCCGACTTGGTAAGCCTGCAGGAGACCGACCTTCTGAAGTTCCGCAACTTCGGTCGCAAGTCGCTTGCCGAACTAACCGATGTTGTGTACCAGAATGGTCTCACCTTTGGCATGGATGTGGCGCCGTATCTGGCTGAAGAGGCGAAGGCGCGCGACTAACGAACAACGACGTAGAGAGATACGCGAGATAAAGGAACTACTGATATGAGACACAACTATAGCGGACGGAAGCTAAAGCGCACAGCAAGTCACAAGCGTGCCTTGATGGCGAACCTGGCTACGTCGCTCTTTGAGCACAAGCGACTCATTACCACTGTTGCCAAGGCTAAGGAGCTTCGTCCGTTTGCCGAGCAATTGATTACCCGTGCAAAGAATGCCTACGCCGGTGAGCGTTCTGCCGAAGCCACTGGTGTTGACGTACACAGCCGCCGTATGGTTGGCCGGTACATCCGCAATAAGGCTGTGCTGCAAGAGCTGTTCGACACGATCGCTCCAGCGGTTGCAGAGCGCGCAGGTGGATATACACGAATCGTGAAGCTGGGTAACCGCCGTGGTGATACCGCTGCAGAAGCACTCATCGAGCTGGTTGACTGGTCGAACCCGCAAGACGGACGTGTGACGCAGAAGAATCGGAAGCCGGCCAAGGTTGCCAAGCCAAAGCCAATGGCAGCTATTAAGCCTGCTCCCGTTGCCGCAGCTCCGGTTGTTGAAGAGGTGGCAGAGGTAGAAGAGGTGGTCGAAGAAACCGAAACGGTTGTTGACGAAACGCCAGCGGTGGAAGAACCAACCTCCGATGCCGGCGCTGCAGATACGGCAGAAGCTGAAGAGAAGAACGACTAAGCTTAGATCCCATTGAACAACAACGCCGAGCGTTCAGCGTTCGGCGTTTTCCTATTTATGGCGCAAGAACACCACATTGAGGCGATGTTTGCCACGGGTGCCGTGCAACCCGATCAGTTTCCCCCTTCGAACTATCCGGAGGTGGCGATGATCGGACGGTCGAACGTGGGAAAATCGTCGCTGATCAATACCATCGTGCGCCAAGGGAACCTAGCCCGCGTATCGAACACGCCGGG
>CAZBOW010000014.1:27982-31277 GCA_964493635.1 uncultured Hyphomicrobiales bacterium
CAATGTGAGCACGTTGTGGATGTGATTCCAACATCCTCCCAGACCGGCGACGGACGCGTGCAAATTATTGGCGTGATGAAGCGCCTGAGTCAGCAATTCGCGGAGCAAGCAACGAGGAATCGCATCCACGATGAACAATGAGGACGTGTCATGAGTGATCGATCGAAGATACAGCCAGTGGTTGGTATCGTCATGGGCAGCGACTCTGACCTACCGATCATGCAGGAAGCGGCTCTGATCTGCGACGGCTTTCACGTGCCGTATGAGATGCGTGTGGTGAGTGCGCACCGCACCCCTGCCGACATGGCCACGTACGGCCAAACGGCCCACGATCGTGGCATCAAGGTGATCATTGCCGGTGCCGGCGGAGCCGCCCATCTTCCGGGAATGCTCGCATCGTACACCTCGGTGCCGGTGATTGGTGTGCCGGTCCCATCGAAACATTTGCAGGGACTCGACTCCTTGCTCAGCATTGTTCAAATGCCAGGTGGTGTTCCTGTTGCAACCGTCGCCATCGGCGGAGGGAAGAATGCAGGATTGCTGGCCGTACAAATGCTGGCCATGCACAACCCTCAACTGATGACCTTGATCATGGAGTACAAGCAAGCTCTTGCTCAACAGTCGCGCGAAAAGAACGCGCAGTTTGAAGCCCCGAAAACTTCAGTCCCGTAGCGGTAAGCCATTCGGCTCGAACTGGTGCTGCGACGGGTGGTGTTCACCTATTCTGTTGTTCACGTACATGGAGATTGAGATTTGTGTTGCCACCGAGCAACACCACTCCTACGCCGAAGAGATCGTTGAAACGATCTACCAGGCAGCCCAGCTTCGAGGTACCGGTATTGCACGACGCACACCAGAGTACATTCGAACGAAAATGGACGAGGGCAAGGCCATCATCGCCTTATCGCCCTCCGGCCAGTTTGCTGGCTTCTGCTACATTGAGTCGTGGCAGGACAAGCAATTCGTAGCCACCTCCGGACTGATTGTTGTGCCGGAGTTCCGCCAGCAGCAGCTGGCTAAGCGCATCAAGGCCGCCGCCGTTGCGCGCGCCCGCGAGATGTTCCCCGGAGCAAAACTCTTCGGTATCACTACCTCGGCCGCCGTGATGAAGATCAACACGGAACTCGGCTATCGTCCGGTGCATTTTAGCGAGCTGCCTCAAGATGAGATTTTTTGGAAAGGGTGCAGTAGCTGCCCGAACCACGACATTCTCGAGCGCACCAAACGAACCATGTGCCTGTGTACGGCAATGCTGCACTCCGGATCTTCAACGCGGGAGGAATCATGAGTACATCACCATCGACCAAGGTACTGCTGGCATTTAGCGGTGGATTGGACACGAGCTACTGTGCACGGTACCTGGCCGTGGAGCAGGGCTACGACGTTCACACCGTGATTGTCAACACCGGTGGATTCACGCCGGAGGAGTTGGAGACGATTGCCCGTCGCGCGCGATCCTGCATGGTAGCTTCGCACACCGTGCTGGATCGGACCCACGAGCTCTACACGGACGTCCTGCGCTATCTCATCGCCGGCAACGTACTGAAGAACAACCGGTATCCACTCAGCGTGAGTGCCGAGCGTATTGTTCAGGCGATTGCCATTGCAGCCCATGCATCGGAGCACGGCTTCGATGCCGTGGCACATGGCAGTACGGGGGCTGGTAACGATCAGTTCCGCTTCGACATGATCTTGCGTACCCTGTGCCCCCAGGCAGCGGTGATTACCCCCATTCGGGATCAGCAACTCTCGCGCGAACAGGAGATTGCCTATCTGCGTGAGCATGGGGTAGAGGGTGATTGGACGCGAGCTGCCTACTCCATTAACCAAGGCATTTGGGGAACTACCATCGGTGGGAAGGAAACCCTCACAAGTGATCAGCCCCTTCCCGACGATGCCTTCCCATCGTCCGTCTACGACGTGCCGGATGAACCGATGCACATCACGATTGGTTTTGTGCGTGGCGAGCCCGTTTCCATCAACGGTGCCATGATGGACCCGGTGGAAGTGATCCAGCACCTGAACCATGCCGGTGCGCTATACCATGTGGGGCGGGAGATGCACGTAGGAGATACGATTCTTGGGATCAAGGGGCGGGTGGCCTTCGAGGCGCCTGCGCCGATGATTGTGATCAATGCCCATCATCAGCTGGAGAAACATGTGCTCTCCAAGTGGCAGCTCCAACTCAAGGATCAGTTGGCCCTCTGGTATGGTCAGCTCCTGCACGAAGCGCAGTTTCTTGATCCTGCTGCTCGCAGTATTGAAGCCTTCTTCGCCGATACCCAACGGTATGTCACAGGCGAGGTCGATCTTGAGCTCCATCCGGAGCGTATGCGCATCTTGGGCGTGCGGTCTCCCTTCGATCTGATGGCAGGGGGCTTTGGCGCGTATGGCGAGGAGCACGGCGCGTGGACGGGACAGGATGCTCAGGGCTATGCCGCCATTGCTTCGATTGCGGCCCGCCTGTATCACCACGTTCATTCATCGCCGGAGCGAGCGTCGGGAAGAGGTGAATCATGACCGTGACCATCGTTGGTGGCGCCGGATACACTGGTGGCATGCTCATTCGTTTGCTGGAGCGTCACCCCCATGTGGGTGCATCCGCACTCACGGTGGTCAGCTCCAGCCATGCTGGTCAGCATGTTCGCGTTGCGCATCCGGATCTGATGGACTCGTCGCTGGTGTTTACCGCCGAGCTGCCGGTTGCCTCCGATGTGATCTTCCTCTGCACCGGACACGGTGCAGCAGCCGATTGGATGCACACCCATGATGTTGGATCGGCCATCGTGATCGATCTGAGTGCCGATCACCGGCTTCATCCCGATTGGGTGTACGGATTGCCCGAAGTGCATCGCGAGCAGATTCGCGCCAGCCGCCGTATTGCCAATCCCGGTTGCTTCGCCACCGCCATCGAACTGGGATTGCTACGACTTGGCGAACATCGTCAGCTGAACAACGTGGTGGTACATGCAACAACCGGTTCGACCGGTGCTGGGCAAGCCCCTTCCCCAACAACACACTTTTCGTGGCGCGACAACAACCTTAGCGTGTACAAGGCCTTTACCCATCAGCATCTCGACGAGATCGAGATGGTGCTGGGGATGCGACCGGTCATGATTCCTCTTCGTGGGAATTTTACCAGAGGCATTTTGATGTCGGCGATCACCACGTCGAACGCTTCGGCGGAGATGGTGCGGGAGCATTATCGTGAGCGCTTTGCCGATCATCCGTTTGTGCACATCGTGGACGACCTGCCCGATCTAAAATGTGTGATCGGCACCAACAATGTTGCCAT
>CAZBOW010000014.1:31377-45784 GCA_964493635.1 uncultured Hyphomicrobiales bacterium
TCGTGGACGACCTGCCCGATCTAAAATGTGTGATCGGCACCAACAATGTTGCCATCGGTGTGGAGCATCACGATGGTCATGTTTTGGTAGTATCGGTTCTGGACAATCTTTTGAAGGGGGCTTCCGGTCAGGCGGTACAGAACATGAATCTTGCGTGTGGCTTTCATGAAACAGCCGGTTTGCATCTGATGGGAGTCGGCCTGTGATGAAACCGCTTCCAGTGTACTCGCTCCTGCCGCTGACACTTACCCGCGGCAAGGGCTCGATGGTGTACGATGCCGATGGTACTGGGTATCTGGACCTCTACGGCGGTCATGCCGTGATCTCGCTTGGACATGCCGATGAGGAATGGTCCACGGCGATTGCCGATCACGCAGCTACACTCGGCTTCTACTCCAATAGCGTGCATCTCCCCGTACAGAACCAAGCAGCCGAGGCCATTGGTAGAATCGCTGGCCGAGAGGACGACCACGTCTTCTTTGTGAACTCCGGCGCCGAAGCCAACGAAAATGCCCTGAAGCTTGCATCATTTGTGACGGGACGCACAAAGATCGTGGCCTTCCACGGTGCCTTCCACGGACGCACCTCGCTGGCGGTAGCCGCTACGGGCGACCCAAAGCTGATTGCACCCGTTAATGCCGTGCACTCCGTCCTGCACCTTCCATTGAACGATATCGAAGCCGTACGATCGGCGCTAGCTCCGGGTGATGTGGCAGCCGTGATCATCGAGGGAATTCAGGGGGTAGGGGGCTGTGAGATGCCCACCGATGACTTCCTTGTTGCCCTTGCTACGGAGTGTGAGCGTACGGGAACAATGCTGGTTCTGGACGAAGTGCAGTCCGGCTGTGGCCGAACGGGACAGTACTTCGCTCATCAGGCCGCCGGGATTCACCCCCCAATTGTGACGATGGCAAAGGGAATCGGCAATGGATTTCCTGTTGGAGCCATGATCGTGGACCACTCGATTGACGTTCGCATCGGGATGCTTGGCACCACCTTTGGCGGTAATCCCATGGCCTGCGCCGCAACGCTCGCTGTGGTCAAGGGGATCGAAGATCGCCAGTTGATGCACAATGCTGCCGAGCGCGGAGCGCAATTGCGTGCTGGCCTGAGCGGCGCTCGGGGAATCGTTGAACTGCGTGGTCGGGGACTCATGATTGGCGTGGTGTTGGATCGCCCGTGCAATGATGCACGCACGGCGCTCTGGCGCGATCATCACGTGCTTACCGGGAATGCTTCCAATCCTCATGTGTTACGATTGTTGCCGCCCATGTCCATCACAGCTGATGAGATCGATTGTGCCATTGATGCGATCCGTACGGTAGTGGAGAGTGCTTCATGAAACGCTTTACGTCAGTCCACGATGTTGTCAATGGTCCGGGCCTGGATGCCATGCTACGCACGGCAGATCACGTGACCGCCGATCCATGGTGCTACGCCGATGCAGGACGCCGCCGCACGCTGGGCCTGCTGTTCTTCAATCCGTCGCTCCGCACGCGCATGAGTACGCAGAAAGCTGCTCAACTGCTCGGGATGGATACCATTGTCATGAATGTGGGAAGTGATTCATGGACGCTTGAAACCCGGGACGGCGCGGTGATGGATGGTGGTGCTACCGAGCACATCCGCGAAGCTGCTGCTGTGATGGGGCAGTACTGCGACGTCCTTGGTATCCGCACGTTTGCCGGATTACAGGATCGCGACTTCGACGACGCCGAGACGGTGCTCGAGAGCATGATCACCTACAGCGGTGTACCGGTAGTGAGTCTTGAGAGTGCAACCCGACACCCGCTGCAGTCCTTTGCTGATCTGATCACGATCCGTAGGCACGTCCCTGTAGCACGGCCGAAGGTGGTCCTTACCTGGGCACCACATCCCAAGGCACTACCACAGGCGGTGCCAAACAGTTTCGCCGAGTGGATGCTGGCGGCCGATGTGGATCTGGTGATCACCCATCCCGAGGGCTATGAGCTGTCGGAGGAGTACACCAGGGGCGCAACGATCGACGTCAACCAAGATCGCGCGTTGGAGGGTGCCGATGTGGTGTATGCAAAAAACTGGAGTAGCTATAACAACTACGGTGCGATTCTGTCGAAGGATCCATCGTGGATGATTACGCCCGAAAAAATGTCGCGTACGAACAACGCTCGCTTTATGCACTGTTTGCCGGTACGGCGCAATGTGATCGTGTCGGATGATGTCCTCAACTCTGAGCAGTCCATCGTAATCCAGCAAGCCGCCAATCGTGTGGTAAGCGCTCAAACGGTGTTGTACCATCTGCTGCAGGCACTGTGATGTATCGGGTGATCAAGATTGGCGGTGGCATCCTGGATCAACCGCAGCAGCTCAACGCCGTCCTCGAGGCAGTTGCTCGCGCTCCCGAGCAGGTGGTCGTCATACACGGTGGCGGTCGGCTTGCTACGGACCTTGCCGAGCGGCTGCACCTACCGCAGCACATGCACGAGGGGCGGCGAATCACCGACCACGACACATTGCAAGTAGTCACGATGACCTATGCCGGCTGGATCAACAAGAGTATCGTTGCCGGCCTCTATGCTCGTGGCATTGCTGCCGTAGGCGTCTGTGGTGCCGATTTCGATCTTGTGCGCTCGCAACGACGCGCACCGGTGCCAGTGGACTTTGGCTTTGTGGGCGATCCCGTGCAGGTGAATGTCGATGCACTGCAACGTCTAGCCGATGGTGCGATCCCTGTGATTGCACCCATCACTCATGATGGTGCGGGCACATTGTTGAATACCAATGCCGATACCATGGCTGCCGTGATTGCCCGAGCTCTTGCTCCAGAGGCGGAGCTGGTGTTTGCCTTCGAGCATGCAGGAGTGTTGCGCGACGTACTCGATCCCGCCTCGCTCGTCCCAGAGCTCACACGAACCAAGGCCGAGGAGATGATCGCCACCGGTGAGATCCACAGCGGGATGCTACCAAAACTCTCTGCGGCATTCACAGCTGCCGAGCAAGGTGTGACGCGTGTTCGTATTACCCGCTATGATCATCTGGATGGGGAAGGGGGAACGTGGATCACGTAGATCACATAGAGCATCTGTATACCGAGGCCCGTGCACTTCTGGAAGCGCTGATTGCAACACCATCGCACAGCACGGACGAAGGCGCGACTGCCGATCTGCTGGAGCAGTGGCTGCACGACCGTGGTGTGGCAACCGAGCGATACGGTCATAACGTGGTTGCGCGCCATATTCCGTCGGACACTCATCCGGTGATTCTGTTGAACTCGCATCACGATACGGTTCGTCCGGGGAGTCGGTGGACCATCGATCCCTACACACCAACAATTCGTGATGGGCGGCTGTACGGTCTTGGCAGCAACGATGCTGGCGGCGCCTTGGTAACCATGATCGCTGCGTTCATGTATCTGCGTCAGTTCCCCGATCTGCGTTATGGTATCATGCTGGCGGCTACGGCCGAGGAAGAGGTCAGTGGTGCCAATGGCATGGCGCTGCTCGCGCGGGATGTTCTACCACCGCTGCACGTAGCCTTGGTGGGCGAGCCAACGCAGATGCAAATGGCCATTGCTGAGAAGGGGCTGATGGTGCTGGACGTTGTGGTGCACGGACGTACCGGCCATGCCGCTCGTGATGAGGGCCACAATGCCATCGTCAAGGCCGTACCCGTCATTGAGTGGTTCCATTCCAAGGGCCCAGTGCGCATGACGGTTACGCAAATCACCGCGGGTTCGCAGCACAACGTGGTGCCGGACCGATGCACATTGGTTGTGGATGTGCGGATTCCTGGCAACTACCAGCATGAAGACGTTCTTGATAACATTCGCCGATCGATTGATGCCGACGTTACGCCTCGAAGTATGCGTCTGCGATCGTCGCGAATCGACCCGGAGCATCCGATTGTTCAGGTTGGTAGCGCGATGGGGCTTACGAGCTACGACAGCCCGACGATGAGCGATCAAGCGTTGCTGCCTATCGGCGTGCCCTCCCTGAAGATCGGCCCTGGCGACTCGGCACGGTCCCACACCCCCGACGAATACCTGATGCTCGACGAGCTCCGTTCTGGAATCTCAATTCTCTGTACGATGTTGGAGAGGTACTGCCGATGAAACTCTGGGAGAAAAGCATTCCCCTCGACGCTCTCGTCGAAGCGTTCACCGTTGGTCAGGATCGCACCATGGACGAGCGTCTGGCACGGTGGGATGTTGTTGGGTCGATTGCCCATGCTACGATGCTTGGCCAGGTGGGGTTGATCACTGTCGAGACGTCGTCGTTGCTGGTGCGCGAACTGAGTACCTTGCTTCAAGAAATTGATGAGCGTGGTATGACCATCGAGGACGGTGTGGAGGACATCCACAGCCAGATCGAGCTGGAGCTTACGCGGCGATTGGGAGATGTGGGCAAGGCCATCCATCTTGGGCGCAGCCGGAACGACCAGATCGCTGTGGATCTGAAGCTGTTCCTCCGCCACGAAACGCGACAGCTCCGCAGTGAGGTTGTTGGTCTTGTGGACGTCATGCTCACCATGGCGGAAACCCATGGCATGCATGCCATCCCTGGGTTCACGCACTACCAAGTAGCGATGCCCTCCAGTATAGCTCTGTGGGTAGGGGGCTATGCCGAGGCGCTGTTGGAAGATCTCAGCATTATCGACGTGGCCATCGATGCGGCGAACGCCAATCCGCTCGGGAGCGCTGCCGGCTACGGCACAACGCTACCACTGGATCGCATGAGCACCACACGCGCGCTCAACTTCCACCGCCTGCACATCACCAGCACGTTTGCCCAGATGGCGCGCGGGCGCACTGAAAAGATCGTGGCGATGGCGATGGCCCAGGTAGCCAGCACGCTGGCGCGCTTTTCGATGGATGTGGTGCAGTACATGAGTCAGAACTACGGCCTGCTCACATTGCCCGATCACCTCACAACCGGCAGTAGCATCATGCCGCACAAGAAGAACCCTGATGTGTTCGAAGTGCTGCGTGCGCGCTGCAATCGATTGCAGGCCCTGCCAACGGAGCTGGCCCTGGTGCAAACCAATTTGCCGTCGGGGTACCACCGCGATCTGCAGTTTGTGAAGGATCGGATCATTCCGGCACTCGACGAGATGCGCCTGTGTGTGCAGGTCGCACAAGCCATGGTAGGACATCTTCAACCGGTGCAAGGTGCGCTGCACGACAATCGCTACCGCTACATCGACAGCGTAGATCGCGTGAATGATCTGGTGGCCAAGGGCATGCCCTTTCGGGATGCCTACCGCGCCGTTGCCGACGCCATTGCCCATGGAACCTACGATGCCGGAAGCCCCTTACCAGACGTGTTTCGGGAAGACCTATCGGCCGCGATCGGCTCGCCGGTCAATCCGGGAATCACTGTTCTGCGCGAGCGATGGATGGCCGCTCGTTCACCGTCGACTCGTAGCGAATCATCCACCAGCTAATGGCAGCACCCAGGGCAATCCCCACGAGGACATCGCTAAGGAAGTGGGCGTTATACATCACGCGACCAAACGCAATGGCTAGGCCAACGATCCACGCGGGAATCCGCAAGCGTGGCCACGTGGCTGCACCAGCAATGGCGATGGCGATGCCCGTGGTGGCATGACCGGACGGAAAGGAGTTCCAGCTCCAGTCGGTGACGAATCCCAGCCACTGCGGCTGGGTAAGGCCGTCGGCAATGAACAGTGGGGGGCGTGGCCGGCATACAAGCATCTTGACCACATTGGCCAGCAGGCCAGATCCGGCAATCGACCCAAACAGGACGAGATGCTTATGCGCCACACTACGCCAGCTACGCCACGTGGCAATAATCACGACAACGCTGTAGCCCAGCACCCAGTGACTCTTCCCGATTTCTTCCAACCAGTAGCCTGTGGAGCGCATCCACGGAGTGGACACGTTGTTCACCCACGTCGCTAGCCGATAGTCAAACAGCACAGCGCTGATGGCTGCCCCTGCCAGAAGGGCGAGCAACCACCAGCGCTGTGTGGATCGAGAGATCATCTGCGAAGTTACGGTACCACCACCGTGCGTGTGTTCACCCCATCGGTCACGAGGTAGAATCCCGGTGCCAGACGGGAGAGGTCAATCACTCCGTCGTGAACAGTTAACGTAATGCGCTGGCCCCGCAGATCCACCGCGGTGGATGCCGGTCCCCAGGAGACATCCACTCGAGGGTCCTCATCAACCGACACGGTCCCTAACGGAAACACGATCACGTCGGAAGCCGGGTCGTACGACGTACCGGCATACGTCGCTCCGACCCACACGTGATCGAATGCGACGTGCACGGGATCGCATTTATCGCCTACGGTAAACGTGCGTTGCAACGTCATGATCGGATCGCTTCCAGATACCCCGCGGTTGAACATCAGAACCGTTCCGGCATAGGTCGTAACGAAGGCGTAATCGTCATGAATCGCGATTTCCCGCGGCCCGTCGTAGCCCGATGTGGGCGTGGGATACCTGCCTACCACACGACGTGCAGGGATGTCCACCACGACGATCTCGTGGGAACCTGTCATCGCCACATAAGCAAGGCCTCGGTTGTCGTCTACTACGAGGTTGTTTGGTGTGTCGCCCAGGACCACCTCTGTAGTGGTGTTGTCGGCATTGACGAACACCACAGAACCGTCGGCATTGCCAAAGGTGCCTTCACACAGCACAATAGGAGCTGCGGTTGCACCAACGCGGTAGTAGGCAAGCATCTGTGGATTGACAGCAACGTCCACTTCCGTGGTTGTACCAGCCACGGGGTCGACGATGCTGATGTAGCCGGGGTCGGTATACGACGGTCGGTGGCTGATACAGATCGTACCGTTGGACAGGTTGTAGGCAACCGACGTGATATTGCTTCCAATAAACACCGGTGTACTGCTGCGCTGCTGTGTCATTGCAGTGTACGCCCAGACGGTGTCGTTGAGGGCGATGTACACGATGCCAAGGTAGGGATCAAACCCGAGATGCTTCGCAGTGATATCCGACCAGGGAAACTGCATGGATCTGATTACTGCGCGCGTTGCCGGATCAATGATCAGCCAGCTGGCAGGTTCATCGCCGTCGTCCAGCTCTTGATCGTAATCCAGATCGACGCCTGCTGTCACAACCTGAATGGTACCGGCATAGTCCCAGATGGACGCAACAACCGGTGGTGTTGAAATGCGCTCCTGACCATACAGAAGCGGAAGGGACGTGCCCATGAAAAGGCACGTGACAACAAGACAGAATGCCGTGCAGCGCATGGCATACCTCCACAATAACCGTTGTTCAGCGCAACGGCGCGGTCGACGACCGCATCGTGTTGCATTGTGGCAGGTCTTCCGGCTTCGGCGTCACTCTCCCCACCCGCCTTCCCAGGGCTGCTGAACCCCAGTGACTGCTTCTCGTGGAAGCTAGGATGGTTTGTCGACCGATACGGCGGCGCAACCGCGCGGGATTCTCACCCGCTTCCCTCTTCGCGCTGCACTGATGCGAGATGACTCATCTCCTGCAGCGACCACAACGTTGGAAAGCACGAATATACGAGGCACGACTATCTTTGCTGGATGAAGACCAATGTTCTCCTCTTCGTGATTGCCTACGTAGCGACGGTCACGGCCGGCGTTGCCTCGTCGATCTTCAGCGCCTACCTACCCTTGATCGTGACCGACTTGACCGGCAAATCCGACACGGCCACGATTGGTCAGGTGGGTTCTACTGCTGGCGCGGCCTTCCTGCTCGGCTGGGCCGTAGGTGCGGTGTTCCTTGGAGCGGTAGCCGACCGCATCGGACGCAAGCGTGCCTTCACCCTTAGCGTTGCAATAACGTCGCTCGGTATTGTTGCAACAGCCCTTGTTCCCAACGTGTTGGCTCTCATCGTGGTGCGATTCATCACCGGAGGTGGAGCCGGGAGCGTGCTGCTGCTAGCCGCCGTTACGGTGGCTGAGAGTTGGAACACTCTTGGCAGGGCACGGGTCATTGGTGTGCTGGTCAACGCCTTCCCCGTGGGATTGATTGTCTCGGGTGTGATCGGCAGCTTGGTTGGAGAATGGCGCATGGCCTATGTCCTTGGTGGAGCATCGGTGAGCCTCGCCATCGTTGCATGGGTGTGGCTCAAGGAGGCTCCGGTGTACACCCACAGTGCCACGTATCATCGCGATCGTCATTTGGCACGCGAGCAAGTGCTCGATTCCGCCTACCGCCGAGATCTCATCGTAGGGGTTACGCTCTTCGGCTCGATGCTGATCGGACTCTGGGCCGTGTTTGTATGGATGCCAACATGGGTAGGCAGTCTGGTTGATACGGATACGGCGCAGTCCATGCGTGCCTACACGAGCATGGCGCTGGGTATCGGCAATCTGGTAGGGGGCTTTGGTGTGGGTCCTCTGGCAAATCGGCTTGGTCGGCGTGGTTCTGCTGCGATTGGCTACATCGGTTGCATGGCAACAACGCTCCTGCTGTTTGTGCCTAACCATTCGGTAGAAGCGGTGCTTGCACTGGCCGTTGTGCTGGGTGCGTTTATTGGCTTGAACCAAGGAACACTCATGGGTTACGTACCCGAATTGTTCCCGACCTTGATTCGTGGTGCCGCATCGGCGATCTGCTTCAACGTAGGTAGGATCGCTACCGCTGCTGGCGTGATCGCCGGTGGCCTGCTGATCACCCTTTTCGGTGGCTATCACCATGCGATCCTCGGCTTTGGCATCGCCTATGCTGTGGGATTGATCACACTTCTGCTGGCGCGCGAAACGCGAGGCGAGGATCTCCCGGTGTAACCTGCACAACACGGATACCTAAGGCCTGGGCACTGCGGCAATTGGCCGCCGAGTCGTCGAACAGAATACAGTGGTGCGGGGCAACGCCCTCGGCCATGCATACGTGCAGAAAGGCGTTGGCGTCGGGTTTTCGCTCCCGCATCCGATAACTCAGGTAGATCTGATCGGTGCTCCATCCACGATGGAAAAATTCGTGGACTCGGCGATGGTGCAGCTCGCTGATATTGGATACCAACACCATCCGCGCCTCCGGATACATCTGCTGTAGGTCGGACTTGACGCGATAGGCATGGGCATAGGGTTCGATCAAGATGGCGCACCACGCGTTGTCGAGCTCGGCATCCGTAACGGTAAAGCCAAACTGCTGCCGAAGCCCCTCGCGGAAGTCTTCAACCGAAACGTCTCCCCGGTCGGCTGCGATGAACAGCTGGTCCTGGTCGTCAACGCCAAAGCGGATCTCCCGACCATTGTATCCAGCCAGCTGCTGCAGTGCCACACGTGTGCGCTCGAAGTCGATGCGGTAGAGGACATTGCCAACATCCACCATCGCTAGGCGCAGGTCAGAAGCGGAAGTATCGGCCACGTCGGTCCTCGATGGAAGCAGAGTCCAGCAGGTTGCGAAGGAACATCTCCCAGGCGAGCTTCTTTTGCTCGTTGGTGATCGTAGCCAAAACGTTGTCCCGCATCTGTGGGTAGTCCTCGGCTGTAGCACGTACAACGTAGTGCACATTAGCAAGGTACCAGCCGTTGGTGCCACGGAACGGGCCGATCATACCGGACGTGGTGGCTGCACGCAGGGCCTGCGCTGCCAGAGGGTCGTTCAGCGAGCCGATGGTGCCAGAGGCATCTACGAGAACGTCGCGCTCAACGACGGCGCCCGACAGGGGAGCGCCGATCATCATCCTGCCGTCGTCCAAGACCGTGGTCACCGCCTGAATACGCAGCATGTCCGTGCGAAGATCACCGCAGGCCTGATCGCGCTGCCAATCGGCAAGGACGCGGTCGCGCACGTCGTCGAAGTCCATCTGGCCGGCCGGCAACGAATCCACCACAACGGCTAGCACTGCTCCGCGCTCGGGTGTGTCGATGGGGTCGATGGCGTTACCCACGGGTGTGGTGAAGGCCTCGTTGACGAGCCGATAGGATTCGAACAGCTTGGCCTCGGAACTGAGATACGGACTCAGCTCCACGGTGCGTCCGAAACTCGAAGCAAGTTCAACGAGCGGTCGGCCGTTACGGAACATCTGTCGTGCGGTCCGAACCTCCTGCATGATGCTATCAACGGTTTCTCGGCTCGGCTCGATGTCGGGAATGATCACCCGCACCACATACCTGCCGGCCCGAACGGAATCCACGAGAAAGACGTGAACACCACTTGGATGCTGAATGGGGCCCACGGCAATGCCAGTTCGTTTGCCCTTGCTGACGGCATGGACGGCCGCGTAGAAGGCAGACTGTGCGGCAGAATCACGATGCAGGATGCCGGTGCCCGATGGCACTGTTTCGGCTACGGATGTCCAGATCGAGTCGCGACTGCGTGATGTTTTGGCGTCGTTGAGTAGTCGTACGAAGGCATCAATGTTGTTCACCATCAGCGATGTGTCAACGGGCGATGCACGCAGTGGCCACGTCAAACACGCTAACCGGCGCAGTGGCTTCATGCTGACGTACTGCTGCTTCCTTTGCGCATAATAGGCCAGAAGGATGCTGTCCGGCGGGATCGTTGCCGTGGATCGGGAGCAGGGCAGGTGAATCACATCCACGTTGGCCGTCGTGTACCGATTGAGGTACTCTTGGTAGAGCGCCGATGTGTCGGCTTGCACCGATCGTGTGACGTGGTTCTGTAGTTCCTCCACGAGGGCAGGGTAGGAGGCGGCCGTAATGCCACGCTTCTGCGCTGCCTGTCGAATCAGCAACTGTTGGACCATGGTCTGCCACGTGGACTCCACAATATCCGATGCCGTCAGCGTGCTCGCAGGCGTCATGCCGCGGGCCCGCTGCGCCACTTCCGCGGTGTAGGTGTTCAGCAGAATCGTGTCGCCGTTAACAATGCCGGCAACGGGCTGATTGGTCTGTGCTGTTGCGGCGGCAGTCAGAATTCCGCAGGCTGCTACCACCAAGACGAGTCGTTTCATAGACCGCAAGTTACGGCCTTACCAGTCGTGGATCGCCGCTGCGCGATTGCGGCATTCGGTGATCAGTGCAGCCGGAGCCATCACGCGGACGCTGCCGGCCCACCCCATCACCCAGCTGATCAGCTCGGGTGAGATGGGGACGTGCATGCGCAGAGTCATGGAGCCATCGCGATGGGTTGTGCGTTGCTCCGTGGGATGCCAGTGTCGAGACGAAAAGTAGGGTGCCGAGTCGGGTGCGATGCGAAGCTTGACCGTGACCGGCTGGCCGTCGTACACGCCAAACCGTGCCTTGCGGTAGGCACCCTCGTTGAATTCATGGAGGGGTTGCTCGAAGTCTGTCGCTACGTCCACGTTGTGCACGCGATCGGCGGCCAGAGTGATGTACTGCTGATGGGTCGGGTGCCACGCCACCACGTACAGCCGCCCCGCATGGTTGACTAGTCGGCAGAAGCTCACCACGTACGTCTTGGGTTGTTGCGAGCCAATGGGAGTGTACGTCACACGGTCCCAGCGAGGGTCGGTGATGGCAAAGACGATTTGCTCGAGCATCTCATCGCTGATGGTATTGGTGTACCGGCCGGGTGAGATGTCGCTGACCACATCCTGGCTCATGAAGACGGTTCCCGGAACCATGCGCTCGAGTTTACGGCGTAGTCGATCCACATCTGCTTCAATGCGCGTGCCGCGAAAGCTGCCGAGAGCCCCTTTCAGTAAATGCAGGGAGAGCACCTCATGCGACGTGATGTTGAGCGGTGCGAGGTTTCGGTAGCCGATCGGGAGCGACCAGCTGAGTTCACGACCGCTGCGTTCCACGCGCAAGGGCAGGTGGGCGGCCTCCAAATGTTTCAGATCGCGCTGAAGCTGACGCACGGTAACGTCGCGTAGTTCGTCTTCGGCGATCAACGTTGCGTGAATCTGCGATGTTGTCAGGCGCGCGCCGGACGACAGCAGCGATAAAATCCGTACAATGCGGTGAATGTGTTGGCTCATACGCAGTGAAAATCTACGCACAACTCCACAACTCCACTACTACGAGGTATACATGAATCGGTCTCCCATCCGTCCTGCTCAGCTTGTGATTGGCGGTTTCCTTGGACTGATCCTGTTGGTAGCCCTGCTGAAGATGTCGGTTACCATTGGCTCCGGTGAGGCAGGCGTGTTGTTCCGCACGTTCGGAGGAGGCGTTGATCTGAAAAACACCTATGGCGAAGGCTTCCACATTGTGGCTCCGTGGAACGACATGGTGGTCTACGAGGTGCGCCAGCAGGAGGTCAAAGAGCAGATGAATGTGCTGTCGAGCAATGGTCTGGAGATTCAGGTAGAGCTTTCTGGCTGGCTGCAGCCCAAGTACAAGCGTTTGCCTTCCTTGCACCAAGAGAAGGGCGTAGAGTACGTCGACCGCGTTGTGCGTCCAGCCGTGCGTTCTGCAACACGCAGCGTGATTGGCCGCTATACCCCCGAGGAGATCTACTCCACCAAACGCGATGCCATCCAGGACGAGATCTTCTCCGAAACGAAGAAGATTCTCGAGGGGCAATACGTGCAGCTCAACGAGATCCTGGTGCGCGACATCATGCTTCCTCCAACACTCAAGGCGGCCATTGAGAACAAGCTCAAGCAGGAGCAGGAGTCGTTAGAGTACGAGTTCAAGCTGGCAAAGGCTTCGAAGGAAGCCGAGCGGCAGCGCATCGACGCCGAGGGTAAGGCTCGCGCCAACACCATCCTAAGCGCCTCGCTTACAGACAAGGTCCTCCAAGAGAAGGGCATTCAAGCTACGCTCGAGCTGGCCAAGAGCACCAATACCAAGGTGATCGTAATCGGCGATAAATCGGGCATGCCGCTGATCCTGGGAGAGAAGTAGGGGGAGAGCCCCAATCACAACTCCCACCAAAGCCCCTTACACAGGGATCGACTGGGGGTTGTTGAAGACGTTGTCGGGATCTAACTGGCGCTTTACGGCCCGGAGTCGATCAATGTGTTTGCCGAAGTAGGCGTTCAGGTAGTTCGTCTGACGATTGTCGATGAAATTCACGTAGCAGTGTGGTGAAGTGTACTGCTCCATCTCGTTGTGAAAGGCATCCAACCAAGCAAAGTTGGCCGCCAGATTGCCGCTGTCGGCAGCAATCCATTCCAAGTCGATCGACGTAATCATCGAGGCATCGCGAAACGCAAAGGAGGTCGCATCGTTGGAGAGGTCCGCGATGCGACCTCCCATCAAGAAGTACTTCCACATGGCATCGACCGAGGTGCCCGGCCAGTTGCGAAGGTTGCGGAAGATGGCATCACGACCCTCGGCCGAGATTCTGCCGTAGGCAAAGCGTGAGCGCTCGTGAGCGTACTCCGGATCACCATCTACGGACAGAAACTCCTGCGCGTCCCAGTAGGGCACCGTTTCAATGGTTGAGAACAGGGGCTCTGCAACGGCATACATGGGTTGCAACAGGGACAGCAGCTCTGCTTCGGTTCCTACGTACTGCCCCAAGACGTCGATGTAGAGTTCGGTTGACGACTTCAACTTCCGGGCATTGACCATGAACTTCACACCAAACTCCGGCGGAGCAGCAAGAGCGATGTCCTGAAACACATCGAACAGTGTTTCAAGGTTGTCGGTCCAAGAGAGTTGGAAACACGTTACGGTCGAGACGGGAATCATCTGCATCACAAACTGCGTGTGAATGCCAAAGTTGCCACCACCAGCACCACGTACTGCCCAGAACACCTCAGGATTCTCCGTAGCACTTGCCGTGATGACCTCGCCGCTGGCCAGTACGATGCGGGTAGAAAGGAGTTGATCGCACGTCAGTCCGAAGTTGCGCATGTTAAAGCCGATACCGCCACCCAGGACAAGCCCAGCAACGCCAACGGCTTTGCATCGGCCATGCGTTAGCGATGTGGAGGTAACCCTGCCGGCATCATAGACCTCTCGGTTGTGGGATCCGCCGGCGATGGTGATCTGATTTGTTGATGCATCAAAGGTGCTGGATGTCATCTGCGACAGGTCAATCAGCAAGCCAGTTGTGCGTGAGAACCCCGCATAGGAGTGGCCTCCGGAGCGCGGTGCTATTGGCACATTGTGCCGGCGTGCCCACCGGACACATGCGATGACGTCGGCCTCGCTGGTACAAAGGGCAATCGCCTGGGGCACAACGGAAAGGTAGGGCAGGGCATACTGGGTGTTCAAGCGCTGAAAATCCAGATCATCCCGCATCACGAGCGGCCCCTCCATCTCCGCAGCCAGCTCCGACCACGCTCCCGTAGGTCCAACAGGGTTATCGGTAGTGCAGCTCTGAAGAATCGATGCAAAGCTGGGTGCCAGTGCAATTCCGGCAGCGGCCCGCATTCCGTTTGCAAGGAAGGCGCGGCGTGAGGCAGTAGCGTTATTCATTCGGCGAATCTAGGAACATCGTGGTGAACGGCGATACGGCACGCACCTTTGAGCATTGTAGACGGTTGATTCCCTTCTTTTCTCTGGGCTGGTCGGTGGAGCAGCAGACCTTTGGTAGCTCACCGACTGTTTGGTCGCGGGGTGCCTATAGCGG
>CAZBOW010000015.1:0-27685 GCA_964493635.1 uncultured Hyphomicrobiales bacterium
GTCATTACCTGGGAAGAAGATCCGACCGGTCACCTTGTAACGACCTGGCGTTGTCTGACGGAAGTTTGCATCTGGGAACGGCAGGATTACCTCGCGGTTACCAGCCAGGTACGGAACGGTGATTGTACGGCAGTAGATCTGACGCGACTCATCACCAGCTGGCTTGATCTGCAGACGAACCGAGAACGATGGTGCTGGGATGTCGGTGTTGTTCGACAGCTTCACACGAATCGGTACGCGGGTTACCTGCGATGCGGGAGCAAGCGTGTATGGCCAGATCAGGTTGATGTTGGAGAACTCTACGTCCGTGACTTCCTCAGGGAAGAGGATCTTTACGTTATCGATGAAGAAGTTATCCTCGTCGTCTGCTGGCTGTGGTGGGTTCGAGTTCCGAACACACTGCGCGCTCAGGCGGAAGCGGAAGCTCCGTGCGCCTTCAGCTGGCCAGTTCGTGATCGTGTCTGGCATTGGAATCGTGATCTTGTAGAACTCGAAGTCCTTACCGTCGTCGAAGTTGTCTTCGCGATAGCCACCGGTTGGTGGGGCGAACGACGTGATCAGTTGCTGGTTACGGTCGGTAAGCGAGAATCCGCGAGCCGAGCCGGCACCACCCCAGATCTGATATGGCTGGACGTACGAGTTACCAAGGTTTTGGTAGTCGAGCTTCCAGTCCTTCAGGTTGATGATGTTGTTGATACCATCATTGCTTGGCTGAGCATACTCCACGAACAGACGGTCTGGCATAAGGATCGCACCACCGCGGTTGACGGCGATTTCCGGTCCCAGCAGACGGTTATCCGAGAAGCCACGGTCGATATTGGCCAGAACGCCAGAGCGCTGGTACGAGATCGACATTACCGGACGCTTCTTGCCCAACAGATTGATTGGGAAGGAGCGCAGCTGGTCACCACCAAATTGACCTGGATTTGGAATCTCCAATCCGGCAAGATCCACACGGTTCATCCGGATTACCGGTGAAGCGATGGTAAAGATCGGCGAGTTCGCAGCAGAAACCGCACCACGTGGTGGTGGTGGGTTGTGCGTGTTCTGATCACCGTCCACAACGTCGGACTCAATGTTCACCCACTTCAGTACCGATGGCATCGAAGCGCCACCAACTACGTGGTATTCGTTGACGTCGTCGTTGAAGCTCGACAGGCGACGCATTGCGAACAAGCGAACACCTGTCGTATCGTCGAACGGCCATTCGTCTCCGAGAAGGACGTTGTTCGAGTCGCGTGGCTCAGCCACAACGCTGGTGAACAGACGGCCGATCTGGTCGTCGATGAAGGGGTTTGGTTCGAATGGAGGGAAGGTTACGCGAACAAACTCGTATGGCTTGACGAAGTGACGGTTGGTGTAGGTCTGCGCAACACCGTTGATGTCCGTCAGAACAACACCCGACAGCAGCGTGTCCGACAGTGCACTGTTGTTCACCGACTTCGACGTGTTGTACACAATCTTGTTCGTGGCCTCGTTCTGGATGCGGAATCGCACCTTGAAGTTCAGACCTTGCTGGGTGTAGTTCACACCCTGAGGGCCTTGAATATCGTTGGTGAGGTTCTGTACGATGGCAACCGGCTGGATCGAGCCCAGACGCGTTTCGCCAGCGAGGATCTCGTAGTTATTTGCACGGTCCGAAGGAACAACCACCGAGAAGTCGAGAGGCAGGTTGTCGTTCAGAGGGTGTGTGCGGTAGAACACGTTGATTACGCGCAGCATGTTCTTCCACTGCTTGAACTTGATGGCAAGGAAGTCCTTCGGCGTGGTCAGGTCGTCGTTCTTCTTCGACGTTGCACGCAGGCTACCACCGTTGTCCATGTTGTAGAGGTACTCGGTGTACTGCGTGTACTTCGGAGCATTGTAGTCCAGTGTTGTACGTGCTGGCATGGTGGCTGGGAAGCCGGCCCAGTTCAGACGACGCGACGGACCGGTAACACCTACCGTGGAGTTACAGCGCATCCACACTGTAGCAGCGTGTGGCTGCTGGGCACTCCGTGGGGCAATGCCGGAGAAACGCTCGTATTGTACGACAACGGAGCTGTCAAATCGGTTCAGCGAGATCTGCATGCTGAAGCGATAGTGCTCCTGAGTAGTACCCGGACGGTTATTTGCAGCAAACGTTACGTTGTGTGTTACACCGCCTACACGAGCCGTTTTGCCGCGGATCGGCGTCAGGTTCACGTAGTAGATGATCAACTTGTCGTTCGCTGGAGAGCGCTTGTAGTACACGCGAGCGAAGTCGTCGGCTTGGGCATCTTCGGAATTGTATACCGAAACCTGAAGGTCGTCCCACGCTGCGGCAATAAGGGCCGGCTGGACAGACGAAGGCCACACGCCTTGGAGGGCACCTTGATCCAGCGTGCGATTGTCGCGCGTGCGGATACCGGCCGTAGCGTTTCCTGGGTTGTTTCCACAGGCAATAAACTGATAGCCGTAATTGTCCGCCGTGTTGTCCGTCATTCCGTTGCCGGAGCGGGAGCGGTAGTCATCGGAAGCAGGATCGTAGGCGGTAAACACGCCTGGCTCCACTTCGACGAGCGACTTCTGCACCGGGAAACCGAACTCATCGTACTCGTAGAAGTACCGACGATTCGACAGGGCGATCAGACCGTTCGTCGAAACGTAGAACGAGTCGTACCGAACGCCGTTGAAGTAGAATGGGAAACCGATCGAAATCGGACCTGCAAAGGCGTCGTCGGTGGAGTCTTGGCCGTTGCCAGGATTCCGGAAGTAGGCATGACCACCGAAGTTGTTCTGTGTAGGATCGGTCCAGTAGCTCGCTGGGAACTGGTTGGGACCCGACACAATCCTTCGCCATGTGGCCGGCTCGGTGAGCGTGTCAACAAACTGCGACGGATCGGGCCGCCAGAAGTTGGCAGCGTCATCGTCGGAGTCTACAAAGTAGTAGCCCGTGGAGATGGCTGGTGCCGTGCGTGCATTCACGCCGCCCAGGACGAAAGGAAGAGGATAGGACGCGGGATTCTTGAGTCCGCTCTTCCGCTGAACTTCCTCTCCATCCTTACCACCTGCAGCCATCGCTATGCCCGAACCGAGCAAGCTGCAGATGAGGGCAAGAAGTAGGAATCTTCTGCTCATGTATACCTCTGAATGATTCAGTGAATAAACCGTGTGATCATGATTTCCAATCGTCCTAACGTACACCAAACCGCCCCTAGGGCCAAAGTCAAGGGGGTTATGGAGTGGTAAAATGACCAATTCATGCCACATAGTCAAGTGGAAACTTCTGCACAGTCCGTAATTCTATTGATGATTCGCCTTTCGTTCGCAGATCATCGGTCCAGCAGGCGGGACCGGACCAGGGCGGAAATCGTCTGACCAACGAAGGGGGCTTCGATCGCCTTGACCCGTGCTTGTAGTGTCTCGGCGGTGTCATCGGGACGGACGGCGACGGATCGCCTTGCAATGACGGCACCTTCGTCGTACTGGTCGCTCACCCAGTGGATGGTGATCTCCGTATCCGGTCGCCCGGTCTCCAGCACGGCACGATGTACATGCAGGCCATACATCCCCCGACCTCCAAACTCTGGCAACGGCCCCGGATGGGTGTTGATCACCTTCCCATGCATTGCTGCGATCACCGGCGCTGGTAGTAGGCGGGTAAATCCCGCCAGAACAAGCAGATCAATCTGTCTGTCATGTAGCAAGCGCATCAAACCGGCCGAGAAATCCGAGAAATCATCGAGCGCACCGGCACTGTACGCGAGGACCGAGCACGAGATACCAAACTCGCGTCCAATGTCTGGGAAGCCGCTCGTACCAGACGTTGTTACCAGCAGCTCGACGGCGAAATCGTTCGTACTCCGGGCATGCATCACCACGCCACGTGCGATGGTGCCTTGGCCGGAACCCATTAGTGCGACACGTATCATGCTGCAAAGATCGGTCAGCACAGCGCAACGAAGGAACTCTCCTTGTAGGACGACTGTTTCTCCACCGTCATCAAAACTCAAGGATCGCTTGTGAACACGACTGCACGCGTGCTCGTTCTATCGATGATTGTCATGGCTGCGGTACTCCAACCGCTGCGCAGCCAGCAGACCGGCCGAGAGACCGGAGGAGAACCCACGACCAAAGCCACAAACGAAGCCATCACCGGAACCATCACCGGAACCGTCATCGACGCCATCACACAAAGCCCTGTCATTGGAGCCACCGTGGCGGTCGTCGGGACCAAAAGGGGTGCTATCACCACATCGCTGGGCCGATTTACCATCACCGAGGTCGAGTCTGGCATTCGTGTTCTTCGGGTGACGGCCATTGGCTTCGAACCATCGGAGGTCAATGATGTTGTCGTCAGTCCGGGTAAGCCTGCAACCGTGACCGTGCGGCTCACGCAGACCGTTCTCGAATTGGAGGGCGCCGTTGTGACGGCCGATGCATTCCGCACGGACGTGCAGACCGTAACGTCGACCAACCTGCTGAGTTCCGAGGAGGTTCGGCGAGCGCCGGGCGTTCAGGAAGATGTTGTGCGTGCCATCGCGTTATTACCGGGCGTTGCCGTTACGGCTGCCGGACGTAACGACCTGGCCGTGCGTGGTGGAGCCCCCTTCGAGAACCTCTTCTTGGTGGACAACATCGAGGTTCCGAACATCAACCACTTCGGTAGTCAAGGATCGACGGGTGGTCCGCTGTCGTTGATCAACGTGGACCTTGTAGAGGATGTGTCGCTCTCGACGGGCGGTTTCGGGCCGAAGTTCGGGGACAAGTTGTCGTCGGTTACCACGTTGAACTTGCGTCGGGGCAACCAAGAGCGCGTCTCTGGCGAATTGAACTTGAGCACAACTGGCTTTAGTGCGATTGCTGAGGGTCCCCTCGGTGATCGTGGATCCTTCTTCGTCGCCGCACGCCGGAGCTATCTCGACCTGATCTTCGGGCTGGCGGGCTTTGGCTTTATCCCGGAGTACTGGGACTTTTCCGCCAAGGTTGCCTACGACCTCGACGACCGGAATGCGCTGTCGTTTGTTGCTATTGGTGCACTCGACAAGGTTCGATTCAACAACGATGCCGAGAACCTGTTCGATAACAGCCGCGTCACAGCCCCCTCACAGAACCAATACTTCTCAGGGCTTACATGGCGCCGACTGTTCGACCAAGGCTTCATGAACGTGACGCTGGGACGGACGTTCTCGGTGTACAACACACTGCAACAAGACACCACCGGTACACCAATTTTTCAGACCAACACCGGCGAGGGTGAAAACTCCCTTCGCGTGGACGCCGTCTGGTTGCCACAGGCCGATCTCGAACTCTCTGCCGGAGCCATCGGAAAGTATGCCAGCACGTTGGATTTCGACGTCACGATGCCCGGATATGCACGCCTCGACGGTCAGGGCCGGCCAGCGCCGCTGCGGGTCGACACATCGTTTACGGCGCTGAAGTACGGAGTGTATGCCCAAGCCGCCTGGCAGTTCTCGCCGTTGTTTCGCGTGAGCGTTGGAGGCCGCATCGATGGATTCTCCTTCCTCGAAGAGAACCTCGTAGCGTCGCCGCGCGTATCGCTGACCTACTCGATGAGCGACGCCATGACGCTGTCCGTCAGTGGTGGCCGCTACTACCAAGCACCACAGTACATCTGGTTGATCGGCGACCCACAGAATGGATCGACCCTCAAGCCACTACAGGCCGACCAAGCCGTCCTGAGCTGGCAGTGGGTACCTCGCACGGACCTGAAGATCCAAGTCGAGACGTACTACAAAGCCTACGGACAGTATCCGGTACGCCTTTTCCGCCCCCAAGCCGTTCTGGCTCCGGCAGGGTTCGACGACATTACCCGTGATATCCCCTTTGGCCTTGAGCCCCTTTCCAACACGGGAACGGGAACGGCGTACGGTGTAGAGCTCTTCGTCCAGAAAAAGTTGAGCACCGATATTCCTCTGTACGGCCTTGCATCCATCAGTATCAATCGCACGGAGTTTGTTGCCAGCGATTCGGTGAGCCGTGTCGGAGCCTTCGACACACCACTGATTGCCACGATTGCTCTCGGGTGGCGACCCAACGACGTGTGGGAGGTCAGTGGCAAGGTTCGCGCCTCGGACGGCCTACCCACCACGCCGTTTATCACCACCGCCGAGCGCGCTGCGGAAACCGGTTTTCCGATTGGCAGCCTGGACTTCGAACGCTACAACCAGGGCGATCGCCTGCCCTTCTTCTACGCCGTAGACCTGCGCGTGGACAAGCGGTGGTTCTTTAGCGGATGGCAGCTGATTACCTACATCGACGTTCAGAACGTGACGGGACGGCAAAATGTCTCCGGCATCCAGTTCGATCCGCGCATCGGTGAAGTCGTGCAGAACACCAGCATTGGCGTCCTGCCATCGATTGGGATTAATGTTGAGTTCTAGGTTGAGTTCTAGGTTGAGTTCTAGGTTGAGTTCTAGGTGGTAAGCACCGGTGCCAGCCAGCGTTCAGCTTCGGCGACAGTGATCCCCTTGCGTTGGGCGTAGTCCACCAGCTGGTCGCGTCCGATGCGTGTGATGGCAAAGTACTTCGCCTCGGGATGCCCGAGGTACCAACCACTGACGCTTGCCGCCGGCAGCATTGCAAACGATTCGGTGAGTGACACCCCGCATGATGCTGGTGCGTCGAGCAACCGGAATAAGGTGGCCTTCTCTGTATGGTCGGGGCAGGCCGGATACCCTGGTGCTGGACGAATCCCGGCGTAGGCCTCCTTGATGAGCTCGTCGTTGGACAAGTCCTCATGTGCGCTATAGCCCCAAATGCGCGTGCGGACTTCTTCGTGCAACCACTCCGCAGCAGCCTCTGCCAGCCTGTCGGCAACGGCCTTGACAAGAATGGCGGAATAGTCGTCGTGGGCAGCTTCGAAGGAGCGGACGTATTGATCAATCCCGCCCGTTACTCCCACAACAAAGGCCCCGATATGATCAACACTGTCGTGATCAACACCGTCGTGATCGCTGCTCACATAGTCGGCTAGGCAGTAGTAGGGTTGGCCGGCAGCCTTGGTTCCCTGCTGACGCAAAAAATGAAGCCTCTCACCGTTATCAAGCACAATGTCATCGCCATCGCGATACGCAGGAAACACCTGACAGACACCTTGCACACGTATCGATGGGTCGGCCTCCATACGATCCAGTAGGCGCTGGGCATCCTGCCAGAGCGATGAGGCCTCCTGCCCTACCACCGGGTCGGCAAGGATCTCGGGGTACCGGCCGCGCAACTCCCACGACAGGAAAAACGGTGTCCAATCGATGTAGGGGCGAAGAGTTGCCACCGGGATCTGTTCGAACGTATGACGATCCAACGACGCCGGAGGCGCCGGAATCTTCGTCCGATCAATCTTGGGAGCCTGAGCTCGGGCCTCGGCCAACGACACCACATCCTTTTGCGATTGTCGCTGTTCGTAGGCAGCGCGCGTGGCCGCATGGTCGGCTTTCACACGCGTGGTGGTAGCCGTCCGTCGTTCCGACTCAATCAAATCACCCACAACTGGTACGGCACGCGAGGCATCGAGGACATGGATCACGGCGTGATCGTAGACGGGGTCGATCTTCACCGCGGTGTGTGTTCTGGATGTGGTCGCACCACCAATCAACAACGGCGTGGTCATCCCCTTCCGCTGCATCTCACGGGCAACGTGCACCATTTCATCCAGTGATGGCGTGATCAAGCCGGACAATCCAATCACATCCGCTCCTTCATCGATCGCAGCCCGTAGGATCGTCTCAGCCGGGACCATCACGCCAAGGTCGATGACCCGGTAATTGTTACATCCTAGCACCACTCCCACAATGTTCTTTCCGATGTCGTGCACATCCCCCTTCACGGTGGCCAGAATCACCGTACCGGCGTGCGTCGGGGCCGCGCCGTCCGTCTGCTGCTCCATAAACGGCGTCAGATAGGCCACGGCTCTCTTCATCACCCGCGCACTCTTGACCACTTGCGGAAGGAACATCTTTCCCTCGCCGAACAGATCGCCCACCACGTTCATGCCATCCATGAGCGGACCCTCAATCACGGCAAGCGCCGAGCCCAACGTTGCCAGGGCCTCGGCGGCATCCTCGTCGATGTGATCGGTCAGCCCCTTCACAAGCGCATGTTCCAAACGTTGTGCAATCGGGAGGGTACGCCACGTGCGATCCGAGACCGTTTCAAGCGAGCCTCCTTTGACCGTCTCTGCTAGGGCGATCAGGCGCTCGGTGGCATCTGGCCTCCTACAGAGCAGGACATCTTCGACGTGCGTCAGGAGCTCCTCGGGGATCTCGTTGTACACATCGATCTGACCGGCATTAACGATGCCCATGTCCAGGCCAGCCTGGATGGCATGGTAGAGAAAGGCCGTATGCATTGCCCGCCGCACGGGCTCGTTTCCGCGGAAGGAGAAGGAGATGTTACTCACTCCTCCGCTCACCGCTGCCTGCGGCAGCGTCTGTTTGATCCACCGGATGGTGTCCAGGAAGTCGACGGCGTACCGATCATGCTCCTCAATCCCCGTGGCAACGGTAAGGATGTTGGGATCTAAGATGATGTCCGTAGCTGGAAAACCAACCCTCTCGACTAACAGTCGATACGCTCGCTCCAAAATCTGTTTGCGTCGTTCAACGGTATCTGCCTGACCAGCCTCATCGAAGGCCATCACCACCACGGCCGCGCCGTAGTCCCGGCAGATCTGGGCACGATGTAGAAACTCCGCCTCACCGTCCTTGAGCGACAGTGAGTTGACGATTCCCTTGCCTTGCACGCATTGCAGCCCGGCCTCAAGTACCGACCACTTCGATGAGTCGATCATGATGGGTACGCGAGCTACATCGGGTTCGGCTGCCAGCAGATTCAAAAAGCGCTGCATCGCCGATTCCGAGTCCAGCAGACCTTCGTCCATGTTGACGTCGATGATCTGCGCACCATTCTCCACTTGCTGACGGGCAATCTCCACGGCCTCTTCGTAGGCACCTTCCGCGATCAGTCGGGCAAACTTGCGCGAGCCGGTTACGTTCGTCCGTTCACCAATGTTGACGAAGTTGGTGTGTTCGGTGATCTCCAGTCGCTCTAAGCCGGCCAGTCGCAGGTAGAGGGCTCTCGGCTGAGGGATCCGAGGTGTGATCTGCTTCACAGCTTCGGCCATGGCACGAATGTGCTCGGGAGTGGTCCCACAGCATCCGCCAAGGATGTTGATGAAGCCCTCACGGGCATAGGCAGCGGCCTGTTCGGCCATCCATGCCGGCGACTCGTCGTAGCCACCCATCGCATTTGGCAGTCCGGCGTTCGGATACAACGAGACGTACGTCGGCGAGAGCGCACTGAGTTCTTCAACGTAGGGCCGCATCATTGCCGATCCAAGGGCGCAGTTCAACCCTACCGAGAGGATGTTCCTGGTGTGCAGAATCGATTCAAGAAAGGCGCCGGCCGTTTGCCCCGACAGTGTCCTACCCGACTGATCGACAATCGTGCCGCTGAGCATGACCGGCACGGTACATCCGGTTTGATCGCAGATCTCAGCATAGGCCTTAATGGCTGCCTTGGCGTTGAGCGTATCGAAAATGGTTTCGATCAGCAGGAGATCAATGCCTCCTTCGATCAATGCTGCGATCTGCTCCCGGTAGGCCTCCTTCAGTGCGGTAAAGGTTACGGCTCGATAGCCCGGGTCGTTAACATCCGGCGAGAGCGACAGTGTTACGTTCGTTGGACCGACAGCGCCGGCAACAAAGAGCTCTCGGCCCGGCTGCTGCTGTTGCACCCGGCGAGCAGCCTCACGGGCCAGTCGCACTGCTTCAACGTTCATTTCCCGTACGAGATGTTCGCAGCCATAATCAGCCTGAGCAATCCGTGTGCTGGAGAACGTATTGGTTTCCACGATGTCAGAACCCGCCAGAAAGTAGGCCTCGTGGATCGAGCAGATCACCTCCGGCTGTGTAAGCACGAGCAGATCATTGTTTCCCTGTAGAGGCAACCGATGATCGGCAAAGCGGCTTCCACGGAAATCGGCCTCTGTAAGTCCGTGACGCTGAATCATGGTGCCCATGGCACCATCCAGCAGTAGAATCCGTTCGGAAAGAGCAGTGCGAAGAGCGTTTAACATTTGTTCTTGGGGACAGGTTGTACTGCGCAAATCTACCGATCTGGGCTACCGATCTGGCACACAGGTGATGGACTGTACTACCACACTGGCCTCATGGATGTGGAAGGCTGCACGCCACTGACGAACGGCGATTTCGAAGTGTGTGTCGGAAACCTGTCGGATGCGTCGGTACGGATGCGGCCATGGGTCGTGCTGAAGGACGCGCACCATGTGATCGATCACCGCCGGCGGAACATCCCACGAAAGATCCGTGGGAAGATGCACGTGATAGGTCTCGTCGGACAGATCGTCCAACCACCCTGATCGACTCTCCGGGAACGCGTCGGCATAGGGCACGTACGGTTTCAGGTCCAGAACAGGTGTCTGATCCAGTAAATCGATCGATGACACGGTGAGAAATCTTCCCTCCACACCCACGAGGGTGCAGGCCGTTAACGAGATCGGATTCGGCCGGTGCGGCGAGCGTGTGGCAAACAGTCCGCGCTTCACACGTCCCCGTGGGACGCGTACGCGCGGCTTCCACGTCGTAGCCCGATGGAACCAGCCAAGGACCCACAGGCGGTCGAAGCCCTGAACGTCGGCGAGGGCCTGCTCGTAGTTGCGGTGAGCGAAGAGCTCGATGGTCGCAACGGCACGACGGTCATCAACATCCGGTTGCCGCGGGGCATCGTACTTGGCCTGGTACGGAGAATGAACAACACCAATCGGTTCAACACTGAACATCTACCAGGCCGTCCCGATTTGGAGGGAGAGTTTTACTCCGCCGAAGTTCGTAATTGGCAATCCCTGAATGCTCTCCAAGCCCGGTTCGCCGTAGGGTATTGTGTAGTAGCGAATCATCACACCCAACACCGACCCGTCAGCAGGATTGCCAATGTTGGCACCAAGTGCGACCATTGCCCCCACACGCCAGTGGCCGATGGCATAGCCAAACGACTCGAAGAACTCGTAATAGCGCAGTCCTACGCCGGGGTCCTGCCGGAGGTACGGCGTTTGAATGATCAGTGTGGGCGCCACGCCGGCAGCCACAAACGGTTGAAACGATTCCTGCAAGGTGCCACTGAATAACCGGTACTGAGCACCGAGCACGATGGGGATCATAAACAGGCGATTCACCTTGTTGGCCACCACAGGGATCGGTCCAAGCCAGGCGTTTTCGAACTCATCGGAGTTCCGTCGTGGAGTGAAGGCGAAGTTGGCCAGAAGCGTAAGATCACCAGCGAACCGACGTTGATACGAGCTTCCAAAGCCCCATCCCGAACCGGAGAACAGGATATCCAGAGCGAGAATATTCCGCCGCTGTACATCGCCCTCCTGAACCAACAGCGGTCGTGCAGGCTGGAAAATCACGGTCGTGTCCACCTGCGGTGGCTCCTGGCCCGTGATCTGTGCACGTACAACGTGCGGGAGCACGAGAAGGAGTCCCACAAGCAACGAGAGCGCCACGGGCACGGGCACGCGTCGAAGTCGAGACGGACGGCCAGACGGACGGCGAGACGGACGGCAGGACGAACTAATGGTGTGCTCGATATTCATGGATGGGTGAAGACGCAGAACAACAAAGTTACGTGAGATCGGTGTGGATAACTTGTTCTCGTGTCATCAATGCGTAAATTCGGGCCTCTATGGAGCTTACCGAGTTTCTTGGCCTCGTACAACTGACGTTTCCGCCATCCGTGGCGATGCAGGGCGACCCGATCGGCCTGCATGTGGACTCGGTACGTGGCACTGCCACCACGGTGCTCATCGCCATGGAACTCACCGACGACGTTATGGCCGAGGCCATTCGAGAGGCCTGCGACACGATTGTGGTGTTTCATCCGCTCGTGTATCGCCCCCTTTCAACGATTCACCGCACCGATCGCACCGGTCGGCTGGTTGCAACGCTGATTCAACACGACATCGCCCTCGTGGTAGTGCACACGTCGTTTGACGCATATCCCCACGGTACCAACGCCCTTCTGGCACGTCGGCTGGGCTTATCCGACCACCAGCCATTGGTGCCGGATGAGCGCGAGGGTTTTGGAATGGGGCTCTTGGCACACGTTTCGACTCCCCTGCTGTATGCAGATCTGCTGGAGCGCGTGCACACAACATGTGGTTCACCGGTGCGGTACAGCCCAGCGCCGTCCGATCGTGTAGAGCGCATTGCCATTGTTGGCGGCAGTGGGATGTCGTTCTTCCCCGCTGCGATCAACGCTAAGGCGGACGTTCTGATCACCGCTGATATCCGCTACCACGACTTCCATGCCGCCGTTGGTCGCATTGGGTTGATCGATCCCGGACATTTTGAAATGGAGCAGTTTGTCGCCGAGGGTATCGCCACGGCGCTGCGTCCCATGGTCCCTGCGTCGGTTACGCTCACCTGCAGTACGGTTGTCACCAACCCCGTGCACTACCGCGGCCCCCTTCCCATCGATTCTGTTTCACATCACTAGGATCCGTTTATGACCGAACAGATTACGCTTCTTGCCAAGCTAGCCGCCGTGGATCGACGACTCGACGAACTCCATGACGAGCTTGGCGACCTGCCTCGTGAGGTGAAAAAGTTAGAGGCACACGTGCGCGATAAAGCCATGGCCGTGGAGGCAACCGAAGCGAAATTGGCCGAGATTCGCCACCTGCGCGGGAATGCCGATGTTTCGAAGGCTGAGATCGGCGACAAGGAAGCCAAGCTGACCGAACAGCAGTTTCAGGTGAAAAACAATCGCGAGTTCGATGCCATCACCAAGGAACTGGAGCACCTCAAGGACGAGCGCGCGTCTCTCGAAGAACGCCTGCGTACATCCTCCGTAACGGAGGAAAACCTCAGTGCCACCTTGGAGGCTCAGCAGGCGGAGTTAGCCGAGGCCCGCGACGTACTTACGGCAAAGGAAGCCGAGCTCTCGGAACTCACCGGTGAGCACAATGTGGAATTGAAAAAGTTTATCGAAGCGCGACTGCGCATCATTGCCGAACTCAACGACACCCTCGAGGCCGAGTATGAGCGCATTCGAACGTTCCATCGCGAGGCTGCCGTGGCGATTCGTCGGGGTTCGTGCAGTGGTTGCTACTCGGCAATTCCATCGCAGCGTATCGTGGAGATGAATCAGAGCGTCGATAAGCTGAACACCTGCGAGAATTGCGGTCGCGTGTTGATCTCAGAGAAACTGGCCGACAGCATCGAAGAACTTGTGGAAGATGATCAGCTGTAGTATTTGAACACAACACAACCAGGTTCTATAGCGTGGGGGATGCCGGGCAGTCGCGTTAGCAGCTTGCTAATGAGGAAAGTCCGAACTCCACAGGACGGCACGCTTCCTAACGGGAAGGCGACAACGCCAGCAACGGTGAAGTCGACGGAAAGTGCAACAGAAAGATACCGCCGCGCATGCGCGGTAAGGGTGAAATGGTGGGGTAAGAGCCCACCAGCAGTTGGGCGACCAGCTGGCTCGGCAAACCCCGTGCGGAGCAAGATCAAGTAAGGGGTAGGAGCATCCGTGCTGACAGTGGTCCGCTGTCCTCGCAAGAGCCTGCCTCGGGTAGATCGCTTGAGGCTACTGGCAACAGTGGTCCCAGATAAATGACTGCCTCCTGCGTTTCGGCGCAGAAGACAGAATTCGGCTTACAGGCATCTTCCCTGCTATAGACAGGTTTGAACCATTCATCAAAGGTTGTTCGAAAGAAAGCTCGATGACACGACTTCTTACCCTTGCCCTCATCCTGTGCGGATTGATGCACGTTCTGCCAAACCAGGCAACGGCCCAGGCACGCCTCGTGATCCTGCCCTTTCGGAACACCGACGGCTTAATCGACTATAACCTGTGGCAGTATGAGCTGGCCGATTCCCTGCGTGTGGTACTCACCGAGATGGATCCGGAGGAGCAGTACTACCACATCGTCGATCCGGACTCCGTTGAGATGGCAATCGCTGAGTTCAATCTCGACCCTACCAACGCCCAGTACGAGAGCGATGTGTGGCGTGCCGTGGAACTGATCCGTGCCGACAAGGTCATCCAAGGCAACTTCTTTCTCCAGGGCGAACGGGTCTTGATGAATGCCTACATCTACACGGTGGAGTATAAGATGGCCAACCAGCAACATCGTGCCAAGGACATCGTCAGAACGCCCACGACCTACCTATCTGCCGTGAAATTGATCGCTAAGAAACTCTTTCCAGGATTACAGCAGTGAGTACCAACCTCGATCTCGAAGCAACAACCACTGGATCACTTCCAAGCGGTCGACGCCCGGAGTGGCTAAAGGTACGTGCCCCAGGCGGCCAGGAGTTTGCACGCCTGAAAACGATGATGCGCTCCAAGGCCTTGCACACCGTGTGTGAGGAAGCCCGCTGTCCGAACATCTCCGAGTGCTGGGATGCGGGAACGGCCACCTTCATGATCCATGGCGATACGTGCACACGGTCCTGTGGCTTCTGCGCCGTCAAGACAGGTCGGCCGCTGCCGGTGGACTTGGACGAACCTCGCCGCGTTGCCGAAGCGGTCCAGGCTATGAACCTGACCCACGCCGTGATCACGTCCGTCAATCGCGACGAACTGGCCGACGGTGGATCGATGATCTGGGCGGAGACGATCCGAGCTGTCCGCGAAGCATCGCCGACAACATCGATTGAAGTCCTCATTCCCGACTTCAAAGGCAACCAAGCAAATCTTCAGCGGATTATCGACGCCAAACCAGACATCCTCAATCACAACACCGAGACGGTACCCCGTCTGTACAAGCGCGTGCGTCCTCAAGGCCGATACCAGTGGACGTTAGACGTCCTGCAGGAGAGTAAGCGTCAGGGTATGCGCACCAAGACTGGCGTCATGCTCGGCTTAGGGGAACAACCCGAAGAGGTCGTTACGGTGATGCAGGATTTGTGCGGCGTGGGAGTCGATATCCTGACGCTCGGTCAGTACTTGCAGCCAACAAAGAACCACCTCCCGGTAGACCGCTTTGTCCATCCGGATGAATTCAAACGCTACGAAGTCGACGGACTGGCCATGGGCTTTGATGTGGTCGAGTCGGGACCGCTCGTGCGCAGTTCGTACCATGCCGAGCGTCACGTGTGATGCGCTGTACGCTCCTCGGGACGGGCACCTCAACGGGCGTACCCAGCGTAGCCTGTGAATGCGGCACATGTACGAGCACCGATCCCCGAGATCGGCGATTACGGACTTCCTTGTTGGTACAGTCTGCCACCACCACGGTGGTCATTGACACGTCGACGGACTTTCGTCAGCAGATGCTGCACCATCGAATTCTTGATGTGGACGCGGTGGTGTACACGCATCATCACTTCGATCATATCGGAGGGTTCGATGATATCCGGCCGTACAATTTCCGATCCGGAAAGCCCCTTCCCATCTATGCCTTGGACGAAACGATGGATGTGCTGCGATCGACCTTTCCCTACGCATTCGGCCTGACAACCCCCAACGGCACGAGTGTTCCAAGCATCGACTGCCACACGATCGATGACCAAGCGTTCCGCATTGGCGATATCGATCTGCTACCAATCCCCATGTACCACGGATCATCGCTTCGGGTCAACGGATATCGCATCGGTCCAATCGCCTACTGCACGGATACCAACCATATCCCAGAGCGGTCGCTGGAGCGGCTGCAAGGCCTCGACACGCTCATCCTGGACGGCCTGCGGTGGGAGCCCCATCCAACCCATTTCACCGTGGAACAGGCGCTGGCAGTGGTGGAACGGCTGCAACCGAGGCAAACCTACCTTACCCACATCGCGCATCAGCTGCGCCACGCCGACACCGAAGCAATGCTACCTCCGCATGTTCGCTTGGCATACGACAACCTTGTTGTCGAGGTTGTCGAGGCTTACGGAGTTGGTTCGTCCGATTCGGGCTCGCGAGGCTCGAAGTAGGCACCCGATGTTGCTTCTGTCGACGGCGTATCGGTGGCTGATCCGGAAGTTGGTTCCGACCGATCTTCGTCGAGTAAGAGTGCTAACTGTCGGCGTAGCGTACGGTGATCGGTGGTGATCGAGATCGTCTCGTCGAGTTCTACCAGGGTGGTTGTGGTCTTCAACAGATCGTCGATCTCCCGCAGCTTTGGTAGGTCCGAAAGGCTTCCCAAGCCAAACAACCGCAGGAACTCTTCCGTTGTGCCATACAGCAGAGGCTTACCTGGCTGCTCGGAGCGGCCCACCATGGCTACGAGACCCTTCTCTGCCAGCGAATTGACCACCTCGCCAGCATTGACGCCGCGAATGGCATCGACTTCGCCCTTTGTGATCGGCTGACGGTAGGCAATGATGGCCAGCGTTTCCAAGGCCGCCTGCGTAAGGCGCTTCCGATTCCGAGCCTTGAGCAGGCGTTGCACCAGCGAGCCGTGTTGCGGCGTGGTTGCAAACTGATAGCCGCCGGCAATCTTCACAATCCGAAAGGGCCGGTCGGTGCGCTCCAGATCCGTGTTGATGTCATCAACAAGCTCATCGAAGTAGCCTTTGGGAATCTCAAAGACCGGCACCGGGACGGCAGTTTCTGCCTCGGCCGGCTCGCCATCGAGTGGCAGTGGCTGCTGACCCGGATGCTCGTTGGTGGGATCTTCCAGAACAAGGATGCGATGCATCACCCGTGTGGTAAGGGGCTCCTCACTGGCAAAGATGAGCGATTCCAGTGCCCGGCACTGATCATACCGCTCCAGGGTGAAGAAGTAGGGAATGTGTAGCCGCTCGGAATCGAGGGGCTGCTCGATCGGTGTGGTATCATCGGTCATGAAGGCTCTTCCGTTTCTTGCAGTGCAGCTCGGGATGCAACCACGATGTCGTCAAAGGACTCGTCCTGCTGAATCCGAATAAAGGCGTTCTTGGCCAGCTCCAAAAGTGCCAAGAAGGTTACTACGATGTGCATGCGCGTGCGCCCGGTAATGAGTTCGAAGAAGCGAACACTGGGGCGCTGGCGCAGTGTGTGCAGAATCTCCTCGGACTTCTCCTCGACCGTGATCGGGAAACGCGCCACAACATGTGGCTCGGGCTCATCGGGTGCGCGTTCGATGGCACGCTTTAATGCCTTGAGAAGGTCGAACAGCGTGGCATTCCGGTACGTTCCGTCATCCGGGACGTGTACTTGCTCGGCATCAAACACGGCACGGTAGAGCACGTACCGCTGCTCATCGGCCTGGGTTGCAAGATGCTCGGATGCTTCCTTGAATCGTTTGTATTCCAGCAGTCGACGAACGAGTTCGGCGCGGGGATCTTGTTCGTCGATCGCGGCACCATCGGTTGCCACCGACTCATTCCGCGGCAGGAGCATATGGGCCTTGATCTGCACCAGCATCGAGGCCATGACCACGAATTCCCCGGCCTGCTCCAGATCCAGCAGCTCCATGAGCTTGACGTACTCAAGAAACTCCTCGGTGATCCGCGCGATGGGGATGTCGTAGATGTCCAGTTCATCTCGTCGGATGAAGAAGAGCAGAAGGTCCAACGGACCCTCAAAGTTGCTCAGTCGTACACTATACACTCGACACCTCTCCCTGCTCTCCCTGCTGGGCCACCGTGGATAAACGCCCGACAAAGGCTCGGGGAACCCGCTCGGAGATCGCTGTGAGCACCTCGTAGGGGATGCTACCGATCACCGCTGCAAGCTCCATGGCATCGATGCGTTGCACCACGCCGTCAGCCCCTTGCTGTTCACCGAGAAGGACAACAACATCTCCAATGGCGATGTTGTCGTTGCCAACATCCACCATGCAAGCATCCATACAAATGGTGCCCACAATGGGGTACTTCGTTCCGTGGATCAAACACCACGTCTTTCCCGTGAACCCACGAAAATAACCATCACCGTACCCGATTGGCAGTGTAGCAATGGTGGTTTCTTGGGAAGTAATGTACCGTCGGCCGTAACTGACACCCTCTCCGGCACCAATGCGGCGCAATCCCGTTACTGTGGTTTGCAGCGACATCACCGGGCGGAGCGCCTGCTCGGCTGTGTCAATCAACCCATATCCGTAGAGCGACAGTCCGGGTCGAACCATGGTGCAGTGGGATGCCAGCCGATGCCAGATGGATGCCGTGTTGGCCGCGTGAACGTAGTCGAAGGTATAGCCGTGCTCCGTGGCCGTATCAACCACGGACAGAAACGTCTGCAGCTGAGCGTCTAAAAACAGAGAATCGGCCTGATCGGCTGTGGCAAAGTGAGTGCAGATTCCGCACGTGGTAAGGGCGGGCAAGGAGCGCATCGTCGACAGAAGCGAGAGCACCTGATCGGGGGCCACGCCATCGCGATGCATGCCCGTGTCTACATAGAGGTGCACAGGAATCGTGACTCCTGCAGCTGCACCAGCGTTCGAGAGGATGCGTGCCTCCTGCTCGCTGCAGACCACAACGTGCAGACCGTGTCGAATGATACTATCGGCATCTTGGGGCGTCGTAGGCGTGATGACCAGGATGGGGGCGGTAATGCCACCAGCACGGAGCGCCTCGGCCTCGTGGACAAAGGCAACGCCAAGCATCTCGACACCCAGGTGCTGCAACACGCGAGAGGTCCCAACGAGCCCATGCCCATAGGCATTTGCCTTGACCATGGCCAGGATACGTGCTCCGGGGGCCCTGCTGCGGATCACATCAAGATTCGAGGCCAGGTGATCGAGGTTGATAACGGCAAGAGTCGTTCTCATTCGGGACGCCCCTCGGTATGGTCGACCCACTCAAACGACTGACGAATCTGCTCGACAGAACTGCCCGACGCACACAAACACAACAATTTGATCCGAGCCTTAGGCCCATTGAGGTAGTCGGCAAAGATCACGCCGGCCTCGTAGAGCAGCTTACCCGCCCCTTCGTAAGCATAGACGTGCTCGACCCTACCAACGGGACACCGCGACACCAACACTACGGGTAGGTTCCGCTGCATCACGCGACACAAGGCGGTAAAGACGGGCGGCGTTACGTTGCCAACGCCAAAGGCTTCCACCACCACGCCCTGTGCACCAAGCTCCACGGCCGCGTCGATCAACGTACCATCCATGCCGGCATAGAGCTTGAACAGTGGGATGAAGGGTGGCAGGGGGCCGATGGCAATGGTTTCCCGGCGCAGCGGATGCCGATGGATGAGCACCGTTCGGTTGGTAATCCTTCCAATCGGACCAAAGTTCGGTGAGGCAAACGTTGCAACGTCGGCAGTATCAACCTTCGTGGCCTCCGAGGCGGCAAGGATGTCGCCACCGAGGCACACGAGCACTCCATGGTCCCGAGCCGACGGATGGGCAGCCACAGCGACGGCATCACGCAGGTTCCGCGGACCATCCCAGTCGGGCTCGCTGGAGTTTCGCATCGATCCAACCACGACCACGGGCATGGTACCGCCAACGGTCAGGTCCAGGAAGTACGCTGTTTCCTCCAACGTATCCGTGCCGTGTGTGACAACCACGCCGTCGAATCCCCGATCGCGGTACGAACAGATCAAAGCCGACAGTTCGGCCATTCGTTCTGGCGTGATATGGGGGCCGGGAAACGCACCATATTCATGAACCGTCACGTTGGCACCGTGATGGATGTCCGGCACAAGCTGGAGAATCTCGCCACCCGTCAGGCTTGGGACCACGCCACCGAAACCGGCGTCGAGTGTTGAGGCGATGGTCCCACCCGTGAAGATGATCACGATGCGAGGACGGTTGGAGCTATTGTTCATGCGTGGTGCGAAAATAGGAGGCTCTGTCCGGATTCGTAACTTTGTATCATATGATCCGTGGTATTGAACACCTCCGCAACGTAGCAGCGTACACACCTGGCGCATCTGTCGAGCAGATCTCGAGGGAGTACGGCCTATCACATGTTGAGAAGCTGGCATCCAATGAAAACCCTCTCGGCTGCGCACCGAGCGCACGGGCAGCGGTCCTGAACGCCATGGAGTCGGCACAGGTGTATGGCGATGGTGGTGCCGCTCTGCGAGCCCGACTTGCCATCCATCATGGTGTGTCTGCCGACAGCATTGTTGTGGGCAATGGAAGCGACGCTCTGATCCATCAGCTGATGCGCACGTTCGTCCAACCGATGGACCACGTTGTTAGCTCGCAGGGAGCCTTTGTGAGCTTCTCCATTGCTGCCAGAACGGTAGGAGCTGAACCTGATCTTGTGCCTCTGACGCCGGACTACCGCTTCGACGTGCATGCACTTGCAGCCGCCTGCCGACCGGACACGAAGGTGATGTACATCGCCAACCCGAACAACCCGACCGGTACCTACATCACCCGCGATGAGCTCACGTGGCTGCTGGATCGCGTACCCGCCACAACGCTGGTGGTGCTGGACGAGGCCTATGTGCAGTACGCGGCGGTCTTGGCTCCTGAAACCTACCCAGACGGCTTAACAATGCTCCGTCCAAACGTGATGGTGCTCCGCACCTTCTCCAAGGCGTACGGATTGGCTGCGTATCGAATCGGGTACGCCGTAGGTCACCCAGACGTGATGGCATGGATGCAAAAGACAAAACTTCCATTCGACCCCAACGCCCTGGGATGTGCCGCAGCAATCGCCGCCCTGGATGATGTGTCGTTTGTGGAGGAGACGGTCCGGCTGAATATGCGTGGACTCACCGTTCTTCAAGAAGCGCTCAACGAGAACGGCTACGTGACCTCAGCAAGTATTGCCAACTTCGTGATGGTGGATTGTGGCAGCGCAGAGGATGCACGTGTCTTCCATCGGTCGCTTCTGGAACGTGGGTTCATTACCCGTCCGCTCATTGGATTCGGACTTCCAACCTGTGTTCGTCTCAGCACGGGCACCGACGATCAGAACACGCGCCTGGCTCAGGCCGTAGGCGAATTACACCGGAGTACTGTATGACCTCAGCAACAACCGATACCGACTTTCTGCCCATCAACGGTACCGACTACATCGAGTTTTACGTCGGCAACGCCAAACAGTCCGCCTATTACTATCGGTCGGCTTTTGGCTACCAGCTCCTTGCCTACGCTGGACCAGAAACTGGGGTGCGCGACCGCGCATCCTATGTTCTCCAGCAAGGGAAGATCCGACTGGTGCTGACAACGCCGATGCATCCGGACAGCCCAATCACCGACCACATCGCCCGACATGGCGACGGTGTGAAGGTGCTCGCACTGTGGGTTGATGATGCTACGAAGGCCTGGCAGGAAACCACGGCACGTGGAGCGCGCAGCGCTCAAGAGCCAACGGTACTCTCGGATGCACATGGTACAGCTGTTGTCGCTTCGATTCACACCTATGGCGATACCATCCATACGTTCGTGGAGCGCAAGGACTACTCCGGCACCTTCCTGCCGGGGTACGAACCGGCGGCAGATTCGCTGGAGACGATCCCCGTTGGGCTTCTCTATGTTGACCACTGCGTTGGGAACGTTGAGTTAGGCAAGATGAACGAGTGGGTGAAGTTCTACGAAGACGTGATGGGTTTCAAGCTGCTCCTCACCTTCGATGATGCCGATATCTCCACGGAATACTCTGCATTGATGAGCAAGGTGATGTCCAATGGCAATGGATACATCAAGTTCCCGATCAACGAGCCTGCGCCGGGATTGAAGAAGAGTCAGATCGAGGAGTACCTTGACTTTTACCACGGTCCAGGCGTTCAGCATATCGCCGTGGCGACGCATGATATCATCCACACCGTTGGCGAGCTCCGCCGACGCGGCGTGCAGTTCTTGGACATCCCGGACACCTACTACGACGACTTACTCGAGCGCGTCGGCCCGATCGACGAAGATCTTGCTGACCTTAAGCGCCTGAACATCCTTGTCGACCGCGATGATGAAGGCTACCTCCTCCAGATTTTTACGAAGCCTGTCGAGGACCGTCCGACGCTGTTCTATGAGATCATTCAGCGGAAGGGGGCTCGGTCCTTCGGCAAAGGCAACTTCCGCGCACTGTTCGTCTCGATTGAGCGCGAGCAGGAACGCCGCGGCAACCTGTAAGTGTATCTGCAAGATTTCTTTCAACCCATTCCATCATTAACGTTCGGACGGGCACATGGCCTCACGATCGACCGCCAAGAGCGGATCAGCAAAGAAGACGACTACCAAAACGGCAGCGTCGGCTATCCCTCATGGCTCCCAACCATTCCTGCAGTCGGTGAACCACTACTTCGACAAGGCTGCACAACACCTCCCCCACTCGAAGGGTCTGATCGAACAGATCCGAGTGTGCAATTCCGTCTACCAGATGCAGTTTCCTGTGCGCATCAACGGAGAGATCCAAGTAATCCAGGCCTACCGTGCCGAACACAGCCATCACAAGCTGCCGTGTAAGGGTGGCATCCGGTATGCCGATTCCGTGGACCAGCAGGAAGTGGAAGCCCTTGCGGCACTGATGACCTACAAGTGCGCCGTTGTGGACGTCCCGTTCGGTGGTGGTAAGGGTGGAATCAAGATCAATCCAAAGAACTACACCGTTGATGAGCTCGAGCGTATTACGCGTCGATACACCGTGGAGCTGATCAAGAAGAACTTCATCGGACCGGAAGTTGACGTTCCGGCTCCAGACTATGGCACCGGACCGCGTGAAATGGCGTGGATTGCTGACACCTACCAGACGTTCGAAAAGGATAACATCAACGCACTGGCATGTACCACGGGTAAGCCTGTGGGGCAGGGTGGTGTACGAGGCCGCACGGCGGCTACGGGCCGGGGCCTGTTCTTCTCGGTGCGTGAAGCAGTCAACGATGCCATGCTGATGAAGAAACTCGGGATGACAACAGGCTTTGCCGACAAGCGCGTTGTTGTGCAGGGTTTTGGTAACGTGGGGTACCACGCAGCAAAGTTCCTCCAAGAGGGCGGAGCCACGGTGATCGGCATCATTGAGTACGACGGTGCCGTGGTCAATCCCAAGGGGATTGATGTAGAGGCTTTGGCTGCGCATCGGAATGCCACAGGATCAATCACGAAGTTCCCGGGTGGCAAGACCGTCAAGGATGCTGCATCCGTTCTGGAGTTGGAGTGCGAGATCTTGGTTCCAGCAGCACTGGAGTCGCAGATCTACAAGGAGAATGCACCTCGCATCAAAGCAAAGCTGATTGCCGAGGGTGCCAACGGACCGATCACCTCCCATGCCGAAGAGATCCTGCTCAAGAAAGGCGTCTTTGTGATGCCGGACATGTACGTCAACGCCGGTGGCGTTGTCGTGTCGTACTTCGAGTGGCTGAAGAATATCTCTCACGTGCGGTTTGGCCGCATGGACAAGCGCTTTGAAGAGGGATCCAACACGCGCATGATCGACACGATCGAGAAGATGACGGGCAAATCGCTCACCTCCAGCGAACGCTCAATCATTGCTCGCGGTGCAGATGAGGAAGACATCGTCAATTCCGGACTGGAGGACACCATGATTGGGGCGTACCACGCCATCATGGATACACTTCGCTCCAGCAAGAAAATCAACGACATGCGGACAGCAGCGTTTGTGAATTCCGTTAACAAGATTGCCGAGTCGTACTTGCAACTGGGCATCTTCCCGTAATTCCGGTACTCAGCTCCGTCTCACACAAGAATAAAGGGCATCCAACTCCTGAGTTGGATGCCCTTTATCTTTTGCGATCTTTCGCGGTGTTTCGTACAGGTCTTGTGGCTTACTCGACGATGACCTTCGCAACCTGCGTCGACATTCCTTGCTCGATCACGAGCACGTACACGCCGGAGGCCAAACGCGCACCAGCGAGGTCCCGGCCATTCCAGCGGACTTCACCAACACCGCTCAAGGACACCATACGGTTGCCTACCACGGAGTGAACGTGAACGGTAAGGGGCTCTGGATTTGCGACGCGAATCGTTAGTTCGTCGCGCATCGGGTTGGGCGACACCTGCAAGCCCGCAATCACGGTAAGGTCCTCATCCACCGATGAGAGAACGCCGTCGCGTTTGAGCGCAACGCGTACCTGGCCAGCCGTGGTTTCCATCACGACGGTTGCCTCACCGTCGCTGTCCTGCACCGATGTAATACATACGCGAACGTTCTGTCCAGCCGTACCCTCGATGGGCAGCGTGACACCATCGGCCAGCGCGTAGGAGGCTGCGGCAGCACCCTCGAAGGTGACCGCCGTCACACGGTAGCTGGGGCAGGGAACCGCGGCCATCGTCACGCACTTTGTAGGTCCGAGTTGCACGGGGAAGGACACAGTGTCTGCCAACGATCGTGCGACTTCCTCGCCGGTGGCCGAAACTGCCAGACTCAGGGTACCACTAGCCTCGGCAAACTCTACGGTCGCCGTCTGACTGCCAGCACCGGAAGCATTGAACGTGATGGTGGCATCCACAGCCGCACCAGGTTCCAACGACAGTGGGAACGTCACCCCGGTGAGGGCAGCGGCTCCAGCTGGGCTGATCGTAGCGCCCGTGACGGTGATGGCGGTACCTCCAGTGTTCCGAAGAAGTCCGGTGATGGTTGTGTCCACAACATCGCACATCGGAATCGTGCCAAGATCAAGCGCATCGACACTCAGGGCAAAGACGCCCGGACCGGCAACATCCGACACCGTTACCTCGACCTCGTTGCTCGCCACGGTAGCGCATTGGTTGATCACGTTCACATAGTACGTGCCGGCGTCGTCCTTGCTAGCAGCGGCCTTGGCGTAGATAGCCTTTGTTGCGCCAGCGATCGCTGTACCATTGCGATACCACTGATACGTGAGGCCCACACCCGCTGCCGTTACACTCAGCACCAGATCCTGTCCCGTGGTCAGGTTGGCCCGGCGTGGCTGCAGGTTGATGGTCGGGCCCGTAATGACTTCGATCGTAACACCATCGGAGAGCGCTGCAGGTGGGCAAGCCCCCTGCACCCGACAACGATAGGTCCCCTTCTGCTGGATGCTGATTCCTTGGATCGTGTACGTTGCCTCGTTTGCACCGTCGATGTCCACGCCATTGCGTGTCCACTGATAGAACAGGTCCGAACCGGTGGCTGTTACCGACAGCGTTACCGTCTGATCCTGACATACCGTATCACCGACTGGTTGGCTGGTGATTTCCGGCGGCGTATTTACGGTAAGGGTCACTTCATCGGACGTCACCGTTTGATTACACGATGTGGCTTCACAGACGTAGGTACCGGCATCGGCGGCCGTGGCTCCCACAATACGTAGGATGCCCGTGGTGGCGCCAGCAATTGTTTGACCGTCCTTCTTCCATGCATAGATCACGTCGCTGCCGTTGGCACCGGCAACGATTTGGGCCGTAGAGCCCACGCAGACTTCGGTGTTCTGCGGTTGGGTCACGAAGGAGGGGCCAGCCAAGATGCTGAACGTATTCGTCGTAGCCAGCACATCGCCATTCGAGGCATCCACCAGTCGCATTCGGTACGTACTCGACGGTGTGAGGCTGGTAGGAATGGTGTAGACAAACTGCCCGGCATCCCCTGCCACTGAGGAGACCGCCGTGGTGATCGTTGTGAAGTTGTCGGACGAAATCTCGACACGCATGTTCGAGATACCGGTTTGCGTCCAGGTTAGCGTCACCGATGCGCCTTGACAGTACGTCCCACCAGTTGGCGCGGTGATCGTTGCGCCGTTGACCGAGATGCTGACGGTTTTGGTGTTCCAGATCTCTCCACCGCTCGTACCGTCGCCATTGACCGCATTTCCGGCAATCGCCACGGTGTAGACGCCGTGTGTGTTGGGTGCCGTCCACGAAAAGGCGAAATCAGCGCCATCGTTAGCATCGAACAATTTCGTCTGCGTGTGAGCTAACTGCGTGCCGGTTGTAGAGATGCCGTTCCCCGCCTGGAATGTTCCGGAGACAGCGTTCGCTGGGGACAGGATGGCTAGGTTAAACCCGGCACCCAGCACAGTGGCCGTGGTATTGGCTACACGCACCGTGAAGTTGCCCGTAGCGCCAGCCTTGAGAGATCCTGGACCTGTGAGCGTCAGTTCGGTGCTAGACGTAGCGGTTCCGCCATGACAGCCGATACCACCACAGCCATTCTGGTACTGGCCTGTGATGCCATTGGATCGGGCCATGAGCGTGCCGGTGCCCGCCATGAGGGCAATCGCAGTGACTGCCAATAGGAAACGAACGAGCATTGAGAACTCCTTAGTAGATGTGTACAGCTTCGTCAAGATTACGAAACCGTTATGGCGAGGCAAAGTTTCAGGCGAACATTTTCGACCTGACGATGTCGGATAAACGGAAGAAGGCCAACGGCTTGGTGCCATTGGCCTTCCGTATTCGATCGCGATTTGTCGGTATTAGTCGACGTTGGCGAAGAAGCTCGTCTTGATGTCGATCGTCTTGCCCACCTTTGTTCCGATCACATCACCTTTTCCCTTGACGCCAAAGTCGGCCAGGGCAACAGTGAAGTTGGCTGTAATCATCGCAAGGTTACCGGAAGCACGCTTTGCCGTTTCCGCCGAGGCCGGGATCCACGTAATCACCACATCAGCGGTAAGGGGCTTGGTTACACCATGCATGGTGAAGGTTCCAACGGCCTTGGCCGTGGCAACGTACCGACCATCCTGAAGCGTTGCCTTCACATTCGTGAGGCTCTTAAAGATGGCGCTGATGGTGGGGAACTTCTCAGCATCCAGCCATGTGCTGCTGTACATGTGCTCATCGCGTTTTGCGATGGCCGTCTTCATCGACAGGACTTGAACGGTGAACTCCCCCTTCGTCATCTCAAGGTTGGTTGGGTCCAGTTGGAACCGTCCGGTGACGTCATCGGCCGTACCGTGGATCTCCTCCACCGGCATTACACTATGGAAGGTGATGCTGTTCTTGCCCACAGCATTGTTGAGCGAGTAGGACTCAGCCTTGCCCTTAACGTTCGGGAAGCCCGTACCGGCGATGGCAGTAACGACAGCCAGCGAAGAGAGGATCAGGACATGTGCGATGCGATTCATCGTAGAACCCTTTAAGAATGGTAGAACTGGAGAAACATGAACGACTAATTGTGTGTTGTCACACGCAATTTACGCATCACGTCGGTAATAATTGCAACAGCCTGATCAATTTCATCCTCTGTTGTGCCCTTTCCCACGGAGCAACGAACAGCCGCCTTGGCTTCTGACCGATCCCGACCCAGGGCCAGCAGGACGTGCGATGCCTGCAGACTCCCCGAAACACACGCACTACCGTTCGAGACCGCCACACCCCGCATGTCGAGCATCTGCAGGATTGCCTCTCCATCCAGATCTGAGGCATCCTCGAAGGAGACATTCAAAATGTGCGGTGCTCGGTGATCCACCGGAGTATTGATACGCACCTGTGGGATGCCATGACGAAGACCGTCTTCGAGTCGATCAATCATGCGCCGCATTCTTCGCGTACTCTCGTCCATCTCCTGTACGGCATACCGTGCTGCGTGCTGCAATCCAACAATCAACGCCACCGGCTCGGTTCCCGCCCTTCGATTCCGCTCCTGTCCCCCACCCTGTTGGTGGGCTTTGAAATCGATTCCCTTCCGGATAAACAAGGCCCCCACCCCCTTCGGTCCGTTGATCTTATGTCCCGACACGGCTGCAAAATCAACGCCCAGGTCGGACAGATGCACTGGAATCTTCCCAAACGACTGCACAACATCAGTGTGGAGCAAGGCATCCGGAATGCATGCTCGGATCTCGGAAAGGGGCTGAACGGTGCCGGTTTCGTTGTTGACGTGCATCACACAGACCAGCTGCCGATCTCGGTTGAAGGTGGACACCTCATCCAATCGAA
>CAZBOW010000015.1:27785-45518 GCA_964493635.1 uncultured Hyphomicrobiales bacterium
ATCACACAGACCAGCTGCCGATCTCGGTTGAAGGTGGACACCTCATCCAATCGAACCCGACCCGTAGAATCAACGCCAATCTCAGACACTCCAATACCCAAGCGTTCCATGGCTTGAGCGGGATGAATCACCGCATGGTGTTCAATGGCCGAGTAGGCAATGTGGTCTACCAAGGCAGACTCCATCGCACAGCTATGAATCACGGCGTTGTTTGACTCCGTTCCGCCGCTGGTGAAGATCACTTCGGCGGGATGTGCACCAAGCAGGTGAGCCACTTCGGCGCGGGCATCTTCGATCGCCAGTCGTGCTTGCCGGCCGGACAAGTAGATGCTGGATGCATTACCGTAGTGTTCGCGAAGCCACGGGAGCATTGCTTCCAGAACCCGTTCATCGATGGGAGTGGTGGCACTGTGGTCAAGATAGATCATGGGTCGAGGTACATCATGTTGATTCAAACGTGATCGTCTGGAATCATACGTTCAAGTAGACGTCGAAATGGCGTAAACATCACCAGAACAAGGACAACCGTCACGAGGTTGAAGATTAGATGTCCGTGCGCCAGCTGCATCGCTTCAGTGCCAGGAAGAAGGTGCAGCAGCTCGGCAAACCAGCGCACAACGGGCATAAACACCACTACCCCAACAACGTTGAAGGCGATGTGCGCCCACGCAGTGCGCTTTGCCGGTTTCGACATGCCACGCGAAGCAATCCATGTGGTGGCACAGGTTCCGGCATTGGACCCCATGATGATACCCAATCCCGCTTCAAACGACAGGACGTGACTCTGCACCAACACCACGGCAAGTCCCGTGGAGACGGAACTCGACTGGATGAGGGCTGTAAGCACCATCCCAATCATCACAAATGAATATGGGTCATCAAACCGACGAAGAATCGACATGGCCGCATCCAATTGGGCCAGAGGCTCCAGCGCGGCGGCAATCACGTTCAACCCAAAAAACACAAATCCGAACGTAAAGATGAGTCTCCCCGCATGCTTTGCCTTACCCGGCAGAAGTGTGATCAGGAAGCCCAGTGCTAGCAAGTACGTACCCCAATCAATCGCGCGCAGCGCAACCAGCTGACTGGTAACTGTTGTACCGATGTTTGCCCCTAGGATCACCGGAATCGCCTTGATGAAGGTTAGGACACCCGACTCCACCAGCGTAAGCAGCACCACCGACACCGACGTGCTGGATTGCACGAGGGCTGTCGATACGGCTCCGGTGAGCACGCCCCGCATCCGCGAAGCGGTGAGCTGAGCAAAAACGCGTTGCGTCCGTTCACCCGACACGCGAGTGACCTCACGGGTGAACTGCTCAAGACCATAGAGGAACAAGCCGATACCGGCAATGGCCGCACCAACGATGCGGAGCACATCAACGTAGCTGCCGTACTCACTCATGAAGCACGCCCAAGCCCCTTGTACAGATCGAATTTGGCCGAGTACAGTACGATGTTCAGGTCGGCATCACGCAGGGTACCACCCGATGGCGAGTAGAAGAACTCAGCGCGTGTATCTGTCGGCTCCTTGGCCAGCTGGCCCTGGCCGTCCACATAGAACGTTAGCCTTCGGTACCCCAGAATCTCGTCGGCTTGAGCCGCCTGCTCCAGCAGATGTTCCGGACTGTACACGTAGAGGTCGGTTGACGCGTCCATAGGCCCTTCGTAAGGAGGTTTTTTCTGTGAGTATGCCCTCAAATTACGGTAATTTTGGCCCCTTGATTGTTTTTCACGTGAACACCGAACCTGCATGCTAAAAGCTCTCAGTAAGATCTTCGGATCGAAGTCGGACAAGGATGTCAAAGTGATTCAGCCCCTTGTCGCCGAGATCAACACCCACTTCGCCCAGTTAGCGTCGATTACCAACGACGACCTCCGAGCAAAAACCGACGAATTCCGCGAACGCATCAATGCTGTTGTTTTGGAATTGCGGCAGGAGGTGGAGCGCATTCAAGAACAGCTCAAAACCGACACGGAGATCTCGCACGAAGACCGCTCCCACCTCTACGCCCGCCTCGAAGAACTCGATCGCGAACAGTACGAGGAGATTCAGGCAACCCTCGACGACATCCTGCCGGAGGCCTTTGCCGTGGTAAAGGAAACCTGCCGACGCTTGGTTGGTCATACCTACGACGTGGTTGGCCACTCCACCACCTGGGACATGGTACCCTACGATGTTCAGCTGATTGGTGGCATTGTGCTTCACCAGGGGAAGATCGCTGAGATGGCCACGGGCGAAGGAAAGACGCTCGTGGCAACGCTGCCACTGTACCTCAATGCTCTGGCCGGCCGTGGCGTGCACCTTGTAACCGTCAACGATTACCTCGCCCGTCGTGACCGCGAATGGATGAAGCCCATTTTCGACATGCTGGGCGTAAGCACCGGCTGTATTCAGTCGAACATGCAGCCGCAGCAGCGCAAGGTGGAATACGCCGCCGACATTACGTACGGAACAAACAATGAGTTTGGCTTCGATTACCTGCGCGATAACATGGTCAACGATGCCAACGACATGGTTCAACGGCCACACTGGTTTGCAGTTGTGGACGAGGTCGACTCGGTGTTGATCGACGAGGCGCGTACTCCCCTGATCATCTCCGGCCCGGTTGCTAGCGGCAATACGGAGCGAGCGTTTGTGGAGATGAATCCTCGCGTGAAGCGTCTGGTGGACACGCAGTCGAAGTACGTCAACACGATTGTGGCCGATGCCGAGCGTTTGCTGCAGGCCGAGGGAAAAGAGCAGCGCGAGCAGGCAGGTGTGAACCTCCTGCGCGCACATCGTGGCATGCCGAAGCACAGCCGCTTGATGAAGTTGCTTCAGGATCCCAGCGCAAACAAGCTCATGCGTGAAACGGAGTTGGAGTACCTCAAAGAACAGGGTCGACGGATGTCGATCATTGATGAGGAGCTCTACTTTACGATTGATGAGCGGAACCACCAGATCGACATTTCGGAGAAGGGCCGTGAACTCCTGGCTACCCAACAGGAGGATCCGAACATGTTTGTCATCCCTGACATCGCCACGGAAATGAGTGCTCTGGAGGGCGATGCAACCATTGGTGATGAAGACAAAACGTTGCGCAAAGATGCCCTCATGCGCGAGTTCTCGGACCGTAGCGACCGGATTCACACCATCAATCAGTTGCTTCGGGCCTACACCTTGTATTCCATCGACGACGAATACGTGGTTCAAGATGGCAAGATCAAGATTGTCGACGAACACACGGGACGTATTCTGGAAGGACGGCGGTACTCTGATGGACTCCATCAGGCGATCGAAGCCAAGGAAGGTGTTCGTGTTGAACAGGATACGCAAACGTTTGCAACAGTAACACTGCAGAACTACTTCCGCTTGTACCACAAATTGGCTGGTATGACCGGTACGGCCGAGACGGAAGCTGCCGAGTTCTGGGAAATCTACAAGCTGGATGTGGTGGTGATCCCCACCAATCGATCCATTGTGCGCGACGACCGCGACGACCTTATCTATCGCACCAAGCGCGAAAAGTACAATGCTGTCATCGAGGCCATTCAGGAGCACATCGCAGCTGGCAGAGCGGTTTTGGTGGGTACCACCAGCGTGGAAGTCTCCGAGTTGCTCAGCAAGATGCTCAAGCGGACGGGGCTGAAGCACAATGTCCTGAATGCCAAGCAACACCAGCGCGAGGCCGAGATTGTCTCGAACGCTGGCTTGGTGGGCTCGGTGACCATCGCCACAAACATGGCAGGCCGTGGCACGGACATCAAGCTGGCGCCGGACGTCAAGCAGAACGGTGGATTGGTAATTATCGGTACCGAGCGCCATGACTCTCGTCGAATCGATCGTCAGTTACGAGGTCGCGCCGGTCGCCAGGGCGACCCCGGCATCTCGCAATTCTTCCTTTCGCTCGAAGACGATCTGATGCGCCTATTCCAGGGTGAGCGCATCGCCAACATCATGCAGCGACTCAAGGTCCCCGAGGGCGAACCGATTCAGGCTGGCATGGTTACCAAGAGCGTCGAGAATGCTCAAAAGAAGGTCGAAGGCAACAACTTCTCGATCCGAAAACGACTGCTCGAGTACGACAACGTGATGAATCAGCAGCGTGAAGTCGTCTACGATCGCCGCCGCCATGCCTTGTATGGCGAACGCCTGCGTCCGGAGATTCTGGAGTTTGTGAAGGGGCTTGCCGCACGGTGGTACGCCGAGTTCCACGAAACGGGCGATGCCGTCGGATTTAAGAATCAGGTTCGTTCTACCCTGCTGTGCGAACCAGCATTTGCTGATAGCGACTTTGCCTCGCTGACGCAGGACCAGGTCATCGAAGCAGTCCACGAAGCTGCCACCGAATTCTACGATCGCAAAGAAGAGACCTTTGGTACAGAATTCATGATGGCACTGGAGCGGTACGCCTGGCTGACGTCGGTGGACGAACAGTGGCGCGAGCATCTGCGCAGCATGGACGACATGAAAGAAGGCATCTACATGCGTGCCTACGGCCAGAAGGACCCGCTTCTGGAGTACAAGCGTGAAGCCTATTCCATGTTCCAGGAGCTGATCGAGGAGATCAATCAGGCGATCGTTCATACGGCCTTCAAGTACTTCCCTCAGGTGCAGCCATCGCCACAGGCTAGCCGTCCAACTCAACGACCGGCAGAGCGACCGGCAGAGCGACCGGCAGCCGACACCTCGCAAGCAGCTGTGGCCGCCGCCGTTCCAGCCATGCGTTCCAACGTGACGACCACCAGCCGACTGCAGTTCAGCAATGCTACGCCGTCAGCCTCGGTGTCTGCTGCTCGCAGCGCTGATGCCGACATCAGTCGCAACGACCCCTGTCCCTGCGGATCCGGTAAGAAGTACAAGAAGTGCCACGGTGCCCCGGGCGGAGTGCCGCAAGGGTAGCACGAAGACCACAGTCTAGGCACAGTCCCGAAGTTCGATCGCACCGTCATGACTGATGGTGACGTACTGGGATGGCTTATCCGTCCAGCTGCCGGAGTTCACGTACAAGACTCCTTCGATGTCTTTGACAGCTGGTTGATGGGTATGACCGCAGAATACTGCATGCACATCACACCGATGCCGTGCGTAACGCACGGCATCGACGCCCACCTTTTCACTGAGGCGCAACCACTGCTTGCTGGTTCGCTTTACCCAACGGCTCACGCGATGCTGAGGGTCCACCTTCTGGATAAATAGGTAGACAGCCGAAGCGATCGCCGTGGCGACCACGTGCTTGGTAATCCACTTGTCAAACTGATGACCATGAATGGCCAATAACTGCCGGTCCGCTACTGCGAACGTGTACTCTTCATGAACAGGAACTCCCAGCAGGTGAGAGAGGATTTCCGCTACCCCGCCGTCGTGATTACCAACGACCCAAACGACATCAATCCGCCTTCGAGGATTCGACATCTTGCGCAGAAAGGACAACACCTTCCAGTCATCCTTTGACAGACGCTTGAAATTCAGGTCGTCAAACACATCCCCGTTGAGAATCAAGCGTTTGAAGGAATACGAACGAAGTAAGGCGAGCAGTCGCTTGGACCGTGACACGTCAGAGCCAAGATGGATATCAGATACGATGATGGTATCAACATCACTTGCGTGATCCAGTGGTATCGGGCGCAGCTCTGGATCACTATCGAACTCATGCTGTAGGTCAGCGTCGAGAACGGCCTGGGTTCTCAACTCGTGTTGTGAGAGGTCGGAATGCATACATGTGTTGCGCGATGTAGTTGGATGGGAATGGCTCACCGAGGCCATACCCTGCGGGCTTTTTCAAGTGCGGACGATATGCCGTGCCGAACATCCAGTCCCATATGGCCAGCTTCGTGGAGAAGTTGCGATTATGCGAGTGGTCGTCCGTGGCATGATGCCATCGATGCATCTCCGGGCCATTGATGAAGTACTGTAACCAACCCGACCGGACATCAATGTTGGAGTGGATATACATCCCCCATACGGCGTCGATACATCCCTTCAGCACGGCAACCTCAGGTGAGGCTAACAACACGATCGGTGCAAATTCAACAGTCTGGTTGATGAGGATCTCTAGAGAGTGCGAGCGACTACCACTCAACCAGTCAACATTTTCGGTGGAGTGGTGTGCTTCATGTGTTCGCCATAGAATGGCAGAACGGTGCTGGAGACGATGAAACCAGTAGATGTAGAAATCGTGAATGACCAGCAATGCGGCTACTTGGGCTGCAATTGGCATCGTTCGAATGAACGCGACTCGTTCAAACGGAGCGTACTCATCGAATAGGTGGAGTCCCCCGAAAATGACCACGCCAACAACGTAGCTCTGCACAAGTGCATACCAGATGAAGTCGTTTATAAAACCCGGGCGAAAGAGTTTCTGCCCGGGTGTATATGGCCTGACGCGCTCGAGAATCACCAACACCACAGCACTAAGAATCGTGATTCCTGTTGTTGCGATAACGAGGCTATGTTGTTGGACGAACTGTTCCACAATGAATTCCTTAGGCGACGTAGAACTATGATGCTACGCGACGCAACTTCGTCCGTGCACCCAATTCGGAATCATAGACGCGTTTGACTCCATCACCTAAGGCTACCTCGATATCGCGAACATCTTTCACCAAGCGGGATAGTCCGCCGATCTCAACCGATGCTGCCTGATCAGTACCCCACATTGCCCGATCAAGTGTGATGTGTCGTTCGATGAATCCCGCTCCAAGTGATACAGTAGCACAGGTTGTGGCTAGGCCGGTTTCATGTCCCGAATAGCCAATGACAAGCGAGGGGTACATGACACGCAGCGTGTCGATCATCTTGAGATTCAGCTCGTGAACGGGGCATGGGTATGAGCTCGTAGAGTGGGCCAGAAGAATCCGGTTGTGTCCGAGGGTATTCACAGCCGTCGTGATTTCATCAAGCGTGGACATTCCCGACGATATCATCAGTGGCTTACCCGTTCGAACCATTTCGGACAACAGATCCAGATCCGTTAACGATGCTGATGCTGCCTTGTAAAAGGGCACATCGAAGTGCTCCTCCATAAACGCGACAGCTTGCTCATCCCAGCACGAAACCGTCCAGTCGATGCCTTTGGCCTTGCAGTGTGCATCAATCTCGGAGTAGTCATCGCTATCGAACTCGACCTTATGCCGATAGTCGATGTAGGTCATCCTACCCCATGGTGTCTCTCGCTCTAAATGCCATTGATCTTTGGGCACACAGAGCTCTGGAGTTCGCTTTTGGAATTTGACGCAGTCGGCTCCAGCAGCTGCGGCACCGTCGATCATGAGCTTCGCGATGTCCACTGAACCATTGTGATTTATCCCAATCTCGCCGATGATATATACAGGATGGCCATCGCCAACCATCCGTGAACCCAGAGCGATTTCTCGCTGTTGCATGACAAAAACTCCGTATGTGAACGATAGGAACTGTACGCCTACCACGCCGTCCAGCCGCCATCCACGATAAGGTTATGTCCCGTGACATATGCTGATGCATCGCTTGCTAAGAACACGAGCGCACCGTGATAATCCGACGGTGCTGCCATCCGGCCCAATGGTGTTCGCTGGGCATACGCATCAACAAAGTCATCGGGTTGTCCATTGAGAACTCCGCCAGGCGAGAGCGTATTTACGCGGACACCCTGCGCCCCCCAGTACGATGCAAGAAATCGCGTCATCATCACCACAGCCCCTTTACTTACGGGATAGGCAATGCTCTTGTACATCGTTTGATTTCCATGCCGATCGATGTAAATCCGATGGTCTGGAGCCACAACGCCGTAGGTCGAGGCGATGTTGATGATACTTCCACGTCCGTGCTCGGCCAGAAGCGATCCAAGTTCTCTGCAGCAGAGCATCATGCCGGTTACGTTGACGTCGAGCACCTGGCGAAACAGCTCTGTGGGATAGTTCTCAAACATCGTCGTCTCAACGTCGCCACGTCGGCCCTCGACCATATCATTGAGGGCTGCATTGTTGACGAGAATGTCAAGGTGACCACAGGTGTTCATGATCCATGCGCGTAATGCCTGCACATCAGCTTCCACGGTAATGTCGCATCCCCTGCCATGATGATGCGGGCCAAGTGACGATGCCACAGAGCGTGCCATATCCTCTGTTCGATCCACAGCGATAACTGTAGCTCCAGCTTGGGCAAGCGCCTGACAATGCTGCTGACCTAACAACCCATACGCTCCCGTCACAACGGCTACCCGGCCTGAAAGATCAAAGCTCACTGCTCGCCCCCTACCTGGCGAGGTTTCATATTGAATGAACCGGTCTTGCGGAACACCGGCTGCATCGGCTCGCCTCGCAATTGAGCCGCCACGGTACCGCTACGCACCGCCGCATCGAGGCTACTGAGTACGTGAGTATAGGCATCCAACGTGTGGACAACATCCGAGTTGGAGTGCGACCATGAAACATTGTGGAAACCTCCCCATAACACTCCATGACGCAGTAGTTCCTGCTGCACGAACGATTTCAGCAATAATGGATCCCCTGCATGAGCATCAAAGCCAACAACGGTTCGACAGGGAAACCCTTTCACCGATACGTACTCAAGTCCCATCTGCTGAATGATGTCCCGGAGTCCATCCGCAATTGCTCTGCCGGTTTGGTGAACATCAGAAATGACATCCTGTTCCTGCAGTACCGTTAGTGTTGCCTTTGCCGCCGCTAGCGACAGAGCTTCACCACCAAACGTCGTGTAGAAGAACACCTCTCCATCGAGGAGGTCCATCACATCGGCCCGGCCTGTTAAAACGGACAGTGGCATACCGTTGGCCACAGCCTTTGAAAAGCAGGCGAGATCCGCATGGACACCGAAGTACTGCTGAGCACCACCGAGGGCGAGACGAAACCCCGTCCACATTTCGTCGAAAATCAGGAGTGTCCCGTTCTTGGTACAGACTTCCCGCAGTTCCTGCAGGAAGTCTGCAGAGGGAGCATCGAACACGGTGGGCTCTAAAATGACTGCTGCCACGTTGTCGTCAAGCGCTTCGATCACCGTCGCGAGATCATTGAATCCAAACGTGTACGAGTCGCCTTGAACTGATGGCGGTATCCCGGCGTTGCGATCCGTGACAGCGATGTACCAGTCATGCCAGCCATGATAGCCGCAACAGAGTACGATGGTGCGACCGGTGTATGCCCTTGCCAAACGAACGGCTGCGGACGTGACGTCGGCACCGGTTTTACTGTACCGTACACGCTCTGCACCGGGCACAACCTGGCGAATGAGCTCTGCGACTTCAACCTCCAACGGGTGCATCAGCGAGAAGGTAATGCCATCTTCCAGCTGCGCGCGGATTGCCTGATCGACAGCATCAACGCTATAGCCGAGTATCAGTGGACCGACACCCATGGTGTAATCAAGGTAGACGTTGCCGTCAACGTCCCATAGTCGCGCACCCTTCCCACGAGCAGCGTACACGGGAGCAACACCACGAACATGTTGCCCAGGGCCCTTAGCAAGCGTTTGCGTCGCACTGGGAATCAGAGATTCCGCACGTTGAAGAAGCCGTTCGGATTCGGTAATGGTTGGGTAGTTCATCGTGATGTTGCGTTAACCAATAATGGAGCCCGAGAATGATCGGCGTAGTGTATGATCCAGAGCAGTCCGGATACGCTGGACAAGCTGAGGTTCGCTAAAACCCTCTGTATCGAGGACCTCATCTAGTCGGCCTGGTCGAAACCAACGGCCGTCGAGAGCAATTGGAAGCACGGGGACCATCACGCGATGACGCACCATGGTTTCCGCAAGGATGCTGTAAAGGCCACCCGTCCGAAAGTGGTCTTCTACCGTGACGACCAGACCACTGGATGCCGCCGCGTCAAGGAGCGCCGCCGTATCGACTGGATCCAGTGTTCTCAGGTTGACAACCTTCACAGAGACCCCCGCTCGCGCCAGTTCCCGAGCAGCACCAACACACTGCCGCACCAGCATACCATAGGTCAGGATTGTAACATCCTGAACACCTGTCTGTGGGTCAACAATGGTCTCGGCCTTTCCGATAACGAACGTCGGATCATGGTCAACCACAGGCGGCAGGGCATTGTACCGGATATAGAAGGGTTTACCACTCATGACGATTGTACGAAGACCGATCATCAGATCCTGCTCATCGGCAGGACAGAACACCCCAATGTTGGGGATGCCCCTCATCAAAGCCACATCTTCGATTGCCTGGTGCGTTGGACCGTTACCGTCGGATAGGAAACCCGGTACCATTCCAACCATGTGAACAGGGAGCGCTGGAATTCCCACATCATCGCGTACAAACTCAAACGCCCGCAGCGTAAGAAAGGCTGCCAGGGCATGCGTCACGACTATTCGACCACATGCTGCGAGGCCTGCAGCTGCACCAATCATTGTCATCTCTGCGATGCCAACATCGATAAAGCGGTCTCCCATCAGTGCCGGAGCATTGCGCATGTGACCTCGATTCTCAGCCGTCATAACGACAACCCTCTCATCGGCCTGTACGAATTCGAGCAATGCTTGTTCGTATGGAATCATCGTACGTGTAGCCCTTCCGATGTGAGTGTAGCACGATCATGGCCGTAGAGTTCTTCAATCAGTGAGTCAACTTCCTCATGGGAGAAGTTGCAGAACCAGCGATCGGCGCGCTCGGTAATGCTTGGAACACCACGTCCGCGCTGTGTCGAGGCAATGATGACTGTTGGCCGTCCCAGTGTATCTGGTCTCCACTCACGAAATAGATGATGGAGGTCGTTGAAGTCGTGCCCATCAACACTCTGAACACGCCACCCAAAGGCTTCGAACTTGTCGGCAATTGGTTCGAGTGGGATCAGATCTTCCGTACGCATGTTGGCTTGGAAATAGTTTCGATCTACTATGGCAATCAACTGCGCCGTTCGAAGTGCCCCGGCAACCAGGGCTGACTCCCAGACACTTCCTTCGTTCAGCTCCCCGTCCCCGAGGATCACAAACACCCGATTGTTACCCTTTCGTATACGAGCATCAAGAGCCATTCCTAAGCCTACGGAAAGTAGATGTCCAAGGGAGCCGGAATGGAATTCTACACCAGGAATCTCTCGGTTCGGATGCCAGTACACATGATCTTCCGTGCTAAGGTGATTTGCCAGCCTCTCAACTGGAAAGAACTTCAACTCCGCCAGGACTCCATAGAGAGCAGGTACGTCGTGTCCCTTCGAAAGCAGGAGGTAGTCCCGATCCGGCGAATGGATCGTCTCCGGTGACACGTTGAGGACATGGTGGTACAAGTACACCAAGAGGTCCGCACACGACAGTGAAGCTCCCGTAAAGCAGCCACCATCAGTGGACATTCGCAGGATGTGCTCGCGCACACGCAGAGCGATACTCTCGAGATGCTGCGGATTAAATGGCTCAGTGTTCATCAACGCTCCTGTCGTGTGTCGAGATGCGTGATCGTTTGGAGTTCATCAAGGTGATGGCGGTACCAGTTAATACCAGCCAGCGAGGCATTCATGGCATGAATCACGGGCTCTCGCTCAAGCAGTTCGAGAACGTCATCTACAGTGAACTCGGGGCGGGCCTCGTGCAATCGATCGTACACTGTTCGAACGAACTCGTAGTCCTCTGGGTAGTCAATGGTCCACCGGTGCGTCATGCTGAGGTCGCGCTCATCAGTCCAACGCACATTCTTGCATCGCACGTTCTGGTTGTTGTCCCATATCCACGGCGTTGTGTGTTCCCGTTCATAGGGTTTGCGTGCCGACCTGGCTGCCATTTCCAAAACATCAATCGACATCACCTCCACATCCTGACCGTCGGGCCACGAGGGAGGGTGGAGGTTACTGATATAGTCAACCGTACCTTCTGACTCCAGATATGCTCCGATCACCTGATCGACAACACTCGGGTCAATCAGCGGGCAATCGGACGGAATCTTCACAACAACATCAGCATGGTACTGCTGTGCACAGGAGAGGTGTCGTTCAAGAAGGTCCGTCATGCTACCACGTGTGATAGGGATTCCGTTCGTGATGCAGAAATCAGCAAGGACGTCGTCGCTGGCATCAATGCTCGTAGCAACAACGACCTCCGTCGGTAGGGCTGCTCTGCGGATGCGCTGTACACATCGAAGCAACAGAGGCTCTCCTGCGAGTGGCAGGAGCACCTTGCCCGGCAGCCGCGTTGAACTCATCCGTGCCTGACAGATCACGATGATACGGGGCGCCTTCATCCTACTCGCGCCAGTACTGGCTCATAATTTGGAGACTGGACAAGAAGGCCATTATCTACGGCGTGCGGCAACTCATCAAGGACGCCTTGGCACACACGAGCGATCGACTGCGCCGATCGGCCACCATTTTGAATTGGACACATGTGGTACAGGCTCTCAAGTGGAAACTCACTGTACACGGTCTTACCGAGGGCAATGCCTACGTAGACAACCGTAGAGAATCGAGTCACGAGAGCATCACAATGGGCAATCAATGGGTTGATGTCGCAATCAAAGAGGACGCTCGCCTGTGGTGCCCAGCGAGCGATCTCGCGAACGGCCCGTTCAACGTTCTCGTTGGGATGCAACTTGAAGACCAAAGCCCGCTCTCCAGCAATCTGCACCGCTGTACGAATGAAGCGCTCGCGATCCTCGAACTTGAAGGTTTCGCGAGCGTCGGAGGTGGCCACGAGAACGTACGGTTGCTCTGGTTTTTGGCACGGGACATCGCGGTAGGCAGCGCAGTTGTCGAAGTTGGGAATTCCGGTCACAACGATCTTGTTGCGGCGCACGCCCTTGCGCTCGAAATGCTCACGATAGCCCTCCGAAGCCACGCACATTTTCACATAGGCATCCGACAAGCCAAAGGTAGACGTCGAGGCGAGATACCGTGGTAGTTTGAGATGCTTCACGAGGTAGTACAACAGGTTCTCCGGGTCGGTCATGCCCTCTTGGACCAGCACGATGGGCTTGTTCCGGATGTTCTTCGGCACGATGAGATCAGCGCAGGTAACAACCAAGTCGTAGTCGTTCCGCTCACCTCGCAGATCAATCTGCAACCCAAGCTCGTGCAGGTACCTCAGACTGCGTTCTTGATGTCGTTTACCGGCCACCGTCCACTCCAGTAAGCGGCGGTTCTCGAGTTTCAGTAGCACACCATCGGTGTAGTGTGGGGTGAACCAACAGTCGTGATGACCCAGATGCTCGGCAATCTGTACCATCATGGTGGTTTGATTCATCGACCCACCGATAAAGAGAACCCGTCTACGCTCCATTCAACCGTTCCCAGGAACAATGTACCTGTGCGAAAGTCGACATGGAACATTGCCTGCGAATAACCGAACGGTAAAGGTGCTGTAACTGATTGACAGCCGGTGTTACGTGCGCAAAACAGCGAAGCTGTGCGCCTTACCGTCTGGCAATGCGCGCTTCGTTCAGGGGCTCAATCAGCCCACCGTCCTGTAAGTCTTCGGGCGGGTGGATGACGACCACGTCGTCGGAACGGAGTCCGTTGCGTACTTCCGCGTGTGTGGCGGAGCGGTGACCGATTTCAATGGTGCGACGTTCGGCGCGTGAGCCATCGACCACGAATACCGTCCACTGTCCACGGTACCGCACCAATGCCGTCAGAGGAACGGTGAGTGCGGAGTCAGCTCGCCAGAGAACGATGCCTGCATCAACTTTGAAACCGTCGCCGAGGTGCGTCGGAGGGTTCGTCATCGTGGCAATGATGTCCACACGCTGCTCTTCGACCCCGAGGGTTGAGACTTTTCGGCGAGCGGCGGGCTCTACACGCCTGACCTCAGCCCGCAGGGTATCCGGCCCACCCCACCCGGTGATCAGGACCTCCATGCCAGCACGAATACGTACGGCATCGACGCTCAAGACGTCAATCACGACATCCATGCGCGACGGATCACCAATCTCCAGAATGGGCGATCCTGCAGCGAGCGTACGGGCCTGTTTTTCATGAACGCGTAGCACAATGCCCGAGGCCGGGGCTGTAACCAGGACGCGCGTCCCCGGTGCGGTGGACGCCGCACTACGAGCAGCCCGGGCCTGGTGATCCGCCGTCACCACCTGCGCCTCAGCTGCTGCCACCTCAGCCTTCATCTGGGCTAGGACGTCGTGAGCAATCTCAGCATCCTCCTTTGCAACGGCTCCACTGGCGAGCAGTCGCGACATTCTACCGGCGCGACGCTCCGCCTGGTCCAACAGCGGTTCCATCGAACGGAGGCGTTGGCGTGCTTGGCGCACGAGAGCATCAGATGCATCGGCTTGGGCCAGCAAGGACTGCCTCTGCCGCTCGTCCAGGGAGGGGGCTTGGTACGCCGCGACCGTCTGACCGATAACGACCGTGTCGCCTGCCCGAACCACCGGGGCGGAGATGCTACCGTGGACCGGCATATCTACAACGTATCGCATCGAGTACTCTGTATATGCCTCAGCATCGCGTGTTTCGATTAATGGTCCGACGCTGACCGGCACTACGTCGACCTCCATAGGTTTCGGCAGCAAACTCCATACAACCACGGCAGTAATACCCAGTCCTAGGACCAACCAACCCCATCGTTTTGGCAACCGAAGTACCATTATGTTTCTCGTGACTTAAGTACGTGGATGAGATCAAGCTGAGCAAGCGTTCGACGGACCAAGATAAATGTGACCAGCGCAATGCTGCCCATCGTGATCAGCAGCAAACCAATGTTATGCATTGTCACAGTCGCAGTGAAACGAAAGAGCTCTGTCTGAACCATCGATGGCAATGCATACACTACTGCACTACCCATGGCGATACCAAGTGGCAGTGCAATGATGATTAAGAGTAGTTGCTCGGCAACCAGTAAAAAGGTGATTTCTCGCACGCGGAACCCCAAGATCCTCATACTCGCCAGCTCCATGGAGCGCTCTGAGAGCGCAATGCGGGCGTTACTATACACAACACCCAGCGCGATGACTACGGCGAATACGATCAGAAAGACATTAGCAAGATCCATGTTCTCGCGGTAGTTCATGTCGAAGCTCTCGCGCATTGATGATCGCACCATGCTGCCGGAGATCATGGGTATCTGTTTCATCGTCGCCAAAAGAACATCAGCCTTCTCCGGATCGGTCAGCAGGTACGCACCCGAGACACTTCCTTGTTCCTGCAACAAACGGAAGATGCTGGCAGACGACATATAGGCCTGCACTCCGAACAACTCCGTGGAGAGGCCTGTAATCGGTACGCGATGTCGCAACCGTCGCCCTTCGAGGAACTCCACATCTACGCTGTCCAGTACGCGCACCCCAAGTTGCTCTGCAAGGTAGTCCGTCAGCACAATGCCGTGCTGCGGTATCGCCTCGGGTTGGCCAGTCTCTCCAACCACACGGACGAGACTCGCATGCCGGTCCACTGTTGTGATCGCCAGTCGCTTCCTGCGTGTCGGTGACACCAGATCAGCCGCTACTGTGCGAAATGGCTCCACGGTGAGCACGCCAGGCAGCCCTTGCAGCTCATACACCACCTTGGCGGACTGTGGTTGACGAAAGATGAGTGTTACATCCTGGCGTTGCGCCCTGTTGAATTGAAGGTCCACAATGCGATCGAACATGTCGAACATTGCCCTGCCAATGAGCAAGATGGCCACGGCAAGCATCACAGAGGTCACACTAACAACGGTTCGCCACGGTGTTCGCTCCAACGAACGCCATACGATGTGCATCATCGGATCAAGGCGCCGAAACGCGCTGAACCGTTCAAGCCACCCGGGCCGGTACCGTTTCGGGGAGGCAGGGCGCATGGATTCGGCCGGTGGAAGATGCACAACCGACCGCACGGCACCAACGGCACCCAATACAGCCGACACCACGGAGATCACCACCGACCACACCACCACAGTCGTTGGGACAACGAACCGTAACTCTGGAAATCGATAGAAACGCGCGTACAGCTGTGTGAGCTCTTCTCCAAGCCAACTGCCAACTCCGTAGCCTGCAACAACCCCAATCACCGCACACATCACTCCAAACCCCAGGTAGTGCAGCGAGATTGCACGGGCGGAATAGCCAAAGGCCTTCAATAAGGCAATCATTGACCGCTGGGTAGACACCAGCCGTGCCAGCGACACATGCAGGAGAAAGATGGCAACGGCAAAGAAGATCGTTGGTACGATAATGGCCGTGGATCGGACTTGCTCAATCTCGGATGACACGAATCGATGGGATGTCTGGTCGTCACGATCGATAGAGCCGATGGCATCATATCGGCGAAGCAACCGATCAACCTCCTGACGGATATCATCCGTCCGTGCATCCTGATCGGTCCGGATCGACACACTATTGAAGGCTCCCGTCAGATCATAGGCTGCTTCGACCGCCTGCCGTGACATCCACATGATGCCGTAGTGTTTGTTATCGATGTTAATCGTTCCGGGTGACACCTCAATGATATGCTCCGGGCTTACGGCTCTTCCGACAATCTGAACACGGCGACGTTTTCCGTTCATGATAAGCGTCAACCAATCACCTTCCACGAGGCCGTTGGCTTCGGCAAACGCTTGTGAAACAATCACCTCGCGGGTAGAACCCGATTGAATCCAGCGGCCGGTGAAGAGGTGAATCTGATTCACGCGTGGTTGACCGTGATCGGGTACGCTGTACACCACTCCACTGGACGGTTGCGCCTCTCCGGGTACGTCCAACAGAACCGGCACCACGATGCGCGTATCAACATCTGTAACACCATCAATAGCAGCTAGCTGCTCGCGCATGGTTTCGGGAACACGCGTAGCGGAAACGAAGATGTGGGCAAACCGTCGCGACTCGTAAAAGGCTTTCTGAGTGAGGATGAGCGACGACTCTACACTACGGAACGAAACGAAACTCGCAACACCGCACGTGATCACGATCACAATGGTGAACAGCTGCCCTCGGAATCGGAGAACTTCACGGAAGAGCTTTCGGTGGAGTGCCGTCATGCTAGCCCGCTACCACACGATGTCACGTGGAGATACGCGGGTCACGTTGCAGTACTCCCGTTGGATTGCACCGCTTTGCATGCGCACGACGCGGTCGGCCATGTCGGCAATGCTCGCATTATGCGTGATCAATGCAACGGTGGTGTTCAGCTCGCGATGTACCTGCTCGAGCACATCCAGCACAAGCACGCCCGTCGTGTAGTCCAACGCCCCCGTTGGCTCATCGCAAAGCAGCACGTCGGGCTTCTTGGCAATAGCACGGGCGATTGCGACGCGTTGTTGCTCACCACCGGACAGCTGCGATGGGAAGTGGTGCAATCGGTCGCGCAGCCCCACAAGATCCAGGGCGTCCGTGGGCTTCATGGAGTGGTCGCAGATATCCGTGACGAGCTGCACATTTTCCATGGCCGTCAAACTGGGTACGAGGTTGTAGAACTGGAAGACAAATCCTACCGACGACCGACGAAACTGTGTGAGCACGTCATCATCTGCGTCCGTAAGGTCACGACCGCGGTAGGCGACTCTGCCGGACGTTGGAGTATCGAGTCCCCCGAGGATATTCATGAGCGTTGACTTCCCACTTCCGGAGGCACCCAGGATGACTAACAGCTCACCCTCGAGGATTTCCAGGGTGACCTCCCGAAGAGCATGGACGGTGACCTCTCCCATAGCATAGGACTTACTGACTGAGTCCATTGTGAAAATGGGGCGCACATGTTCCGTATGCGGCATGCCATCCTAGGGTTGCGTGAAGCGGTGATCCTGCAGTATCGAACTATCCGTCAAGGTGCGCAGGAAGGCCACGAGGGCCTGCTGCTCATGCGCTGAAAGGTGCAGAGGTTTTACCCTGC
>CAZBOW010000016.1:0-27734 GCA_964493635.1 uncultured Hyphomicrobiales bacterium
AGCTTCTGGGCCGTGGACTGCCGCCCTACTCCCGATGGTCAGCACGACGATGTGTTTGCAGGGGGCTTCCGGCTTGGACTGATTCCAACGGAACTGAAGGGCGATAGCCTGGTGGTCCGCTCCACCGATGGCGGCACCACGTGGACGCAATTTCCGGCCATCGACTGGCAGCCAAACGAGATCGGGCAAACGCTGGCCAACATCTGGATGATGCGCTGGGATCCCGTGGGCCAAAAGATGTACATGGCCACACAACTTGGGCTGTACGTGCTGGATGAATCCACTACGGTGCCTACCACTCAGCATCCGCCAACGCTTACCGTACAGCAAACAGCCCAACATGTAACGATTACCGACAGCTCTCCGGTACCGAACATCCGCTGGGCGGTGTACAGCATGGACGGACGGCAGTGGTATGAAGGTACGGCCACCACCGGCGCAACGGCATCCATTGCCACCAGCCCCCTACCAACCGGACGCTACCTCATTACGTGGGATAACGGCTTCAGCCTCCGCACGGTAGCGGTATCCGTCCTCCGCTAGAAGGGCTAGATGGGCTAGATCTGCTCGGCTACAACCGTATTCGTCAGCGAACCAAGTCGGTCAATCGAACACGTAACCGTATCGCCAAGCTGGAGCCACCAGGCCGGATCGTACACCTTACTACCGTTGAGTTCCAAGAAGCAGCCAGTTCCCACCGTACCGGAGCCGATCACGTCGCCGGGGTAGAGCGTAACGCCATAGCTGGCGCGCTCGATGATCTGGGCGAAGGTCCAGGACATGTCCTTCATATTGCCGCGGGAGACCTCGGTACCATTTACAAGGCAGGTCATTTCTAGGTCGTAGAGATCACCGTGGGGTGTTGGGATCCTGCGATCCTCAAGTTCGTCCTTGGTTACCAACCATGGTCCGATCGCTGTGGCAAAATCCTTGCCTTTGGCAGGTCCAAGGTTCAGTTTCATTTCGTGCATCTGCAGTGCTCGGGCACTCCAGTCGTTCATCACGGTGTATCCGGCGATATAGGAATCGGCCTCGGACGCCTTGATGTTGCGTCCCTCCTTGCCGATCACGATCGCACCCTCGAGTTCAAAATCCAGCTTGTCCAAATGCATCGGCAACACCGGAATGGGACCGGGCCCATACACGGCATTGTGATTGGTGAAGTAGAAGATTGGAATCTCGTCGAATTCCGGGATCATCTCCACACCGCGGTTGCGCCGCGCTGCCTCCACGTGCTGACGAAACGCATACCCGTCGCGCATCGACGTTGGTCGTGGCACGGGCGCGGCCAGTACTGCCTCCGCGGATGGTACAGAAGCATGGCTGGTGTCTGCCGCCAGAGCCTGCCGCAACTGCTGCATCATCGGTTCGCCACCGCGCAGGAAGTCCAGCATGGTCGACGGTAGGCCATGACCTAGCCGCTGAACATCAACAATGCGGTCGTCGCTGAAAACGCCAAGGCGAAGAGCCAGATGATCGGGGTTGACATCGGGGTTGACATCGGGGTTGACATCGGGATGGCGATAGGTTACAAGCTTCATGATCGGGCATTCGTGTGTGAACGGGATGTACAAATATGCAGGATGTGGGCCAAGCCAATCACACCGAATGCCGCGGCCAACCCCAACTGGAACACGGCCGACGGATACCACCCAGCGTACACAGACATCACCGTGCACACGAACAGATACGTGGCCAGAACCACCTCCAGCGTGGCATCAGCACGGTGCATGCTGCTTCCGGCACCAGAGGGCTCTCCGTTTTTCGGAGTGCGTTCAAAGGGTGATGGTGTATGAGCAATGGCTTCGATCACCGCCCGTGTGTTTCGCACCGCCATACCCATGGTTCCCAACATCGTCACCGGCAATGCCACCCCAATTGGGCCCCATGTGCCCTGAACCCTAAAGTGCAAGAGCGCCGTGATCACCGGTACGATGGTTGGAAGCCATAACCAGCTCGGCAGGTTGCCAATCGCCAGCAGTGGCAGCTGCAGTAGCGCAACGATGAGCACCGCCGGATACACGAGCCCACTGGTAAGGTGCATCGTGGCCTCAAGGCGGCGTCCCAGCGGGAGCGCCTTCTGCCGGACGACCACCTTCGGCAGCAGCTTCAGGGCGGTCTGTGCTGTTCCTTTGGTCCATCGTACCTGTTGGGCAACAAGAGCGGGAAGCGTACCTGGCAGATCGGCCGAAACCGTGACGTCATTGATGTAGACGGATCGCCATCCCCGGAGCTGGGCTCGATAGGCTAGGTCGACATCCTCGGTGAGAGTGTCGCCCTGCCAGCCACCAGCATCCATGATGGCCGTTCGTCGCCAGACACCGGCCGATCCGTTGAAGGGAATCATGAGGTCCCTCTGCGATCGATACCCTTGCTCAGCGTGAAAATGCGCATCGAGCAACAGGGCTTGCGCCTGTGTTAGGATCGAGTCGGCGGCATTGCGATGGGCCCACCGCGCCTGCACGAAGGCTACGTGTGGATCGGTGAATGCACCCAGCACTTGGAACAGGAAATCGGCATCGGGAGTGAAGTCGGCATCAAAGATGGCCAGCAGCTCGCCACGAGCAGTGTCCATGCCGTGGCGCAGGGCACCGGCTTTGTAGTCGGTGCGATGAGAACGAATCACGTGATGCAATGGGAATCTGCCCGACTGAACGCGCTCGATGATGCGAGCCGTAGCATTGGGGTCGGTAGAGTCGTCCAAGACCTGTACCTCGAGGCGATCGGTGGGATAGTCCAGTGCCATCACGCTGTCCAACAGGCGTGCAAGAACAGCGCCCTCGTTGTAGACCGGCAACTGCACGGTCACCATCGGAAGGGTTGCAGGGGGCTTGAGGTGCAGGGATGGCGTTGGTTTCGACACCAGTAGTGTGCGACCGGCATAGACGCCGTGGACGACCAACACAAGCAGGGCAGCACCATAGACTGCCAACACAACATCGGCGAGCACCGCGCCTACCAATCCGAGACAACGGCAAGGAGGATGTCGTCCACCACGCGGTCGATGGCCGCCCGAGCGGCTCGCTGACGATCTTCTGTGGCATTCGCCACGTCGTAGACGTCAAAGTTCTCGAACGTCCGCTTCCACACCTGCCGGCTCTTGACGGCATCAACGTACTCCACCTGAAAGGCTACGACAATGCGCCGCTGGTTCTCCAGATCGGACTGCTGGACGTTGATCATCTGATCCTGAATCTTTACCAACACGGGTGTAAGACGCGCATCGCCGTCGTTGTCCACCAGCTGCAGGGAGTTGTCGCTACGGAATCGCTGTAGAAGCGTCTCGGTGGCATACTCACGCAGCGATGCATCGCCGAACCCACTGTTATCGACAATCGTGGCAATCGAGATCGTCTTCAAGTGATCGGGGACCGATCCACCTCGAAAGGAGTAACAGCCCGACAGAAGTCCAACGATGAGCACCGCAGCGATTCGCACCGCAGCGAGTCGTACCACCATCTTCATTGTTCCACTCCAGCCTGCACAAACGGATTGGTCTGCATCTCATCGCCGATCACCGTGAACAGACCATGACCGGGGTTGGCAACATAGTCCGGCGGAAGCGTGTAGAGTTGCGTCCGAATCGAGTGGGCAAGCTGGTCGAAATCACCGCCCGGAAGGTCGGTACGGCCAATCGAGCCGTTGAACAGCGTATCGCCAACGTACACCTGGCACACTTCATGGTCCACAAAGCACACACTCCCCTCGGAATGCCCCGGTGTGTGACGTACTTCAAGCGCTATACCCGCTACGCGGATGACATCACCGTGCTGCAGGAGTTTGTCGGGTGTAACAGGCGCGATGGTAAACGGCAAGGGCCAGATGGTGTGCTCCATTGGATCCGTTAACCGATACACGTCCAGTGGATGGACCCACACCGTGGCATCAGTAGCATGCACCAGGGCAGCGCAGTCGGCCGTGTGATCCCAATGGGTGTGCGTCAGCAGGATGTCGCTGATGCGCACATCGTAGGTACGGGCAGCCTCCAACATCAGGTCGACCGACTGATAGGGGCAGTCGATCACCACTGCCATGCCGCTGGTGGTGTTGGCAATCAGGTAGCCGTTGGTTGCAACGGGCCCGGTTTCAAAGACTTCGGTGTACGTCATCATGCAAAAGTACCTCCTGCGTGCCGACTGTTTTCTATTTTCGTAGCACGTAAACACTGGGTAGAAACGTCATGAATTCGATGAGTTCGGAATTAGGTACGTACGTCCCGCTGATGGTGATGATTCTTGTTGGCATCATCTTCGGCGCCAGCAACATTCTCCTGACGGAGTGGTTGGGACCTCGTCGCACCAGCAAGGCCAAGAAGTCGACGTATGAGTCGGGCATGGAACCGGTCAAGACCGCACGGGAACGATTCACGGTGAAGTTCTATTTAGTAGCCATGATGTTCATCCTGTTCGACATCGAAGTCATCTTCATGTATCCATGGGCCGTGCAGTTTCGCGAGCTCGGCATGTATGGATTCGTGGCCATGATGTTGTTCATGATCTTGTTGTTCAGCGGTTACCTCTATGTCGTGAAGAAAGGTGCACTGAAATGGGACTAAACGAGCAATTGGAGCGCGATGGATTCGTGCTGACCACCGTAGAATCGCTCATTACGTGGGCACAGCGGAACTCTCTGTGGCCGATGCCCATGGGCATCAGCTGTTGTGCCATCGAGATGATGGCCTTTGGTGGACCACGCTCCGACGCAGCACGCTTTGGCAGCGAGCGTTTTTCGTTCTCCCCGCGCCAAGCCGACCTCATGATTGTTGCCGGCACGGTAACGTATAAGATGTCGTGGGTGGTCAAGAAGATTTGGGATCAGATGCCCGATCCAAAGTGGTGTATCGCCATGGGCGTCTGTACGTCCACCGGAGGCATGTTCCGGTCGTATCCGGTGGTTCAAGGCATTGATCAGTTCTTGCCGGTGGATGCCTACGTTTCCGGCTGTCCTCCACGTCCGGAGGCGTTGATGAAGGCGTTGATGCAGATCCAGGAGCAAGTCAAGGAGTACAAGCCGACGCTCCTCAACGCTGGTAAAGAGACCGCCCCGCAACACCGCGCGCAGGCCCTGTGATCGTCGCCGGCGTGATGACGGGGACGTCGATGGATGGTATCGACGTGGCCCTCTGCCAAATTGATGCACCTACCGAGGGCGATCGTCAAACGATCGCCCTCCTTGCATCTACCACAGCCCCCTACCCACCAGAGCTTCGGTGGCTGATTGATCGTGCTTTGCAGGGACAGGCCTCCATGGAGGAGCTGAGCGACCTTCCCTTTCTGTTGGCCCATGCCTATGCCGATGTTCTGCTGGACATGCCGGGATGGGATCAGGTGGCAGCCGTTGGTGTTCACGGACAAACCCTCTGGCACCATCCCCCCATATCTACCTGGCAGGCTGTGTCTGGCCCGGCCCTCGCAGAGTACGTAAGCAAGCCGGTTGTCTATGATTTTCGCTCGGCCGACGTAGCCGTCGGTGGGCAGGGTGCCCCCCTCGTGCCACGGTTTGATTACGAGATGTTGAGCTCATCGACCGAGGACCGCGTTGCGCTGAATATTGGCGGGATGGCCAACATAACCCTCCTGCCGGCAGGGTCATCGGTCAGCGAGCTTCGGGCCTTCGACACTGGGCCGGGAAACGTGCTTATCAATGCCCTTTGCGAGAAGACATTTGGAAAACGCTACGATGCCGGGGGCTCGATTGCACGGTCGGGGTCGATTATCGATCAAGCATTGTCGGAGCTACGATCGCACCCATTTTTTGCCGACGAGCCACCCAAAAGCACGGGGCGTGAGCTGTTTGGCCCGGCCATGGCCGAGGCGCTCTACCGACGCTATGCCCATCCCTCCGTACCAAGCGAGGATCTGGTTACCACCCTTACCGAGCTTACGGCGTGGTCCATTGGCGATCATATCCGCCGGTACCTGCCCAGCTGTGAGCGTGTCCTGGTTGCCGGTGGAGGCGTCCATAATGACTGGCTCATGGAACGTCTGGCCGTTCACTGTGGTTCTGCCGTGGTGGAGTCCACCGCTGCCCATGGGATTGATCCTGATGCGAAGGAAGCCATGTGTTTTGCCTGGCTTGCCTGGCGCACGCTGCATCGCTTGCCGAGCAACGTGCCCTCGGTCACGGGAGCTCGGCGCGAGGTGGTCTTAGGAAGTCTGGCCGGCCCACCTGTAGTTTTGTAGATGTGTCCGTTTTCTCAACTCACACTATCAGCACGGAATCAACCATGAGTGGCTTTAGCGTAGAATTCTCCGAAATGCACGACATGATCCGCAGCACCGCCCGGGACTTTGCCGCCAACGATGTGGCACCGTCGTCGGTGGAGCGCGACAAAACCGGCACCTTCCCTACCGACATCGTCAAGAAAATGGGAGAACTCGGCTTCATGGGCATGATGGTCGATCCCCAGTGGGGCGGCTCCGGATTGGATGCCATGAGCTACGTGCTGGCTATGGAAGAGATCTCCGCCGTTGATGCGTCGGTTGGTGTGATCATGTCGGTGAACAACTCTCTGGTGTGTTGGGGACTGGAGACCTACGGAAATGATGATCAGAAGGAACGTTTCCTGAAGCCCCTTGCCCAAGGACTCGTGCATGGAGCGTTCTGCCTTTCAGAACCTGAAGCCGGCTCCGATGCAACGCGCCAGCACACCACGGCCGAAAAAACGGATGGCGGCTGGATCCTGAATGGAACGAAGAACTGGATTACCAACGGGACCACGGCCAGCACCTACTTGGTGATGGCACAAACCGATCGCGAGTTGAAGCACAAAGGCATCACCTGCTTTATCATCGACCGCAACACGCCGGGCTTCGAGCCCGGACTCAAAGAAGATAAACTGGGCATTCGCAGCAGCGACACCTGTTCGATTGGCCTTACAAACGTGTTCGTCCCAGACGAGCAAGTCCTGGGTGGCGTTGGAGCCGGATTCAAGATCGCCATGGAAAGCCTCAATGGTGGTCGGATCGGTATTGCTGCCCAAGCTCTGGGTATTGCCAAAGGGGCCTTCGAAGCTGCACTTCGCTACTCAACCGAGCGTCAGGCATTTGGCAAGCCGATCAGTAACCTGCAGGCCATTCAGATGAAGCTGGCCGACATGGCTACCCGGTTGGAGGCCGCACGCATGCTGGTGTATCGCGCCGCCTGGATGAAGGATCAGCACATGAACTACATCAAGGCCGCTGCCCAGGCCAAGCTGGCCGCATCCCAAGCGGCTGTGCACATTGCCCTTGAAGCAATTCAGGTGCATGGTGGGTACGGCTACGTTCGCGAGTACTTGGTGGAGCGCTACCTGCGCGATGCCAAGATCACCGAGATCTACGAGGGCACCAGCGAGATTCAGCACATTGTGATCGCCCGAGAGCTCCTGAAGGAAATTGGCGCGTAATGTTCATTCGGTTGCGCCTACGGCAACCGAGCTCCCAGCTTAATCTCCCACAGACGGGACTGTCGGGTGATGTTGCCCGAGTTGTTGACCGTGTGGGAGAAGTCCGCGCGCAGGTATCGCAGTGCCTCTTCGTCGCCCAGTACGCTCAGCGGAATGGTAATCGTGAAGGTACTGTTGCCCGACAGATCGGCGATTTGTCCGGACACTCGGTAACTAACGTCGCCGAACAGTTGGCCACTAAGCGTTAGACGCGACTGGGTAAAATCGGCACCAATGTCCAGTTGGGCATTCTGTACAAACACGCCCAACTCACTCACGACGTCGGACAGAGCCGATGTTGCTACGGCACTCAGCGATGAGCTCACCTGCCCTACCAAGTCGCCCTGTCCCTCGCTGAAGAGTTCGTCCTGGGTACGTCCAACCAGGATCAGCATCAGGGCATCACCGGCAACCTTGGCGCTGTCGCCAACAACCTCGCGACCGTTGCGCCAAACCCGGTAGGCAATCTTGGGCTTGTTCTTCGTGCCCGTAATGCCCAGCTCCACCTTGTAGTCCTCGGTGCGCTCGTTCACAATCCTGCGATCCTCGTACGTGGCGGTCAGTTTCAGTGTAGGATTCGTAAGGCCCCCTGCCGAGAAATTCAACTCGCCACTGGTCTTGAAGGGTTTGTAAAACTTGTACGTCGAAGCTCCCTCCTTCACCCGGACGGAACCCCGCAGATTCGTGGAGTTATCGCCGAAGCTGCCAACGAACGTCAGAGGAACATTTCGGTCCACCTGCTCAAGATCGGCCACCAGAATCTCTAGCGGACCGAAGTTCATCGTCAGCAGGGTACGTCCCTCGAGAAACACGTTGAGGTCGAACTGGAGTGCGTCAACGAAGTCGGCCGACTGTTCCTCCAAAATCGCGCGCACAGCCTGCGAGGCAGCATCCGACAATGTTTCCTGCGACGGGGTCAGTGGCAAGGTATCCGTCGCACTGCTGCCGATCTGCGTGTCGGCAGCAACATCCAGAATGCTGCGCTGCGAAGCTTGGAAGGGGGCTTCCCGAGAGTAGGTAAACAAGGTGCGTCGCGCCTTCGTCGACGAACGGTCCTGCGGGAAGATGACGTCGGCATAGCGTACGATCATGTCCCCTGTAAGGCGTGGTGACGCAAGCTTGCCAAACAAGCGGATGGGCTTCTCGCCAGTACGCACCACAAAGTCACCAAACAATTGCGGACTCCGCGCTTGTGAGGCCTTGCTCATGACCTTCACACCCGTGCGCGTAGTAGCCTGCACCACAAAATCGATGCTGTCGGCACTCAAACCATCAAAGACCACCACGCCACGAGCCACCGCCGAGCCCCCCCGCAAATCGCGGTCGAGGTTAACGACGAGCACGGAATCGATGTGCAGCGTGTTGTTGTCCAGGTGGATTCGCCCCTGGGCCTGGTAGACCATATTCGTTGCCGAGGCCAGGAACATCCCGTTGGAGAACCAACCATCGCCCTTGAGCTGAATCTTCTGTGGGGTTCCAGACACCGTAATGGTGGCATCTGCCGCACCCCGAACACTCTCTACTGCCGGCAGGAATGGTTCCACGGCAGCCAGCGACAGACTCCGCGCCTGCAGGCCAAGAGAAATGGGTGCCGAGACGTTCCAACGTGTTGGAACATCGGTGAAGCTCAGATCCAGTGGTAGCGCTCCAACGGTGATATCAAGGGCATGTTCAGATCGCTTCGACAGTGGGTCGATCACGGTAGCCTTGCCGGTGATGGTGCCAAATCGGTGCTGCAGCATCGCACGCAGGGTTCCGATCGGGGCTCGATTGTAGGTGATCCCCTCGGCTGTAAGATCCACGGTGATCTCCGGTTGCTCCCACGTACCGTCCACGAGAACGGTGGCGCTGGAGAGCTGTCCGTCAAGTAACCGCACAGGATCGTCCGACGACAGGCTGATCAACAGTGGGATGTCGTTCAACGGAAACGACTGCACGGCCACACGAACACTATCTAGGGCGGTGGACGACGCAGTGCCAGACACCGTTACGACTTCCCGCATGGCGCGGGCAAACGTCATCGAATCCACCACTCCCGTACCCTGCGTCATGGTAATGGTCGATGGCTGCTGTAGGGTCCATGTTAAGCCGCGTGTGGCATCGAGCGAGTAGGACGCCGAATCGATCGACACAAGCGTCCCCGATTCCACCGTACGTAGGTTTCCATGCACCGATGCGGCCATCGAGTTGATGCCGGAGGCTGCATGAAGTGTGGCTACTCCCTCCGACTCGGAAAGACGGACCGCGGGCGATTTCAACGTCAGGTCGTTGATCCTCAGGACCGAATCACAGGAACCCTCGACCTGCAGCAGCGCGACGCGCGCATTCTGCTGAAGATCGACGATCTCCAGTCGGGCGCGGGCCGACGTCGGATCGGCGTAGACATCGGTAGTGGGTGTTTCGATTTGCAGACCATCGACGTAAAACTCCGGTACGTCAATCAACACCTCGCTTGGGCTGGAGCGAACGCGCATGGAGATGCGTGCCGTACCCGACACACTCTCTTCACTCAGGAACAGGTTGATTGGACTGGTCTCGTAGAGATCGACGTCGATGCTGGCGTCCATGGTCTCCACGGCAATCACTAACGAGTCCTTGCCACCGGCATTGGTTTGGAAGTCCGCAAGGCGTTGATCGATAACTTCCTGCACTGCACCAATGGCCCCCGATAATGCCCGCACGAGTGAGGATGGAACAAAGGCCCCGTCGATCGACACCGAACCGAAGTCCGAGCGCACTCGCACTGACCGACCTGCCACCGTGCTGGTGGAGAGCAGATCAATGTTGAACGGAAGCAGTGCACGGTCCCTCAATACCAGCATTGTAACACGACCATCCAGACTGCCAAAGATGTCGTCGAGTGCTGCGCCACGACCGTTGACGGTGAATCTCGACGACAGCACGTTAGGCAGCGACGGGATATCCAACAGCTCGGCGACGTTCAGGTCCTGGGTTCGAATGGTTGCCATGTATCGAGGCAGATCGGGATCGGCAACATCCACTTCGCCGGTCACCACCAGTCGTTGCTCCGGAATCAGGTCTGGCAGACCGTAGAGCAATGCTGCTGGGTCGGCGGCACTGTTCGGCTGGGCAAAGGGTGCAACGTTGGCATCGAGCGTATCGATGGTCAACAGGCCCGCCCCATTTCCTCGCACAACGGCCAGCAAATCCGTGATTGGCTTTCCCGCAATCGTCGAATGATGCAGTTCGACCTGCGTGGTAGCATCCAGATCCTGCAGCGTCGTGCCCCGTCCCTGCATTCGTACGCGCCCGTTGATCACCGACGATACCGATCCTGCGGCCTCATCACCAAAGACAGACAGGTCGCCGGCGCGGACTTCGGCATTCAGATCGTATCCCAGCATTGGCTGGTCAAGTTGAAGCGTAAGGGTACCAACCACCTCACCCGGACGGTCCCTGCCCTTAACAGAGATCGTCAATGCGTGGTCTGGCTCGCCGGTCACACGAGCATAGTCCAGTCTGGTGCGTCCTAGGAATGGAAGCTCCGGCAGTGGCACGAAGCGTAGCCGTCGGCGCACGTCTGCATACTCGGCCGAAGACGACGTTACCGTCGCATCAAGGTGGAGGGGGCTGCCGTCGGAGAGGTGATCGACCACCACGCTGCCATATACCCGGCCATTGCCTGCCTGCAAGCGCAGATCAGAAACCGTGACACGGTTGCCATTGAATGCAGCAGAGGCCTCCAGGACGTATGAACCATCAACATCAATCTCCGGCAGGAAGTAACGGACTTCCGGCCCGGAGACAGCAGCAGCCTGTATCCGGGCCTGAATTCCCTCTCCCGTTCCGTCGAGTTGCATCTGACGCATTGTTGCCTCGGCCCGGATGTCACTACCATCGGTACGCAAGTGCATGCCACTGAGTGCCAGGCCCTGCGGTCCAGCGCGCAGAACGGCTGTGAACTCGCGCAGACGCAGTGGCCCCCCAACCTGTTCGCCGGTGAGCTGGTTGATCACCACGAGGTGGTCCGTCCGCGACGGATCACGGGAGAATCCCAGCCGGACAAAGGCGTCGAGATTCAGGTTCTTGAGCTCCAGGTGCAGTGGCGAGAACGTGGTGGCATCGGCATACGGTGCTGTGCGATCGTTCACCACAACATGAGCCCCCTCAAGCCGAAGTGATCGCACAAGAATCGCCAGATCCAGTGGTGCCGACGCAGTGGTGTCACTGGAAGGCCGCACGATGCGGTCGATATTCCAAACGCCAGATCGGTCCCGCTCCAGCGTGATCACCGGCCGTTGGATGGAGAGCTCCGACACGGCGATGCTGCCGTGAAGCAACGACGACACCTGATACGACAGTGTCAACTCGTCGGCCGTTACCACCGATGTGCCATTGGCCGTTAAGGTCACGCCGCGCAGTACCACACCGTGTAGCAGATCCAGATGCACCGATTCGATCGACAGGTCGGCCAGCAGTGCATTGTTTGCTGCTTGGACCAGCATGCGTGTAAACCAACGACGAGCGGCCCCCGTGTGGGCAAGTGCCACAACAAGGGCCGCGAGAATACAGAGGGTCCCTACGCCACGGTAGAGCCATACCAGCAACGCAGCAGCCGCCCGACGCTTCCGCGTGGCGGGCTGCTGCTCTGGTACGATCTCACTCACCCTGGGCCTTGGAGTACCGTGGTTCGCTGTTACAGGTATTCAACAGCTCGACGTGACACCAGCGAATCCCCTTCTCTTCAAGAGCATGGAGCACGCCCAGGACGTCGGCCGTGGTGACTGGTCCTGTCGACGACGTATAGCGGCATCGGTGATGATCCACGATCATGATCTCTGGCTGTGGTCCTGGATACACCTTCGTACCACGGTTGGACATCATCGTCAGCTGGAGCGAGCCCACCGTTGGTGGAACTGGTGGCAGTCCGCCTGGCCATTCCACAAACACATCGGCACCCACCAGTGTCCAGTCCTCCTTGGTGTCGGCCGGAATCGGATGCGTCACACGCACCGGCTGTTCGGAGACCGCCTGCTCGGCAGGCACGGGGTGCATGTTCGCGATGATCGCATCGGTGAATTCGGTGGTCGACAACGAGCCACCCAGATCGCGTGTGCGCTGGCCATCGGCGAGGGTCTTCATCAGGGCATTGTTCACCGCATCGGCATAGCTGTACAAGCCCATATACTGGAGCATCTGAACAGCCGACAGCAGCAATGCCGTGGGGTTGGCAAGGTTCTTTCCGGCGATGTCGGGAGCCGAACCGTGAACGGCCTCGAACACGGCGACATCCCGACCGATGTTGCCACCGGGTGCTACGCCCAAGCCCCCTACCAATCCGGCACAGAGGTCGCTAACGATATCACCGAACAGGTTCGGCAGTACCAGCACGTCGAACTGCTCCGGCCGGGAAACCAGCTGCATACAGCAGTTGTCCACGATGACGTCGTCGGCCTCGATGTCCGTGTACTCCGCCGCTACCTGACGGAAACACTCCAGAAACAGACCGTCGGTAATCTTCATGATGTTGGCTTTATGCACGGCCGTCACGCGCTTACGTCCCAGCTTGCGCGCCGTTTCGAACGCATAGCGTGCAATGGCCAACGAACCCTGACGCGTGATCAGCTTCAAACACTGGGCAACGTTGGGCGTCTGGAAGTGCTCGATGCCACCGTAAGTATCCTCGATGTTCTCGCGAATCACCAGCAGGTCGATGTTCTCGTAGCGGGAGGGGGCTCCGGGAATCGTACGCGCCGGACGCACGTTGGCATAGAGCTCCAGCGTTTTCCGGATGGTCACATTCACCGACTTGTGTCCGCCGCCCACCGGCGTTGTTGTGGGCCCTTTGATGGCCACACCGTTCCGCTTGATGCTTTCCAGCGTTTCTGGGGGCACACCGTTTCCGAATTTTTCGATGGCCTCGAGGCCGGCCATGGCCTCCTCGAACTCCACCGGTACGTTGGCGGCCGTAAAGATGCGGATCAGAGCATCGGCAATTTCGGGACCGATACCATCGCCTTTGATCAGGGTGACTGTGTGTTTCATGGTTCCAGTGTGAAATGAAGGATAATAGACGTGTGTCGAAGCGACGTTACACCAGCTCAACAATCATAGCACTTGCTTCACCGCCACCAATGCAGAGAGTGGCCAAACCGACCTTCTTGCCGTGGGTCCGCAAGGCATGAACCAGTGTGGTGAGCACCCGAGCTCCTGACGCACCAATGGGGTGCCCAAGTGCAACAGCGCCTCCGTGAATGTTGACCTTGCTGTGCGGAATCTCCAGTGACTGCTGTGCAGCGAGCGTAACCACGGCAAATGCCTCGTTAATCTCGTAGAGATCAATGTCGGCAACACTCATGCCGGCCTTTGCCGTCACCTTTTTGATGGCCTCGATGGGGGCTGAGGTAAACTCCATTGGGGCGTGAGCGTAAGATGCCTGGGCAACGATCCGCGCCATGGGCTTCAAGTTGTGCGTCGTCAGTGCTGCTTCCGAAGCGATCACCAAGGCGGCGGCGCCGTCATTGATCGTTGAGGCATTAGCGGCGGTCACCGTGCCATCCTTGGTGAACACCGGCTTGAGCGAGGAGATTTTATCAAACTGCACACGACCCGGTTCCTCGTCGGTATCGATGATCGTATCGCCTTTCCGGCCAGAGATCGTCACGGGAGCGATTTCACCGGCGAATCGACCCTCGGCAATTGCCGCCTGGGCGCGCTTGTACGATTCGATGGTGAAGGCGTCCTGCTCTTCGCGGCTGATGTTGCATGTGGTGGCGCATAGGTCGGCGGCATTGCCCATGGGCACTTGATTGTACACCTCCCAGAGGCCGTCCCACTGCATCAGATCCACCATGCGGGCGTCGCCAAACTTTACCCCTTTGCGCGAGTCCAGCATGGCATGGGGGGCGTTGGTCATCGACTCTTGGCCTCCGGCAACAACTACCTCGGCATCACCGCATCGGATGGCCTGGTCGGCAAGCATCACGGACTTCAAACCCGAGCCGCACACCTTGTTGATCGTCATACAGGCCGTGTGGTGGGAAAGTCCAGCGAAGATGGCCGCCTGACGCGCGGGCGCCTGGCCTACCCCACCGGTGAGCACATTGCCCATGATGACCTCATCGACGCGGTGAGGATCTACGTTGGCGCGTTCGACAGCGGCCTTGATGGCAACGGCCCCAAGTTGCGGTGCCGACAGCGAGCTGAGTGAACCGAGTAAGGCCCCAATGGGCGTGCGTGCAGCGGAGATGATGTAGGACGACATATCAGAGGTTCCTGGATGAGGGGATGCTTGTAACACGGTAGTAACCGCACACAAAAATACCATGTGGAAAGTTGCGAGCCATTCAGTTATGGCGACTTAAGAGCGAATCTCTATTTTTGCAGGTCGTTTTGTTACCGTCATCTCCCACGTCATCTCATTTAACGAGTTAGCATGAACAAGGGCCGTATCGTTCAGGTCATCGGACCGGTGGTCGACGTTGAATTCACCGCAGGTGAAATCCCACCCGTTCTTAACGCACTGCACATCCCCCGCACGTCATCCGACACGGGCAAGCAGGAGATCCTCGTCTGCGAGGTGCAGCAGCACCTCGGTGAGGACCGCGTCCGTTCGATCGCCATCGATTCGACCGATGGTTTGGTGCGCGGCATGGAAGTGCACGATACCGGCGCTCCGATCTCGGTTCCTGTAGGGCCGTCCGTTCTTGGCCGCCTGATCAATGTTACCGGTGAAGGCATTGACGGTCGTGATCCGATCAAGTCGGAGAAGAAGTGGTCGATCCACCGCCCGGCTCCATCGTTTGCCAGCTTGTCGACGCAGTCGGAGATGTTCGAGACCGGTATCAAGGTGATCGACTTGATCGAGCCCTTCACCAAGGGTGGCAAGACGGGTCTCTTTGGAGGCGCCGGTGTAGGCAAGACGGTGATCATTCAGGAGCTGATCCACAACATCGCCAAGCAGCACGGCGGCTATTCCGTGTTTGCCGGCGTCGGCGAGCGGACGCGTGAGGGCAACGACCTGTACCTCGAGATGACGGAATCGGGGGTTATCGACAAGACCGCTCTGGTGTTCGGTCAGATGAACGAGCCACCGGGAGCCCGTGCTCGTGTGGCGCTCACGGCGTTGACGATGGCAGAGTACTTCCGCGATGAAGAAGGTCGCGACGTTCTTCTCTTCGTGGATAACATCTTCCGCTTCACGCAAGCAGGCTCGGAAGTATCGGCACTCCTTGGCCGGATGCCTTCGGCCGTAGGATATCAACCAACGCTGGCTACCGAGATGGGTGTGCTCCAAGAGCGCATCGCCTCGACGGACAAAGGTTCGATTACCTCGGTTCAGGCCGTGTACGTGCCTGCCGACGACTTGACGGACCCTGCACCAGCCAACACGTTTACGCACTTGGACGCTACCACCGTATTGTCGCGCCAGATTGCTGAGTTGGGCATCTACCCGGCCGTGGATCCGTTGGATTCGACCTCTCGCATCTTGGATCCGCTGGTGATTGGCAACGACCACTATACCACGGCCATGCGGGTGAAGCAGATTCTGCAGTCGTACAAGGACCTGCAAGACATCATCTCGATTCTTGGTATGGACGAACTCTCCGACGAAGACAAGCAGACTGTCTATCGGGCACGGAAGATCCAGCGTTTCTTCTCCCAACCGTTCCACGTGGCCGAGCAGTTTACCGGCTTCCCCGGACGCTACGTCAAGGTCGAGGACACGATTGCCGGATTTAAGGCCATCCTCAACGGTGATGTGGACCACGTTCCCGAGGGTATGTTCTCCTACAAGGGAACACTCGATGAAGTTCTTGAAGCGTATCAGAAGTCGCAGAACGCATGAGCACCGACCACATCCTCCACGTGAGCATCGTAACGCCGGCATCCCCTGCCTTTGAAGGCACGGCGCTGGCCGTGACGGTTCCCGGCTCCGATAGCCCCTTTCAGGTTCTGTACAATCACGCGCCGATCATCTCCTCGTTGGAGATTGGTGTGGTCAAGATTGAAGATCCAGCGAATAAGGTTGTGGTGTTTGCAGCGAAGGAAGGCTTTGTGGAAGTCCTTCGCAATACTGTGAACATCGTGGTCGAGGAGTTAGTGGACGCAACCACGATTAATGCTACGGACGCTGAGCAGCACGTCGACCGTGCTCGAGCACACTATAACGACGTCTCCGGACGTGAGGCCAAGGAGGCAGCACTGCGTGACTTGCATTGGGCTGAAGCCCAGTGGCGCGCCGCAAAGCTGGCTCGAGGTCTGTAAGGCTTACATATGACTGACGGAAAGATTCGTGCTGAGGGCATCACGTTTGATGATGTCCTACTGGTTCCCCGTTACTCTGACGTGCTCCCCCGGGACGCTCGCACCACCACGCGCCTGACGCGGCACCTGCGACTGAACATTCCAATTGTCAGTGCGGCGATGGACACCGTCACCGAGTCGGCTATGTCGATTGCCTTAGCGCGCGAGGGCGGTATCGGTATCATCCACAAGAACATGACCATGCAGCGCCAGGCCGAAGAGGTCGATAAGGTGAAGCGGTCGGAGAGTGGCATGATCCGAAAGCCTTTTACGCTGCGTCGCACCTCGACGGTGGATGAAGCACGCCAGCTGATGCAACGCTATAAGGTTAGCGGGTTTCCTGTCGTGGACGATGCCAACGTTCTGCTGGGCATTGTTACCAATCGCGACATGCGCTTTGCAACCTCGCCTACCATGCTCGTCGATGAGATCATGACATCCAATGGTTTGATTACCGGTCCGGTTGGTCTTACCCTGGATGATGCCGAATCGATCCTTCAGCAGCATCGCATTGAGAAGCTTCCCATTGTGAACGCCGACGGCACACTGGCGGGTTTGATGACGGTAAAGGACATTCAAAAGAAGCGGACCTACCCTCGCGCTGCCAAGGACGACCAAGGTCGGCTGGTGGTTGGTGCCGCACTGGGCATCTCCCCCGATACGCTCGACCGCGTTACAGCCTTGGTGGAAGCCGGTGTTGACGTCGTGGTGGTGGATACCGCTCATGGACACACCAAGGGCGTCCTTAGCACGGTAACGGCCATCAAGAAGCAGTACCCAACCTTGGAAGTGGTTGGTGGCAACATCGGAACGGCCGAAGCGGCCCAGGCACTGATCGACGCAGGGGCCGACGCCGTCAAGGTTGGCATCGGTCCGGGATCGATTTGCACAACGCGCATTGTTGCCGGTGTTGGTGTGCCACAGATCACGGCCGTCATGGATGTTGCCAGTGTGTGTGCACAGCATGGTGTTCCCGTGATTGCCGACGGCGGCATCAAGCAAACCGGTGATCTGGCCAAGGCCATTGCCGCAGGGGCCGACACCGTGATGGTAGGGGGCTTACTGGCTGGTCACGAGGAATCTCCGGGAGAAAAGGTCCAGCTTGAAGGCCGCGCCTACAAGATCTATCGGGGCATGGGCTCCCTAGGGGCGATGGGCCAAGGCAGTGCCGATCGCTACTTCCAAGATGTTGAGGACGAAATCAGCAAGCTTGTGCCCGAGGGTATCGAGGGTCGCGTCCCGTACAAGGGATCCGTCAGCGATACCGTGTACCAATTGGTGGGCGGACTACGCTCGGCTATGGGCTATTGCGGCTGTGCCACCATTGAAGACATGCACGATCATGCGCAGTTTGTTCGTATGACGGCGGCGGGCTTGCGAGAGTCGCATCCACACGATGTGATTATCACCAAGGAATCTCCGAACTACTACACCCGGTAACAGTACACGGTACATCTAGGTACATCTAAAGGATAAGCATGCCATCGGCATCCCAGATAGCATCAGCGGCATTGCGGGTCGCAGAGGTACGCGCATCCATGCGAGCCCAAAAAATCGATGGGTTGGTCATTACCGACCTGCCATCGATACGGTACTTGTTTGGATTTTCCGGATCATCGGCTGTGGTGATCTTGGGACGGAAGACCGCGACGTTCGTCACCAACGACCTCTACACCGTTCAGGTGGAACAGGAAGTGGTGCAACTCCCCGGTACCCGTATTGTGATCGACCGTAATGTATGGCAGGCGGTGCGGCAGGCAGGAATTGGTGCGTCGATGAAGGTTGTGGGCTACGATGCTACCCGCACAACGGTGGCCGCACTACCAGCCATGAAGAAGGGCTTGGCGCCGGCAAAGCTGGTAGACGTTGGTGATCTTCTCAGCCCGGTAACCCAGGTAAAAACAAAGGCAGAGATTACGTCAATCAGCAAGGCAGCGGCTATTGCATCGCAAGCCTACGAACGCATGCTTGGCATTGTCTCCCCGGGAATGACGGAGCACCAAGTAGCCACCTATTTGGCGGCGACGACGCGCGAGTTGGGTTCTGAAAAAGATGCCTTTGATATCATTGTGGTTGCCGGAGCACGCAGTGCTATGCCCCACGGTCGCGCCTCGCATGCCAAGATCAAGCGCGGTGATGTGATCACGGTGGACTTTGGCTGCACCGTCAACGGCCTGCACAGCGACATGACCCGTACGTTCTGCGTCGGCGTGCCACGGAAGGACGTTGTGGATGTCTTCGCTGTCCTCTACGATGCCCATCTGAACGCCTTAGACGCCGCTGTCGCGGGAGTGGGTGCTGCGGCCTTGGATGCTGCGGCGCGTTCGATTATCGAGCGGGCCGGATATGGAGAGTACTTCAAGCACTCTCTGGGCCATGGCCTTGGCTACGAGGTGCACGAGAATCCACGCATTTCCTGGGCCAACAAGGACGGCATCGTTCCCGAGAACTCCGTTATCACCATCGAGCCGGGTATCTACCTGCCCGGACGATTCGGGATGCGAATCGAGGACGACGTGCATGTCCGCCGCAACGGATCCAAGATCCTCACCACGGCTCCCCGCGAGCTGGTTGTTGTATAGATCGCTGACGAATGACACAGCACTCCGTTCTCGTGCTGGCCTACTACTTCCCGCCGATGGGGTTGAGTGGCGTACAGCGCGTCGCAAAATTTGTCAAGTACCTCCCCGAGTTTGGCTGGCAACCCCACGTGCTCACCACCGGGCCGACGGCCTACTATGCGCACGACCCTACCCTCCTGGAAGAGTTTCACGGCAGGGACATCGTCGTTACGCGCACGGCTGGGTCGGATCCCAATAGCACTCTTGCGGCGAAGGGCACCATGAAGATGCCACGGGAGAGTATCCGCAAGGTTCTTAGCGCCGTGAGCAACACGCTGATCATCCCGGATAACAAGCGCGGATGGGCCCGAAGGGCCTACACGGTGGCTAAGGAGTTGATGCAGACGGCCCACTTCGACATGATCTTTGTCTCCGGCCCACCGTTTTCAGCAATGATGGCTGGTGCCCAGCTGAGTTCAGAAACAGGAATTCCGCTGGTGGTGGACTATCGCGATCTGTGGTACGGCAATCAGTTTCACACCTATCCAACGGTGTGGCACCGACAGCAGCACCAGAAGATGGAGCATCACGTTCTGGCTCGCGCCTCAAAAATCACGTGCACCAACCGACGCATCAAAGAGAAGTTGCTGAACACCTACCGGCACCTGGAGTTCAACGACGTTGTGATTCTGCCACACGGCTATGATCTCGACGATCTGCAGTCCACGCAGCCGCGGCCAGCGGGCGATCCCTCCACGGGAACAGCCTTTCGCCTTACCTACACCGGCATCTTCTACGACGTGGTCACGCCGATCCCGATGTTCAAAGCAGTACGTAAACTCCTGCAGACGCGTCCGGAGATGCGATTGGAGTTGCACTTTGCCGGCATCCTGCGCGACGAGTACAAGCGATCAGCAAAGCGGATGGGACTGGAAGGCATCGTGGTTGACCACGGCTATCTGCCGCACCGTCAGTCGGTACAACTCCTTCAGGAGTCCGACGCACTCTGGATGATGGTGGGCAACACGCGCAATGCCGATACGATTTCCAGCGGGAAACTCTACGAGTACTTTGGAACACAGAAGCCGTTGCTCGTGTCGGTTCCGGAGGGGGCTCTCCGCAAGGACGCCGAGCGGTATGGAGCAGCGTGGCTAACGGAGCCGGACAATGTTGATGCCATTGCGACGGCTATCTCGGAAATGTACGACCACTGGCAACGCCGACGAATCATCACGCCTGATCAGGATTTTGTGCGTTCCTTTGATCGACGCACCATCACCGGCGACCTCGCCCGGGTGCTTGCAGGATGCCTACGCGTGACATGAGTCATCGGAGCAGCACGTACCGTTCCGCGCTTTTTCGAAGCACTCCCGTCCCTCGTTCCACGAATACCACGCCAGCCCTAGGGCACCGATGGCGTCGACGTAGCCGATTCCGGTGATGGAAAACAGCACGCTGGAAACAAGCAGGACAATCGACATCCGTAAACACACGCGCGAGCAGTTCGCATCGGCAAGGATCGGTGCGCTCTCCAGCGCCGTACCCACGGAAATCTTTGCGCGGATGAGTGCCCACATAAAGCTGATCGAGATCAACGAGATCACAACGCCAGGAATGGTGGTCTCTGGGCTGTGCCCATACACGACCGACAAGGTGGCGGTGGTCACCAGCAGAACAACCAACGCATAGAATGCCACACCAGTAACTCGAAGAGCCGTCCGCTCGAACTGATCGCGCTCTGCCGTGCCATGCTTGCGTAACCGGCCAACATAGTGCACAATTCCAATGGCCGACACCACTTCGATCATGGAATCAGCACCAAATCCAAAGAGGGCTACGGCTTCGTCTTCCAAACCGAACCACATCGACACGTAGCCTTCGAGCACATTATACACCATCGTAGCGACCGCAAGCCACCATGCTCGATTCCAGAGATATGAAGATGTGATGGTCATGCCACAACATGCTCACGGACGATCTCGGAAATGTCACGCACCTGAACCGTGTCGACCTTATCGGCGGCCTTGACGCCGTCGGTAATCATGGTTGTGCAGAAGGGGCAATTCACGGCAATCGTCTCGGCACCGGTTGCAAGCAGCTCCTCGGTACGAACAACGTTGACGCGGTCGCCAACAACCTCCTCCATGAACATCCTACCGCCGCCGGCGCCGCAACAGAGTCCGCGGTCCTTGTTTCGCTGTGGCTCGATAATGCTCAGTCCAGGAATTGCCTCGATGGCAGCGCGCGGAGCCTCGTATTCGTCGTTATACCTGCCAAGGTAGCACGAGTCGTGGTACGTCACCGCTGCTGTTGAAGCCTTTTGCCGATCGATCTTTAGGCGGCCCGAATCAATCAAGTCCTTGATGAACTGCGTGTGGTGAACCACCTCGGCGCGGTATCCAAACTCCGGATACTCGTTGGCCAGGGTGTTGAAACAATGCGGACACGTGGTCACGATCTTCGTTACCCCGTATCGTGTGAAGGTTTCGATGTTCGTTTTCGTGAGCGCGTCGGCCAAGTATTCGTTTCCGGTGCGACGTGCCACGTCGCCGGTGCAGTTCTCTTCGGTACCAAGGATGCGGAACTCGACGCCGGCAATCTGCATCAGCTCGGCAAAGGAGCGGGAGATCTTCTTCGCGCGGTCGTCATAGGATCCAGCACAGCCCACCCAGAACAAGACGTCCATGGTGGAATCTTCAGCGGCAGTTTTGATTCCCAAGCCCTCGGCCCACTGAGCCCGGTCGGACTGGGCGAAGCCTCCCCATGGCACGGCGTTGGTTTCCATATTGCCGTAGATGTCCGGTAGGAGTGCCGACTCCTCATTGAAAGCCGACTCCATCATCACCATGCTGCGGCGCATGCCAACGATCGCTGGTACATGCTCGATGTTAACCGGACACTCCTGCATACAGGCTCCGCAGGTAGTACATGCCCACAGGGCGTCGGGTGAAACGTAGTCACCGATGAGTTTCTTATCCCAAACCGCCTGTTCCTGTTCGGTGAGCTCCAGTCCAGCATTCTTCTTCTGAATGAGCGGGGCCTTGTCCATCGTACGGTCGTGGATGGCAACAATCACTCCACGGGGGTCGAGAACCTTACCGGTTTGATTGGCCGGACAGACGCTGGTACAACGTCCGCAGTGCGTGCAGGTATAGCCGTCAAGGAGTGTCTTCCAGGTAAAGTCCTCGATGTCGACCACGCCAAATGTTTCCGCCCCTTCCGCTTCGAAGTCAATCGGCTGCATGGCATTGCTGGGAGAAATCGGTCCAAGGAAGACATTTGGTATCGACGTCAGGACGTGCAGGTGCTTGGAGTACGGCAAGTAGTTCATGAAGGCAAGGATCAGCACGGCATGCAGCCACCACGCCGTGTGGAACAGGATGGCTCCACCATCGGACCCCACATCAGATCCCATGATGCTGGCAAGCCCCTTACCAACCGGACCGGAGAAGGGGCGCACGGCCCACGAGAAATCTGCACCGGTAACGGATTCCCGCAATCCATTCTGCACGAACAGCGAGGTCACAATCATGAAGATGGTCAACAGGATCATGCCGGCTTCCACTTTTTCGCCTTCCACTTGCAGGCGCTTAACCTTGGTTACATAGCGGCGCCAGAGCGACATGACCGTTCCGAGCATAATCAGCACACAGAACACGTCCGTCAGCACCGTAATGGCAGAGTACACGGGCCCAAGGAAGTTGAACGACCATCCCTCGTGCAAACCTTCCAGGACCATCTCCGCTGCGGAGAAGAGCAGGATCAAAAACCCCCAGAAGATCATCGCATGAATCGGACCAGCAGCCCTATCGCGCAGGATCTTACTCTGGCCGAAACCTACCACCAGGGTTGTTCGGATGCGCTCTCCAAGATGGTCGAGGCGGTTGGTTGGTTGCGCCATCTTCAAATAGCCAATCAATCTGCGGGCACTAGTAGCAAACACGCCAAGTGCCGTGAGAAAGACTGCAACGAAGATGTAGTTATGAAGCTCCATGAAGGCGTCCGATGTAAGGTGATGAGCCGGTTTGGTGATACCCGGAAAACACCGAAAAATACCAAACAGTGCCACAACCACTGCAGTGGATGCCCTAGCTTTGTACCACCTAAGGGAGAAGACATGAAACGCTCGGTGTCAGCGGAAGAAGCTATTTCGGCGATTCAATCAGGACATCGCCTCTACCTCCACAGTATAGCGGCCGTACCGCACGTGCTGATCACCGAGCTCATGCATCAGGCGCATCGGTTACGTAATGTGGAAATCGTGCACTTGCATACCGAGGGGCCAGCCCCCTACGCCGAACCGGAGTTTGCCGAGAACTTTCGCGTGAACTGCCTGTTCATTGGCGGGAACATGCGTCGGGCTGTGCAGGAGGGCCGGGCCGACTACACTCCCGTGTTTCTTTCGGAGATCCCATCACTGTTCTACAGTAACCAGCTGGACATCGACGTCGCGCTGATTCAGGTTTCCCCGCCTGATGCTCACGGATACTGTTCGCTCGGGGTAACCGTCGAGGCGGCCCACGCAGCCCTGCACTCGGCGCGGATTGTGATTGCTCAGATTAATCCCAACATGCCGCGAACGCACGGTGATGCCTTAGTACATCACGAGAAACTCACCTATATGGTGGAGGTCGACGTTCCCCTGCCTGAGGCCTCCCGTCCGGAGCTCTCGTCGATTGAGGAGTCGATCGGTAGACACGTGGCGGGGCTTGTGGAAGATGGAGCAACGCTTCAAATGGGCATTGGTGCCATTCCTGATGCCGTGCTGACACAGCTTAGCCACCACCGCGACCTTGGCGTCCACACCGAAATGTTCAGCGACGGCCTGATCGACCTGATCGAACAGGGCGTGGTCACGAATGCCCACAAGAAAAAGCATCCTCACAAGGTGGTGGCCACGTTTGTGATGGGAACCAAGCGGGTGTACGACTTCATCCACGATAATCCGTTGATTGCCATGCTGGATGTGGCCTACACCAACAACCCCATGGTGATTGCACGCAATCCCAAGGTCACGGCCATCAACTCGGCCATCGAGGTAGATATCACCGGACAGATCAGTTCGGATTCCATTGGTACCCTGCCGTATTCGGGAGTCGGTGGCCAAGTGGACTTTATTCGCGGAGCTTCGCTTAGCCAGGGTGGTAAGCCGATCATTGCCCTTCCCTCACGTACGTCATCGGGAATCAGTCGGATTACCACGATGCTGAAACCTGGGGCTGGAGTTGTTACGACACGGGCTCACGCTCACTGGATCGTGACGGAATACGGCACAGCATATGTGCACGGAAAAACACTACGCCAGCGGGCTGAAGCGTTAATTGCGCTTGCCCATCCCGATGATCGGGAGCGCCTGGCGCGCGAAACACGCGACCAGTGGAAACTACGAGTGTAACCAGGAAGAGGTATGAGCGCTGCATCTCATCTACGACGGATCTGTGCCGTGATGGCAGCGGGCACGATACTACCCGTACCTGCCATGCAGGCACAGGTTCTCTCGGATGCCATCATGACCCGTGGCTCCGAGCTCTCCGGAAAGGAGCATCTGGACCTGTACGTCGCCGTTCCCTACAGGGCTGTCACGTTTCAGGAGCTCAACAGCGCCTACGCCGCCCAATTCACCATCAACATCGTCATGCGCGATCTGATGGGGCGCCGGGTGGCCGACACGACCCTCACGCGCAACGCCGTGTGCTCCACGTATGCGGAGTCGCAAGGGGCTTCCGGTATGGCCGATGTGGCCATGGTTCGCTTTCCCCTGCAGCCAACAACGGTGCGGTATGAGCTGACCGTACGTGATGGCTTCTCACGGCAGTTCTATCAGTCGAGCGATACCGTGGAGATTCCCGACTATTCCAACACCCCGGAGTTGTCGTCGGTCCTATTTCTCACCGACGTAGAACAGCGTGGTAACCGCTTTGCCGGTACTCCCCTTGTGGGCGGCAGGGTGTGGTCGGATCAGCAGCTGTTTGCCTTTTTTGAATACTACGACGACCAACTTCCGCAAACCACTGCCTTTCGATGGTACATTGCCGATGCCGACGGGAAACGTCTGGGTAGCGGACTATCGGAAGCTCAGCAGATCTCTGAACGTCGCAGTCAGCACTTTGTGGCCCTGCGGTCGGTAACACCAGGACGCCCAGGATCCTACCGATTTGTACTGGCTGCGCATCCGGTCGTGGATGGAGTAGTAGACACCACACGGGTTCTTGCGCGCCGAGAGCGGTCCTACGTTGTTCCCCGTTCGGCGGCGGCGTCGTCCGTGGCTGACCTGCCCAAGGCAATTCGTCAGATGGTCTACGTTGCCGACGGTGACGTGATCGACGCACTGCAGGCCATTGATGACCCCGTACGCCAGCAATCGGAGTTCGACGCCTTCTGGAAGCGCTTGGACCCAAGTCCGGCGACGGCCACCAACGAGGCGTTTACCGAGTACTATGCGCGGGTTGCCACGGCAAACGAGCGCTTCCGATCCTACGCCGAGGGATGGCAGACGGATATGGGCAGAGTCTACATCGTGTACGGAGAGCCCCTTACCATCCAGCAGTTCACCTCTCAAGGCGGAATGGTTGTGGCGGTGCGGTGGACGTACCCGAACAACCAAACATTCACCTTTGAAGACCCATCGGGCTTCGGGGATTACCGCTTGCGCTCCGGCTTCCCTCCGCGCGCCCGCTACGAGTACGGCCGCTGAAAACGAGCAGCGGCTCCCTCCACAAGGAGAGAGCCGCTGCAAAAAGATCGTTGGTAGCGTGCGCTTAGCGCGTAACCACAACCGTCAGTACGGCCGATTCGGTACCCGTCGTAGCAACGATCGAGTATGTACCGCTCACAAGCTCAGCAGCTGTCAGCTCGACCATTTCAACACCACTTGGCGTACCGTTGAACAAGGTAGCAACGGCGCGACCCGAAGCATCGATCAGCGATACGGTGGTTGGTTGCGTACCGCGCAGCTCGATCGCCGTGCGGTCAATCACAGGGTTCTGACCTACCAGGCGCAGTGCAACGGCACCGGTTTGGCTTGCAGCCTCTGTTTCAACACTCGTAACAACCGATACACCACGCAGTGTGACGGACTTCGTGCCGGCATTCGATGCGATCTCGAGAGCGGCCGTGTGCGAAGCTGCACGCGTTGGCATGAAGTCAACCGAGATCTGGTGCGTAGCGTTTGGTGCAACCTTGATGGTTTGACCAGCTACCGGACGGCCACCAGCAATGTCGAAGTAGGCCGCATCAGCACCGCCGCCAAGTTCTACACCGGTGATCTCGAGTTCAGCACTGCCAGTATTCGTAACGGTGATCGACAGAGTCTTCGTTGCGCCAACGTCTACCGTACCGAAGTTCAGGTCGTTGGTGTTCGTTGTGATGGCTGGGGCATTGCCGCCGCCATCGCCGAGCAGCCAGTCGAGTGACTTCTGAGCATACTGCGTGCGCAGTGCTTCGCTGGAGATTGCCTCCATGCCAAGCGAGCCGTAGATGATCTTACCACCGGTGGACGTTTGTGCACGTACCAGACCGATATTACCCGCTGTGTTGTCGTAGTACACGGCCGACGACGATGGCGATCCGTTGGTAAGGCGGATGACGTCCGTACCTACGGTGTAGAATGGCCACGCCTGCGAATACTGGTTTGCCGTAAACGACATACCATCACCGATAGGATCACCATTGGTACCCTTCACTTGGAAGGTATTGACCGCCGTGATCTGACCGTTCGCATTGGTCGTCACACGGAATGGGAACGAACCCAATTCAATTCCGAGAACGTTGCGGTAGAAGGCACGGCTTGCGTCGAAGGCAGCGTTGGTTGCATACCGGTCGAAGGCAGCATACATGTTGGCCTGACCAACCACCCATACGCCCTTACCAGCCGTCAGCATCGCCTGGACATCCGTCAGTGCCGAACCACGGAAATTCGTCCACGAGTCAGCAAATGCGATCACGGCAGCGTCGAAGTCCTTCATGGGGTAGGCTGCGAGGAACTGCGTGGCATACGGCATGTAGACCACGTCCTTGCCATAGGTGGAATTGATGTTTGCTACGGCCGTAACAGCCGACAGGTTGGCATCACCCAAACCGTAGTAGTTGGCTACGCGTGCTCCGTTTACCAGGTAATAGACCGTAGGAACCGATGCACCCAGGCCGTCCGACGAAGCCATCGATGCTTCAATGGCCGTCAGCACCGAGCGATCGGCAGCACCCGTAACCTCCAAGGAGGTGGTGATTGTTTGACCAGCAGGTACCGTTACCGACGATGGCGTGATGACCGCCGCCATACCGGAGTTCTGGATGGCCTCAAGGTTGGTGATCGTGAAATCAACCGTTACGGCTTCCGAGCCAGTGTTATTCAGCGAGATCTCCTGCGTTGCCTTGGCACCGCGGTCGACGCGCTGATAGATATCGTTGATCGAAGCGACCACACTACTTCCCTTCAGGTAGCTGAAGGCGGCTGGATCGTTCTTCACGCCGGTAAAGCCGGC
>CAZBOW010000016.1:27834-33884 GCA_964493635.1 uncultured Hyphomicrobiales bacterium
GGATCCCCGGCAACAGGAATGGGAACGTGGATCTTGATCACCAGCTGGCGCTTGGATAGATCAGCAACGGCATTGACTTCCGGCGTTGCAGCAGCGCACGGAGGACAGGTGGCGCTCGTAAACTCTTCCATGACCTTCCAACGCGGATACTTTCCGGTGGTTTGAGCCTGTGCTCCAACCACGAGAATCATGGCTAGCGCACCAAACAGCATGGTACGCACGATGGATCGACTGTGCATGAACGATACTCCCAAGTGAAACAGGTTAAAAGTTGTTGTACGACAGCCAGGTAACCGAAATGTTACGAGTTTCCAATATAGAGGATTGTCAACTTGATTCCACACTTTTTCCCTGCGTGAGGCACCGCCTCACAGCAGTTCTCTGCTACTTTTTCTTGCGGGACGAGCCCTTACCGCCCTGTTGCTGCGGACGACCAGGTACGGCACGACCTTGAGCCTCGGCCAATTGCTGTGCCTCCCGCATCCGCTTCTGCAGCCACCCTTCCTTCTTGGGTTGCGCTTTCAGATCCGCCAGCGTAAGCTGGCTCTTGCTAAACTTCGTCATCCACACCTGTTGACCAATCCCCACAAGGTTGAAGATGAAGTAATACAGGTTCAACCCTGCCGGCAGCGTCGAAAACATGAGCGTCAGCAGAACGGGCATCATATACACCAGTCCCTTTTGTTTGGGGTCGGTGATCATCTGCTTCTGCTGGATGAAGAGGGTTGCGCCCATGAGCAGGGCAAGACCGGAGAATTTGTCGATGCCAAACAAGGGAATCTTGAAGCCAAGATCCAGCACAACGTCCGGAACCGACAGGTCCGTGATCCAAACCGGTAAGAAGGCCGACTGTCGCAGCTCGATGTTCATATTCAACACTGAGTACAGCGCATAGAGAAACGGCATCTGTAGTAACAATGGAAGGCAACCACCGGCAGGGTTTATGCCGTACTCACTGTACAGTCGCATGGTTTCCTGCTGTTGCCGTTTCATGTCGTCCTTGTACTTCTCGCGCACGTCGTTCAGCAGCGGGGCCACCAGTCGCATCTTCTGAGCCGACTTCATCTGTGGCACGCTCAACGGATAGAGCAGACCCTTCAACAGGAGGGCAAACAGGATGATCGAGACACCCCAGTTCGGAATGAACTTCTGAATGAACTTCATGGTTGGCAACATGAAGTACTCACCGATCGGCTTGACGATCCACTTGAAGCCGAAGTTCATCATCTCGGTGAGTCCATACCGTCCCAGCGTGTCGTACTGCATAGGCCCGGCGAAAAGGGTCATGTGATGGGTTTGGCGCCCGCCGCGATACGGCAGTCGATACAGCAGTGAGTAGGTTTCTTTCACGCCCTCGTCGGGTAGTGGGGTCCGCACGCCGTTGTATTGCACCATGCCATCGAAACCGGCTTCGGGAATCATGGCCACAGCGAAATACTTGATGCGTGTTCCCAAGAACTGGATGTTACCTGTGGCTTTTTCCGAGACCGGTTGATTGAGTTCATCGGCATCAAGCTCGTGGATCTCGCCTCCATAGGAGGCAATGGCTGTGGCGTTGTCCGACTCGGCCACTGAGTTCAACTCTTGGTAGCGAATACCGTGCGCCCACTCCAACTGGATGAATCGGTTGGTCGCCGGGATCTCGTCTTCCATCCCATCCAGCGTGATGGAGGTGGCAACGGCATACTGTGATCCATGGAACGTGTAGGTACGTTCGATCACACCACCGGAATCGGTGACGGCCCGCCCGACCACGACCAAACTATCAGAGCCCCCTACCGACAGATCGGACTCCGACACCAACCAGGTAAATGGAATGTCCTCTGCCGACACCTTCGAGCCGTTCTTCGAGCGGAAAGAAAAGCCATACTCATGGACATCACGCTCGACAAGATCGACATACGCATCCGGAAACTCGTCCTTGCACCATGGCTGATACTTGCGCAGTACGTACGACGTGATCGTTGCCCCTTTCGAACTCAGCTGCACCTTGAGGTTGTCCGTCGTTACCGTGATGGTGCGGTCAGGTGCCGGCTGAAATCCTACAGCAGGTGCCGCCGGAGCTGTAGCACTGGTGCTGGAATCCACCCGCTCCTTCTTCTGTGCCGACTGCTGTGGTGTGACGTCGCGAACCGACATCGTACTCTGAAAAAAAATCCACACACTCACAACGAGTGCGATCAGGGTAATACCAATCAGGGAGCTACGATCCATTATTGTTGGGTCTCGTGATGATCAGAATGGATAGGTACAGGGTCGTATCCCCCCGGATGGAAGGGATGACACTTTGCAATACGTTTGATGCCCAGTAGTACGCCGCGAAGGGCCCCATAATGACGCACAGCTTCGAGGGTATACTGGGAACAGGTTGGCTGGAATCGACAGGAATTCGGCAATAGCGGCGAGAGCAGTACCTGGTAGGCACGAATCAGTCTCAGCACGATCCACCGAGCAGGCGTCGTCATGATGGCTGAGAAAACTGGTGGACGGCCTTGCGGAGCGCAGCGTCGAGATGGCGCTGCACGTGCGATTGTCGCAGAAGGGCAGGATGGGAGGGGGCTGAACGCCAGAGGCACACCATGGTATCGATCTTCAGTGCTCGTAGATCCTCCTCGTGGACATGCACGGCAACGTGTGCTGCCTGTCGGAGCAGCCGGCGTACCCGACTCCGGACCACAGCGCGCCGTGCCGTTCGTTTGCCGATCGTAACACCAAGAGAAATCTCGGTAACCGGATCGGAGGACCCACGCTGCAGCAGGACAATCGTGAGCGGACCAGATTGCGATCGCTGTCCACGACGTAGTACCGCGTCGAAGGAGCGAAAGCCCTTGAGCGGCCGCACTACAATCATGGTAAACGGACTATCGGGCTGTACCCACTGCCAAACGGTGACGTCCCTTCGCTCGGCGACGATTTAGTACACGGCGGCCATTCTTCGTAGCCATGCGTGCACGAAAGCCGTGCGTGCGGACGCGGCGGCGGCGACTTGGTTGGTAAGTGCGTTTCATGTTCTCAGTACCTTACAATACGGCAGGTTCAATGTGCTGATCAGCAGAATCACAAAGATAGGAAGATCCGTGGTATTCCGCTACGTCGTCGTACAATCCTGATCAGTTTACGGCCGATCAATTCACGTTGGTAACGCCCGGCGGAAAGGCAGGCATGTTGGCATCAACCTTAATCTCGCCGAACTGCTGCTCGTACTTTCCAATGTTATCTGCCAAGGCATGCATCAGCAGTTTTGCGTGCTGGGGCGTCATCACGACCCGTGCATGCACGCGGGCCTTTGGTACGCCTGGCAGCACCCGTGTGAAGTCTACAACGAACTCCGCTGGTGAGTGCGAGATGATGGCAAGGTTCGAGTAGATACCCTCGGCTTCTTTTTCGCCGAGTTCAATGGTCATTTGCTGTGGTTGTTGCTGGTCGTCGGCCATGGGGACTCTTTTCTTTGGGATATCCGTGGTGTAAAATGGTCGCTCGTCGTGTTCCTACGCTAGCGCCCTGCCTTCTTAGCGGCTTCTTTCATCTTCTCGATCATCTTGTTCCTACCGTACAACCCCTCCATGATGCGCCAGTACTGGGGGTTGTTTTCGTACTTCACACTCAAGGCCTCGAGCTCCATAATGAGTGCCCGGACCTTGTTCTTCTCCTGCAGAACTTCGTAGGTATTGGCTAGCTGTTCCAACACAACGATGTCGGCAGCGTACTTCCCATCCTTGCGCAGCTGTTCAAAGTAGCCGGCTGCGGTGCGTAGATCGGCGATGTAGGCTTGATTGATCTGGTAGTTCTGGTCGGCATCGAGTTTCTTGAGCTCCGCCAGCTGCTTTTCTCCCGCCATGTTCTTGTAGGAGGCTGCCAGGTTGTACAACGCCGTGGTATTGGACGGCTCTGTTTCCAAGACCGTCTTGTACTCGGAGATTGCCTCGGCAGGGCGCCCCACGTTCGACAACAGGGATGCATACTGCAGGCGGTAGTTCATCACCGACGGATTGGCAGCCATCAGTTTGCGAATCTCGGCAAGGGCTTCGTCCGTCTTTCCGAGATCTTGAAGCAGTTGCGTGCGCAGAGGCACCACTTCCTGATCGGTTGGCCGGATCTTGACGACGGTGCTGGCATAGAGAAGGGACGCCTCTTTGTTGCCTCGCTGATACTCGATGAAGGCCAGAGCCTTGAGTGGATTTACCTGCACGGCACGTGTGCGCCATTTCTCAGCCGACGACAATCCCGCCTCTGGCTGCACCGTCCAGCCCTCAACGAGGGTATCGGACTGCCCTGCCTCCAGTGCGCTGAACAGATATACCGCCTGAGCACCGTCGAAACGGTCCTTGAAGAGCAGTGTTCCGTCGCTCAGACTGTCGACCTTTGATTCAGCTGGCGTACCAAGGCTCGCACAGGCCTGTCCCCGAGTACTGCCCAGCGTGAGATTCTTGCTGATCGCCAACTCAAAGCCAGCCTTCTCGTAGCTGTACCATGCCCGGTACGTTTCTACCGCTCGCGTCGTGTCGCCCTGCATCTCATGAATCATGCCCAGCAACCCGTATGGATCGGTGAACATGGGTTTCAGCGTAATGGCCTGCTGCAGGCTGGTTTTGGAGGCGACCAGATCGCTATCAGCCTTCGATGACACGTAGGCGTTGTACGATTGAATCCCTCCGTTGTAGGCTCCAACCCACGCATTGAACAGCTTGATGGACAGATCCTCGCGCTGTGCCGGGGTGATGTCCGAGCATGTGAGCGCTTGTTGGTAGGTCGCAACCATGGAATCCACGTTTCCTGTCAACGCATAGACGTCACCCAGCATGATCCGTGCTTCGCAGTTACCGGGTTGAGCTGTCAGCGCCTCTTGGAGTTGGACCTTTGCTTTATCGTAGTCGCGTGTCTGCATCGCGCGCTTTGCCGTGGCAACACCGGACGACGCGCACTGGAATCCCTGCATGAGCACTGCTGCAATTGCAAGGCCGATGAAAAGTGGTAGGGGGCGATTCACTGTGGTATCCGAGTTGATGTGTGGAGACAGCTTGAGGAGGGGCACAAAGGTACCGACTAGTTGCCGGGATAGGCAAACAGCGCATCGGGAATGTCGATGTTCACTTCCACCGATTCCCGTTTCATCGACATGACCGACTGACCGTCCATCTCCATATCCATCTGCATTGGATACTGAACTCCACCGATGTCCTTGTAGTTGGACAGGTACATGTCCATTTCCGCTTCCTGCCCCATCATCGACATGGTCATGGTACGCTTCACCTCCAACCACGTGATCGCATCAATGTACACCATGTGCGACTCGTTATTGACATTGGTGACCTTGATCACATGGGCCGTCATGCCATCGATATCCTCGGCACCAACGTAGGTCAAGGTGAGGCCTTGATCGGCTGGGTCGATGAGTTCACCCCAGATATTGGCTTGCGATGCCGCCTGATTGGCTTCGGCCTCGCCACCAAGTTGTGGCGATCCACCGGACATGGGGTTGGTTCCCCACGCCTGCACGCCATCGTAGGCCTGAACAATCTCCATACCCTGTACGGACATGTCCATGCGCATCTTGGTGTTGTTTTTGAAGTACTGGGTGAAGGTCAGTTCACCACCCATGGTCTCCATGGTTCCCACCACCTTCATCGACCGAATCTTTGTGATCGTTTCGCGACCGCCGCGAGCGGCGATGTGGTTGGCAAGGATCTCGTCCAGCGTAATCGCCGAAGACGTTGCCGTGGCCAAGAGGGCAACAAGCACAACAATAAGGTGTTTCATAACAGCCGGTCCTAAATGAGTCGAAGGAGTTTACTGATGTTTACTGATGATGCACAAGGTTACGCAAATTGCGTCATGAGACGTGTAAACCCTCCCCTCCTGGCTTGGCTGTGTGCCCTGACGATGGTGATCTCCGCTCAGGCACAAGAATACCTTCCTGCCGACGTTGTTCGGCCCGATACCCTGCTGTCGGGTGAGTGGCGCGGCACGGTTGTCACGGCAAGCGGCATGCGGTATGCCGTGCTCCTGCTGATCGACGCATACAGCGACGGTCTCTGCGAGGTCAAGTACGA
>CAZBOW010000016.1:33984-38311 GCA_964493635.1 uncultured Hyphomicrobiales bacterium
GTGCTTCGTTTCGACGATCCTGCCACCGGTACCACCGTCGACGACGTTCTCGCGCTCGTCGATCGCATGGCCCGCCTCCCGTATATCGATGGCACGCGGGTGGTTCTGTTCGGTCATGGGGAAGGGGGCGTGCTGGCGGTTGAAGCTGCGGCCCAGCGTCCGGCTATTGTTCAAGGGGTCATCTGTGCAGCTACGCCAGCTGTGGATGGTCGAACGTGGGTTACCGAGCAGATTCGTGCTGCCGATGCTTTGGTAGGTATCGCCCCGGATGTCTCCCAGGCGGCCGCCGAGCTCGTAGGGCTGTGGTACGACATCGCGACGTCGTCGCGTTCCCTCGACGAACAAATTGCGGCAATCGGCCGCGCGACGGACTCGGTGTTGGATGTCCGCCAGGATCTGCTGTCGGCCTACTCCATTGCCACGGAGCTGCAGAGCCCGCGGCGCGATCGGGTGATCGAGCAGCGACTGCTACCGTGGTTAGCGTCGTACCGCGACCTACAGGCCGATACTATCGGTCAGGTCATCAACGATGCCGATCTACCAGTCTTTGCACTCATTGCCGAGTACGACGCCGTGGTTCCATCACCGATCCACATGGCGGCATGGCGGGCAATCCAACAGGTAGAACCGTCAACAACGGTCGAACTGATTCCAGGGGTTAATCACGGCTTTCAGCCGTGCGTGCGATGCACCAATGAAGAGGCTGCACATAGCAGCACGACGATCTCAGAGGATGTGCTCGAACGAATTGTCAGTTGGGCGAATCAGCGCGTTGGGCGCTAGCAAGGTCGGCTGCCAGCGGTCGGGCAGCTACCTCGATCGCCTTGACCTTGGCCGTTGCATAGGCCGGACGGTCGCGATCGTCCAATCCCACCACAACAACCTCATCGCACTGCAGCGCACGTACGGCCGCTGAATAGGACCGATGATGGACAAGGTCGGTGGTTGCACTCACAGGGATCTCCAGCGGCTGGAAGTCATGCGTGAGGGCCACAATGGTTGAATCGTTCTGGTCGTAGAATGCCCTGACCGTCTCCGGCCGCAGTGCAACCAGATCTACCCGTCCAACGCCCAGCTTCAGCGTTCGGGCAGCTGCGCGGGAGAGATCAATGACGCGGGGCTTGATGTAGGGACCACGATCGGTAATCTCGACGGCTACACGCTCGCCCGTACGAGGATACTCCACAACGACAATTGTTCCGAAGGGCAAGGTGGGGTGGGCCGCCGTTAGTTCGTCCATGTTGTAGGGACGACCGCTGGCCGTGCGTCTGCCATGGAACCCAGGTCCGTACCACGATGCCATCCCATCTTCAATGTCCTCCACATCAAACGGAAACGCTTGTGGAAGCGGCGGGCCAATGAAGTCCATCTCGGGTTCGATCACTACGCGCGCATCTGCCGGAACGTCACGCGCTTCCACCAAGAAACTCACGGACATTGTCCCGAGGAAGCATGCTGCTGAAACCAGAGCTAATATGGTATGTTTCGCCGTCATCGTAGCAGTCCGCCAGAAGGCGGACAGGCAAACTCTCGCTTTCCGACGGGTTGACCAATGACAGTACCATGAAAAATCATTCACGATCGGACTGCTGGACATGCTGGACATGCTGGACATGAGAGACCGGATGCGCATGACTCAGCCCCCTACCATCGCACGGATGATGCTGTATGCCGCAGTGCTGCTGGGCTACCTACCCCTACATGCACTGGAGGCTCCCGACACGGCAGGCCTGCGACCAGCTCGCGTGGCCGTGATTGCCGGTGGCACCGTGGCCGGCTTTGTTGCTGGGCACGTTGTTTTGAACGACCTCTGGTGGAAGGGTGAACGTGTTCCCTTCCACGTCAATACCGACCAAGACTATACCTATGCCCTTGGTGCAGATAAGGCTGGTCATGCAACATTTGCGTACGCTACCACGACCATCTACGGCCAGATGTTTCGTTGGGCGGGCATGGATTCGGTTCAATCCCTGTGGTGGGCCGCCGGTGTGTCGACCACCTACCAGACCTACATCGAGATCCGGGACGGTTTTTCACGGGACTACGGATTTTCGTGGGGGGACGTTGTGGCAAACACGGTCGGCGCTTCCCTACCGCTGCTGCAGCATGCCGTCCCAGAGCTTCGTGCACTGGACCTGCAGATCTCCTTTTGGCCGTCGGATGCATTTCGGCAAGGGGCCTACGGTGCCATCATCGACGACTACACCAGCACCACACACTGGCTTTCCGTGCGCGTGCACGACTGGCTACCGGCGCAGATGCAGAGGTGGTATCCCCCATGGCTTGGGCTGGCCGTTGGGCACTCGGTGGAGCGCTTGGATGGGCGCGGCGGGGGCAACCATAGCTGGTACCTGAGCTTCGACTGGCGGCTGGATGCGATCAGCGGACTGCCACCGTGGCTTCGCGAGCTGGCAAGAGCCCTCCATCTGTATCACCTGCCGGCTCCGGCCGTCAAGATCTACCCGGAAGTCGTCTGGTACGGGCTGCGCTTCTAGTCACGTTGGTACGCTGCGCGCTTACCGGCGTTGCCACTGTTGGAGTTTCTGCTCTGCCTCGCGTTTATAGGCATCGTGCACGATGCGTACCTCGATGCGTCGATTCTGTGCGCGAATCGCCTCGACCTCATCCCACGACATTGTTTGTTGTTCCTGCGGTGTTGGTTCGACAACCTTTGGCCGCGATGACCCATACCCCACCACACCACGGATGACATCGGGGCGGACACCATGCTCAACAAGCCAGTCGCGCACACGCTCGGCTCGGCGCAAGCTTAACGAATCATTGCGATCGGCTGGACCATCGCCCGAGGCATGCCCCTCAATGATTATTTCGTGCCCCTCGGGAGCTTCAAGAAGATAGTCGAGCAGCTCAAAGAGGTTGCGCTCAGTCTCTGGATGCGAGAAGTCGAATTCATCGGTATTCAATTTGAAGCGCAAGTCCTTACTGAAGGTATCGGGCGGTGGTTCCGGTTGTGGCTCCGGTTGCTGTTCCGGTTGTGGTTCCGGTTGTGGCTCGTTCCCTGTTCCTGCTCCTGGTCTCGAGCCGTTCCCCTCACAGCAGCAGCAACAGCAGCAGCAACAGTAGCAACTCTGGACGCACTGCGGAATACACGGCAACGGTGGCTGCGGACGTGGCCTATGTTCGGCATGCGGTTCCGGTACGGGAGGAAGCTGGCTGGGCGGCCAACGCGGTGGTTCGTTGATACGATGAGGTCCATGCGTGAAGCGGTACGACAGCCCCACACTGACCGATGACAATCCATCGTTGCGTTGATCGACCGTAAAATCATCCAGCCATGGCGTGAACACAAACCGATATTCCCCACTCAGGCGTAGTTCGACGTCGTCCGAAAGCGGGAAGCGTATGCCGGCACCCACCGGTAGCGACACCACCGTCCGAGGATAGCGGCGAACGGCGTTATTCGGCAGCGCCTCGTGTTCGATATCATTCGTCGGGGAAAAGTTGACCATTCCCACGCCGGCCATCACGTAGGGGATTGCCGGGATGTTGTCAACAAGTACGTAATGGATCAGAACATCGGCGGTGGTCACACGCGAAGCGTTTTGGGGTTCGATCGTGGTTAGCGTACCGGGATAGCGGCCACCGATCCCGGCGCCCCTTCCAAAGTACTCAGGATAGGCCGCCAACAGCGACGGCGTCACCTTCCACCGAATCTCTCCCAATCCCCACCGTCCCTCCACACTCCAACGGTCAAAGAGTGCTAGCTGCAACGAGGCAGTGCCGACCGGGCCCCAGAGGTCGTCGCTGAACTCTCCGTGGTACTTGTAGGCACCGGCCGTGATCGACCCAAGGACCTCGCCGCGCTGCTGTTGGGCATCTGCCACACGGGGCGCTAGGACCAACGCCCCAAGAACGAGGATGAGCGCCACCATTATGGGACCGACGGTACGTTGTTGGAACATTCGCGGCACTCGGTTGGGTTGAACTCACCGGTACCCTTGGCAATACGTCCGGTTCCAGGCAGGTGGTTGAACATCACGGCTCCGGAGAGTTCCGTTCGCTCGAAGCAACAGTCGATGCACAGGTAGTAGGCGCCCTCCACTTCCCGAACAACGTAGGAGTAGCACGGTTGATCGGCCGTAATCGCATCCATGGCGGCCAAATGATCGGGCGACGAGGGATCATAGACCATCCCCGCCTCCCACTTGATCCGACTACGTCCGGGCGTAAACATGGTGTCGGCACAGACGGCCACACCGGATTCAACACAAACGACGGCCTGTCCCGCCGGACATGAAAACGTTAGGCCCGGATCCACTGGCGGAAAGCTGGGAGGTGGTTGTTCCGTGGGCGGTGGTTCCGTGGG
>CAZBOW010000016.1:38411-41386 GCA_964493635.1 uncultured Hyphomicrobiales bacterium
CCACCCGGATTGTTAAACCGGTAGGTCAAGCCCACACTCGCGCTGCTCACAGCATCATTCATCCCGTTGGCATTCAGGTCGTCGAGGTACGTGGAAAACACAAAGCGGTGTTCGCCCCGAATCATCAGATCTACACGCTGGCTTATCGGAATGCGAACTCCAGCTCCCACCGGCACGGACACGGCGTTGCCAGTGTAGACCCGTCGGATGAAGTTTGGCAGTGCATCGTGTTCCGACGCATTCGACGGAGCGTAGCTTACCCAGCCAATACCAGCCGAGACAAACGGCGTGGCACGGAGATGGTCGAAGAGTACCCAGTGTACGAGCAAGTCCAGCGTGGTTAGCCGCGACTCGTTTTCAGATTCAATCGTTGTGAGCGTTCCGGGATAGGTCGTACCCACGCGGGCCGACCGTCCGAAGTATCCGGGATACCGGGCAAGGTCCGACGGCGAGACCTTCCAGCGGATTTCCCCCAAGCCGAATCGTGCCTCGAGGTGTAGGCGGCGCAGTGGTGCATATTGGATCGAGGCAAAGCCCCCTGCACCCCAAAGGTCGTCCGTGAATTCGCCAGAATACTTGTGTACGCCACCTGTAAGAATACCGATGACCTCTCCGGTTTGGACTTGAGCTCCGGCGGAAGCAACGAAGGCAACGAAGGCCAATAGTAGAAGGAGATGTCTGCTCAATACAAACACTGAGCGTCCGGCGTAGCATCGGGCCATGAAGTTCTCCACATTTCCACGCAAAGATGGTGAAAACATGCGGAAAACGTGTGGAAAACTACGGTGCGTTACTGGATCGTCTCCAAAATCCGCTGATTGACGTCCTCGACCTCCCCTACACCATCCACGGTCACAAGCAGACCATCGGTGGCCGAGTAGTATTCCAACAACGGCGCGGTCTCTTGGCGGTAGACGTCCAACCGGTTGGCGATGATCTCGGCGGTGTCGTCGGCGCGGCCTCGTGCCAGAAGTCGCTCCGTGATCGTAGCATCGTCCACGTCAATGTTCACCACACGGTGCACGGAGAGTCCGCGGCGCTGAAGCATCTCGGCCAGTGCATCGGCCTGAGCCCGTGTGCGGGGAAATCCGTCCAAGATCGCTCCGGCGGCAAAGGAGGGGTCCTGCATGGCCTCTTCTACGATACTGGCCACCACGGAATCGGGCACAAGGTCGCCGGCATCCACGTAGGTCTTGGCTACCTTACCGATCTCGGTCTGATTGCGAATCGCCGCACGGAAGGCATCCCCCGTAGAGAGGTGAGCAACGTGCAGCTTCTCTGCCAGAATTGCGGCCTGGGTACCTTTCCCAACGCCCGGAGCACCAAAGAGTACGATGATCATGGCAGCAAAGATAGAAGGTTGCCCCATGTATCCCACGACGATGTGTACGGCGCAGCATACTTTCGTAGCACTTGGACGACGGCTGCAAAATCTCGTGGATACGGTGCCTGGATGGTAAGGGGCTCGCCAGTGACAGGATGGGTCACCACCAGTTGATAGGAGTGTAGCGTAAGTCGCGCAATCACCGGACGCTCTTCTGCGCCCTTTGCCAGATTGAACTTCCGCTTGATGGTACTCAGGAGAAACGATTCGGCCGATCCATACTCGGGGTCGACCAACAATGGATGTCCAATGGCCGAGCAGTGTACACGGATCTGGTGTGTGCGCCCAGTAATCAGTCGGCATTCCAGCAACGTTGCCATGCGGAAGCGCTCCACCACGGTGATGTCCGTATGCGCCTCTTTCCCCTTCGCCGTGGGCTTCATCAACCCCTTCCTTCGCGGATCGGCAGCGATGGGAATCGTCACGGAGAAACTGTCGCGCTCAACGATGCCCTTCACAATCGCATGGTAGCGTTTGTCGGCTCGGTGATGCTCAAACTGCTCGCTGAGTTGCTGATGCGCTTGCGCCGTTTTCGCCAAGATCATCACCCCAGAGGTATCACGATCCAATCGGTGAACGATGAAGATCTCGCCGTAGCGCTCTTTCATCATCGTGCGCACATTCGGTAAGGCCGCATTGAACCGGTCGGGCAGGCTTAGCAGGCCCGACGGCTTGTTGATTGCTACAACGTGCTCGTCTTCGAAGAGAATTGCTGGTTGCGTACTGCGCTGCGCCTTCATGCTTGCAGCCTTTCTGCCGACCACACCGTATTGCGAAGCAACATGGCCCGAGTCATCGGCCCTACCCCGCCTGGCACTGGTGTGATGGCGCGAACCAATGGCTCGACCGCCGCAAAGTCCACATCGCCGACCAGCGCAGAGGTGCCGTCGGCGCGCGGAACGCGGTTGATGCCAACGTCGATTACCACGGCATCGCGTCGCACATGCTGCGGCGTGATCATTCCGGCACGACCAACGGCTGCAATCAGGATGTCGGCCGTCGACGTAATCTCGGCCAGGTTGCGCGTGCCTGTGTGACAGATCGTAACCGTCGCATTGCCCTGTGGGCGTTTCTGGGCTAGTAGCATCGCAAGGGGCTTGCCCACAATATTGGATCGGCCGACCACCACGGCATGGGCACCGGATGGATCAATGTTCGCACGCTTGAGCATCTCAAGAACGCCGAGAGGGGTACAGGGAACAAATCCCTCCACGCCGATCATCAGCTGGCCAACGTTGGTCGGATGGAAGCCATCAACATCCTTGAGTGGATCAATGGCTCGGATGACGGCAATCTCGTCGAGGTGCGGCGGTAATGGCATTTGCACAAGAATGCCATGCACGGCAGGATCGGCATTCCAGGCCTCAACGATAGCCGTCACGTCGGCCTGCGAGGCCGTGGCCGGAAGTCGTTTGATGGTCGAGGCAATCCCAACGGCGGCACAGTCCTTGGCTTTGAACCGCACGTACACCTCGGACGCAGGATCATCGCCTACCAGCAGAAGATTTAACCCCGGAGCAGCAAAGCCCCCTTCCAAGCGTTGCGTGATCTGCGCGGCAATCTCCTGGCGGATTACTGCTGCCATTGCGTT
>CAZBOW010000016.1:41486-45448 GCA_964493635.1 uncultured Hyphomicrobiales bacterium
ACGTACGATTGCAGCCGTTGACCGAACAGTTCAATAACGCTGATATTGGTCACGGCTTCTACGGCACGGTCGGCAACGCCAACAAACACCAGACTAAACACCCCAACGATGGCCAAGCGCCGAGCGGATTCACGCGGATAGGCAACCACCATTGCGAACAGTGCGGCCGACAGCAGCAGTAGTCCCGTAATGGAGAACGCAAGAAAAATCGACAGGACAGAGAGCACGATGACCGTCCAGAACCACCATCGCTGTCGGATGATTGAGGCCGTGCCGCGGAAGTACGGCACAATGAGCATCACCAGCGTAGCCGTAGCATATCCGGAGAGCGACGACGGCTCGCTGAAGATCGATGTTGCCCGATAGAAATTCTGAAACTTCAGGGCTATCTGGCCAACCTCGGTGTCGTCCGAGAGTCCGCGTGTGAACGACACGTTACTAACATCAATCCAGGCAAGGGGCCAGTCAAACACACGAGCCGGCAGCTGGTACAGGCCGTAGACCATCACCACGGTTGCAATCGCGAAATGAACCCGGAGGGCACGAATCCAATCCTCCGCCGAGATGGGAATACACAGAAACACCAGGCCGACCATCCACAAGTAGATGAAATGGGCATAGGTTTTGAGTGTTTGCGTCACCACCGGTGAGGAGCCATCTAGGACAACTCCCGCAGCCGAGATTGTTACCGCCCCAAGGATGGCCGCGATACCGAGAACCTCGAAGCTACGCGGAAGCCGTATCGGCTCGGCTAACCACAACCATCGATAGGCTGCAATGCCAAAGACTCCCACCAGTGAGAACTCCAAGGGTGTTACGCCGAATCCTCCGATGGAGAACAGCTGTGTGATTCCGAGTACGGAACTGACCACCAACCATGAGAGGTAGTACGGCATTACAGGTCGGTGCTGCGAAGGTGATGGAGTTCGTTGATTGTCGTGATTGGCAGCTGACACACGCCGTTGCGACATACCTGCAGCTGTGGCCGTGTTTGACGACTGGACTGCCAGACAACCGCGGCCGTAGGAGCAAACAGGCCACCAAGATGAGTGCGGGCTGCCGCCAAGAAGGGATCCTGCGGATCGCCAATCAGACGGATTTCCGTTGAACCGGCTAGGAGGCGATCCCACACACAGAGTAGCATGCAGAAGGCCGGAGCCATAGATTCCATCATCGTTGCATAGGCGGTTACCGCGGCGTGGGCAGCATCGGTGTACCGGCGATCGTTTAGGGTTGCCCCCAAATCGGCCATCAACCATGCCGCCATGCTGTTTCCACACGGATAGGCGGAGTCGATGCCATCGCTGCGGCGCACCGGAACGTCCACATGGGCAGCGGCGGTGGTGACCAAGGCGTTGGTCGTGGGGTCGACAAACGATCGTTGGATCTCCGAGGCATGCCACGTCGCGTCGTCGAGGAACTCCGCGCGACCCGTTGCATGGTACAACTCGATAGCCGCCCACCCAATAGCTGCATGATCGTCGAGCATCGCAGCCACGGCACGATGTCCGTTTCGATAGCGATGCACCCACCCCTCGCCGTGACCGTCCACACCTCCACAACACCGTCGAACATCGGTATAGGCCCGAATGGCCAGATCAATCAGACGCTGCTCAGCCAGGGCGGTGCCGGCGCGGGCGAGCGCTCCAATCATCAAGCCATTCCAGTCGGTGAGAACCTTATCGTCGGTCAGGGGCGGTATGCGCTTTCGCCGTGCCGTGGCTAACGCCGTGCGGATCGTCTGCCACCGGTCGTGAAGCGCAACCTGCTCAAGATCGTGTTCTGGATCGTGTTCCGGCGTCTGCAGGCTGAACGGCACGTGCAGGATGTTTACCGGTAGTGGTTCGCCGGTAGCCTCATCATGGGTGTTGCCAGTGCGACGCACACCATACTGCCTCTCCAGCCACTGGACGTGGTCATCCTCCAGCACGGCACAAAGGTCCTCATACGACCAGACGTAGTACTTCCCTTCGATCCCCTCGGAGTCCGCGTCTTGGGCGCAGAGAAACGCCCCTGTGGGACTCGTCAAATCGGCCTCGACATAGTCGGCAATCTCGAGCACCGTCGCGCGATACAACGCTCGTCCCGTCAGTTGCCAACCCTCGGTATAGGCCATCATGGCCATGGCTTGGTCGTAGAGCATTTTCTCGAAATGCGGAAGCAACCACTGCTGATCGGTACTGTAGCGGTGGAGCCCTCCTCCAACATGGTCGTAGATGCCTCCGGCCCGCATGGCGTCCAGCGTGGACGTGGCCATACGGAGGAGCTCTGAATCGCCGCTCCGAACGCCGATGCGGAATAATAGGAGCAGATGATGGGGCGACGGAAACTTTGGCTTCGTTCGGAACCCACCATACATGGCATCGAACGTAGCACGATGATGCTCGGCGACCACGGTAAACACTGATTCGGGCATGTCACCGCGGAAGCTCTGCTCAGCCCCCTGCCGGAGCGACTGGACAATCTGCGCGGCAGATGTGTCGATCTGATCGCGCTGGTCCAGCCAGGCGTTGTGCACCCGGCGAAGCAGGTCACGAAATCCAATGCGACCCGATCGAGACTCGGGCGGGAAGTACGTTCCGGTGAAAAACGGACGTCGCTGGGCATCAGCCATCACGGTAAGGGGCCAACCACCGTGACCGGTCATGGCTTGGCACACCTCCATGTAGAAGGCATCAACATCCGGACGTTCCTCGCGATCAACCTTGATGCACACATAATGCTGATTCAGGTAGTCGGCAATCGTCGGGTCGTCAAAGCTCTCGTGTGCCATCACGTGACACCAGTGGCACGTTGCGTAGCCGATGCTGATCAATACCGGACAGTCGCGTCGTTCGGCCTCGGCAAAGGCCTCGTCACACCACGGCCACCAGTCGACCGGTTGATCGGCGTGTTGTTGCAGGTAGGGACTCTGCTCGGCAGCTAACCGATTACTGAGACCCACCATACACCTTCTGGATGGTGGGGATGAGATACTCGGCAAAGGCCCGCTCGAAGGAATATGCAGGGCTCCAGCCCCAATCGGTGCGAGCAGCCGTGTCATCAACGTCCGCACACCACGTATCAACGATGGCCTGGCGGCGAGGATGTGGTGCATAGGTGATCTGCGCAGCCGGGAACGACTGCTGTACACGCTGGGCAATGTCGCTGGCCGTCGGGGCGAATGCTCCCACGTTGTACACCCGTCGGGTGAGAGCCTCGGCAGGGGCCGCGGCCAGCTGGAGTAAGGCCTGCACACCATCGGGCATGGTCATAAACGGGATCTGCGTGTCGGGACGCACGAAGCAGGCATAGGGTTCGCCCTTAGCCGCCGCATGAATCATTTCCGGAGCATAGTCGCTGGTTCCGCCACTGGGTATGGTGGTTGCCGAAATCAATCCCGGGAAGCGAACGGCTCGGAAGTCGACGGTCTTTGTGCCGGCGTCCTCGGTGAGCTGCCCGAAGTGATCGCTCATGTACCCACCGAGCTGCTCACAATAGACCTTATTGACGCCATACATCGTAGTTGGTGTGAGAAACTGGTGTTCGCTGACCGCACCAGCTGCCTGTTTGGCCTCGACACTTGGAATGCCATACACGGCAATCGTGCTTGGGAACAAAAACTTCACGACCGTCGAACGCCGCAACGCAATGCGGCGGGCTGCCATCAACAGCTGCATGGTGCCGTTGACGTTCACGCGGTGGGCAAGCTCTGGATTCTTTTCAGCGCTTGTCGATAGCAGTGCTGCAAGGTGATAAACTTCGTCAATGTCGTACTGGTCGAGTGACTGTACCACCGATTCGTCGGAGATGTCGCCCTGCAGAACCACATCGGCCATGGCGGCTATGTGCGCATCCAGTGGGCGAACGTCCATCGCCACGACGGTATAGCCTCCGCGATTCCGGAAGGCCTCAAGTAAGCTATGTCCGATTTCTCCACCTGCGCCGGTCACCAGTACGGTCGTCATGAAGGTCCTTTCATT
>CAZBOW010000017.1:0-6610 GCA_964493635.1 uncultured Hyphomicrobiales bacterium
CGGGGCTCCAACGAATCACACAAGCCATGCAGGAGGTTCAGTAAGGGCCTGAGCAATTGCTCGCCATAAGGGTTGAAAGGCCTCTGCCGCCGTTGCACCCCTGGTGGTGATTCGACGGTGGTCGGTACGGGTAACCGTGCCATCGAACGTGATGCGGTCGACCAACTCCGGTCGATATAACTCGGCTGTAAACTCCACCGGCGCACCCACACTATAGGGTGCAACCGGTTCGACACCATGGCTCCGCAATACCGTGGAAACCATCGTAGTGATTTCCGAACCAGTTCTTGAAGGGGGCTTGCAGATGGCAGCGGTCGGTCCGAGAACGTGCTTCGTGGAGACGAATCCACAGCTGGCATGCCATGCACGGATTTCAGGTTCGAGGTCGGAGTTGCCGATGATACCCACGACTGGAACGCCATAGGAGCCGAGAATCAGCGCATCGACCTCCGCCTCGCCAACGGCTCGACCGTTGACCATCAAGCCGGCAATTGTGCTACCCACGAACGTATGCGCCAGCAATCCACCGGGTGTACCAGCCATGGTGTGAAACCCTACAAGGATCGCCGCATCGAACGACGAATCAATGCCTTGACACTGCAACAGTGGTTTGTTGTCGGGATGACCACCACCCACCACAACTGAGGCACTGGGGTGAATCCGATCAAGGAGAACATTTCGCATCGTCCCGTGACCATCGCCAATAACAATCGAAGCCGATGGATCAACGGCCAGAATGCCCTCGATCACCGCGTTTACATCATTGGTAAGAAATCCTTGAGCACTGCTATACCCTCTGCCATCCGGCATGAGCTGATCACGGTGGACGACGCCCGTAGCCCCTTCCATATCAACAACGATGAACACCTTCATGCTATGCTCCTGAACGGGATGTTAGTGTCTGATAAGGGCCGGTCCACGTTGCCTCAACTTCGCTCGGGGTACCGGATAAGGGGCCTACCACACGTGCCGTCTGCGCACCGCGCACCAGAAGCTCCGGACCCGCCATATGGACGCGCACGTATTCGGACGACCATCCAATCCACCGTCCCGTCGTTGTGTTGTAGGACTCTGGCACGACAACAACATCCCGACCAGTAAACGTCGCTGCGTGCTGGATCCTTCGTTGGTCGGAGAGCGCCCGAAGACGTGCTGTGCGAGCTTTCCTGACATCCATGGGTACAACACCCGAATACGCAGCAGCCGGTGTGTTTGCCCTCTCGGAGTAGGTAAAGACGTGCAAGTACGACCATGGGATCGATTCGAGGAAACGGTACGACTCCTCAAAGAGTTCATCGGTTTCACCGGGGAATCCCACGATGACATCGATGCCGATGCCAGCATCGGGCATGACGGACCGAGCATACTCCACGATCCGCCGATACTGCGGCGGCTGGTACCGACGACGCATCTTCTTCAGGACCTCCGCCGCACCGGACTGCAGCGGAATATGCAGGTGTTGGGCAAAGGTGGTGCTGGATGCAAGAGCGTCAATGATGTGCGTGGTAAGGGTGTTTGGTTCGATCGACGACACCCGCAGACGCACGGGTAACGATTCGGCGGCCAGGATACGTACAACGTCCTCGAAACGCTGCCCTGTAGGAGCGTGGTACTCCCCGAGATTGATACCAGATAACACCACTTCATCGAATCCGCGCTCAGCTAACCCTCGAACTGCTGGCACGATATCGTCAAATGCCATCGCCCGAGCGGGACCACGAGCAAGCGGAATCGTGCAGAACGAACAGGAGTAATCGCACCCGTCCTGAAGCTTCAAAAATGCGCGAGATCGACTGTCGCCCTCGGCCGTTGACGAGCCAACAAATGCTGTCTCATCGTCGAGGTCATCGACATCCACCACTGGTACGCTCGCTGACAGATATCGCTCGGCTTGGTCGGCGATCTTTGATTTACCGGAGGTTCCCACCACCGCCGTTACGCCATCGAACGAGGCAATCTCCTCGGGTTTAAGCTGAGCATAACAGCCTGTGACCACCACCCGCGCCTCCGGCGCTCCCTTGAGCCCCCTACGAATAATCTTTCGGCATTCGGTATCGGCCTGCTCTGTGACGGTACAGGTATTGATGACGATAATGTCGGCGGGCTCTCCAAGATCAACGACCTGGTAGCCACGCGCTCGGAAATCCTCGGCAATCGAAGAGGTTTCTGAGTAGTTTAGCTTGCATCCGAGGGTATGGAACGCAACACGGCGGTTAGTAGTCATCACGCACAAAGTTACGCGACAACGAACATGAAACAGGGTCTTGATCGCAGCACAGCATCGTTCACCGTTACGGTCACCGAAGAGATGACAGCCCGATTGGAAGGTCTGGTGCATCACCCTGTGTACAGCACGTTCTGGGTGGCCTACCATGCCGAGGTTGCTGCCCGAATGGCACTGGCCCCCTATCTCGACGACCATGAGGATGCCGTTGGTTCCGAGCTAACCGTCCACCACCACGCCATGGTGGCCGTGGGAGCTACGGTCATCGTGACTGCTGCGGTGTCGAACGTTGAGCGCTCACGCGTTCACTGTGCCATTACCATCCATCACGATGGCTCGGGAACTCTCGTAGCCTCCGGTACGCAGGAACAGGTTGTCCTCACGAAAGAGCGCCTCCGTGAACGGCTAGATGCAGCCATGCGGTAACGGACCTGTGCCGGCGTGGAGATTACTTCAGAATCAATCCGGTCGTCTGCGACCAAAAGAAGAGATCCAGTTCGTCCATGTCGTAGCCGATCTGTGCGGCATACGTCGAGAACACGTCCTCTACCTGCCGATATGCGCCGGGCGAACTGATCGGGGGCACCGACTCATACAGGCCGCACAGGACCAGATACCGTAAAATGTGCCGGTCGAGAATGCCAAGTTGTCGAGCCCCGATGTTGCGAAGAAAGTGGGAGGCCTCCTTCATTCCGAATCCATTGATTGTCCGAGCCAGTCGATCGCGCTGAAGGCGTCGTTCATCCGTGGAGAGGTTTGGCACCATCGCTTCGGAAATAGCTGCATGGTAGTGGATCCATGCCTCTCGCGCCGTACGCAACCGTTCGGCCTTCTGGTGGTGGAATCGGATGTACGTTGTTGGATGACGCAGGAGAGGCTCAGGGTCGCCACCGTATTCGTAGAACTGCATCTGCTGCAACTGCTGTACCACGGCATCGGCATGTACCGCCTTGGATTGCGGCGTGAGTACGCAGAAGCAGAGTTCGTAGAACCACGCAGACTCCGGAATCTGAGAAAACTCGCGTAGTCGACGTTGGATCCTTGGTTGCCACAAGCCAAAGGCATCGCGATACTCGGCGGGAAACTCCATCGGCATTAGGCCAGTCCCCGGCGTTTCCGTAGGAACCACTCCAAGGAGAATGCTACAATAGCTCCAAACAGCGGCCATGGTGTGTGCCACAGCGTGGTATCTCGGGCGTTTTGTACAGCGCGCTGCTGCAACCGCGGATCCTGCTCCAACGCGGCGATCAGCTGGGAAACGTCCTGGTTGACATCCCGAGCCGTGAACCATCGTCCGGATGTTGCTTGTGCTAGGGCCTGCAGCAACGGGCGATTCATCGTGATGCCGGCTTGTTCAATGCGGACGGGACGTACGAGGAAGCGCCGTTGGTCACTTCCAACGGATTGACCTTTGTACTCGGCCACGCACTGTGCGGTGTACTCTCCTGGGGGCACCTGCCCAGCCGTACCCTGGTATCGGCCCGCTCCCATACTCTCCAAAATAACTCGACGCTGTACACCCGATCCTTGTACATCAACAACAACACGTGCCTGATCAATGGGAGCACCGGCATCGTCGATGACCGTGGCCTGCAAACCAACACGATCCCCTACAACGTAGACACTCCGGTTTGTGGCCAGGCGGACCGGCTGATCAACATCGTGTGCTGCAAGCCACGATGTGGTGTTCCCAATGAAGAGTTTCGCTACTTCGAGCGGTGTCTCGCCACGCTGCTGGATTGGGCCTTCTCGTAGCAGCTCCCAGCGATACAGACCGTATCCCATTAGGGCGACCGATCGCGATCGCCCTTGACGATACGTGAGCAAGAGTGGTTCGTCTAACGGCGCATTTTGTACCCGGATAGTGGATAGTACCCGTGCACCAGGCCGAGGAGTGACGAAGGTCTCCGTGCGATACAGCGGGGGTAAGGCATTCCAGATGTCATGGTCGGCATCGGTACCTGTCAGCTTGAGTACAGGATCCGAGGTCTGTGCTGCCGCAACATCCGGCGTGGCGAGGTACTCTTGTCGGTTACTCGCGGTGACGATAAACGGAAGGACTTCCGCCAAGGGCCCGAGTCTCCGGTAGTCGACATCTCGCGATGGTATGAACAGAAGGTTGGTTGCTGTCGCCCCTTTAGCAACGGCCGAAATCACATCGGCCGGGGTTGTTGACGTTGGAAATCCGACGAGAATACACACCTCAGCCTTTCGAACATCCGATTCCGTCGGTAGTCGATCATAGAACTCCGAGCCTTTGCGCTGGACGCATCGAATGAGATCGACCGAGGGATCGTGATCGAATAACGACGAGAGATAGGCCACGTCCGGGCTTGGCGCGCCAGCCACGAGCAGAATGGTTCGCTTCGTATCGACAACGTCCACGTACGTCGTCTGCACGTTGTTGGACAGTGTGGCCTCACGAGGTACTGTGGCGTCGAGCCCAGAGGAGCCCCCCGACGGGACCATCCGAATCAAGGCTTCGACCTTGCGTGCGCCGGCTTGCCGAGGTACCCACGGAAGGGCCACCGACACCACACGTCCTGGTGCGCACATCAGCATGGTGTCCTGCAAACGGGCGTTGTCTTGGCGAAGCTCCAGTCCGATCATACGCGGAACCGAGTCGGTATGCTGTAAACGGACAAGAAGAGATGTCTCTTGGCCAACGATTGGTCGTGCCGGTGCAACGAGGTCGTCGATCATGGCGTCGAACGGCGGGACGGTATCTCCAATCCCAATAGCATAGATCGGTTGACGAATCTGACGCGCAACCGAAAGAACTGAGGCTTCTCCGTTATCGTTACCATCGGTTAGCAGCACAACAGCACCCGCGGCCAGACGCGTACCCGAAGACAAACGATTGTTCCCTACCCACTCCAGAAGGGTCGAGATCGATGTTCGCGGTAATGAATCCGGCACAGCCGTAATGGAATCCAATGGTACCGGACGCACATTCTCACCGAACGACACGAATGTCCAATGGTCCGGAGCCTCGCGTTGAAGTTGACGTAGTACAGAATCCCGAAGTAGAGCTCGCTTTCCACCAACGTGATCGACGATCTGCATGGATTCAGAGGCATCGATAGCGACAATCACCGCAGGGCGGTCGATCGAGCCGTGAACAAAGCGGACGACAGGCTCGAACAATGCCATGAGCAACAGAACCATTCCGATCGATCGTAGCCCAGTGAATGCCGCTCGCCACGGTTGCGAGAGGTCTGGCACAGTCCGACGGTAGGTCCACCAGGCAATCCCGATGGCAAATAGTGCGCTTAGGACAATCACCCACCATGAACCGGTAGCAAAAAAGAACTCGAAGGTTTCGTTACTCATGTGACCAAACGGGCGGTGAGGAGAGTCGTGGAGGAGTTCGCTATACGGGTGCTATACACGGTTAACACGCGGGTACTGTACAAGAGTGCGATCGATGTGTGGTGGAATGTCTGCATTGGTTCGTATTTTTCGACTTCACTTCGGGGCGTGGCTCAGCCCGGTAGAGCACCTCGTTCGGGACGAGGGGGTCGGAGGTTCAAATCCTCTCGCCCCGACCAGTGACACAGGGATGTGCAGGCATCATGCCGTACGTCCCTGTTTTCATTTTGTAGCCCGTTCAACGAACAGCTGCCGGCGCCAAGAGTATCATACTCTGCGACACCAGCAGACTGGTTAGGTAGAAGAAGGCCATCTCTTCCCACGGAAGGATGCCCCATAACCGCGTCGGTTGGACCAGACTGTGATCGAAGTACCAGATCCCGCGCCGCACAGCGGCAACATCCGCCAGCGTGAGGTAGGTTCCGATCGTGAACGTCGCACCAACAAGGGCAACCCACTCACGAGCAAGAATCTCCCATCCAATAATCCATTGAACACTCAGAAAGGGGCTGATCCAGTAGAGCAGATGGACAGCATACGTCAGAGACGGCGTTTGTGTCCTTACGCGCTGCAAAGGACGATACGCCACCACCGTTGCTACGATCAGCACCACAATCGCCACGAGCGTCGGTAGGCCCATGGCAATCGGTGTTGATGGGTTGGCATCGTGGAGTGGCATCAGCAATAGCGTCAGCAGTGCCACTTCGACCGTCTGAATAACAAAGAATGCAATCTCTTCAATCGGCAGCGCACGAATCCGAAACCACACAGCCCCCTCGCCAAACTCCCATACTCCCAACCGCACGGCCCAATTATCCCACGGAAATGTGACGGCAACCACCACCACACACAGGGCACCAAGAATAGCCAACGTGGGCAGTGTGGTTCCCTGCACACCAACAAGAAGCGTCAAGAGCAACACAATTGGTGCATTGAACACAAGATGAAACTGGCGGTAGGTCATCGTGTTGATCACCATTCAATCTGGGCCGTCAAACGATGCAGCAGTGCAGC
>CAZBOW010000017.1:6710-16999 GCA_964493635.1 uncultured Hyphomicrobiales bacterium
GTCATCGTGTTGATCACCATTCAATCTGGGCCGTCAAACGATGCAGCAGTGCAGCAGACCCCATGCTGCTCAGAGCATAGTCGAACCGCAGGTCGTTGAGCACAACACCCAAACCTCCGGACAAACCGGTCAATTGGGTAGCAACGTTCACGCCCGAGATATTCCGTGTGGAGTTGTCGTATCCGAGGCGCGCCTGCACGGCCGAACCGATGTACAACTCCCCTGCCACTGAAAAGTTCAAGAATCGATCGGTGAATGAATCGACGTCGTCGGCCAAATGGTTGATCGAAGCCTGTACCAGAAGTGGTAGCCCCTTGAGTCGATGATTTACGCCAATACGGACGTCGAGCGGCAGTTGGTCGGACACCCCATCATAGGTTGAGAGTTGTGTCCCAGCATTGAGGATCGACAAGCCCACATTCGTTCGAGAGCGTGGAATTTGGAACAGGATGCCGGCGTCGAGTGCGACGGCCGTCGACTGCATGTTATCCAGCGTGCTGTACAACAGTTTCGCCGTGACTCCATAGGTAATCAACGTATCGATGTGCGAGGAATACGTCGCAGCAAGTGCAACGTCATTGGCCAGGAATGAACCCGATGCTATTCCCTGCCGATCTGTACGGACGAAGTCTCCAAAGCTCATGACGGATGCGGAGACGGCCCATGAAGCCACGTCCGAGAGCGTATCAGCATAGATGGCAAATCCTGAATTGATGTCCAGGACATGCTTGAGAAACGTAGCGGTAACAACGGGCTGCTGCACCGTTGCCAGCGACGCCGGATTGATCATCAGCATTGACCCGTCTCCCGTCATGGCAACTGTTGCTCCCGCCAATCCAGCAGCACGGCCGCTTAACTGGGCACGCAACATGGGAAAGATCGTCGCCTGCTGCCCCAACACATGGATGGTCGTGCAACCGAGCATTGTGGCGATGGCCAGAATGGTGCGTGCGTATCGGATCATCGTTCTTCGGATGGTGATGTGGAACGGTCGTTGCTTCCGTGTGCGACATTTGCACACGCCTGCTCGACGGCCTCCCAAAAGATGCGTGGAGGACGAATGGGCTTGAACGTACGGTCCTGCACAAATGTGTGTCGGGTATCACCCCGCGCAATCAGATCGTCGCCGAGAAGGATTTCGTACGACAACCGCAGAACTGGAGACCGATCGACAGCGTAATGAGTGCGGATCGTAAGCAGATCGTCGTACCGCGCTGGTCGTAGATACTCTACATGGGCTTCAATCAACGGAAGGAGCGCTCCGTGATCCTCCAGTTGGGCATACGGAACGCCGATATGACGAAGCAGCTCTGTTCGACCGATCTCAAAGTAGCGCAGGTAGTTTCCATTGTACACCACACCCATCTTATCGGTGTCGGCATACCGCACGCGAACGGTGGTATCGTGGCTTACCGTGGTCATGCCGTACGACCAAGATCGGATTCTACGGGGGTGAGCAGTTCCAGAAGTCGTTCGAGTTCCTCAAGTGAGTAGAACTCGATTTCAATTGCCCCCTGGTCGTCCGACTTCATCTTCAGACGTACCTGCGTGGCCAGCACTTGGCGCAAAGAGTCTTCGATCTGCTTCAGCGTAGCCGACTGTGTTCCGGATGGCGTTGGCCTGTCGCTGGCTGAGGATGTTCTCTCCGGCTGCACGGCAACGATGGAGCCGTCCCGTGCGATACGTCGACGTTCTAACTCGATGTCCTTGACCAGCGCCTCGGTCTTTCGGACCGACAAATCACGCTTGATGACCTCACGAAGCACGGCCAGTTGCGATGCTTCCGCCGACAAGGCTAACAGCGCCCGGGCGTGCCCCATCGCGATACGGCGATTGCGTACCGCTGCCTGCACATCAGGTGGAAGCTTGAGAAGGCGAAGCAGGTTAGCGACGGTCGAACGATCCTTGCCCACGCGAATCGCCACATCTTCCTGCGTAAGGCCGCAGTCCTCGATCAGACGTTGATAGCCTTGAGCTGTTTCCAGAGGGTTGAGATCTTCGCGCTGCACATTCTCGATCAGTGCAATCTCCAGCATGTGGGCATTCGACGATACCTCGATGACGTAGGCTGGGACGGCTTCAAGACCGGCAATCTGCGATGCACGGAGACGACGCTCCCCGCTGATAAGCTCATACCCATCGAAATGCTTGCGGACCGTGATCGGCGTGATTACGCCATGCACCATGATGGACTGGGCCAGTTCCTGCAACGCTCGTTCATCGAAGTGGCGACGTGGTTGCACGGGATTAGCGATGATTGACGACACCGGAATGAGTCGCACTCCGCCAATATCGGCATCAGATGACGCATCGGTTAATGCCGGTTGGGAGGCACGCTCCTGCTTGATGAGGTCCTTAGGAATCAATGCCCCAAGCCCCTTACCCAGTCCTAAGCCTTGCTTCATAATGGAGTAGCGTGTTCCGAACGGATGATGCCGTTCTTCGTGAGAATTTCCGATGCTAGGTCGAGGTAGTTCTGAGCTCCCATGCTCGATGCCTCATAGAGTAGTGCCGGCTTACCATGGGAGGGGGCTTCGGAGAGACGCACGTTCCGTGCAATCACCGTACGCAATGCTTTGTCTTCGAAGTGTCGTCGTACCTCATCAACAACTTGGTTGGAGAGTCGCAAACGGGAATCGTACATCGTTAAGAGCACACCTTCAATGTCGAGGTTCCGATTGGTGCTGCGTCGAACAATGGCGATGGTATTGAGCAATTGTCCGAGTCCCTCGAGCGCGTAGAACTCGCACTGTACCGGGATCAACACGGAATCGGCTGCCGTCAACGAATTCAAGGTGAGTAAACCGAGCGATGGCGGGCAGTCTATCACAATGAAATCGTAGTTGTCTCGAACCGCATCAATGTGCTGTTTGAGGAGGTATTCCCGCCCCTTGACGTCCACAAGTTCAATCTCTGCGCCAACAAGATTGATGTGCGACGGAACGACTTCCAAGAAGGGCATCATCGTGGGTACTACGGCGTCGCGTAACGGCAGATTGTTGACGAGAACTTCGTAGATGGTTTTGTCCAGATCAGCGGTCTCAATCCCATAGCCATGCGACGCGTTTGCCTGCGGATCGATATCGATCAGCAGTGTGCGCTGTTCGGCAGCGGCCAGCGATGCGGCAAGATTGACGGAGGTCGTCGTTTTTCCAACGCCCCCTTTTTGATTGGCGACAGCGATCACCTTCGTCATGGTACGTTCCCTTTCTACTTACAAAGGTACGAACAGACGCCTCAGGGATAGTTTGCGTGTTTCACAGACGTTTCACGCTACTTATCCACAGGTGGGCATCGGTCATACGTCGCAGCGCTACCGACCTCCGGAGATCGACAAGCGGACGTCGACGCCGACTTGCGTCGAGGAAAATCCGGGGTTGGTAGCTCCCTCCGAAAAATTGCCCTCGTAGCGCACGAAGGCCGAGGCCGTTACTCGAGTACTGATCGTGTATCGTGCGCGGGGTTCAATCGTGATTTGCGTGGTACCATTCACTACGCGCCCCTGCAGCGCTGGGAACTCGTCGATCTCATACCGAGACTGCTTGTTCTGACGTACCTGGGCCAAGAAGGTGAACTCCATGTCGTTGTTGAGGTCCATACCCAAGAACTTCAGGGACATACCGCGGCGCAGGTAGCTGGCCTGCAGCTGAAACTCATGGGTATCCTCGAGTTGCACGGTGTTTCTCGCAGCTGCGGAGATCGAATACGCCGACGTGACACTGTATCGGAGGTTGGCCGTAAGAACGCCTTTCACCTTCTGTTCATCGAACGACATGTTCAGTCCAATCAACGGCTGGAAACCTCGACGTACTTCCTGAACATCAATGATGCGACCGTTGTCGTTCATCCGGGCATTCTCCCGATAGGTCGACTGATACGAATGCTCCAGGAAAACACGCTGTGCAACCCCGGAGAACGGCCAGATCTTGTCGATACCGTCCCAGCGCAGGGTCCAGTTCAGTGCGGGAATCGCACTTGCCGCATCGCCACCGAAAAACTGAAGCGACTCGAAGCCTTCGCGGAACGACCGGGTCATAGCATCCAACAGAAGCGTGTTGGTCGTACTTGGGTCCCCACCTTGAGCCTCAATCTCGGCCTTGCGTTCGTTGTACAGCCGAACGACGTTATCGATGTTGTCGTTGAAGAGCCCAAAGCCAAGGAAGTCTGGGATACTAATGAAGGTACGCTCGATCGTCTGTCGGCGATTAACGTTGCTGAAGGTTGGGATCCCCTGCACATCGGTCACCACCCGACGGTTCATGTTGTAGGCCACATCCGAACGCATCGTGAGGTCGAGCGTAGCGCCTGGCCATAACGGACGGTTTGTCTGGAATTGAAATGTCGTGCGGGCGGTATAGTCGTCCTGCATGACGCCGTTCGGGGGGCGAAGTCCAGGACGTGTCTCAAATCGAATGAACGGAAATACCGGACTTGAGGCAAGAATGAGCTCCCCGTGCGGATCGCCAATGAAGCCAAGCTGGTATGGTGTGGAGGGGCCCCACATCGGATTGTTCTCTCGGAAGGTCAGCGATCGCGCCCACAGGTTGGTAAACCCCGTTCCCCCCATGACACCTCCGTTGTTTGACGTGTTCGTCTGATTGAACAGGAACGTGAAGTTGTCGAATCCAAAGAAGATGTTCTGGATCACGGACGTGATGCTGCGACCCACCGATGTAGCACCGGTTGGCATCGGTCCGAACAAGTTTGCTCCGAACTGCTTCCAGCGCAAGATTGGACTGAACCGCAACGACGAGTTCCACGAAGCTGTTCGTACGATATCGCGTTGTTGCGGATCTTCCTGTAACGGGTCGTTCAACGTATAGGTGGACGAATACGATCCGGTGGTCTCTAACAGGCGATCCAACCCAAGAATGCTTGGCAACCGTGGGCGGAACGATAACGTGACGGTCTGTACCATGTTATTCGTGGCGCCGAGATCTACCAGGGTGCCATTGCGAAAGAACATTTGATTGAACAGCTCCTCGGCATTCCGCTGACGACCGTCTTGGTCGAGTTCGAATGGCACCAACGTCGATCGTGACTGAACGCGATAGTCAAGGACAGGACTTAACAATCCATTTTCAACAAGACGCCAATTGAAACCCAATGACTGCTCGGATGTGAACTCACGAACGATCGGGCTCGGAAAGCTCAAAAAGCGGTTCTGCTCCGTGGTGCGACCCCGAACAAAGCCCAGATTCGCCGTGATGTTCTGGGGGAGGAAGTTAATCTTCGCATCCTTGTAGCTGCTCAATCCAGGAACGTCCGCAAGGAATGGTAGAAACTTGACATCGTATTTGGTTGGAATCGTCACGGCATAGTCGACCTTCAGACGCCACTGCCAGTCGAACCGCTGCTCAACAACCTGACTGCGCTCGAACTGTTGTGCGTAGGAGAAGTTGAAACGAAGCTTGTTGAACGTGTCATCGATGAGCCAGTGTTTCACCGGTATGCCCAGCTGAACGTCCGTGATGGCCCACTGATCCCGCACAATCACGCGTTCTGACCGGCGTACGACACTATCGGCCACTTGCGCAGCCTGTTGCGGCGTGGCTCCTTTGCGCAGCGTGTCGGCGCGCGCGGCATCTGCTGCCGCGAGCAGCTGAACGTCGTTTTGTGCCTGGTAGAGTGGTCGCTCTACCTGTTCGTAGTGGGTGTAGGTGATTGGGATCTTCGTGTTCTTAAGAGCCTCAGGCAGGAGCTTATCAAGCGAACCATTCACCGTCACATTCCACGTGGTGGCCAGATTACGATTACCAAAACGCTCTTCCAGTCGGTGGAAGTTGGGTGTGGAATGATTGACATTGGCTGTGATCGTGGCCACATCGGCCAGCTTCATCTCTGCATTGGCGATGGCAGCCCAGTCGTTGTCGTCAACGGGCTCAACAACACGGAGTTCATCCACCCACATCGTGGTGGTAAGGTCGTTAGGGTAGCGTTCGGCTGGGTTCGCAATTCCGAAGGCAAAAAACGATACCCGTGTCAGGATCGGATTTCCCTTGATCGCAAAAATCCCCTGCGGATCCCGTGGCGCCGGAAACTCCTGACGATCCCGCTGACGGGTGTTGTCGCGAATCTGCTTGATCGCCGTGATCTCGTCGGCAATAATGCGCAGGTCTTGCCAGCCACGAAGTAGTGGTCGCTTGTACTCGTAATAGTTTGCTGAATCCACGCCAAAGCGAATGAAGCAATACGCCGGCGGTGTTGCGCCTGGGGCAACAGCATCTGGCATGGTGTTATCACCATGTATGAAGAAGGCGATTTGCCGGTAGTAGAACAGGTCCCATGGGACGTAGTTCCGCGCCGTCATCCGTTCCTCGCCGTAGCGCATGTTATTGACCTTCACCACCAGCGACTGCTCGTTGAGGAAGAGCTGTTGGTACGGATCCGGATTCTGTAACTGCTGCGGTCGTTGAACACCAGGGGGCATCGTGTAGAAATCGGGGGCGTCCGCATTCTCTTCGATGTTGACGTAGGCAATCGACAGCACAGAGTCGGTCTCGGTGATGCCTGGCTGGAAGTTGTGACGACGCAACCAGTACGAACCCACCACACCCCAGTCGGCGATCGAAGCCTTTACCCTACCACCACGCATGGCGATACGTGCGTACTGGATGTTTGTGAACAACGGATTGCCAACAACGGTATCCGGCCGGCGAATCGGAATACGGTACTGATACCAGCCTTTCTCGGGGTTACCACCAACGATTTGTGGATTCGTCGCCGGATCTGGCGTCAAGTTGATCTCGTAGCGGAAATACGAGTTGTCAAGCATGATCGTTTGACCGTTGTTTCGATTCAGGATCTCCGTGTCGGGAAACTGCCCCAGCTCCGACTGCGCAGCATTGCCTTCGTAATTGTTGTACTGGATAAAGTCTGACTCTTGCTGGTTCTGTCTATCACCCGCAAAGTTGAAAAAGTAGTCGTCTCGGGCAGGATCGGCCTCGCGGTTCAGAGGCGGTGGATACACGCTTTGCTCTTGTTCGTTCGATAGGGTATCCAAACCAATGTCTTCTCCCGGATCAATCAGGTTGTTGGGTGGAAAACGATCCTCGGTATTGAGCTGCTGATTCGGAATGATGTCTTCGTTGATCATGCCAAGATCGATGTACATCTTCGAACCTGGTTCGTAGTCCTCGACGCGCATCATAATCTCGATGAAGTCGATGTTCTCGTTGTCGAAGTTCGTTGTAAAGGACGACAGCAACCGCGTAAATCCACCCCAAATCTGGTGACGATGCTCTCGTTGGAATCGGAAGGCATCGTCGCGGACCTCTAACGAATCGGGATCGTTCCACCGCGGTGTCGCTGCATCGATGAACTCCGGATTGGGATTGTAGATACCGCGTTGATCCGGATCAAAGACGAGCCTCAACGGATTGATATTCTGCCGACCCTGCACCCTTGCCCGATTGGGGTACACATCAGCTTGCGGGACATCCGGAACAAATTTCTGGTACCAGAACGTCCGGCCTCGGTATCGTTGAGCTACCGTATCGTGTTCCCACAGTGTCTCGTCTGGGAATGGGGCTGAATGGTGCCACACGGCCGGCGTTAGGCCGAAGTTTACGTACCGACGCGCATTTTCAAAGTCATCAACGTAGGCTACGGCCTTGCCGTTATCCGAGGCAACGGTTGAGTATCGCTTGTTCGGTTCCGGCGAGGTCATTGCATACTCACCGGCAAAGGTCAACGAAGACTTCGCCTTCGTGTCAAGGAAGGGAAGGTCGTCGAGTGCGCGGGTCAGCCATGGCAGATCGGCATTGAGTTTGGCGTCGAAGCCCAGCATCAAGTTGGCGTTTGGTTCCTGTCCTGGTTGTACACGGTCGATGACGGCGGCCTGATCATAATTCAGCACCGTCATGCCAATGCTACTACTCAGGGTCCTTCCCCGGAACAGTTCATAGTCGGCACGAAGTCCTACCAGCGTGCGCGTCGTAAGGTTGAAGACGTCGTTCCGCTCATACTCAACACTCAGGTTCGCATTCGGCAGGGTTGCTCGTGGATTCAGAAGGGTCATCGTCCCCGTGTAATAATCCACGGTGTAGTCCACACCCTCCCGAAGCTGTTGACCGTCTAAGCGCACGTTGACCGAGCCGGGTGCCAAGTTGTACGCAAGAGGAATCCGGTTGTTGGCCGTAGCACCACTAGCCTGGCCAACGATCAGAAAACGGTCACGGGCCGTGTTTAGCTGCGCCGCTTGGTAGGTGGTGTCGTACACCTCGTTAAAGACATAGGCGTCTGCCAACTGTTCATTCCCCTTCGAACGGAAGTAGTCGCGCAGGCCCAACCGGAATGGCTCCCGGCTTGGGAATGTGATCTCTCCTGTCCGAGCGTTGAACACCGGTGGCCGGGCGTCGAACTTCCCATCGGGCGACGCGGCGTCACCGGTACCGTTGTTGACCTGGTCAACACGAAAGATGGTCACAATCTTGTCGGGAGCCCCTTCCAAGACGTCGGTAGAGTCGTTGGTCTCACGGTAGTACCACATTCCGATATCGGCATCGTCCAAGCTAACGTTCGTAAGTCCGGTTGTGTATCGATTCTTCATCAGACGAGCCCAGATGGCTCGAAAACCCGGCTGCATTTGTGGTCTGGCGATCAGTTTCAGAACCAACGTATCCTTCTGGTTGGCATCACGAGCTAGGGTGCCGTAGTACACGTCATCGACCGACGTAGCCGACGAGGCCCCCTCGGTTCGATACGACACGGCGTAGTAGCGGTCAGCACGGAGATTCAGAATCGTCACGGTTCCAAGGTTGAGGTCAACTTCATACCGCTTCTCATCGAGCAAGGTAAACCGGCCGCGTTCCACCTCACCGGCGCGGATCTCCGTGGATTTCAGGGCCGGATCGTACCGCTCGCCCGCTTCGAATCGAATCCCCGGAAGGACTGCATGGGCAACGGCCTCGCTGGCCTGCACTTCGCGCAAGTCCACGGTGGATTCCCATACCTGGATTTCCTTGATCACGAGCGAATCAAAGGCATTTGACAGTGCCGGCGTGTTGGAGCGGTAGTAATCGTCCCACACGGCGAAGTAGGCGTCGTCGACGAAGAAGCTGTTCCGTGTATAGTCGTAGGCACGAATCTTGAAGGTCTGGCGGTTGGATCCACCCTGGGCATTCAGGAACTGCCTCTCACTGCGACGCTGTGATGCAATCGTCTTCAAGTACAGAGGGCCAAACTGGAAATCAGCCCGTACCCCAAAGAGGGTCTGTCCCCCGCCGATGAGGGCACTGTTCGACTCAAGGTTCACGTTGCCGAACTCGACCTTCTTGACGATGTCGTCGTCGTACCCTTCGTAGCCCACCTTGAAACGATTGTCGAACTCAAACTGGTTCAACGTGTTCCAATCCACGTTGAATCGGAATTTGTCTCCGATGCGGGCCGACACATTGACCTGAATGTTCTGATTGAAGATCGGCGAGGACTGTGTTTGTCCAAGTACCGATGCCGTTCCAAGATTCTGCGTATCCCAACGCCAACCTCCGCGGACGTTTACCTCGCCGTTGACGTTGATCGAGATCTCCGGCTTGCCGAAGATTCCGAAAATCGGGCTCTGCGGTAAGGGAATCTTCAAGTTGGTGACCGCATCCAGTAGTTTCAGGATCTCTCCTTCGGAGAGCGGCTTTTTCAGCTCGTAGGCCGATAGTGCCGAATCCCGGAGCTGGGCAAACTGTTCACCGGAACGATTCCGCAGATACGTATCAAACTCCAGAATGGTAGGGATCCCAAGCGCGAATCCGTCGATGTTGTCGGAAAGGCGCACGGACTGCAGCAAGGAGTCAATGTTTCCAACTCGTTGGTAGCCCGGAGGCAGCCCCTTGCGGGACGCTGTAGAGGATGGTCGTAGTGGAGGGAGGTCGGTGTTGGTTGGATCACCGAAATCCAGCCGGACGGAGTCAGCACGCATCGAGCCGGGCAGCAACCTGCGCACCACACCCTGGGTGGGAGTGGGGGCACAGAACCAACACACCAGCAGGACGATGCTGGTGGTTGCTGACAGATATGATCGCACGTGTACGATCAACTATTCAGGCAAGCACGACATATGGTGAAACTTTGGACGGAAGGAAACTTCGGACGAACCGAAGGTGAACGTCGTATCAAGCGTCGTGAATAGTTTTCCCCCGATCGTCAAATGATTAGACCCTGAAAATGATGCACAAAGATAGGTGGCACCGTACTTTTGCCGTTGGCTTCCTCGTTTCCCATCATCTCACTCGAATGGCAACTATGCGCGCCATGCAGGCATCGAACGAACCGAGCTATACGATTAGTGTATCACG
>CAZBOW010000017.1:17099-26939 GCA_964493635.1 uncultured Hyphomicrobiales bacterium
CTATGCGCGCCATGCAGGCATCGAACGAACCGAGCTATACGATTAGTGTATCACGCAACACGGCACCACAGAGTTGCGTGCAGGCGTCTCTACCGATACGATCGTACCATGTGGTTGCTACCATCGCGGCCGCAGTGGCGGTGTTCATGAGTGCCTTTCCGGCTCTTGCCGCCCAACTTCAATCGTACCAACCACTTGCGCCTGTACACGTCAATGCAATTACGTCAACGACCACCCGCACGGTAATCGACCTTTCCGGTACGTGGGATGTGATCGAGGATAACGAAAAGCAAGGATCGATGAAGGTTCCCTCCACGCTGGAGCCCGGACCGGAGTTCACTATTCGCCGATCGATTAAGATGGATCAGGCTACGCTTCGGTCGCGAGCATGGCACCTGTGGTTCCTCGGCGTCTCGGACGATATCGATCTGAGCGTCAATGCGCAGAAGGTGCTGCTGCCGAATCCCGGTGGTTCAGCCCCCTTCATGATCCGAATCCCCGACGACGTGCTCCGTGTTGGCTCGAATATCATCGAAATCACCGTACGTCAACGTGGCGATCTGGTGACGCTGGTGTCGACCTTTGCGCCTTCGTCACCGGCAACGCGGCGCGGTATCCTGCGTGAGATTTTTCTGATTGGCACCCCACTGGTATGGACGTCGGACGTCCAAGTGGCCACCAAGGTGCAGATGCGTCGAAGCATGGCTACGCTGTCGGCAGCTGTTACGGTCAAAGGCGCAAACGTGGAGCGCCTTCAGGGGGTATCTGCCGATAGCCAACTTGTGCAACAACGCTCGGCGATCATTGGCGCAGAAGCTGTGCTGACGTCGCGACGCACGGGCGCCGTTGTTGCACGCTCCGGCGTGACGAATATCGAAGTTGGGCGGGCTCGTTCGATCAAACAGGCCTTCGAGCTGAATGTCAGCTCGCCCGATCTGTGGTCGCCAACCCAGCCGCAGACGTATGAACTCACCATTAACCTGACGTACGGCGGTCGACTTCTCGACCAATACAACCAAGTTGTTGGGTTTTCTGCCGTTCAACTCCATACAGCCGAAGGCGGGCTGCGATTGCTCCTGAACGATTCCCTGTTCTTCATCAATGCGATCGACTACTACGAAGAGTATCCGGCAACAGGTTCCACGCTGTCGTGGCGACAGATGGAGCACGACGTCAAGTTGATGAAAACCCTCGGCATAAATGCCATCCGGTTCTGCTCGGGGGCACCGCATCCCTATCTGCTGTACCTCTGTGACCGTGATGGGATCTTCGTACTGACGGAAATCGAAGCCCGTGGCATCCCCAAGCATCTCCTGCTTGAGAAGGAAATCAGTGCCCAGCTTTCCAATCGGCTGGATCTGCTGTTGAATTACATTGGCCCGCACCCATCGATCCTGGGGATTGGTCTAAGCGACATGCTCGAGGAAGGCACCGATCAGACAAACACCTTCCATCGCAAGATGGCTGAACTCGTACGATCACGGACGTCGGCGCTGGTATACAAGACGGTCTCCGGTCTCGGTCTCGACCAGACGAGTGAAGGGGGCTTTGACATGATCGTGATTCGTGCGAATACCCGACGCAGTCGAGATCAACTCGCCGATATCCTTGACGCCGCCGCACGCGTAGTTCGTCATTCGGCAACCATGGTCTTGATCGGTTCGGTGGTATCTCCTGAAAATGAGAACGGATTTTCTGATCCCCTCTCGATGGAGTCCCAGGCTGTGATCATTCGTGATGGATACCGCCTTGCCAAGCAACGTTCGCTCTCCGGAGTGGTCGTATCGTCGTTTAACGATTATCGACTGGAATTCCCAACGATGCTCGTAGAGCATTCGGATCCGTACGTTCATACCAGTGGGATTGTGGACGAACAGCGGCAACCGCGCGTTGCCTACTCCATGTACAAAGCGCTGATTAACGAAGAGAAAGAGCCCCTGCTGCAAGCACGCGACTACAGCGATGCCACTCCCTTGGTGTTCATTGCCACCGGAATCGTCCTAGCTTTGGTGCTCACCCTCGTGATTAATCGTTCCCGACGGTTCCGTGAGTATCTCATTCGATCGGTCATTCGACCCTTCAACTTCTACGCGGATATTCGCGACCAGCGCATACTTTCATTAGTGCAGACGGTTATCCTCGGGATTGTGGTAGCAGCAAGTGCTGGCCTGGTACTCGCCGCTGTGGGCTACTACCTTCGATCGGAACCAACGTTTGAATACCTTGTGCACATTATCCTGCCAAGTGCCACGATGGCCGAGATCATTCGCTATATCGCTTGGCACCCCTCTCTTGCAGTCCTGACCGTAGGCACGGCAATCTTCACCGCATTCCTGGTGGTGGCAGCGCTGTTGCGCGTAGGGTCGTTGTTCGTCCGAGGAAGAATTCTGTACCGCGACACCTTCACGATCGTTGTCTGGGCGGCGGTTCCTCTTCTGGCTCTGTTACCGGTAGGAATTGCGCTGTACCAGGTGTTGAGTACCGATGCTGCCTCGTTTTGGATTCCATTGATCATTGCCGCCTCGATGCTGTGGACCTTCCTTCGTACACTTCGGGCAACAAGTGTTGTCTTTGATGTACCCGCCGTGATTGTCTACGGAATGGGATTTGGCGTTGTGGCTATCGGCTTATCGGCCTTCATGGCCCTGTGGAACCTCAATGCGGAAGGATTCAGTTTCTTCCAGTATTACCTTGCTGTTGTGTCGTTGTAATCGTCCTGCCACCCATGGAATATGCTGCTGAACGTTTGCTGAATGATCGTGAACAAACGATCCTGCGAGCAATTGTCCATACGTTTGTGCGCCAAGCCTCCCCCGTTGGTTCGCGCGCCTTATCCAAGCAGCTTCAACGCGAGTTACATCTAAGTGCGGCTACCATTCGTAACGTGATGGCTGACCTCGAAGACATGGGCTACATTGCCCATCCGCATACGTCAGCTGGCCGTATACCAACCGATAAGGGGTACCGACTGTATGTCGATTCTCTGATGGAGCGCGAGTTGCCGTCTGCGGCAGATACGCAGCAAGTGGATAGGCTTGTGCAGCGCCCCAAAGAGCAACTGTTTCGCGAGGCGTCGCGGATTCTTGGGTCCTTAAGCTACCATCTGGCCGTGATTCAGATCCCCCACGTGCGGGACGTCGTTGTGCGGCGCGTGGAACTGGTTCCACTTTCGACCGAACGGATCTTGGTTGTCCTTGCCCTGCAATCGGATATTATCCGCACAATCACCATCGAGAGCACCGGTGCCATTCCCGAGCAGAGGTTGCACGAACTCACCGCCTACATCAACGAACGCATTTCTGGCCGACCACTTTCGCACCTTGATGAAGCTCTGTCCAGTGGCGACGTTTCAACGAGCGACACCAGTCCAGCCTTTATTCGCCTGTTCGTGGATCGGCTGCAGGAGCTACATCAGCCGTCAACGGCCGACCTTGTACACATCTCCGGTGCCCCCCAACTTCTTCGGCACCCGGAGTTCGAAAATCCTGAGAAGGTTCGGAGCGTTATTGAGCTCATCGACAGTGAGGAAGTGATCGTGCATGTTCTTGATCAGGTTGCAGATAACTCCTCGGTAGCTGTTCGGATTGGTCATGAATTAGGCCACGAGCGATTGCAAGATTACAGCGTGGTTTCGACAACCTATTGTGTTGGTGATGCACGAGGCTCGGTGAGTCTGATTGGTCCCAAACGCATGCATTATTCCCGGATGATGTCGCTGGTCCAACTCGTTTCGGATACCCTCCATGCCTCGCTGCACCAGCCACCTATGGTACCATAAGAGTACCATAAGTGTACCATACGTGCACCATAAGATCGACCGATCAACGTCATAGCATCGCAACAATCCACATCGACTATCAACTCAGAGTGAAAGCCCCATGTTCGAATCATCACATGAACCAGAAGCGACGTCCGGAGATACCAACGAAACCTTTGATGAGCCGATGTCCGAACAGTCCGCCCCAACAAATGATGTCGGCCATGATGTATCGGAGTCATTAGAACACTGGAAGGATCTAGCGCTACGAAAGGCAGCCGAGGTTGACAATATTCGGCGCCGGTCCCAAGCAGAAATGGATCGTATGGCGCAGTATGCCTCCGAACACATCCTTCTACATCTGCTGCCCATCATCGACGATCTCCATGCCGCCGTAGACTCTGCCAAGTCTTCGCGGGACGTTGATTCGCTGATCCAAGGCCTAGAAATGATCTATACCAAGGCGATGAAGGTACTTGGCGAGCGCGGCGTACACGCCATTGACACGCCTCCTGGGGAGCAGTTCAACGTTGATTACCACGAGGCACTCATGCAGATGCCATCAACGGACTTTGATGAAGGCCAGATTGTCCAGGTTGTGCAGAGGGGTTATGCGCTCCACGACAAGGTTCTTCGCCATGCCAAGGTGATTACCTCGTCCGGAAGCTCGGTCTGATCAGATCACTACGAGACATCGAAACAGTACTATGAATAAAGACTACTACGAGATCCTCGGTGTCGACCGCTCGGCCGATGCTGCAACAATTAAGTCGGCCTATCGAAAGTTAGCGCTCACCTATCATCCGGATAAGAATCCTGATAACCCGGAGGCGGAGGAGCGTTTCAAGGAGGCATCGGCTGCCTACGCCGTCCTCTCCGATCCTCAAAAACGCGCACGGTATGATCAGTTTGGACACGCCGGCGTGAACGGACATGGAGGCCCCCAGGCAGGCGGCCAGCCGTTCAACGATCTGAACGACATCTTCAGTGCCTTTGGAGACATCTTCGGCAACGGAGTCTTTGGAGACGTCTTTGGTGGTGGAGGGGGCCGATCACGCGGACCACGACAGCGCGGCGAGCGTGGAACGGATCTGCGTGTGCGGATGCCTCTTACCCTAGAGGAGATCGCCACAGGAGTAAGTAAAACCATCACCGTAAAGTCCCACGTTGCCTGCTCGACCTGTTCCGGTAGTGGTGCGTCGAAACCAGACGCCTTCACGACGTGCACGGCGTGTCAAGGAAGCGGTGAGGTTCGTCAGGTATCGCGGTCCGTGTTTGGACAGTTCGTCCAAGTTGGTCCGTGTGCCAATTGTAGTGGCACAGGAGAGGTTCTCACCAGCCCATGTACCGAATGCAGTGGTGAGGGTCGCCTTCGTGGCGAATCAACGGTCAAGGTCACAATTCCTGCTGGTGTACACACGGGTAACTACGTGTCAGTTTCAGGAAAGGGCCACGCTGGTCGTCGCGGTGGAGCCGCCGGGGATGTGATCGTCGTCATCGAAGAAGTGCCGCACGAAGCGTTCAGTAGAGAGGATGATGATGTCACGATCAACCTCACCGTGGACTTCCCCACGGCTGCACTCGGTGGCACCGTTACGGTTCGCACGTTGGAGGGTTCTGCGGAGATCAAGATCGAGGGCGGTACGCAACCGGGAACCGTTCTACGCATGAAAGGAAAGGGAATACCGCATCTGCAGTCGAAGGGAAGAGGCGATCAGCTTGTACACTTCAATGTCTATATCCCAACGTCGCTGTCCTCAGCGGAAAAGGCAACGATTAAAGAGCTGGGCAGTAGCAAGAGTTTTCAACCAAAGGAGAAGGCGTCCGGATTCTTCTCAAAGGTCAAGGAGGTCTTCTCGTAGTAGCGTCAGCCGACGCAGCTTGACAGTAGGAATGGCATGAGCCTTCTCGATCCGATCCGTCGGGCCACAGGTCTGACGGCCGCCGAATCAGCCGTGGTCATCGCGATCACGGTAGTGTTTATTGCCGGGTGGATCGGCCGCTCTCTCCAGCAGCCACCATCTCTCCACCACCAAGAAGCTGCCGAACGCGTACTAGCCATGCTCGATAGCATCGCGCGGCCTGCAGCCGGTGGTGAACCGCAGAGCTCGTTGGAGATTCCACAGCATACGGTGCGCACGGCCCCTCGAAATCGAGCATCAGCGGCACCACCTGCCCCCGTGATTCACCGGATGAGTATCAATTCCCCGTCCTTGCAGGCATGGGAGCAGCTACCGGGAATTGGTCCCTCCACCGCTCGGGCAATCCTGGCCGAGCAACGTATCCGCCCCTTTCAGAGCATCGACGACCTTCAACGGGTCCGGGGTATTGGTCCGAAAAAACTGGACCGTCTTCGCCCGTACCTTACGGTACCGTAACTTCGCACATGAGTGTGGTTGTTTATGCGCATCCATTGCGCACGATTTGGATGGAATGGCATCACCAGGACGATGGCGTTGCGGTTGTGACTGGCTACGGTAATCAAGACCCCGACGTTCAGGTACCGGATCATGATGTGTTGATCCTGCACAGCGACGCGATTCACAGCCACCACTACCCTGACCCTCGTCACGATGCGGAGCGGTGTCTGGCCGAGATCGAAGCCTTTCTGCCCGAAATCAAGGTGTCAGACGCCAGTGTTCGGGTGATTCCATCCTCGGAGGTTCGGTACGACGCCTCCTGGACAACCCTGCTGGCATGGTCGAATGAACAGGTCATGCGGCATAGCCAGCCATCAGCACGCGTGCTGACAGATATCGAGGCTGACTTGGTCCTGCTACAACATGAAGGCCCCACCCTTTTTGCAGGCCATCGCGGTAGTACCTGGTGGTGTGGAGCCATCAACGGCGAAGTCATGATCCTTGATCGCTTTCAGCACGATGACGACATCATCACAACGATATCATCGTACCTACGCGGGTTGGAGGATGTAGGCGGCGTTCTGACGTTGTTCGGCGATACCATTCAACCACACACCGTGGCGCAATTCTCAGTAATCGATGACGTGCCGTGGACACAGGTGCGCCGTGGTGAACCATTTCGTCATGTGCACTCCGCACTCACCGACGAACAGGAGCGTTCCGTCCTGCAACGTTCGCACCTCCTTGGCTGCATGGTCGCTCCGATGCTCACTCGATCCGAGCTGCCGAACGTGTATACGATCCATCCGTAGGTCATGCGCATTACTGGTGGCACCCTCCGAGGGCGACGTCTGCCCTCACCGTTGAGCGACCGCACGCGTCCAACCACCGACATGTGGCGGTCATCGATCTTCGACGCCATCCAGCATCTGGCATCGTTGGACGGGGCTCACGTACTGGATGTTTTCGCCGGAACTGGCGCCCTAGGTTTCGAGGCCTTGAGCCGCGGTGCGGATCATGTTACCAGCATTGAATTGCTTGGTCGGCAGGCACAACAGATTCGCATGACGGCACAGCAACTTGATCTATCCGAGCACTGTACGGTGATACACGACGATGTACGGCGCTGGCTGCACGAACGGAAAGCAGAGCCACAGTGGGATATCGTCTTTGCCGATCCTCCCTATGACCTACGTATTGGTACGCGACTGCTGCAGCTCTTGGACACCACCGGTGTGTTGACCACCAGCGCACTCGTCGTGCTGGAGCACAGCCCCGATGAATGCGTCGAATGTCCAGAGCGCTGGACACACGTATGGTCGAAGGTTAAGGGTGATACCGCCGTTGATATGTACCGCTACGACCATCCCGTGCCGTAGTTTAGTAGAACTGTCACAACGGGATTCTCTGATGGCACGACATGCAATGTATCCTGGATCGTTCGATCCAATTACGAATGGTCACGTTGACGTAATCGAGCGGGCGGCACAGCTGTTTGATCGTGTAACAGTGGTGGTTGGCGTCAACAGCAAGAAAACGCCAATGTTCTCGGAAGTTGAACGAAAGGACATGGCTAGTGAAGCCCTGCAACATTTGCCAAATGTCGAAGTTGCCGTCCACAACGGTCTCATCGTGGATTTTGCTGAGCAACACTCGGTGGATGTCATTATTCGTGGACTGCGAGCCGTCAGTGACTTTGAGTATGAGTTCCAGATTGCGTTGATGAATCGAAAACTGCAGCCCCATGTCACAACGATCTTCATGATGCCGCATGAGCAATACACGTATCTGAACTCATCCATCATTCGAGAACTTGGCAGATATCAACAGGACATCAGCACATTTGTGCCAGCCGGCGTGTCACGTCGCATGAAGGAACGACATGGATCATAGTACTGCCCCAAAGGTTCACATACTAACGCTCGGATGCAGCAAAAACACTGTAGACAGCGAGGTACTGGCTGGACAACTCCGGGCACACCAGCTTGAAGTGGCTCATACCATTGAAGAGGCCGATAGTTTGGTGATCAACACCTGCGGCTTCATCGACGCTGCAAAAGAGGAAAGCATCAATACCATTCTGGAAGCCGTCGAACTGAAGCGTCAAGGGGCTCTCCGTCAGGTTGTTGTTGCCGGATGCCTGTCCGAGCGGTATGGTGATGAGCTGCGGTTGGAGATTCCCGAGGTGGACCATTACTTTGGAACAGAAGCCTACGAAGGCATTATCAAAGCGATCTCTCCCAATTTGAAGTACTCCCTGATGGGAGAGCGCATCGTGTCGACGCCCACTGGATATGCGTATCTGAAGATTTCCGAGGGCTGTGATCGACCATGCTCCTTTTGTGCTATCCCACTGATGCGTGGTACGCACCGATCGGTTCCTGCCGATGAGATTGTGCGTCAAGCTCGAACGCTCGTTGCACAAGGTGCCCGCGAACTGGTACTGGTAGCACAAGACCTTACCTACTACGGTCTCGATATCCACGGCAAGCGTACGCTTGCCGATCTATTGCGACGGCTAAGCGACGAGTCGGGCGCCGACTGGATACGATGTATGTATGCCTTTCCGTCAGGATTTCCGCTCGATATCCTCGATGTGATGGCGGAACGGTCGAATATCACCAACTACCTCGACATGCCGCTACAACATGCCTCAGATGCCGTGCTCAAGAGCATGCGCCGTGGTATCACCCGCGAGCGGACGGAGGCACTACTGTCTGCCATCCGCGATCGAATTCCAGACATCACGCTCCGCAGCACCTTCATCATCGGATATCCGAATGAGACAGACCGCGATGTTGAAGAGCTCTTGGACTTCCTCGATACCGTACAACTGGATCGCGTAGGTGTGTTCCCCTATTCACAGGAGGACGACACGTATGCCTACATCCTGGGCGATCCGATACCGGAGGCTATCAAGCTGGAGCGGATTGAGCGTGTGATGGAACTGCAGCGGGGCATTTCCGAAGCTAAGAACCTTGCCAAGGTTGGATCTACCGTCGATGTCTTGATCGAAGAAGAGGTTCTCCAGACGGAGGGAGCGGTCGTCGAATGGAGGGGGCGTACGGCGGCGGATGCCCCTGAAGTTGACAACGATGTGTACGTTCGGAGCGAACAACCGCTTAGTGTAGGATCTATCGTTCGTGTCCACATTGATGATGCGGCGGAGTTCGACCTCTTCGGTTCGGTTGTCGCACGCCACTGCTAACGCCGATATTCCTGATACCGTAAGGTCCGCAAAAGCGTCACACATAACGGCGCCGTTACGAGTGCAAGCGCTCCCATCAGTGCAGCAAGCTGTCCGTGGTCCTGCGATGGATCGTCGAGCAGCATGAAGTGGTGGATGGATCTCCAGAGGAAGGTCACCAGGAAGACGGCCGTTGCCATGAGTGATGCCGGTACGGTCCAGGTCCGACCGAGTCGCATCTGAAAACCAATCCCCACCATGGCGGTGCCGACGACAAGGCCATTGAAGAGTGCTGATGAGCTCGTCTGTTCCGACAGCGACCAGCCGATCAGGCCGGCGCAGGCTAGGACCACGCCGTACCCCATCATCAAATGTCCCACACGCTTCACGTGTCGCCGCCTTCTGCGGCACCCTCTGCCGTACCCTCTACCTTGCCCTCTACGTTGCCCTCCAGAACCCGTCCTCCGTGCAAATGCACTACACGGTGCGCTCGTTGTGCAACGTGACGACTGTGGGTTGCAATCACGCACGTTAGG
>CAZBOW010000017.1:27039-33010 GCA_964493635.1 uncultured Hyphomicrobiales bacterium
ACGGTGCGCTCGTTGTGCAACGTGACGACTGTGGGTTGCAATCACGCACGTTAGGTGATGATCACGCTGCAATTCAGCAATCACATCCATGATGGCTTCGGCGGTATGATGGTCAAGATTCCCGGTAGGTTCGTCGGCAAACAGGAACCGTGGACTGTTCAGTAACGCCCGAGCAATGCCTGTTCGCTGTTGTTCTCCCCCACTGAGCTCCTGCGGACTATGCTGCATTCGGTGGGCCATACCAACACGCTCAATCATCTCGGTTGCACGACGGTAGGCCTCAGAATACGAGGTTCCGGCAATGAGTGCAGGCATCATCACGTTCTCGACAACCGTAAACTCGGGAAGCAGATGATGTGCTTGAAACACCATGCCGATGTCGGTGTTCCGCACACGTGCCATGGCATCAACCGTGAGGTCGCCGGTACGGAACGTGGTGTCGTCAACGCTGTAGGAAACGAATCCCTCGTCGGGCTGATCTAACGTTGCGAGGATATGCAGAAACGTACTTTTTCCTGATCCACTGGGACCAACTACTGCAACAAACTCACCGGATTTCACCGTGATTTCGGCCCCATTCAGGACGCGGACTGTCCCCTGACCGGGCATACGGTAGGACTTGACAATCCCGGCAGCTACGAGCACCTGTTGTTGGTCGTCCTTCATCGAAACTGCTCAAGTATGCGGACGTCGTTCTCGTACAACATCCGGATATCGTCGATCCCGGTGCGCATCATCACGACGCGCTCGACACCGAAACCAAAGGCGAACCCAGAGTACACTTCCGGGTCGATGCCGCATGCCCGAAGAACCGATGGGTGCACCATGCCACAGCCACAGATTTCCAGCCACCCCGAGTGCTTACACACACGACAGCCGTGTCCGGAACACAGGAAGCATGTCATATCGACTTCGGCACTTGGCTCAGTGAAGGGGAAGTACGACGTACGGAAGCGAAAGTCGGCTGACTCGTCGTAGAATCGGCGTGCAAAGGACATGATGGTCCCCTTCAGGTCGGCCATCGTCACGTTTTTGTCGATGTAGAGGCCTTCCACCTGATGAAACTCTGCCAACGACCTGGCGCTGACGGCCTCGTTCCGATACACACGTCCCGGCATGATGCAGCGGATAGGAGGCGTGGTGGACTGCATCACGCGAACCTGAACACTCGACGTATGCGTTCGAAGCAGGACATCCGAACGATCGGCGGCCTCAACAAAGAAGGTATCCTGCATATCGCGCGCCGGATGATCGGGAGCGAAATTCAGTAGGCCAAAGTTGTGAGCATCGTCCTCCACTTCACCGCCTTCAGCTACCTCGAATCCCATCGAAGTGAAGATGTCGACGATATCCTGTACCGTTTGGGTGATGGGATGAATCGTTCCGGCACTGGGCGTACGCGACGGCAGCGTGAGATCTAGGTGTGATACGGAACGTTGCTCCGAGAATGCCGCACGGCGTTGTTCAAACTCTTGCTCTACCCACGTGCGGAGATCGTTGAGGGCCTTTCCCACCGTCGGTTTGTCCTCTTTTGGCACCGAGCGCAGCTGATCAACCAGTCCTTGCAATGTACCCTTTTTGACCAGATGACGCAGGCGGAACGCTTCGAGATCGTCGGCGCTATTCACAACGCGATACTCTTGCTCAATGACCGTGCGCAGTGTTGCAATCTGCTCAAGCATCATGATCTTCTTTCATCGGTACGGTACAAATATGGCATACAGAAAGGGGCGACAGAACCGTGTTCATCGCCCCTATGGGTCAAGTGCTGGTATAACGAACAACGCCTGTCTACGAAACCTGCTTGACGATCGTAGCAAACACCTCTGGTTGATTCATGGCCAAGTCTGCAAGAACCTTCCGGTTGATGTGAATGTTCTGCTGCTTCAAGCCGTGCATCAAACGCGAGTAGGTCGTGCCATTCAAGCGGGCACCGGCGTTGATGCGGACAATCCAGAGCTGACGGAATGTGCGCTTTTTGTTCCTACGGTCGCGATAGGCATACTGCAGACCCTTCTCAACGTGGGTCTTGACAATCGTCCACACCTTCGACCGGGCGCCCCAGTAGCCTTTTGCAAGCTTATAGTACTTCTTTTTCTTCTGAAGCGCCGTTGCTTTGTTGACTGCACGTGGCATGACAAACCTCCTACATGTACCACCGGGAGAACGGCTTCCCCGTATGGTGTGAAAAAAAATGCGTTACCGCAGTGCAAGTGCACGCATGACGCCTTGTTCATTGTGCGGATGTACTAACGTATCACTCCGCAGCTGACGCTTACGCTTCCGCGTCTTGCTCGTCAGGATGTGGCTACGATTGGCCTTCTGGCGCTTAATCGAACCGTTTCCTGTGAGCTTGAACCGCTTCTTCGCAGCAGATACCGTGCGCATTTTCGGCATGGTAGATCCTTCACTCGAAAAACATTATTGAGAATCACCAGTGGGTTCCACTGGCCGTTGTGGTTTATCCTTCTTCTTTTCCTTCTTCACATCCGGAGCCAGCGTGACGCTTAGTACACGCCCTTCCGTCCGCATGTCCTGATCAATCTTCGATACTTCTACCAGACCATCAATGAACTTCTGCAACAGTTCACGACCGAGATCCTGGTGCACGATTTCTCGACCACGAAAGAAGACCGTGGCCTTCACTTTGTGACCTTGCTCAAGAAACTCCCGCGCATGACGCGTTTTGAACTCCAGATCGTGCGTATCCGTACCAGCTCGCAGACGAATTTCCTTCAACTCCTTCTGATGCTGTGCCTTCTTCTGTGCCTTCTCCCGCTTCTGCTGTTCGTAGGAGAACTTACCGTAATCGATAATCTTACAGACTGGTGGCACCGCTTGCGGAGCAATCAAGACCAAATCCATCTCGCGATCACGTGCCGCCTGCAATGCATCACGTCGACTTAAGACTCCCATCTGGCCGCCCTCTTCATCAACGACTCGTAGCTCGGAGGCAGTGATCTCCTCGTTGATCTTGTGTTTACGCTGTAATTCGGGACGCGGCATAGGGCCACGGAAGTAGGGACGACGCAAATGATTACCTGATAAGTGACACAGAATCCTAGACGTCGTTTGCACGGAAGCCTAGACAAACCACAAACATACGGGAAAAAGCCCCGCCTACCAAGGCCCCCTCCCAAACGTGGAGCATTGTAATTTTGTCTCTCTTGTTTCGTCACCTCCCCTCCTATGAGCACTACAACCGACGACGTCCTCCACTCCATCGAACAGGCAGGAAAACGCAACCACACAGTACCGACATCGATGCCGGTGCTACCCTTGCGTGACATTGTCATTTTCCCTCACATGATTTTTCCGGTGTTGATCGGTCGGCCCTCGTCGTTGAAGGCGGTCGCCAATGCCTTGGAAGGCGACAAATACGTGCTGTTAGTTTCTCAGCACCAGTCGCAGGTGGACGAACCAACCTTTAGTGACCTCTACCAGCATGGTACGGTTGCGAAGATCCTGCAGGTGCTTCGCCTTCCAAACAATCTCCTGAAGGTTCTCGTAGAAGGCATGCTTCCGGCGCGCATTGGTGCGCCGGTGAAAACAGAGCCCTACTTGGAATCGGAGGTGCATCCCATCACGGTAAGCGCCGAAGACGTCGATGGTCACGAGCAACAGGTCAAAGCCTTGATGCGTCATGCCGATGATCTGTTCACCGACTATGTTAAGCACCACCGGCAGCTTCCGCCGGAAGTTCTGGCGGCCTATGAAAATCTGGACGATCCGATCCGGAAGCTCTACTACGCGGCAGCCAATGTTCAGCAGAAGGTCGAGGTCAAGCAACGCATTCTCTCGGCGGAAACGCTCCATGATCAGTACTTGGAACTGGTTCAGCTACTGACGAGCGAGCTGGAAATGTTGAAGCTCGAGAGCGAGATCGACTCAAAGGTCCAGGATCAGATTGCGAAGTCGCAACGCAAGTATTTCATACAGGAACAGATCCGTGCCCTTCAGCACGAGCTGGGCGAGGAAGACGATGGCGGTCCGGAGCTGGCCGCTCTCCGCGAGAACCTTGAGGCCGCAGGTCTTCCGGAGACGGTCTACGGCAAGGTCATGGAAGAGTTCGATCGGCTGAAGAAAACACCGTCGATGTCGCCAGAGTTTTCCGTCAACCGCACGTGGCTCGAAACCATTGCTGCAACACCATGGTCGCAACGCAGCCCTGATTCTCTCGACGTGCGCCACGTTCGGGAGATCCTCGATCAAGACCACTACGACTTGGCCAAGCCGAAAGACCGAATCGTTGAGTACATCTCCGTCCTAAACCTCGTCGGCTCGATGAAAGGTCAGATCCTCTGCTTTGTGGGGCCTCCAGGGGTTGGCAAGACGTCCTTGGCAACATCGATCGCTCGAGCACTCGGTCGGCAATTTGTGCGAATCTCCCTTGGTGGAGTGCGTGATGAGGCGGAGATCCGCGGTCATCGTCGCACCTACATTGGTGCGATGCCCGGTAAGATCATCCAGGCCATGAAGCGGGCCGGCACGGTCAACCCCGTGATTCTGCTTGATGAAGTCGATAAGATGTCGATGGACTTCCGCGGCGATCCGTCATCGGCTCTTCTAGAAGTGCTGGACCCCGAGCAGAATACGTCGTTCAACGACCACTACCTGGAGGTCGATTACGACCTGTCGAACGTCCTATTCATTGCCACAGCAAACGTACTCTACGATATTCCTGCTCCGTTGCTTGATCGCCTGGAGGTGATACAGCTATCCAGCTACCTTGAGAACGACAAGGTGCAGATCGCTCAACATCACATCCTGCCGAAGCTGCTGGAGCGTCATGGCTTGTCGGATTTCAAGATCAGTTTTACCGACAAAGCGGTCCTGCGCATGATCCGCGGCTACACGCGTGAGTCGGGCGTGCGGAACCTTGAGCGCGAAATGGCATCCGTGCTGCGGAAAGTTGCTGCCGGCGTGGTCGACCACGTATCATCGGAGACTGGTACAATTAGCTCATCGGCTGAACTGCGCTCATCGTCGGCATTCAAAAAAGTTCGCCGGAAGGCAGTCAAGATCACCGATCAGAACATCGAGACGTATCTCAAAGCTCCACGTTTCAAGGAAAAGCCTACCGAGTTATCGAACAAGGTGGGCGTTGCTACTGGTTTGGCATGGACGTCCGTAGGGGGCGATACGTTGCCCGTAGAGGTCACGTTCATGACGGGAGCTGAAAAACTCACCCTTACGGGACAGCTCGGCGACGTCATGAAGGAGTCAGCCATGGCGGCACTGTCGTACCTCCGCAGCCATGCTGGTACCCTCGGCCTGCCAGAGGATTTTGCCAAGGGCAAGGAAATCCACATTCACGTGCCAGAAGGCGCCATCCCGAAAGATGGTCCCTCGGCAGGGATTACCATGACGCTTGCTCTGTATTCGGCCGCATCGGGAACTCCACTACGGGGCGATGTTGCGATGACCGGCGAGGTAACGCTGCGTGGCGCCATTCTTCCGATCGGTGGCCTTAACGAGAAACTACTCGCGGCCAAACGAGCCGGCACCACAACGGTACTCTTACCCGAGGGGAACCGAACCGACGTGCAGGAACTTGATGCTGGAGTCACCGACGGATTAACCATCGTGTTTGTGGGTAGCATCGAGGAGGCGTTGCCGACGGCGGTTTTCCGCAAAGAACAACGCAAGAAATCGGCCAAAAAGTAGACACGTATCGTACTTTGACGTATCTTTGTGGCTTCGTGGTTCTGCACAACGGTGGATCCATGAATTGTTACGCTACACGATATCGACGAAACTTGTGCAGTAGAGGAACCCATGGCAAAAAAAGGCAGTCGCGTGATTATCACGCTGGAGTGTACTGAAGCAAAGAAGGAAGGCAAGCCAGCTTCCCGGTACACAACGATGAAGAACAAGATGAACACCACTGAGCGGTTGGAGCTGAAGAAGTACAATCCGTTCCTGCGTCGTCACACCGTACACAAAGAAATTCGCTAACGGCAAATTCGCT
>CAZBOW010000017.1:33110-40293 GCA_964493635.1 uncultured Hyphomicrobiales bacterium
CTACCTTCCGTGCTCGGCGGATGGCGTAATACGGTCTAACTTCTGAGCAACTGCCGACGCAAGATCGATCTCAGCGGCGTTGCAGAAGTTCATCAGCGAAATCAGCACATCGGCCGCTTCCTCAGCCCGATGGTCACGGTCGATCGTCGACCCACGCCAACGCTTCTTTTCAATGTTGGCTAACTCCCCCGCTTCACCGCACAGCTCAAGAGCGAAGAATTCCGACGGGCGCTCAATGAAAGCGCTTCGCTGATACGTGTCGAATCCTTCCTGTACTACGGATAAGCATTCCACGACGTCCTGCTGTAAGCGCGCACGTATTTCTGGAATCGTCATCGCCCACCTCCACTCTCGACATCCTCATTCAGAGAATCGCCATTGGGTTCTCGCATGCGGTACCCCACGCCGCGAATACTTTGCACAAGCTGTGGCTGATCGGGGTGTTCGATCTTTTGGCGTAGTCGTTTAATGTAGACATCAATAATATTCGACTCCGGGTCGAAGTTATGCTTCCAGACGTGTTGCATGATCAACGACCGGCTCAGTACGCGCTCCTTGTTCCGCATCAAGTACTCAAGCAGCGCATACTCTTTGGTAGTAAGCTCAATCTCGTGCTCGTCACGATAGGCAAAGTGAGTGACAAGGTCGAGGGTTAACGGACCGCAGGAGATTTTTGTCGTCTTCTCTGAGGTTGTCCTTCGTAGGATTGAACGCAAGCGAGCCGCTAGTTCCTCGAAGTGGAACGGCTTAGCCAAGTAGTCGTCGGCTCCAAGATCCAACCCTTGCACGCGGTCCTCGGTGGTACCACGTGCCGTAAGCATCAACACCGGCGTGACGTGGCCTGCGGTACGCAATCGCTCCAGCACTTCAAACCCATCCATCTTCGGGAGCATCACATCCAGAACAATGGCATCGTACCCTCCTCCACTGGCCATACTTAAACCGAGCTCACCATCGGCCGCGGTATCAACGAGGTAGCGTTCCTCCTCCAATCCACGCTTGATGAATGAGGCTACTTTCCTCTCATCTTCGATCACAAGAATTCTCATAGTCTGAGGAACCTCCGATATTTGTCTATGGCATGGTCACACATCACCGGGCAACATCGCGCCAGTGCGATGCTTCAGCAGGCACTTGTCCAGCGTCGTATTCCGCAGGCACTCCTGCTCATCGGTGATGATGGTGCTGGCACCGTTGCCGTAGCTCTAGAACTAGCGCGGACGCTCCTGTGCGAACGTCCGCTCATCACGGAGCGAACATACGACAGGTGTGATGATTGTCGTTCATGTCGTCAGTCATCCCATCTCCAACACCCAAACCTACACCTTGTGCTTCCGTTGCCTGCGGGGAAAGGCGCAACCGACGGCGAGCTGACAAGTGCACTGGTCGAGGAATGGCGCGACGTCGTAGCTGAAGTTGCCAACGACTCCTACGCTCCTCTGCGTCTTCAACAAGCCACGGCCATTCGTATTGGGCAGATCCGTGAGTTAAAACGCATGTTGGCGATGTCGTCCGCCGCTGGCGGTCGGCGCGTGGTACTCTTGCATCATGCCGAGGATATGAACACCGAAGCGGCCAATGCCTTCCTAAAAACACTCGAAGAGCCCCATACCGACGTAACGCTCCTGCTCACCTGCGAGCGTCCGGAGGTCCTGCTTCCTACGATTCGCTCGCGCTGTCAGGAACTGATTGTCCCTCCGATTTCCGATGAGGCCCTAACGACGTTTCTCATGGATGTTGAATCGCTTACTGAACAGGAGGCCCGCCTCATCACGGCATTCGCCCAAGGTTCGTTGTATCGCGCTCGACGGATGGCTCAGGAACCGGTCAGTGAAGAGCGTCGTCTTGCACTCGACCTGCTACGCACTGCGCTGAGAGGAAAGGACTATCGCGTTGATCTGGTGACCCTTATCGACCAGATCTGTGACGGGAAGCAACGTGATCGCGTGGCCTATGTGTTGCAGCTGCTAAGCCTTTGGCTCCGCGACGCGCGGTGTGTTGCGTTTGCCGATCACCATGCCGATCACCAGACCGATCACCAGATCGACCAATCGAGTAACGATCACCGGAATCTGGTTAACTCCGACCAACATGACGCACTCCTGCGTTTCGCTCAAGGGTTCGGTCAGGCCGACTTCGACCAGGCCCTATCCGTGATTGAGGAGGCCGCTGCTGATATTGATCGAAATGTGTCGCTCCCCCTTCTGCTTCTCAGCTGCGCTCTTCAATTGCGTCGGATTTTCGCTGCCGCACGCCATGGATCGGCAACACCCGTGTCTCGCCCGGCTGCAGTGTAACAACAAGTGTTGGAGGTGTCCAGTGCACATCGCGGTGGACGGCAACGGCATCTACGTGAGGTGGTAGCGTACACCGCCATACGACGGGTTCAGTCCCAGCATTCCAGCAAAAGATGATACCGCGAGACCCTCGAGTCTCGTGCTCTACCCATCGTAGGTAGGCGGGTACCATGTCGTGCCCCTCGAGTGCCTCGTGCCCCTCGAGCACCTCGATCGGATCGTGCCATGCAAATCGTTGGACCACGTCCAGCGACCGTACGGAACGGAAACGATCCATAAGATCGGAGCAATGGACGCGATCCCAGGGTAACGGTACGTCCGAAAACAGGGGCAGATGATCGGGCGACCAGCGTTGACGCTCTTCGTCGGAAAATCCCAAGCCCGTGTTTACCGGCACTGTTTCGCCGAACTCCATTCCGGCATGCAAGAAGCAGATTGTTCGGGGTAAGCCCTGTAGAAAAAGCCATAGCCCGTGCGCATGTGCAATACTACCCCACGTGGCACAGGCACGTGGCGTGTTATGCGTTTCCGGTGTGGCCAGCAGGTACTGGGACGGTGGAGCGAAGGCAAATTCACGCAGGGTGGTTATCACTGCCTCAGCGTTGGAATGAACCAGCGGCAGGAATCCAACGACAGCATCGTACTGATCGGCTCCTTCCGCACTGCCGGAAGACTGCGGTACAAACTGTTCCGAAATCAACAAGGCATTCGGGCGCGCTCGGCGAATTCCTCGGATGACCTCACGAGCGAGATCCTTGGGAAGTGCATGTCCCATATCGAGTGTACTACCATCAAGATCAAGGTTGCGCATCATGGTTGGAACGATGGCAGCGATGGTATTCCACAGCGATGTTCGTCGATACGGTTCAACGTCGAGCTCGGCGTCGTACATCCGGATGGTGTTGTAGGCAACGTAGTTGAACTGTGGGTGATCGTGCAGCTTGAGGTAGGTCACATCCGTCCAGGCCGGCTGAGGATCATCCACGGGCCAATCAGCGAAGGCAGGAGGGACGCGCACCACACGATCGTGAGCACCGAATCCCTTCCATCCCCGTTCGTCACGAGCCAAGCGCCACGGCGGCGACGAAAACATCGTGGTATACTCTGGTGATGGCGCTGGCAAGTGTCGAAACATCTGCCGTTCAACCATGGACTCCATGCGGGAGACATCCTCCGGGCTGAACTCCGGAGCACGGTACCCACCAGCGTTCGTCGTGCGCTCCTCATCTACCCAATAGAACCACTCTGGGTGTTGCCCTACGAGATCAGAATCAACACTAGCTGTGCGAAGGACGGATTCGGTTAGCACACGGATGCCAACGTGGTGACATAGTTCAATGCACAGGCGCGCCTGATCCTCGACCGACATGGCAACATTGGGTTCGGCGAGCATCGGATCGAGATGAAGCGGATGCTTTACCGCGTAGGGCGATCCGAGCGTTCCCTTTCTGCCGATGACACCAATCTCGGTAATTGGCAGCAGCGAAATGGCCGTGATTCCCTGCCGAACAAGGTATGGAAGCAGGCCAATGAGTTTCAGGAAGGTACCCGTTGAACGCCATCCGCCATGCTCCGAGGCTTCACCGTGGGAATAGGACGTTACATGACGCACCGAGGCGCCATAGATCACCAGTTGCTCCATCGCAGTGCGTGACGCGGACCCGATGCTCCTACCGGCACCGAGGTCACGGACGTGCGTGATCTGGTGGAGGAGATACTCTGCACCGGATGGAAACACCACCGGTGCACCATCACCGACCCACGCACCAGGTACGGTATACGGACGATGGTCGAATTGAATGCGCTCCTCAAGGAGTTGTAGGAGCGTTCTCTGTAGGGGGCTGATCATGAAAGTACTGATACACGGATTCGGCACGAGCGCTTCCGATACACTGGGCCAGGTCCTCGAAGGTTGCGCCTCGTACGCGTTCAACAGATCCGAAGTGAATCAAGAGCTGCTCTGCTGTTTTCGCACCGATTCCCGGAATCTGTGTTAACTCCGTTTGTAGCGTACGCTTACTGCGTAATGATCGGTGATACTGGACAGCAAATCGATGCGCCTCATCACGGGCCTGTTGCAACAGTCGCAAACTCGATGAGGTCCGGGGTAAAATGAGTGGATCGGACTGATCCGGAACAAACACTTCTTCAAGTCGCTTTGCTAAGGCAACAACAGCCATGGTCTTGTCGCGACCAAGCTGACGCAGAACCGACATCGCTGCAGAGAGTTGCCCCTTCCCACCGTCAATAACAACAAGATCCGGGTCATCGCTGTCGTTACTCCGAGAAAATCGGCGCGTTAGCACCTCCTTCATCGCGTCGAAGTCGTTGTTGACCTCAACACTCTGCATCTTATACCGACGATACTCGGACTTGCGCGGCTTGCCATCAATGAAGACTACGCACGAAGAAACGTACTCCGATCCCTGCATGTGACTGTTGTCGTAGCATTCAATCCGCCTCGGCATGCGTGGCAGACGCAAATCGCGCTGTAACGACAGCACGGCTCGAGGCAGGGATTGATCCTTCTGAGCGGCACGCAGGAGATGCTCACGAAGTTCTACATCGGCATTGGTCGTGGCAAGCTGCACGAGCTTTCGTTTGTCTCCGATGCGTGGAACGTGAAGATCAACCTTCACACCGCGGTGGTGGAAGTAGGCTTGCATGATCTCAGGGTCGGGAAGATCCCATGGCAGGAGGATTTCACGAGGGATGTCGGACCGCTCGAGGTACCATTGCTCAAGAATGGACTCCAGAAGATCAGCATCGGTAACATCCTCACAGCGCGAAATCAGAAACTGTCGTTTCCCCACCAATCGACCGTCCCGAACTTCCAAGACCGTTGCACATGCTGACGGGCCGATCCGGGCAATGGCAAACACATCGCGATCAATGTCATCGTACGATACGACCTTCTGTTTGGCAGTGTAGTCCTTGAGCTTCTCAAGACGACGACGGATGATCTCGGCATCTTCAAATCGCAGTTCGGACGCGAGCGCATGCATCTGCTGTTCAAGTTGCGTCTCTACGGCACGGGTTCTGCCCGACAGAATACTCATTGCTTGTTTGATGTGCACCATGTACTCCGCCTGGGACACCAAACCCTCGCATGGGCCCTCACACTTCTTGATGTGGTAGTCAAGGCACACCTTAAAGCGTCCGGCAGCAATAGCGTCGGTATTCAAGGCCAGATCGCACGAACGGAGAGGAAACAGCGAGCGCAGTGTTTTCAAGACGTAGTGAACGTACGTCCCGTCGGAATACGGACCGTAATAGGTACTCCCGTCGCGGAGGAGCCGGCGTGTCTTGAAGATCCGAGGGAACGGTTCGGCCGTGACGCAGATATACGGATAGGTCTTATCGTCACGTAGCAAGATGTTATACTTCGGGCGGTGCTCCTTGATGAGCGTATTCTCCAGGAGTAATGCCTCCGGCTCGGTATCTGTTACGATCACCTCAACGTCGGCAATGTGCTTCTGCAAGGCTCGTGTTTTCGCGTCAACGGGTCGTCCCTCCTGGAAGTAGCTTTTTACGCGAGCTCTCAGGTTTTTCGCCTTTCCAACATAGAGAATCACTCCGGCACTATTTCGGTGCAGGTATACGCCCGGCGACGTAGGTAGGCGTGCCACTTTCTGAAGAAGCTCTTCCCGATCCATGATCCAAAATATGGACTCTGTTCTTCGTGCCGACACGTATATTGACTGGCACATTGGAGATTGTATGAGCGCACCAACAACGGACCGCATTGCGTCGATAGAACAGGTAGCCGCAGAGCTCAAAGAAGCTGCTGCGTTCATCGGTTCACGTGTCGTTAACCGAGAAGAAGTCATTGAGCAGGCCTTCTGCGCGCTACTCACCGCTGAGCATGTGCTCTTACAAAGCCGAACCGGTGCAGGCAAGTCCCTGCTCGCCGAGCAGATCTTCAATATGTTTGAAGGAGCTCGGACCTTTCGTGTTCAGGCGAGCAAGGAACAACAACCGGATACCTACTTTGGAGGATTAGACCTTGATGAGCTCAAGAAGGGTCGCATCATCCACAACACGATGGGCTCACTGGTTGAGAGTGAGTTTGGCTTCATCGACGAGATCTTCGATGCCAACGACTTCACGCTTAGAGCACTCCTCTCCCTCCTGAACGAACGGCGTTTATTGCGGGGTGTACAAGACGTACCCTCACCATTGCACACCGTGATCGCGGCAACCAACTATCTGCGTGTTTCGGAAGTTACCGAGGCACTCTTGGATCGGTTCATGTTCAAGGCCGTAATCCTACCGGACAAAGACCCATTCATCCAGTACAAAATCTCGCAGCAGTATCTGCAACATGGCGGACGCACCATTGAACCTCCTGCGCGGATCTCCTATGCCCGACTACGGAACCTCCATCGTATCATCCGAGGTCAGTCCGACGATTTCAGCATCCGCGTCAGTAACGAGCTGCTTTACTTTACCAACATCACCATTCGGCAATTCGAGTTTCTCCGTAATCGCCAGGTGGCCGACAAACGATCCTCAGGTCCCGGAGCGGACTTTTACATTTCTCCCCGTACCCAGGCCAAATCACTCGACCTTCTTCGTGCGTTGGCCCTTCTAAAGGGGCGCTCCGAGGTGATCCACGACGACGCGAGCCGTTTGTACTTCATTTTCGCTACGGTAGGTTTACCCGAGGAAGTGGCGCTCTTTAAGAAGGCCTATACCACGGTGCTCAATTCACTGACAGCTTCGCGCGGCTTCGATCAGGTGACGATGCTCCTGGATTTTGCCGACGTTGTTGAACGACTGCGACAAGAGCCTCATTTGATGAAACAGCCACTATCGCAGTTCTCAACCGACCAGGTTCGGCGCTCCTTCTTCGAATGGATCAAGGAGAAATTCGGCTCCGAACA
>CAZBOW010000017.1:40393-45114 GCA_964493635.1 uncultured Hyphomicrobiales bacterium
ACCAGGTTCGGCGCTCCTTCTTCGAATGGATCAAGGAGAAATTCGGCTCCGAACAACCGCAGGATCACAACCGAATGGTTTTGGAGCAGTTTCTAACCGACTTTGTTCCGGTATGCGATGAGGTGCGCGAATTGAAGCATTCCGTCGAGGTGATGCTCCAGCAAGCGCTCATTGCTATCGAACGTGACTTGCAACGCCAGGCATAAGGCATTGGCGTAAAACATTGGCATAACACATTGGCATAACGCTACGGATATGTCGCGCACTACCATCGAGACCTCTGCCTTCTTCAAACAAATGGAGGAGTTTGGCTTCTTCGACACCGTCGAAGAACATCTGCCAGAAGAGTTCACGATGATCTACGAGATCGCACGGATTCTCGACAGTACGAATCATGCCATTGCACAGTCCCTCGCACCCGTGATGGTACTCTCTGGGTCCAGCGACCGCGACAGCGCCTTTGATCTTCAGCCGGTGCCGCACGTAGTGGATGCAGAGGAATACGAGGCCGATCTGATTCGGAGCGTCACGGAGTTGCAACGCATCTACCCCTATCAGCATCTTCTGCCGGAACCTGTCTTTCTTCAGCGCGTAGCAGAACGATCGTTATGGATGCCCCGACCTCGTGTACCGAACAACTATCGGTATCAGTCCGACTCGGATCGGTTTGCTCCTGATGATCGGAAGCAGAAGGTCTATGTCCTCTTTGACACGTCAAGTTCGATGCGACAGCACTATCGCATTCATCTGGCACGTGCCATTACCTACTTATTCCTGCAACGCAACCAGCGGGAACTTGGAACGATCTTTTTCCGAACGTTTGATCTAACGGTTGGTGAGTTGCGGACAGCTCGTGACGTGCCGGGCTACGACCGGCTTATCAGTGAGGTCATGCATGTTAGGGCGCTGGGCAACGGTACTGCGCTGCAGAGAGCCCTGGAACAGGCCATCGACGACATTTCTCACGAATCGATGCTGTCTGAGACACAGATCCTGGTGATTACCGACGGTGTGGCTCACGTCGACGTCGAATCACTTCGAGCAAGGATGGGATCGTCAATCACGGTCAATACCGTCAAGATCGGCCACTCGCGCATGCATATCGATGCTAAAACCATCGAAGATCAGGTCTATCACTCGTCGTCGGAAGATGCAATACGACTCCGTTCCTTGCTGGATCAACGGCATCAACTGGAGTCGTCTCTACGTGTAGCCTCTGGCCATCTTCGTTCGGAAGGTATCAAGAGTCAACTTGGATTGATTGAACGACAGATCTCGTCGCTCATGGAGCGCTTGAGCAGCGATGTGGAGACCAACTACGGACTCGAGATTCAGCAACTCAGTACGGTGTACGTCGAGATTGACGACATCTCAGCGAGCGAAATGTTCTCCCTGCCCGAGGAACAAGTTGCCGAATTGGAGGCCTTAGCCGAGGCACTCCTACACGAATTGCAACATGAGCACCTCATCGAGGACATCAAGCGTGCTGCCATCCTCTATGATCACCTGTACCTGCTGATGGAGTACAACAGCATCGACGCACCGCGTTTGGAGCACGTTGCCAGAGAACTCGAGTCGATGCTCGACCAAATCCTCAATCGTCCAGCATCCGATGCAGCGTCGCTGTCAATCTCGGAAATGGAGCGCATGCAGGTGCGACACATGCTTGAGGGAGGAGTTGCATCTGGGGGAATGTCGCTTGCCCGCCTGATGCATGTCCTGTGGATTCGATTCCGACGTTGGCTGGCAACACGGCGTCAGGATCGACGATTTGCAACGATGCTCCGCCGGAGGGTCCTAAAGCGCCCCACGCGCCGTTAGTCGATTCCCGCAGCCGGTGGTACCACGCTTGCTCGTCCTACCGAATGGTACTCGAAACCCTCGGCCTGCATTTCGTCGAGTGTGTACAGATTCCGTCCATCAAAAATCAGAGGCCTGGTCATCGTCTCACGGAGTCGGCCAAAATTCGGGTTGCGAAACTCATTCCACTCCGTGGCAATCACCAGTACGTCGGCGTCAACTACCGCATCGTACATCGTCTCGGCATAACGAATGCGATCACCATAGACTCTCTCGACATTGTCACGTGCCTCCGGATCGTAGGCATGGACTCGTGCACCGTCGGCAAGGAGCGCATTGATCACCGAAAACGATGGGGCTTCACGGACATCATCCGTATTGGGCTTAAATGCCAAGCCCCAAATCGCCACGTCTCGGCCCTCGAGCTTGTGATCGAAACGCTGCCGCAGGCGCTCAATAAAACGATCTGCCTGGTGACGGTTCACCGCGTGCGTTGCTTCGACGATTTCCAGCGGTGTGTCCATTGCACGTGCCGAGTGGATGATTGCCTGCACATCCTTTGGAAAGCACGACCCGCCATACCCCAGCCCGGCGAAGAGAAACCGCCGACCGATGCGATCGTCCGAACCAATCCCCAACCGCACGTTTTCGATGTCGGCTCCCACACGCTCACAGTACTCGGACAGATCGTTCATAAACGAGATCTTCACGGCTAAGAAGGCGTTAGCCGCATATTTCGCCACCTCGGCACTTCGTTCGTCGAAAATGTAGATTGGCGAACCGCCACGAACAAAGGGCTGATAGAGGTCGCGCATAATCTCGCGGGCGTAGGCATCCTGTGTTCCTACAATCACCCTACCCGGCTTCATGAAGTCCTCAACAGCAAAACCCTCTCGTAGGAACTCCGGGTTACTCACAACATAGATGTCACGATCCGGAGCAATCCCTTTCATGATTTCCCGCACGCGTTGTGTTGTCCCCACCGGCACCGTGCTCTTGTTAACGATGATGCGCGGCTCAGTAATGTTGTGGTGCTCCACCATCCGCGCCAGTTCGGCCGCAACGTGTTCCACGGCGGCAAGGTCGGCTTGACCATCCTTACCTGGCGGAGTGGGCAAGCACAACATGATGATAGAGCACGTCGTAACCGCCTCGTGAAGATCGAGCGTAAAACGTATACGCTGCTCGCGCACGTTTCGCTCCAAGACTTGATCCAGACCCCGCTCGTAAATGGTGGGAACACCCGCTGAGAGCATCTCTACCTTGGCCGGGTCCACGTCGACGCACACAACAGTGTTTCCAACTTCGGCCAGGCAGGTGCCCGTAACCAGACCTACATACCCGGTTCCGATCACGCCAATGGTATACGACATAGACTCTTTCGAAATGCAATGACCGACGCAGACTACACGCCAGAATACAGTACTACACCAACAAAAATCAGGACTAGCACAACAGCGACAAACACGGCCAGCTTCACGATGCGCTTTATCAACGCTAGTACGAGCAGAATAATCCCCAACCACAGCACCACCTGTGCTATTCTGGGAAGGGCATGATACATCTCGAGGATCTCTAGCATTTACGAACCCTTGAAGACAAACGTGATGGTACCTTCCATGTCGTCCTTCGATGTAAGCGGGTTGAATCGCCACTGACGAAGTGCATGGCTAGCAGCCTGGTCCGCAGCAGGATCCCCTCCTTTCCGCACCGGAACCACCATACTGACCGAACCGTCCGGACGTACACGGAAACGCAATCGCACTTCCGTGTTCATGGTTCCTGGAGGAAAATTTGGCTTGACCTTGTGCAACACGATGCGATTTCCCCCACCGCCCCAGTCGATGTCGCCGTACCCAAGCCCCTTACCCTTCCCTGCGCCTGCGAATCCCAAGCCAGTTCCATTTTGTTCCCCGGAGCCCGCTCCCACCGTGACGGATCCGTCTTTCGATGACGTATCTCTCTGTTTGGCACCAGTTTCCGGAACGGCCTGAATGTTGGTGGACTGCGATAGATCGCGCGAGCTCGTTGCCCGCGAGGCGGCAGCTGCTCGTGAAGCGTCCGATAGTGGATCTTGAGGCGTTGGGCCACGTTGGGCAGCGCCCTCGGCGGTAAGATTTCCTTTCCGCTGTCCTGTTCCATCCCCGTCGCCAAGAATCAGGACCGTAAGCGGCGTTGTTGGAGGAAGTGGTCGAGATGTAGGGGGCTCGACGCGTGTACACTTCGACATCAGCATGATCACCACCAAGATGAGCACAGCGGCTGCATAGCCCTTCAGTGCGTTGGGGCTCCAAACGAGCTGTACCTGCAGCGTGGAGTGATCACGATCAACGTTCATCGGATTCGTGCGATCCATGGCTGGCGAAATCCACGTTGAAGCGCCTCAGCCTCTGCTTGTACACGCGAGGAAAAGCGTCCAAAACGCACCCGGTACCACGTCTGCCCTTTGAGCTCCTGTTCAGTGAGGTAGGCATCACTGACCTGCTGCGACTCCAAGCGTTTCAACCACTCGTCGGCATCTTGCCGGGAGGGACTGCTAAATACTTGGACCACATATACGGCGGCAGCGTCACTGGTGGTGGTCGTCGGAGATTGGCTACGGGCTGGCTTCGGCTGCGGTTTTGGCTCCGGTTTCGATTTCGTTGTCAGTTCCGGTTTCGGCTCCGGTTTCGACTCCAGTTTCGGCTCCGGTTTCGACTCCAGTTTCGGCTCCGGTTTCGACTGCGAGGTGGGCGTTGTCGCCGGATCGCTTCCATACAGGGCTGCTACGGCCGCCGGCTGATGGTCTGAGGAAGCCATGTCGTGTTGCCCCACCGTGACCGAAGTTGTATCCGGAATCACGCCCGATTCTGGCTTCCCTGCAGACGACGGCTCGGTGTAGGTATCAATCGGACGGAAGGCAACGTCCTCTGCCGATGGTT
>CAZBOW010000018.1:0-22202 GCA_964493635.1 uncultured Hyphomicrobiales bacterium
AGGGTCGTACCAGGCGTTGTAGATCTGCAGGAACATCCACTGCGTCCATTTCACATAGGCCGGATCGGTGGTGTTGACCATCCGCGTCCAGTCGAAGTCGAAGCCGATGCGGTTGAGTTGACGCTTGAACGTGGCTACGTTGCGCTCGGTGATCTGAGCCGGGTGGATGTTCTCCACCATGGCCTGTCGCTCGGTTGGCAATCCAAAGGCATCAAAGCCCATGGGGTGCAGAACGTTATATCCGCACATCCGCTTGAAGCGGCTTACGATGTCGGTAGCGGTGTAGCCCTCGGGATGGCCGATATGGAGTCCGGTCCCAGAGGGGTAGGGAAACATGTCCAGCACGTAGTAGCTGGGCTTCGTGGGGTCTTCGGTGACCGCATACGTGTGATGCTCAGCCCAGTACTGTTGCCAGCGGGCTTCAACGGTCGCAAATGGATAATGCATACGGCAAACTTAACTTGCGGCGCTCTCTGCAATACAAGCCAGGAACAAATCGATGAATTACCGCAACCTTGGACGCGCCGGCGTCAAGATTTCACCGCTCACGCTGGGTACCATGAACTTTGGCCCGTGGCAGGACGAAGCCACCTCCTTTGCCATTATGGATCGTGCGTTGGAGCATGGCATCAATTTCTTTGATACCGCCAATGTATACGGCTTCGACAAGGGTAAGGGGCTCACCGAAGAGATCATGGGTCGGTGGTTTGCTCAGGGCGGCGGTCGTCGTCAGAGGGTCGTCCTGGCAACCAAGCTCTATGGTGCCATGAGCGACGATATCAACGACCGCGGTAACTCTGCCTACAACATCCGCCGCGCCGTTGAAGCCTCGCTGCGCCGGATGCAGACCGATCACATCGATCTGATCCAAATGCATCACATCGACCGCTCCACGCCGTGGGAAGAAGTCTGGCAGGCCATGGAGCAACTGATTCGAGAGGGCAAGATCACCTACGTTGGCTCGAGCAACTTTGCGGCCTGGAACATTGCCATGGCCAACGAGCGGGCTGCACAGCGGCATCTGCTGGGTCTGATTAGCGAGCAGAGCGTCTACTCGCTGCGCAACCGACACATCGAACTCGAAGTGATCCCCGCCAGTAAAGCCTACGGCATGGCGGTGCTTCCGTGGAGTCCGCTGGCCGGGGGCCTACTGGCCGGCATCTACAGTACCGACGATTCTGTTCGCCGCAAGCGCCCGGCGCTTCTGGAATCGGCCGAGAAACTGCGTCCGCAGATCGAAGCCTACGAGGAACTGTGTCGGTCCATTGGTGTCGACTATGCCGATGTTGCCCTTGCGTGGGTCCTTCAGCGCGACGGCATCACCAGCCCGATCATCGGTCCGCGCACCATCGAACAACTCGACCAGAACGTCGCCTGCTTGGACATCACGCTCAGCACGGACGTCCTAGCCAAACTCGACGAAATCTGGCCGGGGCCGGGAAATCAGGCACCTGAAGCCTATGCGTGGTAGTGAGTGGTAGGGGCTCGCGCGAGCTGGGCCGTGCGAAGAACCGGAGATCATCACCATGGGGCGTAGAGGGTGTTGAATGAGATACGTTTGCCACCTGATGTTGCAACAACAACGTAGGCACCCGCAGGTACATCGTTCATGACAACCGTGGTGCGGATGAGCGGCTCTGCTGATTTGTATCCCTGTCCGCGGGCTACAGGACGCACAGAAAGCATTCATGTCCCCAGAGTATGGGGCTACACGTGGCTTGCCGCAGGGAACGCCAAGGTCGATGGCCAGCCGTGTTTCGGTACCGATGACTGTTTCACCCTGTATAGCAATCTCCTCTCCGGCTACGTACTCAGCACTTACCTCAGAGGTTGCTGTGCCTACCGTCGCATTTGCGAAGTCAATTGTACGTTTGACATACGTTGTATGATCCCCATAATGAAGTACCGTGCCGGTAATCGTGAGATCCTCAGCGTAGTCCGGCATTCCCGATCCTGTCAGTGTGTCATCAACATTGATGAGCTCCACTGGCAACGTATAGATCATCATCGAACGGTTACGTACGCCATACTCATTGGGCTTGAAGCGCACGTCCATCACGAGTCGTATTGCCACCGAATCATCGCTGCGGAATGATCCTGCACTGTTGTTGGTGTGTGCACGTGGACAGATCTGTCCACGCATTAATCCAAGTGGCAAATCCTGCAGGCACTCTAGGCCGACAAAACTGCCGTCCTTTGTCCACGGCGTTCCGGGGAGTGCGATGCTTTGGTTGTTGGTCGTTAGCGGAGAAGTCGTCGTGTAGGATCCACGGAGTGAAATCTCTCCTTGCATATACGAGGGGAGATAGTTCTCGGGAATAATGTCATCATCGCTGGCTTTCAGAAGCTTTGAGAGGAGTTTCGAAGCCACTCCGACGCCTTTCAAGAGTAATGAAACCTTGACACCAACTAACATGGCGCTGGCACCGAATAAGCTCGCGACATCGCCCGCTACAGTCAGTGCATCGGCGATCCCCAAGAGGAGAGAGCCGGTGTTTCGATTCCACTGTTCACGGACCCACAAATCATAGCTCTGCGCCAGCGCATACTTATCCTTTGCCACAATGGCACCGGGGCGGAGATCCAACGCGTTCTGTGCATCCAAACTCGCTAGGTAGGCCTCAGGGTCTTGAATCATACCGCTACGATACGGTAGAGCTCGTGTGTCTGTATGAGCGTCGAGTGTTGACACGGTACCTGCGTAGAGTCCGTAGAGCTTGCTGTTGCCGTTTGTAACCACAACATGTTCGGTTCTCAGTCGCTGGTCTGTGGTACACGAACAGGGATCGTAGAAAACAGGCACATCTCCGTGGAACCACCTGCCGGGCATGTTTGGCGGATGACTAAAGCGAGTGGATACCGTTCGCGTTGGCGAGGGTTGATCTAGGGGGTTCAGCACTCCACCTGTTCCGGCGAAAAGGCCAGAGGTATGCGGGCCACCTCTAACTCTAGAATCCAAGAACCAGCGCATCTCGGCCATGTTGGCAGAATTTATTGCCAGAGGGGTAACAAGCGCGCGAAGTGTTGACGTGTACTTGTTGTACAGGATCAGATACCCCTCGGAGAAGTCATTCAATGGACGTACCGTCGACTCAGAGTTATACTCCATACCGAAGTCGTAGGCAACAAGCTCCCAACCGTCACGAGGTTGCATGTCGCTGCTCGCGTGCTTGGCAACGTACTCCAGGTCGCTGTCATTCGAGTAGAACGGCGAGATGATGTGCATGTAGTCCGCGTTCAGCGGAGGAGGTGGGTTCACGCTTCCCATCGGAACATTCTTCCACGCTATTGGCCACCAGGCGCGTATCCAGTCGAATCGATTAGTGTGATATGGCTCGGCTGCGGCTTCAGCCGCTGGCCGCACGTACCTGGCATCGGGATTCGTGTGCACGTCGTTGATCTCACATGCTGACTGGGCCATAGCAGTGAAGTGCGGTACGCATGCAACGAACAATGCTGCTGCACGTCGTTTCATTTCACCCTCCGCACACGAATGCTCGTTACTTCAAGCGCTGCGGATCGAGCAAACTGGTACAGTCCGTGATTGGAGTCCGAAAGTGCTAACTCACCATACATTGACTGGCATTCTCCACCTAATGACGACCTTTCGAAATTCACTGCGTAGCGGCGCATCACGAGGTACATATCATGTGAGAACCACGCAGTATCACATCCCCGGGTTGCGCCGAGAACATAGTCCTGAGGGCCAGTGTTCCGTGAGCCCGGAATCCGCTCATTATACAGCACCCGCAGCGTATCGATGCGGGTCTCGGCGGGATCCACCGGTACCCACTTCCCGATAGCAAGGCTGAAGCTGTAGTCGCCACATACAAACGTTCGCTCGAGGTCTCGCTCTACGACCGTGTCCCGTCTTGGTGATTCAGATCGGAAGCGCTTGAACAGTTTGGCCTGAACTGGATGTGTCCCGCGAGGAATACGCGTTACCATGAAGCTTTGGGCTGTGTAGATTCCGGCCCCTAGACTCCATCGTATCGAGTCCGGTACATTGGCACTGTCGATGCGGAATCGGGCTGTGCCATAACAAATTGTGTCTCCGGGTGTAGTTGTGTTGATCTCCTTCGACGGATTAAAGCCTGTCATCGGCTCTTCCACAACAATCCTCGGATTCCACGCAGCGATCTGTTCTTCGATCGTGGGGGGCGGCGGCGCAGGTGGTGCTGTTGGCTCCTTGTCGCATGCAGAAATGGTGGCCGCCATAGAGGACGCCACGAGAATGTGGGTGAATCTCATGGGTTTGCTCCGTTGGGAACTGAGCTGAGGCGTGCGACCTTTTTCTCGAGTTCGATCACGTACAGCATCAGCTCCTCGATCTTTCGAAGGAGTGCAGCCTGCATGACTTAAACATCTATTCCATCTGTTGTTGCTTGCTCTTCGGATGGAATGCCTTGCAGATGACCGTGCTCGCGTATGTGTGATTCAACATCACTCAGTGAGGGAAGAACATAGTCTGGACCAAAGTCGTCATCGGACCAGTTCAGCGGAGTGACGCGCACTTCCTTTGCAAGTACGATACCGTCGACGCTAAGTCTGTTCGTGAATCCGGGCGTTATCTTCGTATTGCAATCGATCCCGACTGTAACATCGCCCTGTACGTGCAGAATACTCTTTGGTTCGGTTGTATTGATGCCCACAAATCCTTGTGGCGTGATCCTCATGCGTTCGACGTCTTGGACCATCCCTTCGGCCGTTGTGGCGAACTTGATTGCCGCACGGTTGCTTCGAGTACTCAGCAAGAGATTATTTGCCTTTTCAGATGCAATCAGTGCAAAGTCATTCGGGGTTTCAAGAAGCGAATACAGTGGCTGATTCGCGTTTGCATTGTGAAGACTAAGTGTTCCAAAAGGGCCACCATAGCAGTCCGTTCCTATACTGCCCTCGTTCGTTGTGAGTTTGAGAACAGGCTTGTACTTATGTAGTAAATGCAGCAGTACGTCAGGTAGATTAATGAAGCAATCGTTACATGAGGGATTGTCTTGGTTCACAATGCGAACGTTTTGGTGGATCCTATCTCCTGGAATACAGCCTTGCTGATTTGGTTGTGCTGTTGCGACCGTTGCCAAAATCATGATCTGAGCAATCATCACATACGACAGCCGGCGCGTAACATTAGACATATCACACTTCATAGATTGATCGTGTAGACAGCGAGAACAGAGTGAAAATGTCTAAAAGAATAACAGATGCCAAGGAACAGAAAGCGAACCATGTCCGTCTCGATGTGTAACAGAAATGGCATTGGCACACCATGAGAGTGCTATGGAAATGTCATGGAAAGGTCATGGAAATGTCATGAACAAATGATCCTGCATCTGGAATGTATGATCAATACCTCCCATTAGTCCTAGCCGAACTCGACGAAATCTGGCCGGGGCCGGGAAATCAGGCACCTGAAGCCTATGCGTGGTAGTGAGTGGTAGGGGCTAATCAAACTCGGGCGAGCTGATGCGGTACTCGTGGGCGGGTGGTGCAACGACGCCATTCAATCAGAGTTCTTACTCTACGTACACATTCCTTGTACACAGTACAGCGCCACCACTGTGGTAGGTAAGGATGTAGAATCCTGAGGGGAGTGAAACTTGGATTGACTGTTTTGAAGGAACCACTGAAGCGGTGTAGACGACACGACCAAAAACATCAGCAATAGAGATATGTCCACTGGGACTGCTCCCAAGCCTCACGGCAACACTGATTCCTTTGGAGTCAACACTTCGGACGTCCATTCCGCACTCCACGCTGTTGTAACACGCCTCGAGTTCAGACACGCTCTCGGAATAGTCTGCCCAACCAACACTCTTGAGCGTTGTGGATGATTGATGAAAGCCTACTTGGTCACACCTATGAATGCTGTGGGCATCTTCACCGTCCAAATACACGCGCACTCTGATACACGTTTGTCTTGGCGTGAGACCATCCGGTATCACTGAATGATCAACAACGCGCGACACAATCGATGCAGCAGGGAACCAAGAGTAACGGCATGCATGATCGGTCTCTCCTAGATGCCGAATAGACATCGTGTCTAACTGTTGAATGTTCTGTCCACTTTGAATATCAACAAGATCAACGCTGTAAGACCATGTCGCGTCTCTAGAGAATCGCCTGCTCTCCAGCTCGTCCGTGAATCGATCGTACCAGTATATCGAGCGGAAAAATCTCAGTGTGTCCCCTAATCGCACCATAAAGGGACGGGTTGTACTGCGGTCGTGCAAATCACGCAGTGTCCAGTTGCAAGCGTACTGCGTGTCTGCGCCCACACAAACGCATCGATCGTAGCACCAGTGGGCTAGACGTAGCTGCTCTCCGTTGGACGAAAACTCCGTGAACATACTCCGCACCACGAAGGAGTCTGTCAAGCACATAAACTGAAACTCAGCAGAAAGCAAATCAGCCGACAGTGATTTATCTACGTCAGGAGTCCCGTCAGCACCCATAGGTGCGAGACTGTAATCGCCAGAATCACGCAGATCCAAGAGTGTTGAGTCACAATCAACAGTATTGATCCTCGGAATCTGTGCTGTCGTCTCGTGCGGCCACAGCAGTGCGAGCATCAGTGCAGCAGTGATGAGTGCTACAGTGATGCAGTGGATTCTTTGGCACATACAACCTCCGTCCCGAATGTGGGTGGTGTGTAGATAGTGTGTGCCCCCTCTGCGGGGAAAGTACTTGATATAATTTGAAAAATGAAAGTCCGACGTTCAATCTTCAAGGTGTTTTGCTTAAAACCGCCAGCGCATCGTGCCTAGCACGGCGGAAACGATGGGGCGGTCGGAGATCACAAACGTGATCAGGTCGCGAGAGGAAACGCCGAGTTCCCAGTGGTTGTCCAGCAGACTGAACATGATGCTGGCTGGGGCGAACAGGCCCATGTTACCGCCAGTGCCAAGCCCCATACCCAGCTTCATCCATGTTACCGGGAACCAGTCAAGACCGGCACTTACCAGTGGTTCGCCCAAGGAGCCGGCAACGGTGTTTACTGGGAAGATGGCGTCGGCGCCAAAGGTCAGGCGGGAATTGTAGCGATACGATGTGCCCAGACGTAGGCGCGTGGGGAGTGATGTGGTGGCGCTTGCCAGACCGTCCCAGCTGAAGAAGTTTCCTTCGCCGGTTACGCCCTGCGCTTCGTTGAAGAAGTTGAACGACCGAAAGCCCGTTGACGTGAGGCCATTCAGGATGGTATCGCGGGCGGTGAACACGTTGCCGTTCCATTGAATGGCGCCGATGTCGATCACGCTGACGGCAAAGGAAAATCCTGGCGAGGTAACCGTGATCCCGACGTCTACACCAATGCCATCGCCAACGGGAACAAAAGCATTTCCCGGGATGAACGACGGCGACGTTGCCTTGCCGTAGTCGATGCCAAAGGCCGGCGTGATGGACGATTGCGCTCGCAGCTGACCGTTATCGACGCGGGCATCCAGGTAGGCAAAGCCCTGCAGGAGTTTCACTCCGGTACCCACATGGGCACGGACCTCGCCGATGCGCAGAACCTGCACACCATACGACAGGCCAAACTCGCGAAACCACACCGTGGACAGCTCGGTGCCCGCAAACAGTTCAGAGAACCGCTTTGGGTTTTTCGCATAGGCAACGGTATCGCCGTTAAAGTTCACCGCTAATGAATCAAAGTAGTCGAAGCGTCGGCCTTGAAAGGCTACGCGCGAGGCCGCTTCATTAAACACAAATGTTCCACTGATGCGCTCGCGCCATGTGGCAGCAAGGCCTCCCCATGTGTCCTGGTAGGAGATGCCCGCCACCAGCATATCTACACTGAAGCGCAGGCCGCGGTCGGCAAAGTCGCGCGCAACGCGGATCTGGTCGGCATCGGTGAAGGACCCCGACGACGTCTGCGTGATCAGATCCGTCAGGCCCTGGCGATTCAGGGCATCGCTATGAAGTGCAAACCCACCCTCGACGAGCGAAAACGCCAGCTGACGCTTCCGCACTGCCTTGCCCGGCTTGAGTGGCTCGGAGAGCATGTAGATCTCTTCCTGCGGAATGAAGCCCAGGTTAGCCGGGTTAACGCCGGCCGATTGGTAGTCGCTTACCACCGTGGTCAGGAAGGATGCAAAGCCGATGCGGGAGAAATCCGACGACTCCGTTTGCGCAGCGACCTCTGCTGCGGCAACCGTTACCAAGAGCCACGTTGTAAGGTAGGCCGTTCTCACAGCAGCGCTTCGATCTGCTCGGCAATGCGCACCGCCTCGGCGCCCTCGCGAAGGGTCACCACAGGGTCGGCTCCATTGGAGATACTCTCGATGAACGACCGCTGCTCCTCGGCAATGGCATTGACCGGTTCGACCGTTGGCACATCCATCACGATCTGCTTATCAACCAACCGGAACATCTCAATGGCACCGGCGCCAAGGTCTAGCGAGATATAGGCGTCGCTCTGAAAGATGCGAAGCTTGCGCATGGGTTTTGCCGAGATCCTGCTAGCCGTCAAGTTCGCCACGCATCCGTTGGCAAACGTCAGGCGAGCATTGCAGATATCAGGCGTATCGGTCAGGACGGCCACGCCCGTTGCTTGGATCGACACCACCTCGCTCTTGGTAAGCCACAGCAGCAGGTCGATGTCGTGAATCATCAGGTCGTGCACCACGCTCACGTCAATCGCCCGCGGCTTGAAAGGTGCCAGCCGGTGTCCCTCGATGAACTTTGGCTCGACATGGTAGGGGGCGATGGCACGTACCGCAGGATTGAAACGCTCAACGTGCCCAACTTGCACTACCCGATTGGTTGTGGCGGCCACTGCCATCAGCTCGATGGCCTCATCGTAGGTGGCCGTAACCGGCTTTTCGATGAAGGTGTGAAAGCCCCGTTCCAAACTTCGCAGCGCCAAGGCATGATGGTACGTCGTGGGGGCAGCGATCACCACAGCATCGACGTCTGGCAACGCATCCAGATGATGGTACCACATCACCCCATGCTGCTCGGCCACTGATCGTCCCTGAGCCTCGTTGGGATCAACAATTCCAACAAGGGTGGCGTCCGAGCGCTGCGCAAGCAGTTTCGCATGGATGGAACCGAGGTGGCCGGCTCCGACAACGGCAATGGCAATGGTGCTAGTGGTAGGAGTCATGCTGCAAAACTACCATGGTCATTCGTCATCAGCACCACTGCGCGGATGGGCTTTCTGATAGGCTTCCTTCAACCGCTCGACACTAACGTGGGTATACACTTGCGTGGTGCGCAACGAGGCATGGCCCAGCATCTCACTCACCGCCGTGAGGTCCGCGCCGTTGTCCAGCAGGTGCGTGGCAAAGGAATGTCGCAGCACGTGCGGACTCTTTCGCTCCGTTTCAGTCAGGGGGCCTAGGGCTCGTCGCACAATCGTGTAGGCCGTTTGCGGACTGAGCCGTCCACCGCTCTTTCCTAAGAACAATGCCGGCGGTGATTGCGGAGTAGCGAATGCCGACCGATGCGACAGCCAGGTGGTGATGGCCGTCACGGCTGCACTCGTAAGCGGCACGATACGCTCCTTATTCCGTTTTCCCAGGACACGCACGCGGTGCTCACCAAGACGAACGGTATCCACGTCCAGCTGTAAGGCCTCACTGATGCGCAGGCCACTGCCGTAGAGAAGTTCGCACAGAGCATGATTGCGCGCTCCCGCCGGAGTGGAGATGTCGAAGGCATGTGCCATCGCTGCAGCTTCGTGATGCTGCAGATAGGAGGGGAGGGTTGATTCCAACCGAGGTGTTGATATCACCGCCAGGGGCGATGCCGACACTACGTCGCGGCGGACGAGAAATGTGAACAAGGCGCGCAAGGCGGCCACCTTCATGCGAATCGACCTACGCGACAGGCCACGATCGTGTAGCCACCCCAGGAATGGGCGAATCTCCGCTTCGGTGAGGTCGGTCACGCTCAGCTGAGACGGATCTGCATCATAGGTGCTCTGAACGAACTGTGAAAACTGTTCCAGAGCAATGCGGTAGGCTGTGACCGTATGAGCACTGGCCCCCTTCTCGGCATCCAGTGCACGCAGAAATCCATCGATGGCGGAACGCAGGTTCATGCGAAAAGTTAGGGCTATCTTTGCCACCGTGCTACACATACGTAATTACATCAACGGCAGCTTCCACGATCCCGTTGGTGGTGAGTGGATTGCCAACGTCGATCCGTCGACAGGGCAGACCTATTCGCTGGTGGCCCGCAGTACGGCCCAGGACATTGCCGCCGCTGTGGAGGCCGCCCGCGCAGCCTTTCCATCATGGTCGTCGATGACGGCACAGCAGCGATCCTCGATTCTGCTGAAGGTGGCCCGCACGATTGGCGAACATCTCGAGGATCTTGCACGCGCAGAGAGCATCGATAACGGCAAGCCGCTGTGGCTGGCCAAGGCCGTGGACATTCCACGGGCCGAGTCGAACATGGCCTTCTTCGCCACCGAAATCCTGCATACCGAAACCTCGGCGCATCACACGGACGAACACACCATCAACTACACCGTGCGGTCGCCCTTGGGTGTTGTGGGCTGTATCTCGCCGTGGAACCTCCCGCTCTATCTGTTTACGTGGAAGATCGCTCCGGCGTTGGCCGCCGGCAACACGGTTGTGGCAAAGCCCAGCGAACTGACACCCATGACGGCCTTTCTGTTTGCGCAGATCTGCATCGATGCCGGACTGCCGCCGGGAGTCCTCAACATCGTCCACGGCTACGGCCATGAGTGTGGTGCAGCCATTGTGGAGCATCCACAGGTGAAGGCCATCTCGTTTACCGGTGGCACCACCACAGGGGCAACCATTGCCCGCACGGCGGCACCGATGTTCAAGAAGCTGTCGCTGGAGCTTGGTGGCAAGAACCCGACCATCGTCTTTGGTGACGTGGACATCGAATCAACCGCCCGGCACGTTGCTCGCGCGTCGTTTACCAACCAAGGTGAGATCTGCCTCTGCGGTTCGCGCATCTTCGTGGATGCGCAGATCTACGACCGCTTCATTGCAGCGCTCGTTGCCGAGGCAGAGCGGTTCACCGTGGGAGATCCGTTGGAACCCACGTCGAAGATGGGAGCCCTTGTCAGTCAGGCCCATATGGAGAAGGTCCTGGACTATATCGACCTTGCCAAACAGGAGGGGGGACGTATCCTCACCGGTGGGCATCGCATCACGCTCGACGGACGATGTGCAGGGGGCTTTTTTGTTGCGCCCACCCTCATCGAGGGACTCGATACGGGCTGTCGCGTTAATCAGGAAGAAATCTTCGGACCCGTGGCAACCGTGATTCCCTTTACCAGCGAAGACGAAGCGCTTGCCGGTGCCAACAGCACAACCTACGGGCTGGCTGCCAGCCTCTGGACCAACGATGTCTCTCGCGCCCACCGCGTAGCGCATCGTTTGGAGAGCGGCATTGTGTGGGTCAACAGTTGGCTCGTCCGTGATCTGCGAACGCCCTTTGGTGGCGTCAAGTCCAGCGGCGTTGGCCGGGAAGGTGGCGTTGAAGCGCTGCGGTTCTTTACCGAGCCCAAGAACATTTGCATTCAATTCTGAGCCGTACTGCCATGGAAAAAATCGTTCTCAACTCCCAACGTGCTCCCGATCCGGTGGGAGCCTATCCCCATGCCCGACGCGTGGGGAATCTGCTCTTTCTCTCCGGTGTGGGACCGCGTGAAAAGGGGAGTCCAACCATCCCAGGTGTCACGTTGGCCAGTGATGGCTCGATTGCCGACTACAACATTGCCGAACAATGCGAATCGGTGTTTCGGAACGTGCGCTATATCCTGGAGGATGCCGGTTCGTCGTGGGAGAACATCATCGATGTTACGGTGTACCTGACGAACATGAAGGCCGACTTCCCAACGTTCAACCGGCTCTACGCTGAGTACTTCAAGGGTGTGGATGCCTGCCGAACAACGATGGAAATCAACGCGCTGCCAACGCCCATTGCTATCGAACTGAAGGTTATTGCTACGATATGAAACACCTTCTGTGCCTGCTGCTGGCAATGGCTGGTGTTGCCAATGCCAACGCCCAACCACGGATCTCGTACCTGACTCCCGACATCGGGACAACCCGTTGGGCCACCTACGTGGAAATCATCGGACCGTACGACGTGCCCGGCATGTATGGGTCGGCGCTGTTCTCCATGAACAACCCCGGCGACGCCCTGCGTGTGCGATGTGCACGGCCCGCCGATACCGCCATGATCACGATTGGCCCGTTAGTGGTTAGCTGGGATGGCCGCATGATCAGCACGATGATCTTCGTATCGCCCCTTGCCAAACCGAACAGTGATCGCTGGCAGGACCTTCGTCCCGAGTTTCGGATTCCCATCGTGGTGGAATTCAATGGCCTGGTATCGCAGCCCGATACCTTCTACATCGTGCGACCCTTTGCCATTGGAGATCTCGCCAACAACTCCGATCGCGTGTTTGGGGAGGGCTCCCTCGGAAGGCGATCGCCCCGCGGCGCAATGTTGATCGACAGCGCCGTGCTGGCCGCAACAGCATCCTATACGATCTCGCTGGTAGACCCCGATTCGAGGACGGCCGGTAATCAGGCCTACCTGCCCTTTACCCTGATCGCCCTCGGCGACATTCGCGGAAGAAATGGATCGCAAATCCGTGCCGATGCCGAGGGTCCCAACGGTGGACCTGGCGGTGGTGGTGGCGGTGGTGGATATGCCAACTACAACCCCCTCAGGTCCGATCGAGGCGAGGCAGGAGGAAACGGTTTTACCGGTGGTGGTCCTGGTGGCTACAACAACTCCGGCATTCCCGCAGCTCAGCCAAGTTCGAAGCGCCGTCCTGGGGCAGGATCCGGAGAGACGTTAGCCGAGGATAATGCCAACACGCTCGGCAGTCGAGCGCTCAACGGCCTTCCGGGTGGTGAGTCCACATCCTCGTTCGAAAATGCCGGTGGCGGTACGGGACATCCATTCGGACGATCAGGTACGGCCTGTGCCGAGCGTACCTCCTGCGATCCCTCTGGGGGGTTCGGTGGAGGCTCTGGCACTCGTGAATCCCAGCGCGGCGGCGGTGCCGGATTCGGTACCGATGGCACGTCCGAGCGAGATCGCCAGAATGGTGGCAGAGCGCACGGTAATCGGGCCTTGGTTCCCCTTGCTGGAGGGTCCGGCGGCGGAAGTGGAAATCCCGATGGCCTCAACAGCTCCACCAGTGGCGGTGGCGGCGGCGGTGCCGTAGCCATCCATGGAAGGATGCTGGCCAACTTCGACGTGTATGCCCTCGGTGCAGCAGCGTCAACAAGCAAGGATATCAACGGCGGTGCCGGCTCTGGCGGTGGCGTTATTCTGGGAATGCGACTTGATAACGCTGCCGCAGGATTCGTTTCGGCGCAGGTGGGCTCACGCACGGGAAGTCAGGTGCTGGAAGGGGGCCGAGGTCGCGCACGGTACGATGCCCGCATCGGTCCGAGCGACACCTATTACCGCGGGCCCCTTACCGACACCCTGACCTACACGCTCCTGGACATGCAGCTGAGCGGTCATGGCGATGGTTCAATGCTGGACGTTTACGTAAAACCGGAACGTGGTCCATGGCGACTGCTGGATACCATTCAGAGTGATCGGTTTGTGTCGTGGCGGGCCAAGGTCCGACTGCCGCGCGGCGACACGCTCTACTATGTGGCCGTAGCGCAGCGCTATCCCTCGCCGGTACAGACGAACTACACCTACGATCCGCATCTGGTGTTTTCGCAGTCGGCGTGGAACATCGTTCAATTGTTTGGCCCACCCATCATCAACGCACCGTCGACGCTCAACATGGGTGTGTACCGCTGCCGCAGTGTGGAGCAGCTCGATACCATTCTTGTTCGTAACGATGGAGACTCTCCGCTAGAGATTTCCTCGGCCACGTTTACGGGTGCGCCGGGCTTCCGGATTGTTTCACCGGTGGTCTTCCCCGATTCGGTGCCCGTAGGTGGAGCCACTCCCTACGTGGTTGGCTACACGGCAGCCGATGGTACGGTGGGACCGCAGGTAGGACAGCTCGTGCTGACCCACGACGACTCTACCGAGGCTGGCACGAAGAACCCGTGGCGTGTTGACGTAACGATTGACGTCCGCATGGCCAACCTTGAATATCGCTGGCGTGGCTTGACGGGTGATACGATTAACCTTGGAACACTCTGCGTGGGTGCGGCCGTGGCCGACGAGATCACGGTGACCAACATCGGTACCGATGCGACGCTCCTGGTTCGATACGTAACTACGGATGCTTCGTTGCTGGAAGTAGCGGCCAACCTGCCCTTTACGGTGAACCCGTCGTTGAGCCGAAATCTGGGCCTCACGCTCACAGCAAAACGCATTGGTCCGGCCGTCGTGGCTACGTTGCTGTATGTGGATCAGTGTCCCGAGCCCGATACCATTTGGTTGCGCTACGAAGGTGTACAGCCACTGCTGCGACAAATCGGTGATGGCCAGTTCGGGGATGTGCCCGTAGGAAGTTCACGAACGATCACCATCGAGCTGCGGAACGACGGTACGAGTGATGCTGACCTGTCGGCTCCGCCGGCACTTCTGGCTCCCTATCGGATCGTCTCGATCGTGCCGGCTCTGCCAACGATCATCAAGCCCGGAAGCTCGGTGCTGATCACCCTGGAGTATGCGCCGACCACGGCTGCCGAACACACAGCCATTCTCCGACTCGAAAGCATTGCCTACCGGCGATCGTGTGCCGACACGGCCGTTCTTTTGCTGGCAGGTCGTGGCGTGCGCACGGAAGTGGTCAGCGAGCCAACAGTCCTGAGCTATCGTCCAACCGGATCGTGTGGCAGCGACACGCTGTCGGCCGTGGTGCGCAATACCGGAAGCACTCCGGTGCGATTGATCTATCCGGCCTTCATCAACGGTGTGGATGCTGGTGATTTCACGATCGTTCAACAGCCGGTGAGCGATACAACGCTTCCACCGGGCGGCACGGCGACCTACCACGTGGTGTTTGCTCCGCTACCCGGACCGAACGCACAGCGCACGGGATCGCTCCACGTGCGAACCGATCAGACGGCTGTGCAGGAAGTCGTGACCCGATTGTCCGGGGCTCATGTCCGGCTGCGGGTGGCTGGCCCCTCCGTGATCGATTTCGGCCTCCTGCAAAGTGGTGTCGTAGAACAGCGTACGGTACCATACACCAATACGTCCGGTGGAAGGGTCACGGTTACGAACCTTCGCTCGTCCCGACCTGCCGAACTCCAAGCCACACCGGCGGCCTTTACCTTCGACGACGCAGCAGTGCAGGACGTCCTGATCGAGGTCACGCCGCGGATCGAGGGTGCCTACCAGGACACCATCACCATGGTTGTCGCGGAGCCGTGTGCTGACTCCCAATTGATTGTGGTGCGCTGGACGGTGGAAGCTGCCGAACTGGGTGTACAGAACGTGTTGGACTTTGGCACCCTTTCAACGTGCCAGACGTCGCGTGATACGATGACGATTGCCAACACCAGTTCCTTCCCAGTGGAGCTCGTCGACGCGGTGATCAGTGGTGCGGATGCCGGACTGTTTACGATTGTCAATCCCGGTGCGATCACCAACGCCTCCCTGGGAGCTGGTCAAACGGTGGACGTCATCATTGACTTCGATCCGCGGGGTGGAACCGATGGCCTCAAATCTGCCGTCTTGACCACACGCGCCCGCCTCAACACGGAACTCACCAGCTTTGCGACGCGCCTTGAAGGCATCCGTCAAACAGCCTTCCCGTCAACACCGGGGGTTGTGGCCTTTGGCAACGTGGATGTTCTTTCCAGTAGCACGCTGACAACGTCCGTGGTGAACACCAGCACGATTCCTGTGCGGGTGGTGTCCGTACGGATGCTAACGTCGCCATCGGTGTTCACACCGGCAACGGCAGCTCTGCCAACGGTGCTGACTCCGGGAGAGCGGTTGGACATCACCGTGACGTTCGTTCCCACCGATGCCCGGTTCTTTGCCGACAGTATTCTTGTGGAGGTCGACCAACCGTGTTCGGATCTGCGGCCGATTCCGGTGTATGGTACCGGGCGCTTGAATGTAGAATTCAGCCTTGATTTGCCGGAAGTGGTCCTGGACCCGACCAACGATAATGTTGTGCTGCCCGTGCGCGGTAGGATCGCAACCGGCACGGCGGAAACGGCACAAACATCCTTGGACGTGCTGATCACGTACGAGTCGCCGCTGTTCGTTGCTCAGCAGATCGTCCCGGGGACGATCGTTCGCCACGAAGTGATTGGTGGCCGCACGCAGCTTGAAGTATCGGTGCCGTCCACCACCATCTCCAAGTCGGATGGTGTCGTCTTTGAGATTCACGGTCAGGGTACCTTGGGGCCGATCGATTCAACCGACCTAACCTTCGAGCGTGCCGTAGCCAGTGCCGATGGCACCACGCCCAAGGTGCGGACGACAAATGGCTGGTTGAAGACCGAGCTCTGTCAGGCCGGTGGCGATCGCCTCATCACGCGGACTGGTGCACTTACCATCGTTGCATCACCCACACCAGCTGCGGACGACCTGTCGATTGCTATCAGTCTGTACGAAAAGGGACCGCACGCCATGCGGATGATCGATGCCACAGGTACGGAGATTGAGCGGTGGTCGTGGGTCAATGACGGACCTCGGACGCAGACCTTCACGATCCCTGTTCAACATCTTGGCTCCGGGACCTACCGGATTCTGCTTCGCACACCAACCCGTCACCGCAGTACTACTGCTGTGGTGATTCACTAAGCTGACCAAGACCGTCCCAAGTTGATTTATGAAAGCGTTCATGCGTGTTCTGTTCGTGGCTGTGTTGTTTGCAGTATCTGGGCTGATGTCGGTCCGGGCGCAGCAGTCGTCGATCATTGATCCCGAGTCGGGGAGAACCGAGTATCTCCGATGGTTTGTAGGGGGCTATGGCGGCGTGGCAGCCAATCCTCATTCCGCACAGTTTGGGGCACTGCCCGGCTATGCATCCTGTTGTGACGAGTTCGGCTCGCAGCTGACGTTTGCTCCCAACGTAGGCCTGATCGTAGAATTCCCGCTGATCACCGATCTGCGTCTGCAGCTTCGCGCGGGGTACACGGCCCTAGGGGGTACGCTGCGCCGCAGCGAAGTGATTGGTAACGAACCCGTACTTGGCGACGGACCAATTCCCACCACCGAGCGGCGGGACATCACGGTGGATCATACCTTGGACGCCGGGCTGAGCATGGTAACGCTGGAGCCAACGGTGGACTACCAACTGGTAGATGGTCTCTGGCTGTCGGCCGGTGGACGGGCTGGGTATCTGATCGCCTCTGATTTCTCGCAAGCGGAAACCTTGGTGTCTCCCGATGGCTACACCTTCACCGACGGCCGTGCCGTGCGCAACGATGTGGCAGCTGACATCCCCGAGGTGTCATCGGTCCAATTGGCAGCAACGGCCGGCCTGCGCTACGAGGTGCCGCTGTCGGCCCGTGCGACACTCTCGCCGGAGGCACGCTACTACCTACCCCTGACGCCCATCAGTTCTGCCGACTGGCGTGTGCAAAGCGTCTACGTTGGTGCATCAGTGCGCGTGGGGATCTACACACCAAACGACCGCCAGATCTTGCGCGACACGGTTGTTGAGCGCGACACGATCCTTGTGTACAAGACCGGTCTGGTGGCTGATTCGCTCTACCTCAGCGAGTCATCATCGGCCGAACAGGTTGCCGATCAAGGCGACGTGCGAATGGTGACCACCACCATCTCCGAGCTGTGGGTGCGAGCTCGTCCGAAGCCATTTTCGCCAACCCTTGCCGTGGACTTCCGCACGTCGGGTTCCGGAGGTGATCAGCCCCTTACCACCATCCGTATTCAAGAGCTTGACGTTGTTGAGAGTTATCCGCTGCTGCCACAAATCTTCTTTGATTCGGCCAGCACCGAGGTTGCATCCACCGGGCAGCGCATGCTCACCCCGGCCGAGGCCCAGCGATTCGTTGCCAATGATTTGCAGCGCGATCAGATCCAGGTGTACTCGCAGCTTCTCAACGTGATCGGTTCACGGATGCAGCAGGATGCCCAGGCCGTGCTGACGATCCTTGGTACAACGGACAACGTGGGTGCCGAGAAGGACAACCTGGCCATTGCCGAGGCTCGGGCCAATAGTGTGCGAGCGTACTTGCACGATGTGTGGGGTATTGCCGAGCAACGTCTGCTGGTGAAGAAGCGCCTTGTACCCGTCAATCACGCAAATCTGGAATCCGACGAGGGACGCGCAGAGAACCGTCGAGTGGAGTTGTCGTCGTCGTCGCTGACCACCTTCGAACCAGTGGAATTCCGTGAGCGCGACGTGATCGTTACACCGTCGGTGGCGTCCTTGGTTCCAGCGGTCACCAATGGCGAAGGCATCACGGCATGGTCGGCCGAGATCGAGCAGGGAGGACGGATCCTTGCATCGGCATCGGGAACGGGAGTTCCCAGCGCACCGCTCAACTGGAAGTCCGGCGATCAAGAAACCGCTCCTCGCACGGATAAACCCGTCGTAGGCTTGCTCACCGTGGAGAACGTCCTCGGACAGTCCGTTACGGTGGCCGACACGGCTACCATCGACTTTGTCTCCATGCAGCTGATGAAGTCGATGCAGGAGGGTGGCAAGCGTGTAGAGCGGTATTCGCTCATTGTGTTCGATTACAATTCCGCCGAGCTGAACCCTGCCAACCGTAAGGTGATGGATCAGGTTCGCTCCCGTATCGAGCCAACATCGAAGGTAACGATTCTTGGGTTTGCCGACCGGTCCGGAAATCCGGAGTCGAACCGTGCTCTGGCGCGCCGGCGGTGTGTTGAAGCGCAGAAGGCTCTGGGGTTGTCCGATGATCGTGTTACGATCGTACCGGTGGGATCCGACCGCCTGATCTACGACAACGACACACCCATTGGACGCTCGTACTCCCGAACGGTACAAATCGAAGTTGAAACGCCGGTGCGGGAATGACCACGCTGATCCGATGTCTTGCTGGCATGGTTGCCGTGGGGGTACTGGTGTCCTGCACCGAGCCCGGCCTGCCTGAGGGCACGTTTCAGCCAGCAGCGGGGGGGAAGTTCTACGGTGGCATCTACCGCATCAACGAAACGGGTGAACTCAGTTCGATGGATCCCGTTCGGATCAATGACGTCACGTCCGGTCATGTTGCTGCGAACATCTACGACAATCTTGTCACGTTCGATGCCGACCTCAACCTCCGTCCGGAGCTCGCCGATAGCTTCACGATTTCACCCGATGGCACGCAGTACACGTATTATCTGCGCACCGACGTGTGGTTTCACGACGACCCCTGCTTTTCCGGCGGAACTGGGCGGAAGCTCACGGCCGCTGATGTTGTGTATTCACTCAGTCGCGTATGCGACGCCCGAACTGGTTCGAAGAATGCTGGCTACTTTTTGGATAAGGTGCAGGGGGCTCGCGAGTACTACGAGGCCACGTCTGCCGTTATCTCGGGTGGCAACCCCTCGCTCTCCGGGGTGCGTGGGTTCGCAGCCCTGAATGATTCTACCGCACGCATTACCCTTACGCAGCCCTTCGCCCCCTTCGAGAATTATCCGGCGTTGACGTCGATGGGCATTCATCCCCGTGAAGCCGTCGAATACTACGGTACGGCCTTTGCACAGCATCCTGTGGGTACCGGGCCGTTTCGCTTTGTGCGATGGCTGCCCGATCGTGAACTGGTGCTGCAGCGTAATCCTCGGTACTGGCGCGTCGATGCCGATGGCAATCGACTTCCGTTTCTGGAAGGCGTCCGCTTCAGTTTCATCAAGGACGACAAGCTTCAACTTCTGGAGTTCAAGGCCGGCAACCTGGAGGAATCCTATCGCATCCCCAACGAGTTTTTCGGCGACATCGTCGATCGTCGGAAGCAACCAACGGGCGATTATGCGCGCTATGCGTTGCTGCATGTGCCGGCGTTGAGCACGCAGTACTACGGATTCTTGAATACCGATTCGGTGTTTGGCGACGTCCGCGTCCGACAGGCATTCAACCTTGCCGTGGATCGACGGCGCATCATGCGCTACGTGCTGCGGGGCCAGGCGGCGGGGCCGGCTGAGCACGGTATTGTACCGTCCAGCATGCCGGGCTATCCCCATGACTCCCTTCGCGGTTACGACTTCCAACCCGATCGCGCGCGCAAGCTCCTTGCCGAGGCAGGGTTCCCCGGTGGCGTTGGGTTCCCGGCTGTCACCCTTCAGCTGAATGCCGGAGGCGGTCGCAATATGCAGATCGCCGAAGCCATTCAAGGCATGCTCAAGGAGCATCTCAATGTGGACGTTCGTTTACTTCAGGTGGAGTTTGCCCAGCATCTGGAGCGCATTGATGCGGGTAAGGCTCCCTTCTACCGTTTAGGATGGGTGGCCGACTATCCCGACCCAGAGACCTTTCTGCAGCTCTGGTATGGAAAGCTTGTTCCTCCTGCCGGACAGATCAGTCCGATCAATTCTGTACGGTACGTCAATCCGGCCTTCGATGCCGTGTTTGAGCAGGCCATTACCACCACCGATCGGGCCCAACGCATGGAGCTCTATCGGCAGGCCGAACAGATTGCTCTGCGCGACGCCCCGATGCTACTGATTCTGCACGACGAGGACTACCGATTCCTTCAGCCGTACGTGCGCGACTACCCCAATAACGCCATGGACCGTCTGCAACTTCATGGTGTGTGGTTCGACAGGTCGTCCGAGTCCGTCTCTAAGTCCGGAATGTGATGAAAGGCGATGCGCATCGGCGCTGAATGCTTGGCATTCCACGACGTGCCCATGTAGATGGTATTCTTCCCGTACTTCGTGTTGAGGTGGTCGAGGGCAGTGTTCAGCCCGTGCCGAGCTGGACCGGTATGGTCGAAGAGGGGTAGGGGAGTTGCGTCGTCGTCGACGACCTTGGTAAAGGCCACCGTAACCTTCAACGGTTCTCCCAGGTCCCACGGACAGGTTTCGAGTACGGACGTCAAAACCTGCGTGAGCTGGATGGTGTCGGCCGTGGGAGTGATGTCACGATCGGTCTTCCACTTTTCGCCACTTCGGAAACGCACGCTAACGTACAGGTTACTGGTGTGCATTCCGTAGGAGCGTAGCCGCATGGCAGCTTTCTGGAGTAACCGATGCAGCACGCCGGAAGCCCCCTGCCGACTGCGGAGTCCGGGCTCCATCACGTGCTGATGGGAGATGCTCGACTTCTGCGTTTCGACGTGTGGCACATGTTCGCCCCGAAGGCGGCGGTACATTCGCTCGCCCTCGATGCTTCCCCAGGCGCGGTGGAGATCCGCCGCCGAGGCAGTGCAGAGCTGCTCGACGGTGTAGATGCCATTGCGGTACAGACGCTCGCCCATTCGCTTACCAACGCCCACCAGATCGCGAAGCTTCAGTGGGTAGAGCACCTCGGGGAGGTCCGACTGTTCAATCACCACCAGGCCATCGGGCTTCTGCATATCGGAGGCCGTCTTGGCCAGGTAGTCGTTGGGCGCGATTCCAATACTGCAGCGAAGGGTTGATCCAACCTTGTCGGCCAGCGCACGTTTCACGGCATGTGCAAGTTCGATGGCCCGCTCGCGCTGCTGGTCCCGCCCAGTGAGCGAACACGCCATTTCATCGATCGACATCACCCGCTCGACGTGGACCACCGACTCCACGGCGTCAACAATTCGATGATGGAACTCGACGTACACGCTGTGCCGCGCTGGCACGATGGCAAGGGTTGGACACAGGCGCTTTGCCTCGGCTACCATGGTGCCGGTAGAGATCCCGAGGGCCTTGGCCTCGTAACTGGCAGCGATGGCCGACGTGGTATCGGCCTCGACCGGGACCACAATCACCGGCCGGCCCCGCAGCTCGGGGCGCAGTTCCTGCTCCACCGAGGCGAAGTACGAGTTGAGGTCAACGAAGAGGGAACGCAGCATCGTAGGCCAAGATCGCGAAAATCCGTAACGTTGTATCTGGATTTAGTCCAAATTAAGAAGTCCGTCCTATGGTACCCCTCCAATCGATGCCGCTGCATGTTCCGTGCAGGATTGTTGCTGTTCAGGGAAATCCCTGCCTGTCGCTGCGCGTGCGTGAGCTGGGCCTGATTCCGGGTACGTACTGCACCGTAGAGCGCAGGGCTCCATTTGGCGGTCCGCTCGAAGTGGTCCTGGATCGCAGGACGGTAGCCATACGACCAACACCGGAAGTGGTGATCTTGGTTGAGCCTGTGGTTGAGCCTGTGGTCGAGCCTGTGGTCGCAGCATGAAGGACGCTGCCGGTAGCACGCCCAACATTGCTGT
>CAZBOW010000018.1:22302-39634 GCA_964493635.1 uncultured Hyphomicrobiales bacterium
GAGCCTGTGGTCGCAGCATGAAGGACGCTGCCGGTAGCACGCCCAACATTGCTGTTGTTGGAGCTCCCAACGTTGGGAAGTCCACCCTGTTCAATGCACTAACGGGGCTGCGGCAGAAGGTTGGCAACTTTTCCGGCGTAACGGTCGAGCCGGCCATTGGCAGCATCGGTGCGGGTCAACAGGCCGTCTGGCTTATCGACCTGCCAGGCCTGTATTCTCTGACGCCATTGTCCGAGGATGAGCAACTCACGGTGGACGTCCTGCGTGGCGTGCACCCGTCGATCCCACGACCCGATGCCATTCTGATGGTGATGAATGCGCACGATCCCGAGAAGTGCTTGGTGTTGTTTTCGGCCCTGGCCGAGCTGGGCATTCCGATGGCGGTTGCCGTGACGATGGTTGATGGAGTCAAGGCTCAGGGTGGCGTCTTCGACGATATCACTCTGGCGCATTCCCTCGGCGTTCGTATCGTACCCATCGTCGGAAGATCAGGCTTGGGTGTCGAGGAGCTGCGCTCCGAACTGTCGGCCTATCATCAGTGGAGTCTTCCGCGTGCGCCACTGCCACCAACGGCAACCCTTGAGGAGCGGTTTGCTTGGGCGTCGTCGATCACGAGCATGGTGAGTCGGACGGGGCAACCGGATCGACGCAGCCGCGCCATCGATGCCGTAGTGCTGCATCCCGTACTTGGCCCCATCACCTTCCTTGCCGTGATGGCCCTGTTCTTCCAGTCGATCTTCACCGGTGCCGAGCCCTTGATGGCGACCATCGAGTCCCTCATTGCACTGCTGCAGGATGCCGTCTCGACGCTTGTTCCGGAAGGAATCGTGCGATCGTTTTTGTCCAAGGGTCTGCTCGGAGGCGTTGGTTCGGTGGTTGTCTTCCTCCCACAGATCCTGATTCTCAACCTGCTCATCTCCCTGCTGGAGGAGAGTGGGTACCTTGCCAGAGCCGCCTTCTTGGTGGATCGTGCGATGGGGCTCTTCGGGCTGCAAGGTCGATCGTTTATTCCATTGCTCGGGTCGTTCGCGTGCGCCATCCCGGGGATTCTGTCGGCCAGGATCATTCCGAACTACCGCGACCGCTTGATCACCATCATGGCCACGCCGTTGATGACATGCTCGGCGCGCCTACCGGTGTACACACTGCTGATTGGCGCCGTGATACCATCGACGTACCTCTTCGGGTTCTTGTCGCTGCAGGGGGCTGTGCTGGCAGGGTTATACGTGGTTGGAGCATTGAGCGGCCTGGTGCTGGCCTTGGTGTTAAAGAAGGCGATGACTCGCGACGCGGCAGCCCCCTTCCTGATGGAGTTCCCCCCGTATCGACGGCCAAGTATTCGGAGTATCGGCCTGACGATGGTGGCCCGCACCAAGGACTTCCTTCGCACAGCCGGAACGGTGATTCTTGCATTTTCGATTGGCTTGTGGCTGCTTACAGAGCTTCCTGTCGCTACCCAGAAACCGTCGGCCACTGCCACAGAGCGGGCGCATCAACAGTTAGAGCAGTCGCTGGCGGCCGACCTTGGCAAGGCCATCCAGCCGGTGTTTGCTCCGTTAGGATTCGACTGGAAAATCACGTTGGGAGTGCTCTCGAGCTATGCAGCTCGCGAAACGTTTGTCGGAGCCATGGGTCAGATCTACTCAGCCAACGTCGATGAGTCGGACGAACCTCTGCGTGTGGTCCTTGCTCAGGAATACTCGCTGGCCGTCGGGCTATCTATCCTGGCCTTCTACGTGTTTGCTCTGCAGTGCATCAGCACCATGGCCATTATGCGCCGTGAAACAGGGTCGTGGAAGTGGCCGGCACTGGCCTTTGCCATCATGTTTGTGATGGCCTATGCGTCGTCGTGGATCACCTATACGGTGGCACACGCCATGGCCGGGTAATCGATTACAGCAGTACGCCAGCCAGCAGCAGCGACGCAATGGTAAAGTAGATAATCGTGCCGGTCACGTCGCTGAACGTTGCAACGAACGGCGCCGAGGATGCCGCGGGATCGAAGCCAAGACGCTTCATGAACAGCGGTAAGATCGATCCACTGGCTGTTCCGGCGATGACGATCCCAATCAGTGAAAGGAAGACCACCACGCCGACCAGGAGCGTGTTCTCGGTGTAGGTGCCATCTACCCATGCCCACACGACGATGCGCAGGAAGCCAAGCGTGCCAAGCATCAGGCCGAGCAGTGCACCAATGATGATCTCCCGTGAAACGATCTTCCACCAGTCGGCAAGGGTTACTTCTCCAAGAGCCATGGCTCGCACGATGAGCGTAGCTGTTTGTGAGCCGGAGTTCCCACCGTTGCTGATGATCATTGGCAACAGGATGGCCAAGATGACTGCACGATCGATCATCGACTGAAAGTACGTCAGGGCCGTAGCCGTAAGAATGCCGCCGAAGAACAGTACCACGAGCCACACGGCGCGTTTCCGGAACAGTTCTGCGATGGAACTCTGCATGTAGGTGTCGTCCAGGACGGCAACGCCACCAAAGCGCTGCATCTCTTCGGTCGCCTCCTCTTCGGCAACGTCAAGGACGTCGTCCACGGTGACGATCCCTAAGAGCTTCCGATCGGCGTCCACAACAGGCAGGGCAAATCGGTCCAACCGTTTGAACTCCGTCACCGCCGTTTCCTGATCGTCGGTCACCAGCAGCGACTCGGCCGTGTGATCCATGATGTCTTCGATCAGCGTTTGCGGGTCGGACAGCAACAAATCGTGGACGTGTAGGTCGTCCACCAACACACCGTGGTCGGTCACATACAGGTGGGTGAGGACTTCCGAGCCCTTTCCGTACCGTCGGATATGATCGAGGGCTTGTTGGACGGTCCAGTGCCGCTTGACGATCAGGTAGTCCGGCGTCATCAATCGGCCAACGGAGTCCTCCGGCCAGTTCAGCAGGGCCAGCGCTACGGCGCGCTCCTCGGCGCTCAGCGAGTTAATCAGCTCCTGCACAACGTTGGCGGGAAGATCCTCGAAGAGTTGCGTCCGGTCGTCCGGCGACATTTCATTGAGGAGGGACGCCACATCTTCACGAGCCAGATCGTGCAACAGCCGCTGCTGGGTGTCGAAATCACAGTAGGCAAAGGTAGAACTGGCCACATCCCGGGGGAGAATGCGGAACACAAGTACGCGGCTTTGGGGCGAGAGTTCGGTTACCAGTGCTGCAAGGTCGACGTCGGAGAGCTCCTCCATCACATCCTTGAGCGTAGCAACATCCCTTCGCACCACAAGCTCTTCGATTTCCGGAGCGATCAGGTGCGGAATCATGCGAGTATACGTCGGAGCGAATCTACGCTATTCGTAGCGGAGGGCCTCGATGGGATCCAGCCGGGCGGCTTTCCACGCCGGATAGAAACCGAATCCCACGCCAATAACCGTGCAGGCTACTACACTGAAGATGATCGCTTCAATGGGCCATACAAAGCTCAGCGACGGCAGAGCGCTGCTGCGAACCAGGAGCGTGGCAGCGTACGATATGCCAAGTCCTCCCAGCACACCGGTAAAGCCCCCTAACTGACAGAGCGTGATGGATTCGATCAGGAACTGTCGCGTGATCCAGCGTCGCTTTGCCCCGAGGGCCTTGCGAACGCCAATCTCGCGCGTGCGCTCCTTGACACTTACCAGCATCATGTTCATGATGCCGATGCCGGCGGCCAGCAGTGCCCCAATGCCGCTGACCCACGCCACAACAACAATTGCAGCAGACAGGTTGTTGAACTGACCGGCCAGCGCTTCGTTGAGGTCGATTTCAAAGTCGTTTTCTTGCCACGGCTTCAGGTCGCGTAGGCCGCGCATGATACCAACCGCTTCTTCGAAGGTGGCCGAGAGGGCATCCTTGCCATAGGCCTTGATGGCGATGTCGACGCTGGTGTCCCAACGTGAGGAGTAGTACTTGATGAAGATCGAAAGGGGCAGGAGCACGCGGTTATCTTGGCTTTGCCCAAGGACACCCCCTTTTCGCTCCAACACGCCTACCACGATGAACTCCTGGTTGCGAATCTTGATCCGCTGACCAAGGGGGTCGGCCCCGTTGAACAACGCAAGCAGATCTGTTCCAATGATGGCAACGTTGCTGCCCAGGGTGACTTCCTGCTCGGTGAACGACCGACCGCTCTGGAGTGAAACGGCATTGACCTGAAAGTACATGTCGTCGATGCCAATGAGGGCCACATCGGGATTGGACGCATCGGCTACCGTTTCCACCGTGTAGCCGTTACTGGTATTACTCACACTGATCAGCTGGGTTGTGGTCATCTGCTGCCGCAGTCCCCGGGCAATCTCGGGCGTAAGGTCTGGACGCGTTTGATATTTGCGCCAATTCCCACCGAACTGCACCGTTGGCGTGCGCTGGATGAGCATGGAATTCTCGCCCAGGTCAGCCAGTTGCGAACTCAATGTTTGCGTCAGTGTTCCCGTGATTCCGCTGCTGGCGATGATGGCGAAGACACCAATGCCAATGCTCAGTAGCGTTAGCGACGATCGCAACATGTGCGATCGTACACTCGACAGGGCCATGATGATGGATTCAACAACGTGCATAGAGGTGCAGGGTTAGTCGTACCGTAGTGCTTCAACGGGATCGAGTGTAGCCGCACGTCGTGCCGGCAGGAAACCCGCAGCTAGCCCCACGATAATGGACACCGCAATGGCGATCGCCAGAAGGTCGACGGGGATGTAGGGACTGACCACCGATACCCACTCCAGCTCCAACGGACCGATAGCAATGGCTCGTGCTGCGGTAACAATGCCCTGAGAAATGGGGAGGGCAATCACCGCCCCAACCAGACAGAGCAGTGCCGACTCGATTAGAAACTGCGTCAAGATGGAGCTTCGTCGTGCGCCAATGGCCTTGCGCACACCGATCTCCTTGGTTCGCTCGGCCACCGACACAAACATGATGTTCATGATACCAATCGAACCAACGATGAAGGCCAGAACGGTCAGGCCAATGCCAACAATCCAGATCGAGGATCGGATGGTGGTGACCTGTGCGTCGAAGGCCTCCATTTCGTTCACCGAGAAATCCGGGTCGGCATCCGGCGCTACGTTGCGAATATCCCGCATATGACCAACGGCCTCGTCGCGGACGATATCCAGCAAACGCTCGTTTCCAGCCTTGACGGCAATGGAGAAGCTGCGGTCGTAGAAGCCGTACACACCTTGGAAGGTCCGCAGGGGAATGAAGACCTGATTGTCGATGAAATCCATGAAGATGAAGCCACGCTTTTCAACCACGCCGATCACACGAAAAGGATAGCCGGCAATCTTCACAATCACATCGGTGGGGTCGGCGTCCTCGAAGATCGCTTGGGCAACACCGTATCCGAGCACCACCACACGATCGCCCTGCAGATCCTCGGACTCGCTGTACCACCGTCCCTTTTCCGTGGTACCGGCAGGCGTTGCCCCGTACTCGTACGTTGTTCCCTGCACCGAACACGACACCGTCTTGGAGCCATACTGCACCGTACTCGACCAGCGCCGAGCCAGGGGAATCACCACTTCGGCCGATTCCATACGATCCTTCAGCAGGGTCGCTTGGCGGAGGGTGATATTCCGGCGAGCCTCCATTTTTCTCCAGTTGCCGCCACCGGCCCAATTCCACTTGTCGATGTAGAGCATATCCCGACCAATAATGCTGATCGTCTGCTCCCAGACGGCATCCAGCCCCTTGATCGTCCATCCCATGACCACAACGAGAACCACACCCACCACCACGCCGGCGGTGGTGAGGATGCTCCGCATCAGGTTCAGGCGCAGCGCCTCAACAGCAATGCGAAACGACTCGCCAAGTTCAGACCACCGTAGCATGGGCGTTCTCAGTGTCGGATTCAATCTTTCCGTCGCGCAGCCGTACGATTCGGTGCGCGTGTCGTGCGATGTCTTCTTCGTGGGTTACAAGAATGATGGTGTTTCCTGCCTTCCAGAGCTCGTCAAACAGGGCCATAATGTCCTGTCCGGTGCGGGAATCAAGGTTGCCGGTCGGTTCGTCGGCAAGGATAATGGCTGGGTCGGTCACCAGGGCGCGAGCAATGGCCACCCGCTGGCGTTGGCCTCCGGATAGCTCGTTGGGCTTGTGGTCCATACGATTCTCCAAGCCCACACGCTGTAAGGCCTGCGCCGCTCGATCCATTCGGTCGCGCTTGGACATGCCAGAGTAGACCAGGGGAAGTTCGACGTTTTGCAGTGCCGTCGCTCTGGGCAGCAGGTTGAAGGTTTGGAAGACGAAGCCGATCTCACGATTCCGGATTTCAGCAAGGTCGTCGTCCGACATCTCACTGACATTCTCGCCGTTAAACAGATAGGAACCACTGCTGGGGGTATCCAAGCAGCCGAGCATATTCATCAGCGTGGACTTCCCCGATCCCGATGGGCCCATCAGTGCAATGTACTCGTTGGCGTTGATGGTCAGCGATACGTCACGCAAGGCGTGGACCTGTTCGTCGCCCATCTCGTACACCTTGGCGATGTGTTCGATCTGGATAATCGATGTGGTATCAGCCTTCATTATTCCGACCTCATCTTATCGAATCGCTTTTTCCGATCCTCAGCTGCCTCGATGCGAATGGGTGTGCCTGGCTCTAGAAGTTTGGTGACGGCATGGTACGGGCCGGTAACAAATGTCTCACCGGCGGCAAGGCCACGAGTGATCTCGATGTAGCCCTGGTCGCTGATGCCCGTTTCTACTGCACGCGGTACCACGGACGAGCCGGAAATCATCCACACAATGCTTTGTGGTCGGTCTCGACGCTTTTGCGCCTGCTCGGCCTTTTTGTCCTTGACGCGCCAGTTCTCATCGTCCGTGCCAGCTTGTGCCAACTGCCCCTTATCAATTGTGAGCGACTGAATCGGCACGGCAACGACGGAATCCTTGGTTTCGGTTTCGATGTCGACACTCACCGACATCCCCGGACGCATGCGATCGTCGGCATCAAGGAAGCGAATGCGCACTTCAAAGTTGACCACTTCATCCTGTGTTCCGACTCCCGCGGACTTCGGACTGTGACTAATCTCGTAGACGACGCCGGTGTACACCGTATCTGGCAGGGCATCGATGCGTACCCGTGCCGTATCACCTACCGACAGCAATGCAACGTCGTTTTCATCAACGTCGACCCAGGCATTCATGGTGTTGAGGTTGGCGATGCGCATAATCTCCGTGCCTTGCATCGTAGCGGTACCAACCACCTTCTCGCCCTGTTCGACGGCAAGGAAGGTGACCACTCCGTCCATGGGTGAGACAATCGTCGTGCGGTCGGCCGTGGCTTGCGTTTGACGCAGGGCACCCAGCGACCGGTTGTAATCGGCCTTGGCTTGCGCATACCGGCCAGCGGCGCTCTCGTAGGCGGCCTTCGCGCGATCCATTTCCTCCCGCGTAGCGTAGTCCTTTTTGTAGAGCTCAGTGATGCGCTTCAGGTCGGCATCCGAGCGGTCCAGCTCGGCCTTGGCGATGGTGATGGACAACCGCGAGGCTTCGGCAGCCGCTTCGGTTTGCTCCAACTGTGTTTCGACAATGTCCGGACGGATGCGCACCAGAACCTGACCCTTTCGGACCGTATCACCATCGCGGACGCCGAGGTACACGATTTCACCCGATGCCTCGCTGGAGAGTTTCACTTGAAACTCGGGCTGAATCTTGCCAATGGCATTTACGGTTTGAACGATGGTGCGCGTTGCTGCTGCCTCGGCACTGACGTACACCGTTTCGTCCTTTGGAAGGATCACCTGCCATATCACCACGGCAAGGGCAAGGACGATGAGGGTAATCACCAGAATCAGACGACCGGTTTTACGCTGTTGTTTTCGTGCCATGATGTGTTCTTCGGTAGGTTCTTCGGATGGATTCTTCTGGTTACTTATTCAGGTTCTCGGTAAACAGACCCGTTGCAAATTCAACAAAGGTGCGAGCGTCCAGATATCCATACACTGCCGTTACACGATTGATCCGTGCAGTGATCAACTGGAAATTGGCTTGCTGGACTTCAACGAGTTGAGCGCCTCCTACCGTAAACCGCTCCTGCATCGCGTCGAAGTTGAGCTGTGCGGTACGGAGGGCTCGATCGGTAATGTCGAGATTTCGCTCCGCAGTACGTAGCTGCAAATAGGCCGACCGCACGTTCTGACGCAGCTGTTGCTCCAAACGGGCAACCTCCAAACTACGCTGAGTATGCTGCAACGTGGCACTGGCAATCTGCTGGTTGGTTCGAAACTGATCGAAGACGGGCATTTGCAGGTTCAATCCAACGAACCACTGGCCTTGGTTGTCGAAGTTGGAGAACTCGAAGTTCCGCCATACGTACCCCCCGGTAGCCTGCAGGGTAGGATAGTAGCCGGAGGTTGCGGAGGTGATGGTTGCCTGTGCAGCATCTTCACGCTCGCGGGCAGCGCGCACATCTGGCCGGGAGGCCATGGCACGCTCGATGGACTGTTGCTCCGAACCAATCGTCGTGCGAAACTCCTCGACTTGTAAACTGGTAGCATCGCTGGGGAGCACAGCGGGGTCGAACGTTGCGATCTGTGTTGGATCGACGTTCATCAGTGTGAGCAGGTTCACCTTGGCCAGGTCGTGATCGTTCTCAGCCTGCACAACAGCAACCTCCTGATTGGCGACCTCGGTCTCCTGGGACGTCAGTTGCGTGATTGGAGCTCTGCCGTTATCGTAGAGTGCCTTCACGCGCTCGAACGTAGCCTTGCTCAGCGACAGGTTCTCCGAGCGTGCGCGTACTACCTGTTCGGTGCGCAGCACTTCGATGTAGGCTCGCGTGACGTTGAAGGCGATGGCTAACCGCTGGAACAGAATGTCCGCCTCGGCGGCCGACACGGCACTGCTTGCAGCATCGTAGTCCGACTCCCGCCGAAATCCATTGAAGAGCGTCCAGCCAACGTTGAGGTTAGCGCTGTACGTGTTGGGAAGGGGCTCGCCGCGAATTGGGACACCATTGACAATCGAGATCTGCTCACGCAGATTGGTGAGCTGTCGATTGTAGTTGAAGCCGAAGTTCGCCGCTGGCAGGTACTGTCCGAAGGCTTGTGTCAGGTTGGCTGCAGCTGCCTGCGAACTGGCGTAGACCTGTCGCACATCAAGGTTGCGCTGCAAGGCGATGGCAATGCAGTCGTTCAGGGTGTACCGTGTCTGTTCACCGGATTGCGACCACGTCTGCTGAGCAGACGATGGCTGGTACGAACCAAGCAGAATCGCGGAAAAAACAAGGAGGAGGAGTGTTCTCATAGGCATACGTGCTGGACGGATACGACGCCCGACGGGGAAAGTTACACTTACGGCGATAAACGCCACCGCCGCGCGTCATGTGGCGAGCGGATCTCCCGCAATTGGGCGTGCATGGACAGGTGATGTTTGCCCTTCTTGATCGAACCTCCTGGCGTGGTGATTTCGATCTTGTCCTCCGATGTGGCAAACACATGGTACGGAACCTGCAGTCCCGCATCCATGGATACCTTGCCATACGCGGCGATCACGCCCTGCATGTCTACGTTCACCGAACGTGACCGGGTAACCACCCTGCCAAGGGCCGTCTGCGTGTATTCAACCTGGACAAACCTCCGATCGAGGGTATCGACCGCTCCCAGCATCCGCCACAACGTGGAGTGCACAAACACGGGTTCGGGAACGCCGTTTTCAACAAGGAGGGTGGTATCCACTACCAGCCAGCTTTGGTTCTGCACGCCGCAGGAGTCGTGAAACGGGGGAATCAGCAGCGGCTGGAATGCTCCTCCGGGAGTGATGGCCGCCCGCGTATCGTTGTCGGCTCGCACCACCACGCGCTGTCCATGGGCGTCGATCGACACGTGCGCATCACGGTTGAGCCATGGCGTGGTGGTTCGGACAATCGAATCCGTAGCTGTACGCTGTTGCTCCAGGTAGCTTCGCAGGGTGATCCGCAGATGAAACAGTCCCGCTGATACCGAATCGCAGATCACACTGACAACCTCGTTTCGGACCTTCAGCAAGATGGGATCGCCCAGCATGGCCACGCTATCGGCCGACTCGACGGTGTAGATCAGCGTATCTCCCGGCAGGAACAAATACTCCACGCACGTGGTATCGGTGCCAAGGGGTGGAAGCTGAAAGCCGTTCTGTACTTGAATCTGTGATACAGCAGGGCTTACCACCAGCGCAACAGCGCACACAAGGCGCGCAAGCGTCAACCAGAGTCGTTGAGCCTCCATCACCGGTGCCGTGGCTGCTGATGGATGGTGGTGACGAGTGTCGTGTGGACGGGAAACACAACGTCGGGCATTTCGGTGGACGTCATGGTGAGCACCGAATGCGTGTGCGATGTGAGGGCCACAACTTCGCCGGTTCTCGTGCACTGCAGGGAGCGCCCGGCCACTTGCGCCGTTCCGCGGATCGTCATGGTAACGCCCGAGCGCGCAAAGCTTCCATATTGATCCAATCCCGTTGCCGACCAATCAATCACCCAACAGTGCCGCCCCAAGGTATCGACCGTGCCCATGTAGGTGTAGTGCAAGGTTCCCTCTACGGCAATCTCGCCCATGCCCTGCGGAGCTATCACGGTATCGGCATAGGGGAGGTTCCAGGTGTCGTTCACCATTACATCGTGCGTGGGAAAGCGAAGAAAGAGGTGGTCGAGCACCTTGGTGTTCTCCAGTAGCAGAAGCACCTCCTCCGATTGGCGTTCGATGCTGGTGCCGGCAGTTCCCCGATCATCACGACGATCATCACGACGATCATCATCCCGATCAAGACGACGCACTGCACCATGGGGCTCAACGACGAATCGTTGCAGATGGCGGTCGGTTGGCACTCGCCGCAACGTATCGCTCGACTCCGGGGCCCCCTTGCCACGTACGTGCGTTGTTACCGACAGCGAATCCGCGCGAAGATCTACGACGGCCTCATTCATCACCCGATCGATAACCTCCGAGCGGAGCGAGGCCTCGATCGACACCAGGGACTCTACCGACTCGTTCATGATGGCAAACTGCTGGGTCATCTGTGACCGCGACACGTAATTCGTGACATGGTGCAAGGGAAGCCGATACAGCAGGCGTACGGCGTCATCGCCTGCTGCAGCCGTTGCCACCTGCAGGAACATACACACTACACCGATCGACAGTTTGTTCATCACCGTGAACCCTACAACGAAGCAGACTCGCGTTTCTTGGCTCGCTGTCGCATGGTGGTGTCCAGAATCTTCTTTCGGAGGCGAACGTTGGTCGGAGTGACCTCCATGAGCTCGTCGTCCTCCAGAAACTCGATGCATTGCTCCAGCGACAATCGTCGTGGGGTATCCAACCGCAGGACACCGTCCGATCCGGATGCCCGCATGTTGGTAAGGTGCTTGGTACGCACGGCATTGACCACCAGATCGTCCTCGCGGGCATTTTCGCCGATGATCATGCCTTCGTAGACATCGATGCCTGGGGCAATAAAGAGCGTCCCGCGCTCCTGGATCATTTCAAGGGCATAGCCTGTGGATGGTCCGGTTTCCATCGACACCAATGCACCGCGGGACCGTCCGGCGATGGGCCCCTTGTACGGCTGGTAGGAATCGAAGGTATGGTGAATAACACCCTCGCCACGGGTGGAGGTGAGAAACTCCGTACGGAATCCGATCAATCCTCGCGCTGGTACAATAAACTCGCAACGAACCGTATCGTTCTGCGGAGTCATGGCCGTCATTTCGCCTTTGCGTCGGCCGAGAATCTCGATCACCGTGCCGGCATGCTCCTGTGGCACATCAACCGTCACGTGCTCCATTGGTTCAACGAGGTTGTCGCGTTCATCCTTGCGGAAGAGCACCTCCGGACGCGAGACGGCAAACTCGTAGCCCTCGCGGCGCATCGTTTCAATGAGAATGGCCAGCTGGAGTTCGCCCCTTCCCGAAACCTTAAAGACATCAGGCGAATCCGTATCCTCAACGCGGAGCGACACGTTATGACGCAGCTCCTTGTACAGGCGTTCGCGAATCTTGGGCGTGGTCACGAACTTTCCTTCACGACCTGCCAGCGGCGAGGTATTCACCATGAAGTACATCGCCAGGGTGGGTTCGTCGATGTTTACGCTGGAAAGGGGCTCGGTGGTGTCGCTGCTGGCGATGGTCTCGCCGATGAAGACGTTCTCAAAGCCGCTCAAGGCAATGATTTCACCGGCCGATGCCTCCTGCACTTCCACACGTTGAATGCCCTGAAAGACGTACATCTTGGTGATGCGGCCCTGCTCGCGAGCCCCGTCCGGTTTGATCAAGGCAACGAAGTCGCCCACCTTGGCCGTACCCGAAGCAATGCGGCCAACGGCAATGCGGCCAACGTAGTCGCTCCAGTCCAGCGCGCTGATCACCATACCAAAGGGTGCCTGCTGGTCGACCTTCGGTGCTGGGATGTGCTTCAAGATGCCTTCGAAGAGCGGCTCCAGCGTCGTGGAGGTATCCTCAAGCGTCGACTTGGCAATACCATCCCGACCGATGGCGTAGAACACGGGGAAGTCCAGCTGATGGTAATCCGCTCCAAGAGCAATGAAGAGCTCTAGGATTTCATCATACACCTCAGCAGGGCGGGCATCCTGACGGTCGATCTTGTTGATCACTACCATGGGTGTCAGGTGCATGTCCAGGGCCTTGCGCAGTACAAACTTCGTTTGCGGCAGGGGGCCTTCGGCGGCGTCCACCAGAAGAATCACACCATCGACCATCGACAGCACCCGTTCTACCTCTCCACCGAAGTCGGAGTGTCCGGGAGTATCAACAATGTTGATCTTGACATCCTTCCACACCACGGCGGCATTTTTCGCCATGATCGTGATGCCACGCTCGCGCTCAAGGTCGTTGGAATCCATAACCCGATCGTCCACCTGCTGGTTTTCGCGGAACGTTCCGGCCTGGCGGAGCATGTGGTCTACCAGCGTTGTTTTACCGTGGTCGACGTGGGCAATAATGGCGATGTGCCGGATGGAATCGCGAACTTCTACTGACATAAACTATGGTGGTCGTGGAGGAAAGGCGTCTGTAGGTATCAGAACAGCCTCAAAGTTACGACTGGTAGCGCTGGGAATCCCTATTTTCACGCTCGAGCAGTTTGTTAACTACTGGACATCCACATGATTCGCACCATCCTTGGCGCCTTGGCTGCAGCCATCACCTTGAGCGCTTGTTCCACGCTGGACGTAGGTTCCGACTACGATCCGTCGACAGATTTTCTGCGCTACAAAACCTTTGCCGTAAAACGCGATGTGCGGGTACCGGACGATGTGCTTGTAAAGAACGACTTCACCCAGAAGCGAGTGTTTGCGGCGATCGAGTCGGTGATGATGGAAAAGGGACTTCGTGTGGTGGCAGCCGACTCTGCGGAGTTGATTGTGCTGACCTATGCCGGAGTAAAGGATAAGGTGAACTACGATACCTACGGCTACCGTACGGGAGGATATTGGGGCCCGTATGGCTATCCGGGCTTTGGTGGAGGCTATGCAACCCAAACGGTGGTGAACCACTACCAGGAGGGCACGCTGCACATCGACCTGTTCGACCAGCAGAAAAAAGAGCTGGTATGGAAGGGATGGGGTCGGGGAGTGCTCAGTGATGGCGCCTCGCCACAGGAGCGCCAGCAGATGGTCTCCGAGGCCGTCGTGGAAATCTTGGACGTCTTTCCGCCTCAGAAGTAATTCGACTCATCACGCCATCGGACGATCTTCCAAACGTCCGATGGCGTTGGTCGTTCAATACGCAGATTCACGCGCCCTTGGGCGCGCTCGACGTACGTCGGCGAAAACGTGATTGTCAGGTTGAATCCGCGCGAGATGGTCTGCTGGAGAGAGTCTCCATAGGCATCAATCACGCCGTTCCACACAAGGTCCAGCTGCTGCGCGGCGGTGAAGAGGGAATGGGTTGCCAGCATGTCCTCGTCCCGTCCCCACGTGACATCAATCCCACGATCGAAGTTGCGGTACACAAAGGAAAACTGCCGGTCGAGCAATCTCCCGTAGACGAGGGTATCACGGAAGAGGTAGGCATACCGAAAGTTCTGAAACACGCCTTCCACGGTGCGCTGGTCACCGATCATCGGAGCATCCGGGGGCTGATCGCTGAGGGCAGGCGCAAAAGGATTGGTACAACCGATACCACCGAGCACCACCACCGTCAGGACTGCCGCAACGATGATCCGTGCACGGATCATCCGAAGATCAGACCCTGGGGGTTAAAGCCCAGGAACATGGCCAATCCCAGCACAAAGTTGGTAGCGCCGCTCCAGCCCAAAATGGCGGCAAGGTAGGCACCATTGACGCTGGTTCCAGAGGCTCCCATCACGGCACCAGACAAGCCGGTGAGCAGGCCGGCTGCCACGGGATGCCATCCCATGGTGTGGCCAATCGCAACAAGGGTAAGCATTACCAGAATGCCGAGGGTAATTCCCATCAGGCGGGTGGCAATGGTATCACGTGGAGATTCGGCGTGCGACATATCAATCTATCCAGCAACTCGTGGTGACAAGAAACGCGAACAATGGCGAAGATACCAAGGTCAATCAAAGATCGAATCGATTAATTACTCAGCTGTGCCTTCAGCAGCGACCACGTCGACTCCACCGTATCGGCCGAGCGACGGGCGTCGATCCAGCGAGCAATGCTCCACTGTCCGGAGGACTCCCTCTGCAGTTCCAAGACCATCGTGCCGGTGAGGGTGCGTGGTATGGCTGAAAGATCGTGGTCGACGATCAGCTCGTAGTCCATCGAGTAGATTTTCAGATCCGGAGACGAAAACGTTTCCGTACGGTTGAAGAGTGACAGCAGTGGTCGATTGTCGCGGATCCGGGAGCGCATGGCCAGAAAGCTCTGGCGCTCCTTATCGTTCGACCATGCGTCGTAGAGCGCTTGGTAGCGTGCACGGGCCTCGGCCGAGGGTTCGAATCGAAACGGTTGCGGACTACGCAACGTGGCATCGGCCAGGCAGAGCATGTAGTTTTCGGTATTGACGTTGTTGACTGCCGCAATGAAGTTGTCCAGGACGATGTCGGCCGACACTGGCGGAATGAACTCACCGCCAAAGGATGTTGGCGTTTCCGGAGTACGCGTTGAACAGCCCCCTACAAGAAGCACCATCATCACGATGGCCTTCGTTACGCGTTGGCTGGCCGGTGAGCGATGAGTATGCATCGTGGTGATGTTTCCGGATCGAAGGGTGAGCCACTATAACTACCGTAGACGGTCTCGACCGTAAAGCCTGCCTCGGTGGCCATCTGCATCAGGTCGTGAGCGGTATAGAGCCACACCTGCTCGTGGTATTGTACTTCGTAGCAGCAGGGATTGGAGATGGTGATGGTCTTCTTCACAAAGGGCTCTTCGATGCGCCGCTCCTGAATCACCGTAGCGCCGTCGACAAGCTGCATGGACTCTGCCACCAGCGTCCGGCGGGTTACCTCTGCATTGAGAAAGTCCATGATGAGCACTCCGCCGGGAACCAGCGCGTTGAACATCGTTGTGAATACCTGCTGGTGGTCGGCGTGATTGTCGAAGTAGCCAAAGCTGGTGAAGAAGTTCACAATCGCGTTGTACGGAGCATGCGGATAGGGCCCACGCATATCGCCAACAACATACGTACAGGCAGGGTGGGCGTACTCTTCCTGTGCACGAGAAATCAGAAATGCTGATTGATCTAAGCCTACCACGTCATAGCCCTGTTCGGCTAGTGCCATGGCGTGGCGGCCGTAGCCACAGCAGAGGTCGAGTATTCGGGCGCCCTCGGGAATATGGGCAGCATCATGCACCAAGGCGACGGCCTGGCGTGCTTCATCCTCGGTACGATGACGATACAGCTTCATGTACCACGGCGATTCAAACCACGTGCGGTACCACGGTTGCACATCGGGCGACGTCATACCGGTATCCGTCCTTCGAGTGCACGGGCCAGCGTGGCATCGTCGGCAAACTCCAGATCCGCTCCGATGGGCACACCACGAGCAATGCGTGTGCAGCGGATCTCCAGGGGGCTGGTCATGCGTGAGAGGTACTGCGTTGTTACCTCGCCTTCCACCGTTGGGTTGAGTGCTAAGATCACTTCCTGGACGTCCGGAGTAAGGCGTTGCATCAGCTGCGTGATGCGAATCTCCTCCGGGCCGATCCCATCCAAGGGGTTCAGGGCTCCGTGGAGCACGTGGTAGAGTCCGCGGTAGTCGCCCGTACGCTCGATGGCCAGAACATCCGTTGGTTGCTCCACAACGCAGATCGTGGTGCGATCGCGCTTCTCGGACGCACATACGTAACACACGTCGCGGTCCGTGAATGTGCTACAGACGGTACACTCCTGCACGCTTGTTCGCATGGCTACCAGTGCCGTGGCAAAGCGTTGTACGTCGTCGGGGCTCTGCTTTAGGAGATGAAATGCGAGCCGGCGGGCCGTCTTTTTTCCAATCGTGGGAAGCGTCGCAAAGAGCTCCACTACTGTGTCAATGGCATCCATACTGGGTAGGGGGCTTATGGCGTGCGGACCGTGAGCCGAATACTGCGGTTGAGGAATCGGCCTTGCGGAGTTGCGTCGCTGAACGGCGTGGCATCGCCGCTCACGACGATGTTCAACCGATTGCCCGACACCGACCGGATAAACTGCTCGGTGTTCTGAGCCCGCTGTTGTGACAACTCCCGATTGCGCGCCTGCGTTCCTAGAGCATCGGCACTACCCTGAATGGTAATGGTCGAACCGTCGGGTAGGCGATCACTAAGTTGGGTGAGCAACCCCTTGATGTCCGACGTCAACTCGGAGCTGTTGTACTCAAATCGCAGCACGGCTTGGAAGTCCTCCGTGCGCAGGTCGATCTCGCGGCGGGGAAGATCTGCCAGGGTGATCGTGGTGTCGCGCACGGCTGCGGCACCGGCCGACGACACCTTGCACGTGAGCGGCATGGTGGTGCTGCTGGGATCCATCACTTGGCGAACGGGAATCCCAACAGCCACCCGGGCTCCGGGCAGCACGGTATCGGCTGTCATCGTGGGTCCTGCGACGCGCACTGCTGTCATGGAAGCTGTATCGGCAGCACTTCCGCCAGAACGTACGGCTTGAATGCCGAGCACCCCTCGTACCTGGGCAAACCTGGCCGTGGACACCCATTCCTGCAACGGGGCGTTCTCGACGAAAAGGTCAACGCGCCGGTTTTCCTCGCGTCCAGCGGCTGCGTCGGTGGTAGAGATCACGCGTGGCATCTCACGTCCGCGGACCACCATCTGCTGATCGGCAACGCCCATCGCACTCAGGGCAGCCTTCACGGCAAGGGCACGCTGCATACCGACGGCCTGGGCATCGGCCACAGCGTCGCCGGAAGCCCCCTCCAAGACCATGCGTGCCTTGGGATTTTTCAGCATGAT
>CAZBOW010000018.1:39734-43055 GCA_964493635.1 uncultured Hyphomicrobiales bacterium
GGCGGAGGTGGTGGCGGCTCGGTTGCTGGTGGTACTGGCCTGCGGCCGGCTGAGAACCGTATACCAATCTCGGCCCGAACGCCGAGGATCGACCATGGCGCGTCGGTCAGAACGTTCACAAAGGAGTAATCGACCGATACCGCCGGCACAATGCTGATGCGCTCACTGATCGGAAGCAGACTCTCCATGCCGGCCGACAGACCCACCAGAGCCGCACTTCGCGCTGTGAGGGGGGCATCGGCAATCACACGCTCCTGCTGCAGCTGACCATCAACGACGAACGTAGCATTGGCCGGACTCACCACGGCTTCACGCTGCACAAATCGAGTGGTAAGGGGCAAACTGATACGCGGACCAACAACAAGGCCAAGCGTGCGTGATTGATACTCCCCGATGAGGGCCAACCGCAGGTCCGGTTGAAGTTCAAGGTAACTCAGGGAAGCATCCAGTGCGTAGGTCGTACGCAGTGTTCCTGCCTGGGCTGTCGTGGTGTCGTACACGGGGTAGCTGTTGGACCGCTCCATCGTTGCACTGCGTCCGGCCCATGCCACACCAACACCGATGCCCATCGTGGACGTCAAGGGAAACTCCAGAATCGCACCGGCCGTGCCGTTGAATCCCAGTCCGGAACCAAGTTGTCCGCAGTCGATGATGTCACCCGAGCTGGAAAAATCAGCCGAATGAAACGCTGCCAGCAGGCCACCGTGGATGCGCGCAGCGAAGGTCTCGCGATACGGACTCGTGGGCACCTGCGCAGAAACGCTGGCGGTCACGCCGATGGCGAGGACCAATGCCGTGATGTACTTCATAGTTGGCAAAGTTACCAATGTAGTCGGAGGTTCACCGCCATAAGGTGCGACGCCGACGGACCCACACCCATCGAGAGATCCGGTGAGACGTCGAAATCGTAGAGCTCCGCCCCAACATAGGCGTCCAAGGCTGCAATGGCATAGGCTGCAACGAACACCAGCCCGGCCAGATCTCGGTTGTTCCGATACGTTTCCCGTCTGGCTCGCAATTGAGCCAGTTCCACGCTGGTGGCCCCGCCGAGCACGGCTGCATCGTAGGCCTCGGCGGCCGTGCTGAAGTTGTTGTGATTGGACACCACCAACCAGGCGGACACCGCACAGGTACCCGTCATGATCGGAATCTTCCAGTACTGTTGATTGTACCACTGGCCCAGGCCAGGCAGTGCCAGGGACATCCACAGTGCCCTGGAAGAACTGTGCGTGCTATCCGGTTGGGCGCTAGCCGTTGTTGGGACATGCATGGAAAGCATCGTGCTTACCACAACCAGAAGAACAGTCTGTGTGATCGAACGCTTAGTCAAGGCAGGCAATCACTTCAATCTCTACCAGAGCCCCCTTCGGTAGCGCCGACACGGCGAATGCCGACCGCGCGGGCTGGTGGCCACCAAAGGTTTCGGCATAGGCGTGGTTCATCGCTGCAAAGTCGTCCATGTTCTGCAAGAGCACGAGGGTCTTCACCACGTTCTGCAGCGTCGCTCCTTGGGAGGCCAGAATCGTGCTCACGTTGTGCAACGCCCGACGCGTTTGTTCGGCCACCGAGCCTTCGATGAGCGTTCCCGAGTCGTCGAGGGCGATCTGTCCGCTAAGGTAGAGCATTCGGCCACTGCAGAGCACGGCGTGAGAGTAGGGGCCAACCGCTGGCGGAGCCGATGGCACATGGATGGGAGTGGTCATTCCTCATTCTCCGATTTGATGATGTAGATCTGCTCGCCCTTTCGCACGTAGCCGTACCGTTCCCGGGCCAGGCGCTCAATCAGGAGCGTGTCGGTCTTGAGCTGATGAATCACGGTGCGCAAGGAGTCCTCCAGCTGGCGCAGTTCGGTGATCTGGCCTTCAAGGGTGGATTGCTGCGAACTCAAACTCCAGCGCGACAACAATCCATGACTGGAAAACAGCACAAACGCTCCCAGCAGTGCTGCAAGGAGGCTGATCACCACAAGTCGTTTCCGCGTCATGAGACGCTTCTGAAACGCTACCGAGGGTTTCATGGCAGCTGCATGCTCCGTACGATGGATCCATCGGGTGCCCACACAACCACCGCTGCAGGAACAGGGATGCCGGCGGGCAAGGCAACGGGGCACTCCGAACAGGGCACACGACCATACCACCACTGGCTACCATCAAGGGAGTAGATCGCTGCCCTTACTCCACCATTAACTGTCCATGGATGGGTAACGGTGAGTGCGTTCGGCAGCAGGTGAATTCTGGTTTGAATCCTAGTTTGCGTGAGCGATTCCCGAACGGATGTAATGTTGTCGTAGAGGTCGTAGCGATATACGCCGTTCGAATCCGGAAGCTCCCCGGACGCCACAGAGATCACGGCCCAGCCACCATCAACGACCATGCGATTGCGGGTTGGCTGTACGTCCGGAATGTGGAGCACGTAGCCAACAGAGTCCCACTGCGCGCTTCCACGCTCTTGACGGTACATCTGCAGGAAGCCGTCGGTGGTGCGAGTCAGGGCAACGAGGTAGAGCGCATCAGAACTATGCCCCACAATGGGTCCCGGGAAGGGAGCCTCGGCGGTACGGTTCTCCCATGTTCCGCCGCGACTGTTGTACTGGTACATCTCGGAACCACATGCTGCAAACAGGGTGCCGCCATCAACGGCGATGAGCGATACAGCGTTCTCCGACGGCGGTGTCGTTATCTCCCACGTTTGGCCACCGTCGGCCGATAGGTACAGTCCGTTGGTGGTGAGTGCCGCCATGATCGTAGCCGACATTTCCATGTCCAGAACGCGCTCACCACTGGGTACGGGTACGGCCAAGCTGTTGATGGACCTACCTCGCGCCAGGATGGTGCCGTCGTCCATGGTGATGTAGAACACTTGTCCAACGGCGGAGAGATCCACCACCGCTCCGGTGCTAACATAGAGGTGCTCGGAGTACGTCCACGACGATCCGCCTTGAGTAAACCAGATCTCCACCGAATCACCGGCTGCCGGCTGCGAGGCGCAGATCGTCACATTGCCAAAGAAATCCGTCACACCGCGCTGATGGGCAGGAATGCCCGCTACCACCTGCCATGACAAACCAACGTCGATCGACGTGGCCATGGAATCCTCCAGCGCAATCAAGGCATTGGCGGCCGTATGTAATGCCGGCGACGTGCTTACCTGCGGCGTTGTGGCCCGTTGCCACGGCCGCTGGGCCAACAGCGTTCCCGGTGCTCCGAGGACCATAAGCCCAAGCACAAGCCCGAGTAGTAAGCAACATGTGCGTTGTGTCATACATCAATCTCCCAGTACACCCGGCAATCTACAACGGATCTTCCGGCCAGTCATGCTTGG
>CAZBOW010000019.1:0-26375 GCA_964493635.1 uncultured Hyphomicrobiales bacterium
GTTGTGCGTCGGCGTAGCGGGATTTGAACCCACGACCTCCACTACCCCAAAGTGGTGCGCTACCGGGCTGCGCTATACGCCGCTGATCGTTGGATCGGCAGCAAAGATACGGAGCAGCCGACTACTGAAGAATCGTCATTCGTGTACGGACAAGGCCTGTACGCGTGTGCACAAGAACCGCATACGTTCCCGACGGAAGATGAGGTAGCTGCAGCGGAAGGGATGCTGTGGCACCACTCAGGCGCTGCTGGTACACCATCGATCCATTTGGCGCAACAATCTGTGCCATGGTTGCTCCGGCCGGCAGCTGCAGCAGCTCTGGCGAGATGCCGTTGAGCACGGGATTCGGAGCAACGATCATCGTTGGTGAAGAGCCATTTTCGTGCACGGTAGTTGCCGTTGTAACGGTGATCTCCACAGGCTGCATAAAGGCCCACAGGTCACCGGAATCTTCGTTGCCGTTGCCATTGCAGGCGTTGCCAATGGCCTGCAGGTAGTAGGTTCCTTCCTGGGAAGGGGCTGTCCACTGGAAGGTAAACGACGCCTGCCCACCCTGCATGGACTTGGGAGCACTATGGGTGATTTCACCCTGACGAAGGCGCGTCATCTGGCCGTTGATTGCTGCAAGAGTGCCGGCAGCTGTCGAGCCTGTAGCTGTAGTCCGTACCGCAATACCAACACCGGCTACACGCTGCGTGGGATGGGCCACCACAATCGTGAACTGCGTTATCGATCCCGGAGCTACGGTGGTGTTGGTGCCAGGTTGCAGGGACACGGTTGTGGCCGAGCTCGCTGAACTTCCGTGACAGGAACCGCATCCGGCGGACGTTGTAGCAGTGCGTCCTGCATAGCCCGACGGTTCGGCGTAGAGAGTCGAAGCGCTCAGCATGAGGACACCAAGCGTGCACAACGTGAGAAGATGACGGTTCATACATATCTCCTGCATGGTGACAAACAACAAACCTAGGCAAACCTAATCTTCTCCACTGCCAACCCGTCGGCTCATCACATGAACGGTAAGGATGAACGACGCCGACACCACAAAGATGAACTGCAACGGAAGAATAGTGGCAAAGCCTGCACACAGCATCGGACCAAGGAGATTACCCAGCAGACTTGCGCTGCTAGCCAAACCCATAATGCCGCCGCGATTAGCAACCGGGGCACGGCGTGTGAGTTCAGAATAACTCAACGGCAGCAGCGCACCAACGGCAAGGCCAATCACGGCGCGAATCGGAATGATCCACTCGTACGAAGGGACAACAACCTGGGCCAGCATCCCAGCTGCCACAACCAGCGTGGCAATCCGCATCGTGGCCGAGTATCCATAACGGTCGCTACGCCTACCCCACCACGACGCACTGGCTATCGTACCCAAGCCAACCAAGCTCACCACCATCCCTGCAAGGGTACCCAGATTCTGGGAGGGGGCTCCCAGTTGCTCAAGGTAGTACGGGAAAATCGGACTGGTGAGCACCACGCCAGTTTGACCAATCAACAGGATGAGCAACACGCGACGAAGCGTGGGATCGTTGCGGACATAGACCAGGTTTTTCAGCACACGGCCACTGCGACCAGTACTACGAAGCGGCTGCTCCGTTACGCCAAGGTACACGGTAAGGAAGCTCAGCGTACACAAGCCCCCTACCACAAAAAAGACGGCCTGAAAACCAACGGCATCACTAATGGCTCCACCAATGAGCGGACCTACAATGGCACCAGCGCTGATCGACGTTTGCAACGTACCCAGAGCGTAGCCAGCATGTTCGGTGGGCGTCTGGGCACTCACAAAGGCATTGGTGCTGGCAACAAAGCCACTGACGGCCCCCTGCAGGATGCGCAGGGCAAGCAGTACCCATACCGTGGTGGCAAAGCCCATGGCTGCAACCGTAAGGCCTAAGCCAGCCACCGCACGCATCACCATGAGCTTCTGACCGTAGCGATCGCCTAGGGCACCCCAGAGTGGGGTAAGCAGAGCTGCCGTTGCAAACGGGGCAGCAACAATGAACCCCGACCAGAGCGATGTCTCGTCGGGGCTCACACCAAGTTCACGAACGTATAGCGGAAGGAAGGGTAACACTCCGGTCATGCCGATCATCGCAAAGAACTGCGCCAACCACAGCACGAGTAGATTCCGCTTCCAGCCAACTTCTGTTACATCAGGCACTGCGCTCAACGAATCTTACAGCACTCCCTTCGCCACGGAATCAACCCGAGCACGCAATTCCGAAATCTTACTCTCCAGCTCCATGGCTGCCTGGCGAACGCGCTCGTCCGATGACTGCAGCGAATAGGTGCTGCGCATGGCTTCGGCAGCAGCAATCGCCTCGGCCACCTTACCTGTGCGCTCAAGGCGGATGATGTCAACTTCGGCAATGGTGTAGTTCAACAGCGCATCGCTCGTAGAGCCATTGGAGAAGGTGCGGTAATAGTTCTTTGCCCCTTCCCAGTCGCCCAGCATCAAGGCTGCTTCGGCCGCTACGCGGGCTGGGCGGATGGCCTCGGTAAGTCGTGGCTCGCGCTGCTCCAGCTCGGGCTTATTCATCAGAAGTTTTGCACTGGCAAGGGCGCGATCAGCAAGCAGGCGCATGTTGGTGGAGTCTCCGCACACTTCGAAGAATCGTGCCATCTGAATCTCGAAGCCAATGCCAACAGGGAAGCGGTCCAGGGACAGCTTCGCATTCATCCGTGCCATGATCTCGGCGGCTTTCTTCGGATTCTTCTGATCGTAAAGCGTGTACGTCGCGTACTTGTAGAAGACGTTCCGGTAGGAGGTAATGTAGTTCCGGTTGACGTCGTCGTAGTACGTTGGCGTTGAACCATCCAGATTCCGGAACTTCAAACCAAAGTGTGGTTCCGTATGGTAGGTATCATCGTCGATCGACTCCATCAGGCTTTGTTCCATGATCTCTGGATCCAGCCCCTCGCCCACGAAGGATCGCTGTGGTACCGGACAGACGCGGAAGCACAGGCCTTCCAAGCGCAGGTAGTTATCCAAGCCCACAAACTCATCGGCGTAGGACGGATCACCAACGGACGTGCTGAAGTAGACCGGGCGCTCGAACTTGGTTTGCACCAGGATGTCCTTCACCAGCTTATGCTGCACACCAAAGAAGTAACTCCGCGATCCATCGGGTTCCTGACCCCGATCGCCACCCTTGAAGGTCCAGCTCATCTTGCCACTGGCAATAAGACCCTCATCCGTGGTGAATTGACGCATGACGTCGGGCTCGACATACACCACCACCTGCTCGGCTGGTCCGAAGGAGTACGATAGGGCTTTGGGATTGTCCTCGGCTACCAACAATGATTCATCGGAGAATGACAGTGGAATGCGCGGCGACACATCTTCCCCGAAGGGGGCTTGGTTCTTGAGCTGCTCGATGTACCACGTTGTTTGACCCAGCGACAGATTCACAAGGCGAACGTCCCGTCGGATTCCGGCAACATCTTGCAGGTACCACACTGGGAAGGTGTCGTTATCACCGTTGGTAAAGACGATGGCATCCTGCTCGACACTCTGCAAGATGTTGTAGGCGTAGTCGAAGGCAAGGTAGTTCCCCGCACGGGAGTGCACGCCCCAGCCCTGCCAGGCCATGTTCATCGGAGCAACCACAAGGGCTGCCACTACACCACCGGCAACAACGGGCAGGTGTTTGCGGAATCGCTCCAAGATGCCGAACGTGCCAATACCCACCCACATAGCCCACACCATGAAGCTCGACACATAGAAGTAATCGCGTTCCCGTGGCTGAGGATTCTGTTGGTTCTGTTGAATGGCCGCCAGCACACCAGTCATCAGGAAGAGCACAAGGTACACCCATGCCATGCGCTTATCCTTGGCAAAATGGATGTACAGACCTACCAACCCGAGCACCAGAGGTAGCGCCCAGAAGTTCGTTGGCCAGCGGTCGTCGAAGCCAGATTTATGGTTCCAGTATTCTACGGTGGATGCCGAAGTCATTGGGCCGTAGGCAGGAGCGTCCTGCACATCGCTGGTTCGTCCCATGAAGTTCCACAGGAAGTAGCGGATGTACATGTGGTTGATTTGGTAGTCCCACAAATAGGCAAGCTCTGCGCCGTTGTCGGTCTTCCAGTTGGCGTAATCCGGCCGCGGATACGTCAGTCCGTCCTTCGTCACGTACTTGATGGGAGGCCGATCCCATGGCCCATACTGCAGGTAGTTCTGGACAAACCGGCCCTCGGTTTGATACCGGCGCGGCCAGTTTGGTGCCTGACCGTACTGCTCCCGCCCGAGGTAGCTGACCAGTTTGTCGAAGTTGTCGGGCTTGTTTTCGTTCATTGGAGGGTTGCTGTTGGCGCGAATCAACAGGTGGGTGTACGATGAGTACCCTACCGTAATCAGCAACAGCGCGGCCATGGCCAAGCTCAGCAGTCCGTGGTTCGCCTTCCGTCCGTACCATACGGCCCAGCCAGCAGCCGCCAAAGCGCCAAGTGCTAGAACCGTCATCAACATGTTGTCGGTGATCGGATACTCTCCGCCCTCGCTGGTAAAGAACGGGAAATGACCAGCCAGGAAGGCCGGGAACTTCATGATCAGCACGTTATAGACAACGTAGAACGTTACCAGGCCGACGCCCATGGTGATCAACAGGCCCTTGGTCGAGAACGAATACTTCCGGAGGTAGATCAGCAAGATCAGCGAGAAGATGGTCAGGATGGACAACAGGTGAACGCCAATCGACAGACCAATGAGATAGGCAATCAGCAGGAGGTACTTCTCGCTGCCGGCATCGTCGGCTTTCTCGTTCCACACCATCATCAGCCATACGATGAGAGCTACGAACAGCGACGACGCCGCATACACTTCGCTCTCGACGGCATTGAACCAGAACGTGTCCGTAAAGGCGTAGGTCAGTGCAGCCATCGCGCTGGAGCCGAATACCAGAACAGCATTGCCAAGGTCGTCCAAACTCTCGGTAAAGAAGTTGCGAATCACCCGCACCGTGATCAAATACAGCAGGAGCACCGTGGCCGCACTGCTGAACACCGACAGGAGGTTTACCCGCCAACCGGGATCGCCAAAGGGTAATAGGTGGAACACCTTACCCAGCATAAGAAACAGCGGAGCACCCGGTGGGTGCGGCACCTGCTGCTGCACGGCGGCCGCCGTAAACTCACCGCAGTCCCAGAACGGAACCGTCGGCTGAACCGTCAGCATGTACGTTACCAGCGCAACAAGAAAGGCCAGGCTGGCAAAGGCGTAATGGATCGTGCGAGAAGTGTTCTGCATGGTCCTATCGATGTGGGTGGACGAACCAGCAAAGATAGGACGATCCGAGGATGTTCCGAGGATGTTCCGAGGATGTTCCGAGGATGTTCCGAGGATGTTGGCAGGAGGTGAACTACACGGCCAGCATGGCAGCGCCCACCAGTCCTGCATCATTCAAAAAGTGTGCGGGAATGATTTGCGCGCTCCGGGCAATGGTCGGAATCGCTCTGGTTCGCACGGTCGCGCGGGCTGTTTCAAGGATCAGCTGTGAACGCGAGATTCCCCCACCTACCAGCACGGTGCGTAAGCCAAGGATGGCCAGCATGCTGCAGAGCCCCATTCCAAGGAGTTCACCCGTGTCCGACATCACCTGTACGGCGCGCTCTTCGCCAAGTGAAGCGCGGATGTCGATATCGGCGACGTCAATCTCGGGGCCACCGCCGTACCGCTGAAGGATTCCCATGCGCCCAATCACGTGTTCCAACGCCACCGGCCCCGACTCCGACGGGATGTAGATGTGCCCCACCTCACCGGCATCACCGTGCGGGCCGGTATACAACGCTCCATCGATGATGATTCCACCCCCTACACCGGTGCCGAGCGTAATGTAGAGGAAGTTTCTCAGGGACTTCCCCGCACCGGCACGAAGTTCAGCGATGGCACCGGCGTTGGCGTCGTTTTCGACCACAACGCGAACTCCCAGTGACTCGGAGACGATGCTTTGCAGGGGAACACTATCCCACCCCGGTAAGTTTGGAGGCGACTGAACGTGTTTGGTGTGGGGATCAACAACACCCGGCACCCCGATACCAATTGGGGCGCCCGGATTGCGCTCGGTGAGATCCTTGGCAATGCGGATGATTCGGGCCACGAGTGCATCTCGGCCCTCCTCGGCATGCGTTGGCGTTTGATGCTGTTCAACGATGGTACCATCCGGCATTACCATGCCGTACTTGATGAAGGTTCCGCCAACGTCGATACCGAGGAGCATAGTTGTCCTATGGATTACCAGCGAACAGTAAAGGCCCGATCGGTGATCGGGACAACGATCTCATACACGGGCACCGACGTGTCCTGTGTAGCTCCGCCCAGCGGGTCAAAGCGCTCAATGCCACTCAACATCGAAGCACGTGCGGCTTTCGCGGGCTTCGCTGCCGACGCATAGCCATGCAGCACGATCTTCATGGTTGTAAAGGGGCTGGTGTACGAGCCCTCTCGCGCACCAACATCCAGCGCGCGCTCTGCAGCCCGATGCACCAGCGTTCGGATGCCGAACTGCCCTTGCTGGTAGTTGTACGTGGTGCCATCATCCTCGTAGAACTGTTTGGAGCGCGTTGATGTGCCGTTGTAGAGATGCACAACCAGCGTGTCGCTCGGCGTTTGACGGGCCGACTGAACCAGCGACTGCATGACGAGTATTCCACCGGCATGCATGAACACCGGTAGACGCTCGATGGGTGATTCCACGATGTGCGTGGATCCGGCTTCGTAGCGAGTGTCGTCATGAAGCGAGTACCAGTCGCCCGATGGAGGGAACCACACCTTGGTGTATCGCTCGTAGCTAGGCGACGGACAGATCATGAGGTCGGCCCCTACGGTGAACTGATGCAGGAACTGCCAATCGTAGGTGTTGTTCTCAAAGGGATACTGCACTGCCATCGATCGCATCACAGGCATGCCTGTCTGCGAGGCCTCGTGGAACGAAGAGTACAGATCTGGCAGCATGCGATAGCGGAGGCTAATGTAGTTCCGACAGATTTGCTCTACCCGCTCCCCAAAGGACCACGGCTCCTGACTCTTGTTGTCGATCGCAACGTGAGCGCGGAAGAAGGGTGTGAAGGCGCTGATACTCATCCATCGCGCAAAGAGCTCCTTACTCGGACCACCCGTAAAGCCCCCTACATCCATCCCTACATTGGGAATGCCCGTCAGCCCCATGCTGTTGAGCAAACGTATTCCTGCCATCATGTGATCGTCGTTGGACTGATTGTCGCCAGTCCATACGGCACTATATCGTTGAATGCCGTTGTAGCCGGCGCGCGTCAAGATGAATGGCCGCTCGTTGCCGAGTAAGGCCTTGGTGCCCTCGTACGTGGCCCGCGACATTTGCATGCCGTACACGTTTCGGCCCAAGAGGTGTGTGGCCGTCGTCCCCTCGAAGTCGAACAGAATATTATCCGGCATGAACTGCCCCCAGGTGGCGATCTCGTTCATGTCGTTCCAGAATCCGCGGATGCCAACATCCACGAGTCCCTTGAACTGTGTTCCCCACCAGTCACGACCCTGCGGCTTTGTAAAGTCCGTAAAGGCACACCAGCCTGGCCACACCTGCCCGCTGTACACCGAGCCATCGCTGTATTTCAGGAACACATCCTTATCGAGTCCACGTTCGTAGGGGGCATACCCTTGTTCGATCTTGATGCCCGGGTCGACAATCACCGTGGTGGTGAAGTTCATTTCCCGTAGCTGATCGATCATGCGCTTCGGATTAGGAAAGCGCAGTGAATCCCACGTGAACAGCTTGTAATCCTGCATGTAGTGAATGTCCAGATACAGCACATCAGCAGGAATCTTCCGCTCGCGGAAGGTCCGCGCGATATTCAGCACCTGCGATTCCGGGTAGTAGGAGTACCGGCACTGCTGGAAGCCAATCGACCACTTTGGTGGCAGTGGCATAGTCCCCGTTAACGCTGAGTAGCTCTGAAGAATACGCGGTACGGACGGTCCGGCAATCACGTAATAGCGTAGGTCGCCATCCTCGACGCTAAACGATGAGAAGCGGTCGTTGGATGCGCCAAAGTTCACACGAGTGCGCGAGGAGTTGTCCAAGAACAAGCCGTACATGAGCGAGTCGCTGTGCAAGCCGATGTAAAACGGCGTTGACATATAGATCGGATCAGCATTGCTCGGATAGCCGAAGAAGTCGGTATTCCAGTGCGTGTATCCGTTGCCTCGCCGATCCAGTGGTCCGGTCTTCTCACCAAGACCAATGAATCGCTCGGCAGGGCGAATCTTCTTGTAGTTCGTGATGTGTGAACCTGCCCATGAGATCCCAAGACCTGGCTCGTCCTCCACCAAGATGTTACCACGGTGATCGCGCACGATGATCGTCGCTGGATTTTTCACAAGCTCTACTGCCAACGAGTCCAGAGTCATGGTAACACGATCAGCTTCATCTTGAAGGCGCATGCGCGGTCCCGACGTAGGACTACCCGACACGGCGTAGGAAATCGTATCGAAGGTTCCAGTCTTTGACAGATGAATCTGCACAATGGATGGCGAGACTGCTCGCAGGCGCAGCATCGCATTACTGCACTGCACGTCCGCCCCATCAGGAAGCGACGTAACCTGACGTACGCTGCCCAATCGCTCAATGCCTAATCGCTGGGCCCGAACCGAGGATATCGACACAATTACGAGAAGAAACGTGCAGAGTATTGTACAAACCTTCATAGCGTTACTCATGTGTTATCGAGTGTGCACAAACGACGTCGTTCGCAGGCCTGTGCGCGTCGTCACAACCACTGCATACTGTGCCGACGGTAAAGAGTGAATGGAGATTGGGAGCTCGTGTGCAGCTGGATTGGAAACTGCCATTGATATGACCGCCGACCCGAGCTGGTCAACAATGCGCACGGTATGCGAGTGCTCCGGAACGGCAATCGTAATGGCATCATGTGCTGGATTCGGCCAAACGTGAAGTGTACCATTGCTTAGACCCACACCAATATCCGGTACGGATACGACCGACTGACCACGGAACCGCCGTGTGCTCCACAGGCGATACTCACCAGGCTGCAGCGTTACCGACAATGGACCATCCTGATACACAGCCCACGCACTGTCGGCAGAGAACTCGTGCCACAGCCCCTTACGTGTAAATGGAATCGCGCTGACGGCGCGGGCCCCAGTGCCGAGGTTGCTCACCAATACCACGTCGCAGTCGGCCCCCTCCAAGACAATCGTCTTCAGTACATCGGACGTCGACAGTACCGACGCCTTCATCGTGGTGAATGCCTCGAATCGCGGCCGTGAGGCGGTCACGTCGGCAACCGCCTGCATCAGTGCTACGCGGCGTTGGTCGTTTAAGAGAAACCATGCCAGCGGCTTGCGCCCAAGTCGTCCATTCAGATTGATGGAGTATGGGTAGGCCAGCTCGTTGTACTGCCAGAGCATCTTTGGGCCAGGGATGCAGAGCATCGTCATCATCAATGCTTCGAGGCGCTGAATGGACGTGGTTGTATCGAACACGGCCACCCCGCTCACCAGCATCCGCTCTTCATCGTGACTCTCCACATAGCCAACAACACCATGGCGGTCCATGCCGCGGCGCTGCGCACTCATGGCCCCGGCCAAATCTTGGTTGGACCATCCCTTCATGGCATTGGTACCGGCGCCGTGGGCATTCCCCCACATCATCGCTCCAAGACGGGCTAGTGCGACCTCTTCGTTGTTGTCGGCAAAATGCTCGAAGATGATGTACAGCGTGGGATCTACGTCGCGAATCGCCTGGATGTAGTCACGAAGGATTGCCACCCGGCTACTATCGTATCGTCCCCAAGCGCCCACGTCGCTACCAGTATTAGTCTGCGTGAGCCCCTTCGACAGGTCAAAGCGATAGCCATCAATCTTGAACTCTTCCATCCAGTACGTCAGGAATCGCTTGCTGTACTGACGTGTTGCTTCGCTTTCGTGGTTCATGTCATACCCCACGTTGAAGGGGTGCCGGGCAACAACATTGAAGTACGGATTCTCCGGTGTGGGCCCACTGGTGGACCCCCACAGCTGAACCAACGGACTCTGACCAAATTGGTGGTTGAGCACAATGTCCAGAATCACAGCCATGCCATTGCTGTGAGCAGCGTCGATCAATCGCTTCAGATCGTTGCGGGTGCCGTAGTATTTGTCCACGGCAAACAAGTGACTGGGGTTGTACCCCCACGAGTCGTTGCCCTCGAACTCCTGCACGGGCATGAGCTGAATCGCCTGCACTCCGAGGCGTTTCAGATAGGCCATCGAATCAATCACGCCCTGGAAGCTACTACTGCTGGTGAAGTCTCGCACCAGCAGTTCATAGACCACCATCGATCGTGGGTCCGGCCGTTCGAACGTGGTGGTCTGCCATGCATAGTCTGGGATTGTGGTGTTGATCACGCTGATCAGCCCGGTGGTCCTGCCACTGGGATACGACGGCATGTTGGGAAATCGTCCTGCCGGAATTGCTGCATCTGAGGGGTCGCACACTTGTTCGGCGTACGGATCGCTCATGCGATCGTCGTTGTCCACCGACCACTGAAACAACGTTTGTCCGGACGAGTCCAGCGGAATCTCCAGCCACCAGCGCTGCTGATCGGGCGTCTGGTAGGCGTAGAAGCGTTCGTCGCGTTGCCAATTTGAAAAGGGCCCTACAACGTACACTTCCTTGATCCCGGGAGCATAGAGCACCACTGTTGCAGTGGTATCGGACGTTACGGTGATGCCATCGGCTACGCCATCTGGAACCGGTCGCGACACAGGACGGGTGCGCACACGAATGGTGAAGGTGTCGCGAATAGCTCCACCAAGGCTGTTGTATCCAACCACCTCAATCTTCGTAGAGGACGACACCACGTACTGCGCCTCGATGCGATCTTCCGTTGTGCGGGCAATCTCCTGGCGGTCGGCCAGCAATTGCATCAACACGATGTTACTCGACGCCGCTGCCCGAATTGTCACCACAGTGCCAGAGTCAACCAGACGGTTTTGTGGCAATGGCTCTAGTGTCCGCAGGTAGAATCCCGGCATGTAGATGCGGGCATACAGGTCGCTTCCATCTTCTGCACGGCCCACAATAGAACCATTCGCCGTGCGGAACACGAAGGCGAGCTGCCGAATCTGCTCGTTTTCGGGAACACCATAAAACGCATGGGGAAGCCCCATGACAAGCCGGTATCGATCCGGTGCTACCCGCTGCATCTTGCAGGCGGTTGTGTTTTCTGTCCAGCCTGCCTTGACGTACTTCCAGTCTGTCGGGGAGGTACTCAAGGCCGTAATCACTCCCGTATGAGCGTACACGTCCCCCTGGTAGCCTTCCAGAGCACGGTTTCCCGAAGCTGCATCATACTCTACAACAACGGAATCACCTGCGGTGGCAAAGAATGGAACCGTCTCCACCTGAGCCGATAACGGTGCTGCACATACCAAGAGAAACAGAACGAAACGTGCCCCCGTCCTCAGACGAAGGCACGTTTCAACGAACGGTGTGAGGCTATAGCCCTGCATTAGCGAATGACCGTAACAGGAACAACTGCCGTAGCGGTACCGGTGCGGAACTGGACGTAGTACCGGCCAGGGGCAACGGTAGTGCCAGCATCCGTCCGACCATTCCATTCAACCATCCCCGTTGCTTGCATCGTGCTGATGACGTTGCCAACGGCGTCCATCACCGTAACCGTAGCGGTTGTCGCTTCCGGCAGAACCATCTGCATGGTCGACGACGTTGGGTTCGGGTATACACGAATGGCACGCGCCAACACCTCATCTTCAACCGAGCTGGGCTGGTCGACGGGAACCTTCACATCACCGCCCTGCTTCGTGCCCTCGGCATTGCGGAACACCAGCAGCAGCTCCTTGAGCTTCTTGTCGGCAGGAACGTTATAGAACGTGTTCAAGTCCGTGAGGTTCCACGTTGCAGTACCATTCTCGTTGACCGTTAGCATCAGTTCTGGTGTTGTACCTACATCACCCCAACCCGCCTTTTCGAGGTAGGTACCATCTTCGCAGATGCCGCCCGTGTACACGTAGACGTCCGACACACCAACCATTTTGAATTCACCGTCTTTGCGGTCGTTCCATGGGTGGTAGGTAATTGCAACAGCACCGGTCGAGGTCACGTCGGTAGGATCCGTCGTTACAATCTCGCCCGTGCCGTCACCCACGGTAAGGATCACGTCCGAACCTTGGGCCGTACCGTCAGCATTGCGGAACACGAAGAGCAGTTCCTTCAGCGTGTTTCCGGCAGCGCCTGGATAGAAGTCCGCAATTGGAGATGGGATGGTCCACGAGAACGTTCCGTCGTCGTTCTTTGTGAGCTTCACGGCGTCGGTGCTTCCTACGTCGCCCCAACCAACCTTCTCGTAGTATCCACCGGTGTAGTCACGAGCGCCGGTGTAGACGTACACATCCTCGACACCAACCATCTTGAATTGACCGTCCTTGACGTCGTTTTCAGGATTGTAGGTAATGGTGACACCTTCGGTGGTGGCACTCGGCGTGGTAGGATCGGCCTTGATCACCCAGCCTTCGCCCAATGGAAGCAGGTCAACAAAGTCGCGACCATTGCCATTGTCGATAAAAGCCCGCACACGGGTCAGAGCATCGGCATCGCCGAAGGCAACCACCGTCAGCGCGGTGTTGCCGGGCAGGTCGATGGCGTTGAAGGTAATCAGTGGGTCGGTCGAGCCAGCAGCGGCAACGGCCAACTTGTACGTTCCAGCTGGGATGTCCATGTATTCGACAACATCACCGTAGCTCGCATTGGAGATTACCACGGCCGATCCACCGGTGGGCAGGATGGCGAGTACGTCCACCGCCGGCGTTGCCGGCGACCAGTGCACGAAACGAAGCTTGGTGATTCCATCGGCTGTTTCAACGCCGTCGGTCAGGAAGCGGGCCGTGTACTCATCTCCGCTCTCGCCTACGAGCAGTGTGTACTTTCCATTGGTAGCCATCATCCGGTCGGCATCGTCATAGATTGGGGCCGGAGCACCGGTAGCTTTTGCCTTAACGTTCACGGCGTCGCCGCTCGGAACTTCTTTGTACACCGAAGCCAGCTGGAACCCAATCTCCGTGATTTGAGCCTCATCGGCCTGAGCCGCAACAATGTCGATGCCAGCGCTGGTGGCCACACCGTTGATCAGGCGCAGTCCTGCCGTGGCAGCACCACCGGCAGGGTCGACAGCAACCAGGCGGTCGCTTCCCTGCACCGTGCCATCAGCATTACGGAACACAAACAGCAGCTCGCGCACCGGGCGATCATCCGGAATACTGTAGAAGGCCCGGATGTTTTCAATCACCAGCGTGTAGGTACCATCGCCGTTGTTGGTCAGTTGCATCTCCGGTGAATTTTTCAGGTCGTTCCAGCCAACCTTTTCGTAATACTTGGCATTCGGATCCTGAGCAATGGCTGCCTCGCGAGCACCCGTGTACACCCAAACGTCGGTGACGTTGGTCATCGGATACTCGCCATTGCGTTCGTCGAGGTCGGGACGGTACGTGATCGTCACGCCACCGTCTTCCATCGGACGCGCCGGATCGGCAGAAACAACGCTCTGAGACCATGCTTGGACCGTCATGCCCAACATGATCAGAGCTGTAAACAGTATGCGCATCATATCGATACTCCTCCGAGAAAAGTTAATGTGAACCATCATGGTTGTCATGGATTTTGAACGCACAGGGTGTTCGCGTTCATTTCGATGTCTGGAATCTTGAAAATCAGAGCGGCATCATTCCATGGTCGGTCCTTCAGATCGCGGCGCTGGCGCTTCCGCTCCAGAAAAATGTCGCCCTCGAATGCCAACTCTACGTTCCGCTCTCGGCGAATGTTGTTCAACAGTGTGTTTCCCGCCTGCGTGTCGGGAAGGGGCTCCAGCCCAGCCCGCTCACGAATCACATTCACATCGGCCACGGCACCGGTGGTATTACCTTGATGGAACCGGCACTCCGACCGCGTCAAGTACAGCTCGGCAAGCCGCAGAATGGGAATATTCATCACGATCCGATCCCACTTGGCCACATACAGACGGTTGTTCCGATACACGTACAGTGCCAGACGCTTATCGGTTGGATTCCGGTAGATCGTGTTCACAAACGGTGTTCCCGCCCAGTACCTCGGCGACGCATTATCGGCTTGACGGAAATCGAAGACAATCGACGAGGCATTGTCGTTGGCAAGATTGATGATCTCGTAGAGCACCTCCGGTGTACTGTTGGTGGTCACAACTGCCGTTACATCCGGGTTCAACCGATACGTGCCACTCTCGATCACTTCCGTGAGCAGGGCCTCCGCCGTTGCCCACTCTCCCATGTGGAAGTAGACGCGAGCCAGTAATCCGGTAACGGCCAGTCGACCCATGTAGGGGGCATCGGTGGCAGGGAGCAGTTGGCGGGCCTGTTGGAAGTCGTCAATGATTTGGGCGTAGCAGTCAGCCAGCGAGGCACGCGCCTTGATGGTTCCCACGTCGCCAAGCGTCGGTTCGGTGCGAATGATGACGCCGGGATGGGTATTGTCGCTGGTGAAGCCCCATGGCTGAGCAAAGTACATGCACAGGGACCACAGGGTGATGGCGCGCATCGCCAGCGCCCTGCCCTTGAGTTGCTGCGCACGGGCGGCATTCTCAAATGGCACAGTTTCAAGGGCCGCCAGCACATTGTTTACGCGATTGATCACGCCGTAGCCGTCGCCCCACATCGACCGTCCCTCGGGATTGAAGATGTTCAGATTGTAGGTTAGGATCTGAAGTCGACCAAAGTCTGCACCAACGTTGGCCTCGACGTTATCGGACCACAACTCCCCCATCGACATCACATTGCCACCAAAGAGTGCTCCGGACTGCATCGCATCAGCTGCACCAACCAGTGCGGCCTCGATACCAGCGGGCGTGGAGAGGGCCACATCATTCGAGATATCCAGCGGTGGTTCCGTTCGTAGGAAACTGTCGCACGACAGCACACTAAGGCTCAGAACAACCGTAAGCAAGGGAAAGAGGAAACGTGCCTTCATGTGTTAAAACCCTACGTTAATGCCAAGCACAAGTTGTTTCGCCTGTGGCGGCGTCAAGTATGTTACACCCGCCCCGAGGTTCCGACCTTGAGCGCCATCCTGGTCGCGCATGATCTCCGGATCCCAACCCGGATAGTTGGTCCAGGTGAGCAGGTTCTGACCGGTAACGTACACCCGCATCGTGGAAAGCCCCATACCACCTGCCACAGAAGCCGGAAGCGTATATCCAACGGTAAGCTGACGAAGGCGCACAAACGATCCGTCGTAGATAAACCGGTCGGTGTTGATGTCGTAGTTCTCTGTCAGCGACAGCCGCGGAACAGTGGTAACGTCGCCCTCTTGCTGCCAGCGTGGTTCGGTTTGGTGATAGTCCTGATTGAAGTTCGAGGCCAGGTTGCCTACCTGTCGCTTTGCAGCATCATCGTAGATCTGGTTGCCAAACTGGAAGTAGATCATGGCCGTGACGTCGAATCCACCAAACGTTACCGTGTTCGTGAAGGATCCAAACACCGTGGGGTATGGATTGCCGAGTGCAACGCGGTCGCTCAAATCGTAGAGATCGGTGATCCGGCCATTGATGTTGTAGAACAGCTGGCTGCCTCCGAGGATCACCACGGTGGTGTCGTAGAACTGTCCCCATCGTGGGTCGTTTGGATCGGCTCCAAACGATACGTTGTTGCCGGAGCGACGTCGTTGCACGGTGACCGAATCGGTACGGCTCTGCACACCAGCAGCGCGGTTGATGAAGAACGTTCCCACAGGATATCCAACAAGGATGCGCGTTTCACCGGGACCGCCGATGGCATCTGGTGGCAGACCGGCATTATCGAGTACCTCGTTCACGTTATGAGCAATGGAGAGGTCGGTACGCCACGTGAGTGATTCATTACTGATGGGATAGCCCGACAGGACCACTTCCACACCACGGTTTTCAAACGAACCCACATTCTTGAGAATGGACGAGAACCCCGTGGAAGCTGGTACTGACACATTCAGCAGGACGTTGGACGTCACCTTGCTGTAGTACGACACGGTTGCTTGCAAACGCCCATCCCAGAAGGCTGCCTCACCGGTGATATCAAGCTGAGCGGTCTGCTCCCATCCCAGAAGCGGGTTGGCCAGGCGGTCGGGGCGGATACCCGGAGTTCCGGCATAGTCGGCTCCGGCGCGGTACGTCCCCTGCCACTGATAATCGCTGATGCCGTCGGCGTTGCCGGTTAAGCCGTAGCTGGCGCGCAGCTTCAACAACGATATGGCATCATTACCGCTGAGAAAGTCTTCGTTACTCAGAATCCAGGCCGCACCCACCGACGGGAAGAATCCAAAGCGGTTGTCGCTGCCAAAGCGAGACGAACCGTCGCTACGTCCCGAGATGCTCAGCAGGTACCGGTCCTTGTAGGTGAAGTTCCACCGCGAGATAAAGGACAAGAACGCGAAGCCCGTTTCGAACGAGTATCCCTCGCGAACAACAGCCGACGTTGGATTCTCGAAGGCTGGGTTGGGGAAGTTTCGCCCCACCAAGCCGGTGACGAGCTGATCGGACCGCTGCGCTTCGACGGCAGCCAATGCCGACAACTTCAGATCTGGCAGGACTTCACCATTGTTGTAGTTCAACGTACCGTTGACCACCCAGTTTGCCACGCCCACCTTGCGCACCTCTGCCTCGGCTTCGGACTGCACCACTTGCGATGTGTACCGGCGATCGGTGAAATTGAACAGGTCAACGCCGCCCTGCAGCCGCAGCGAAAAGTTTGCCGGTAGCTGAATGGAGGTATATACGTTCGCCAGCACACGCTGCTCGGAGTTGGTGAACGTGTTTTCGTTCAACTGCGCCACCGGGTTGTACATCGCATACCACGGCCGCTGGGGCTCGAAGTACGAACCGTCAGGGTTGTAGATCGGGAAGTATGGCAGCGCACTGCTTTGTGCAGCACCAATGCCGCCAGCCCAAGCAACGGGCACCCGATCGTTGACGGCATAGTTCAGGTTAGCATTCAAGCCTATCTTCACATCCGGCGAAGCATTCACCTCCACATTCGTTCGTGCCGTCATTCGCTCGAATTCGTTGGCTACGGCGTACGACGACTCCTTTCGATATCCCAGGCTGGAGAAGAAACTGGCAAACTCCGATCCACCGGACGCCGAAATGTTCGCATCAAGAATCTGACCAACCTGCATCGTCTGGTCCAGCCAGTTGGTATTGGTGTAGAGGGCCGGATCCATAGCACCGGGCAGGGCTTTAGCCGTGAAGCGCGATGTTGGCCGCAGAATCGACAGTGCAATCGAATCGTTGCGGTTTGCCTCGGCCCACATGGATCGGAATTCATCGCCGGTAAGGTAGCGTGGTCGGTTGGTTTCCGTAGCCGAACCACCAAAGAGACTCACGTTGAATTTCGTCGATCCCGTACGACCACGCTTCGTGGTAATCAGCACCACACCGTTGGAACCGCGTGAGCCATAAATGGCTGCAGCATCGGCATCCTTCAGGATGTCGATCGATTCGATGTCGTTGGGATTGATCGATGCAAGGGCATTGGTCTGCGTTGCAAGGCGGTTCGTACCGCCAAAGTCGCCTTGGGTTACCGGCACACCGTCGATCACATAGAGCGGCTCGCCCGATGCTGTGAGCGATCCCACACCCCGCACACGAATGGTCATGGAGCTTCCCGCCATGCCGTTGGAACTAATCACTTGAACACCGGGAGCCCGCCCCACAATCGCGTTCTCAAAGTTGCCGTATGTGTTTTGTGCGATCTCCTGAGCATCGACACGGGCAATGCTGCCGGTGAGGTCCTGTCGTTGCTTGGTACCATAACCAACAACCACGGCCTCTTGCAGCTTTAGCATGTCCTGGTCAAGGCGAATGGTAAGGGGCTGGCTGATGTCGGCGGCTGCCATCCGGATGGTCTGTGCTACGTAGCCAATCATCGTTACGTTCAACGTAACGTCTTGGGCTTTGGGCAGCGGAATCGAAAACGCACCATTCTTTTTCGAGATCGCTCCCAGAGCGGTGCCGGTAACGCGAATCGTAGCACCCTCGAGCCCCTTACCATCCTTGGACGTCACCGTACCAGAGATGGTGGTTTCGGCTGCTATGGCAAATGCAGAAAAGCCGCCCACGAGAACGCTGCCAACAAGAATCAGGAACACTGCGAACCACTGTTTCATACTGCACGACCCTCTGCATGGTGCTGTAACGTCCGTTGTGATTGTTGTTGCGATCCTCGAAAACCGTAGTAGGCGATGTACACGTAGCACACAACAGGAACGGCATAGGAGAGTACCAGCGTTCCTGTGGCATCAGCAATGGCTCCTTGCACGGCAGGGATGATCGCCCCGCCAAGGATCGCTGCGATCAGCCAACTGGAAGCCTTGTTGGTCATCACGCCAAGGTCCTTGATGGCTAGCGTGAAGATGGTGGCGAACATGATGGAATTAAACAATCCGCAGGCAACAAGAGCCCACGCCGCCGTCATGCCATCGCTGAGGATGGAGCTGGTGACCAACACCACGTTCACCGCGGCCATAGTGCCCAGCAGTGTTCCGGGGCGCATCACTGTAAGCAGCCACGATCCAACGAATCGGCCCACCATGGCGCCACCCCAGTAGTAGGCTACGTACTGCGAAGCATCCTGTTCGCCAAGTCCAATCCGTTCCTGGAAGTAGTTCACCATAAACGAGCCAATGGCAACCTCGGCCCCTACATAGGCGAAGATGCCCACCACACCTTTAAGCGTGTGCGGAACCTTGAGCGGGGCCCAAAACGACACGGCCCGTTCGTCGTCGCCTTCTACTTCCGCGATGGTTGGCAGGTGGAGCCGCCACATCACCAAGGCCAGCACTGCCAGCATTGCCATGAGAATGAGGTACGGCATCTGCACAGCCTGCGACTGTGCCGTTTTATATGCTGCTAGCGCTTCGGGGGCGAGCGATGCAAGTTCACTGGCCGACAGAATCGTACCAAGGATGAACACCCCACCCAGTATCGGTGCAATCGTTGTACCAACAGAGTTAAAGGCCTGCGAGAGCACCAAGCGCGCCGATGCCCGCTCAGGTGGGCCCAGTACCGCCACATATGGGTTCATGGCCGTCTGCAGCAGAGCAAAGCCAGCAGCAAGGGTGAACAGTCCCACCAAGAATAACGGGTACGACTGAGCGTTCGAGGCCGGGTAGAACAGCGCTGCTCCAGCAGCAGAAATGCCAAGCCCAACAACGATCGATCGCTGATATCCGAGTCGGGATATTAGCCACGACGACGGGAAGGCGATCACGAAGTACGCCGTGAAAAAGCTGAACTGGATCAGAGCCGCCTGAAGGTAGGTCAGGTCGAAGAGGCTCTTCATGTGGGGAACAAGGATGTCGTTCATGCAGGTGATGAACCCGATCATGAAAAACAACATCCCCATTGCTGCAAACGGTCCCGACGTACGCTGCGCCATGGTTGGGAGGTAGTGTTACGAGTTGACAATAGTGGGCACGGGGCCCGTTGTGCAGAACTCGATATTACTACTAGGAAACAAAAAAGCCCACAAAAAATGTGGGCTTTTTATCAACAATGTTAGTGTCTCGAGTGTCTCGAGAGTCTCGGTGCGGTTCCGCAGGTAGACGGAACTACCGCGAGTAGTACTCAATCACGAGCGGTACTTCGCAGACCACCGGTACTTCTTCGCGTGGAGGCAGGTACAGGTACTTGGCCGTGAAATCGGCCTTGCTCACGTCCAGATAGGGCGGCGGAGCCGACGAACGGATAGCCTCTTGGAAGCCTTCGAGCTTGCGGCTTGATTCCTTCACCGTGATCACATCGTTGGCCTGTACAGCGTAGGCTGGCATGTCCACTTTTTTGCCGTTGACCAGGATGTGGCCGTGGCGCACATACTGACGGGCGGCATAGATCGATCGAGCAAAGCCAGCGCGCAGTACCAGAGCATCCAAGCGCGACTCGAGCAGCTGCACGAGTACGTCCACCTTGTTGCCCTTCACCCGTGATGCCTTGGCCATGGTGTTGGTCATCTGGCGCTCGTGGATGTTGTACTGCAGGCGGAGGCGCTGCTTCTCCAGCAATTGCTTGGAGTAGTCCGATTGCTTCGGACGACGACGCGAATTTCCGTGTTGTCCGGGTGTTCCCGGCTTCCGATCCAGCACCTTGCGTGCCTTCGGCGTAATAGCAAAACCAACCTTGCGGCTGAGTTTTACCTTGGGGCCATTGTACTTCATAGGTCTTCCCTTGAGGTCCCTAGCTCCTGGGAGAACGTGCTCGCCAGGGCAAATGAATTGTAAAGAAAAATCGAGCCACAAAGATAACGTGTAGGGGGCTTATGGGCAAGGCCCCCTACACTGGCGCCACAACCCCCGGGGATACGGCATGGAGTACGTGTTTCCGGGAGGCAGCGTTTACAATCATTACTTCTTCTCGTTACTTCTTTTCCTGCAGCAGCGATTCCAGCGCCTGCTCCATTCTCTCCATCCGGCTGCGCAGATCGTTGATGGTCTGCTGCTGCGATTCAATCACGGCCTGCTGCTCTTGGATGGCCTTGGTCAGGATGGGCGTGAGTTTACTATAGTCTACCATTTGATAGATCGGTTTACCGTTTTCATCGACTTCATCCTTAGTACCCACAGTGAGATACGGCACAACTTCTTGGAGCTCGTGGGCCATGAATCCATGCATCCGCATCCCTGACTCCTTCCATTGGTAGTCATAGACGTGCATCTTGTTGACGAGTGACATTGCCGAGAATGATTGGAGATCGGTCTTCAGGCGATAATCAGAATAGTTGTTGTAATAGGTGACACCATTGTAAACAAGGATGTTCCCTCGTTCTGTCCCGGCATCGGTATACCACCGCAGGAAATAGTGATACTGGTTGTTTACCACGTTGGATACAGCAAAAGGTGCGTTCAAGATGATCATGCCCTGGGGGTTGATGTTACCTGTGGTAATCCTCGTCGTTACGGCACTATAATCCAAGACTTCCAGACGCGCCGTCGGATTGGCTAACCCAATGCCAACATGTCCATCATCCTCTTCGATCGAGATCCCATAGGCTTCACCACCGCCAGTAGGGAACATTCGAAGGCGCGCTTCGTTGTCGCCTTCGTATTGGTCAATTGCCCACCATAGCCCTGTGTTGGAGGCCTTTTGCAGAATTACTTCGCCCCCTTCCACGGACGATGACGGCTGCAGCGTTACATGGCTTTTAAACGTTCCGTGGCCACTTACGAGGAAGTTTCCAGCACCATCCAGACTCAGTCGTGTGGTGATTACGTCTGGCACGTTGCCGGAAGACGCTATGCTGCGAATCGAGAACCGTGCGTCATCAGCGTTGTCGTGAAAATCCCATACCAGATGATAGTTGTCGGCTGTACCAATCTGGCGCAGGTACGACCAGTCAGTTGCTGCACCAGCTGCTCCGAAAGCGATATAGGTGTTCGTCAAGTTTCCAGCATCGATATCTCCCCCGTAGGTAGAGGTGCCTGCCTCCAACGTGAGTGCACCATTCACCGTGAGGTTGTTGCTGTTAAAATCTCCATAGATCAACGGCGCTGATGTTGCCGTGTTGTCGATATAGAGTTTGTTGGATCCGGTTTCGGTCCAGCCTGCGTAGTTGCCAATGAATACATTGCTTGAACCCGTCTGCAGTAAATTGCCTGCATACGATCCGATGGCCACGTTGTTCTGACCAGTGGTGATGCTGGCCAATGCACTGGTTCCTATTGCAACGTTTTCGTCACCCGTCGTGATATCCTCAATGGTTCCAATACCAACTGCAACGTTAGCGTCGGCATTAATGATTGACGGCACATTCTGATGGCCAAGAAGTACGCTAAAGGCAAAACCCGCCCCGCCAGCCTTCGCATCATTGAGTTCATCAAGACTCTTTGCACCGCCGGCACCCCATTCGAGTGTAGTTGGCGTGGCACCTGCAATCAATGCCTGCCCTGTTGTTGGTGCTGTAGCCGGAAGCGTGTACGTGATGTCGGACGCCTGGGCCTGCGCAACAAAGGCCGTGTAGTTCGTGCCAGATGCTGGTGGCTCACCTAAGCGCAGCGTGCTGTTGATGGTAACGTAGTTCGATGAGAAGTCACCGTAGATCAGAGGCGTAGTAGTGTTCGAGTTGTCGATGTACAGCTTGTTCGACCCCGTCTCGTTCTGACCAGCGGCATAGCCAATGAACACGTTGCCCGAGGCATTCAGGGTGTTCGATCCAGCATCGGCACCCACGACGGTGTTTTGCGAACCGGATGTTAGCGAGAACAGCGCGCCGTTGCCAAGAACAGCGTTTTTTTGACCTGTCGTCATAGAGTACAGTGCGTAGGCACCAACAGCGGTGTGTTCCGACGCCGTTTGGTTCAGCCGCATCGCATACTCACCGATGGCAGTGTTCATCATGGCGGTTGTGGTGTTCTCTCCAGCGCGATGACCAAACGCCGAATTCTCTGCACCACTCGTGATGCTTGCCATTGCTCGAAGTCCCATGGCTGTGTTGGCATTGGCCGACGTTGCATTCCGCATCGACTCGAAACCCATGGCTGTGTTGTTGGCCGCCGACGTCATACTCTGCAACGTGCCGTATCCTACGCCCGTATTGCTCGTGGCATTGTTCAACAAACCAGTGGTCTGATGACCCAGCAGTAAGCTGTTCGAAAAGTTCGCTCCACCAGATTTGGCGTCCATCAGATCATCTAAACCTGCCGAACCGCTTACCATCAATGTGCCCGACGCATCAGGCAACGTGGTGGTGCGGTTTGCTGTCAACGTACCGGTTTCGATCACCAGGCGATCACCAGAGGCATCCTGCAACTGCAGAGTGGTTTTTTGAGCGAGGGCTGTGCTTCCAACCAGGAAAATGGCTGTGAAGAGTAGAGTATGTTTCATACTGTCCGTTACTTACGTTCGAGTAGTTCTTTCACGAGCGCTTCCAACTTTTGGATGCGCTGCTCCTGCGATTCAATCACCGCCTGCTGCTCTTGGATGGCCTTGGTCAGGATCGGCGTGATCTTGCTATAGTCGAGCATTTGATAGATCGGTTTGCCGTTTTCATCAACGGCATCCTTTGTTCCATGCACGAGGTACGGAACCACGGCCTGCAGTTCATGTGCCATGAAGCCATACTGCCGGTGGCCAGACTCTATCCACTGATAGTCGTACACCGGGATGTCGCGTACAAGGGCAGTGCCGGAAAACTCGCGTAGATCAGTTTTCAAGCGATAGTCGGATGGACTGTTGTAGGCAACGTTACCAGTACCATTGGACACGATCGTTCCACGTACGTTTCCATTTTGAACAAACACCACCCATTCCTGATCCACTCCGGAGGGAGTTGCATTATCCTGTTCCAATGTTAGCAACCCGCGATCTGTTGATGCGCTGAGATCTGCCGTTGTGGTCGTGATCCTCACAGCCGTTTGTGCACCTGTTCGCACGTGGAATGGGTCGGTAGGATTCTCCGTGAACACGCCTACCCGATCATTCACTCTGTCGAACGTCATCACAGCTGTGCCCGCCGCGGGAAAGTCCCAGAGCTCATACAGCTTCAGCTTATCGTTATCGGAGTTATCAATCCCCATCGACCAGCCCCCTACCGATGTGATGTCCCAACTGATGTAGGGATCGCCACCACCTGCACCAGCTGATGCTAGTGCTAGAACAGCATGAGCTGTGCCACTCGTGTTGTTTGTGTTTCGGATGGAGATTCCGGCAGCGTTGTTACTGATCGGATCATCGCCAACGCCAAACGCACCACCACTCACCAGCTGTAGGCGGGTAGTAGGATTTGCCGTTCCAATGCCGACATGTCCATCATTCTCCTCGATCACCATGCCGAACGTTTCGCCACCGCTGGTGGGTAAGAAGCGCAGACGGGCTTCGTTATCGCCTTCGTACTGGTCGATAGCCCACCACACTGCTGTGTTGGAGGCCTTTTGCAGAATTACTTCGCCCCCTTCCACGGACGATGACGGCTGCAGCGTTACATGGCTCTTAAACGTTCCGTGGCCACTTACTACGAAGTTTCCGGAACCATCCAGGCTCAATCGCGTGGTGATCACATCCGGCACCTGACCAGATGACTCCACACTGCGAATCGAAAACCGTGTGTCATTTGCATTATCGTGGAAGTCCCAAGCAACGTGGTAGTTGTCGGCCGATCCGATCTGACGCAAGTACGACCAGTCACTGCCTGCACCAGCTGTGCCAAAGGCAAGGTAGGTGTTGGTCAGGTTTGCGGCATCCACATTTGATGTGTTATAGTCGGAGGTAGCAGCTTGAAGCGTCAGTGCTCCGTTTACCATCAAATTGTTACTGGAGAAGTCGCCATAAATCAGGGGGCTTGCGGTACCAGAGTTGTCGATGTAGAGCTTATCAGAGCCGGTTTCGCTGAAGCCTGCTCGGTACCCGATGAAGATGTTTCCGGAACCAGTGGAGGTAGTCCAACCGGACTCCGTACCAAGAGCTACGTTGTTGCTGCCCGTTGTCATACCACGAAGTGCAAGGCTACCAATCGCGGTGTTAAAACTTCCGGTTCCGCCATTATACATCGCTGAGTATCCGATTGCCGTATTCTGATTCCCCGTAGTAGAGTTACGGAAGATCGCCCCACCAACTGCCGTATTCTCAGCCGCTGTGCCATCCAGTTCGAATCCCGCCTGCGTACCAACAACGGTGTTGTAGTTGCCGCTGGTGGTTCCATCATCCATGGCATGCATGCCAATGGCAACGTTGGCAGAACCTGTGGTCACCGTTCTCATCGCAAGACCGCCAATAGCAGTATTGTGCTGTCCTGTTGTGATTGCTTGCAGTGCGGTGTAGCCTAGGGCGGTGTTATACGTGCCGGTTGTGATGTTTTGAATCGTACCTATGCCAACGGCCGTGTTCTGGTCGGCGCCGTTGATGCCTCCCACGTTCTGATGGCCAAGAACGATACTGTTGCTAAAGTTGGCTCCACCGGACTTTGCATCGGAAAGGTCATCGATTCCGATACTGCCACTAATTGCGACCGTTCCGCTCACGTCTGGGAGGGTATAGGTACGGTTGCCGGTAAGAGCCGTTACCGTCATAGTTCCCGTGTTCGATGTGCCTGTGGTAGCATCGTTCATCACGATGCGTGTTGCCGAGCCTTGAGCCCCATACCCTAAGGTGAGGACATTATCGCTAAGGTTCAACGCCGAGGCCGTGTCGCCAGTTGTTGGCTGCACACTGCGAATGGAAAATTGGTTTCCCGTGAGGTTGTCGTAGATGTCTATCGTTAGGTGGTAAGCGTCCGTACCACCGATCTGGCGCAGGTAGGCTACATCCGTACTGGCACCGGCTGCACGAAGGTAGAGATAGGTATTTGCAGCACCAGCAAGCGTACCTCCTCCAACATCAAGTCCGCCCAACGTCTGGAGGTTGTTGAACGTAACATTGGATGAGGTTGCGATACTCTGGGGTAGCGACAACGTAATGGTACCTGCTCCTGGTGTGACAGTGATCTGGTTCGCGGTTCCAGTCAGACTTCCCACTTGGGGGGCATTGCCGGTGGAGCCGATCAGCAACTGACCATTGGTAAGTGCGACGGTTTCGATCTCACCAAGACTGTTTGTTCGTACAGCACGGTTTGTACCCATCGCCGAGCTGGTGACCAGAATTGTTCCGGTGTAATCCGGAATGGTGAGTGTGCGATTTCCAGAAAGTGCCGGAGCTTCAATAATCGCGCGGTCGCCACCAGCATCCTGCACTTGCAGGACCGTCTTTTGCGCAAATGCTGATGTGCCGAGTACCAGCAGTGCTGCGAGCAGGATAACGTGTTTCATAGGGTAATGGGTTGATAAAGTGAACGCACGGAACTATTCAATCTCTTGGAGAGCCCAGTAGGAGCCGGCAAGCATGGTGGTAAGATCGGCACCACCTGTCTTGTTGAAGGTAAGCCGTGTTGACCCCGTTGCACCCGGGATAAAGAATCCCTCAATCCGGTACGTGTAGATTACGTTGGTCTGGTTACCATTAGGATCGATCGTCGGCCCATCAATGGCCAGTGTGCCTGTTGCCGGTGCCGTACCCGAAGAGAACGACGGCACGCCCGTAGTTCCTGCCGGACAGTCAAAGCATTCAATGGCAAACTGGGCATAGGTCGAGGCTGGAGTATTCAGACGGATCTGAAATACGTCGTTCGAGCCACCAGCCGTAGTACCGCGACGGATCTGGAACAAACCAACTACTCGGTACTTCTTTCCATTCTCAACGGAGATCAACGGACCCGAGCTCCACGATGTGTTATCATCGGCATTGGTCGTAAGCTGTGAGGATGAATTGGCCAGACCTGCCGATGGCGTATCCCACGCCAGCGTCATGGTGTTTCCACTAACAGCTGAAATCTTCAATCCCTGGCCCGTCCCCGTTGC
>CAZBOW010000019.1:26475-38390 GCA_964493635.1 uncultured Hyphomicrobiales bacterium
TCATGGTGTTTCCACTAACAGCTGAAATCTTCAATCCCTGGCCCGTCCCCGTTGCTGCTGTCGTAGGCAGCACGATCGTTTGTGTTGTGGTTGCTGCCGTGGTGATTGTTTGCTTGGTTCCATTGCTGGGGCGCACCAGCTGAACGCCCTGCAAGACAGATTCTTGCGCCGAAACGAATTGGAGCGCGAAAAGCATCGTGATGGCGGTTAGAACGGTGCGTTGCATACTAATCGATCTCCGTGAGGACAATGTAGGTCTGTGCACCAATCGTTAGACTGTTGGACACGGGGTCGGGGTTTACAAGCGTGAGAACGGCGTACCCTGCAGTAGATCCAACATCGATCACACCCTCGATGGAGTACACGCGCGTTGTGTAATCGTCCGTGGTGGCACCAGCTGGATCGATGGTTCCTGATGTGGCCGTGGTAGTTCCAGAGGCACGCAACGGCACGCCCGTTGTTCCTGCTGGGCAGTCGTAGCAGCGCAATCCATACAGGAGTCTGGTCGATCCGGTGGGTGCCGTCAGCTTTACCTGAAGATTGTCGGACGCTGGGGTATTATCGGCACTGCGCCCGATTTGCAACAATCCTTCCACACGGTACGACTTGTTGGCCTCCACGGCTACGATGAGTGCTGTGTCAGCACCATCCGGGAAATTGATCGTGGTTGGCTTTCGGTCGGACAGCGCTGTGGCGCTGGCACCTGGCGTAGCCCATTGCATGGGGTTGTTGCCGCTCCCGCTCGATGACGTTGTCATCAGCTGTCCGGCCGCACCCGTTGATACGGGGAACGTGAACCGCTGCGTTTCACTCAAGCCAGATGGCGCTTCGATGATTACCACAGCGCCGCTCGATGGATTGACCAGGCGGATTTTGTTGACAACCTTGGTCTGTGCCGATGCTACGTGCCATGAGCCCCATATCATCACCATAGCAACCAGAGCAAATAGAGCGAAGAATACTCTCATCAGTCGATCTCCGTGATGAGGATGTAACTGTGGGTGAGCATCTCCGAATCGGCGTCAATCGTGAGCGTGATGGTTCCAGAAGTAGTATCCATGACCACCAAGCCCTCGATACTATAGGCGAAAGGATTCTTATTGGTGGTGGCACCTGCGGGATTGATCGGTGTTCCTAAGACTGCCGATGCCGTGCCGGACGCGAACGTTGGCACGCCAGTGGTCCCTGCCGGACAATTCGCACACGAAACACCCAGTGCACTGTACGACGCACTCGTGCCGGCCAGGGTAATTGTGATCTCGTCCGTGGCTGCAGCTGCTGTGCGATTCATTTGCAGAACACCCACTACGCGGTAGGTCTTCCCGGCATCGGCTGCTACACTCGTTCCCGTTGCACCAGAGGTTGTCGTTGTAAGACGGTCTGAAGTTGTCACTCCACTGGCCGCCGCTGTTTGCCAGCTCATGGTTTGGTTGCTGCCACTTACCGAGCCCACACCAAGGAAGTTCCCCACCGAACCAACAGCCGCTGGGAAGGTGAAGGTCTGGTTGCCCGAGAGCGTTGCAGGCTCCGAGAGGGTGATGCTACGCTTATTCGTGGTGTTCACCAGCTGAATGTTGTCGACGGCCTCAACTTGAGCCAACGCACTCGTTGTGCACCACGCCAGCATCACCACCATGCCTATCCATTTCATGTTCATCGTCCTTGTCCGCAAGGGTGAGGGGTAAGGGGCTTAGTTATTGAAGTACTGAGCCGAGAGAATCACCCACTTTTCCGTGGTGGTGTAGAGCATGTGCGCTACGATCACGTCGCTACCAGCACCGTCGTAGACCATTGCCGTGGCCGCACCACCCACATTGTTGATCGTTACCGTGCCGGTACCAGCCGTAAATGAGAATCGGACGTACATCACCTGACCGTTGGTTCCAGCAGGAAGCGTTACCGTGGAATTTGCTGCAGGTGCAGGCACGGCAATGTCTTCGAACGTGCCGGTGAACGATGCCAGATTCACGTTGTTTGTGGTGTAGCTCAAACCGCTAGTAGCCGTAGCCGTGTAAATCGACTTGGAGCTGGCCGTAAGAGCCGATGCCCAGCTGAGCGTTCCCGATCCATTCGTCGAGAGTACCTGGCCAGAGCTGCCGTCGGCAGCTGGGAGCGTGTAGGTTACATCGGCAGCCTGGGCTTGAGCAACGAAGGCCGTGAAGTTGGTTCCACTGGCCGATGGTTCCATGATCCGTACAGCGGAGGATGATGACCAGCCACCGACGGTCAGATTACCACTGCCGTCCAGACTCAAACGTGTGGTGATCACATCGGGCGTAGCTCCGGATGATCCTACGCTGCGGATTGAAAAACGTGCATCATCGGAATTATCGTGAAAGTCCCATACGACATGATATTGATCGGCCGATCCGATCTGACGCAAGTACGACCAGTCAGAAGTTGCACCAGCTGCTCCAAAGGCGATATACGTGTTGCTCAGGTTGCCGGCATCTACGCCGCTTCCGTAGGTGGTTGTACCTGCCTCAAGAGTGAGTGCACCGTTAACGGTGAGGTTGTTGCTCGAAAAGTCACCGTAGATCAGAGGCGTGGAGGTGCTGGAGTTATCGATGTACAGCTTGTTTGATCCGGTCTCGGACCAACCAGCATTATGGCCTAGGAAGACGTTGCCGGAACCTGTTTGGAGAGAAAGACCCGCCTGCGATCCAATCACCACGTTATTTGCACCGCTGGTGATGCTGCTCATTGCACTGTATCCTACTACTACGTTGTTACCACCAGTACCACCGTTGTACATGGCGTCGGCACCAACGACTGTATTCTGATTACCAGTCAACTGATTGCGGAAAATCCGAGCACCAACGGCCGTATTCTCCTGGGCCGAGCCATCAATCTCGAAACCTGCCTCATGGCCGATGGCGATGTTATTGTATCCCGTTGTTGAGGCACCGTTCATCGAAAACAAACCAATGGCGATGTTGGATGTGCCGGTAGAAAGCGTCTGCATGCTGAGGCCACCGATTGCAACGTTGTATGAACCCGTTGTGACGTTTGCAAGAACGCCATATCCGACGGCAATGTTATAGTCGCCTTGAGTTATGTTCTCAATTGTGCCGTAACCAACGGCAACGTTTCCATTAGCATCATTAATCGAGGGTACGCTTTGATGTCCTAGCAAAAGACTGTTCGCAAAGTTGGCACCGCCGGATTTGGCGTCGCTCAGACCATCCAGATTCGTTGCACCGGCCGCGCCCCATTCCAATGTTGTTGGCGTGGAACCTGCAATCAGTGCCTGGCCAGCCGTGGGTGCCGAAGCCGGAAGCGTGTAGGTGATATCCGCTGCCTGTGCTTGCGCCTTGAAGGCGGTGTAGTTGGTGCCAACCGCAGGGAACGCACCATTCGTGGACTGTGCTTCGTAGAAGCGTAGTTCCGACGCCGTGTTGTTGTTGTTGGCCAGCCAAAAGTTGACGTTGGAAAACACTGCGGTGTTGCTTGCGGAAACGGTCATGGCACCTACGGCATAATCCGATGTGCCGGCATAACCAATCGACTGTGCTCCGCTGATCGTCAAGCCTTGGCCTCCTAACACTACCGAGTTAGCGGCAGTTACATCGTTCTCCCTACCACCAAGGATGGTGGAGTATGCCGATGTTATAATGTTCTCGGAACCTCCCGCAATGTTTGACCACGAGCCAGAGCCCGTGATGGTATTTGTGGTCCCACCAAGGATCGTGGAGTTGTTACCCGCCGTCGAATTACCATATCCACCCGCCACCGTTGAATATTGGGCCCAAGCCTGGTTATTGCCGCCTCCGGCAACAACAGACGCGTTGCCATCGGCTATGTTTCCTGAACCACCAGCAACTGTCGCTGAGGAATTCGACGCGCGGTTATTCTGTCCTCCACCAATTGTTGCCTGCGAACCTGACGCTACCTGGATATTCGATCCCCGCACTCTCTGAAGGTCTACGGCATTTGTTCCACGCTTATTACCACCTGTAGTTGTACCATCTGCCACATCAGCTGTAAGCGCTCCGGTACCCTTTGGGCGCAGCGCCATGTCGATGTTTGTTTCCGAACCTGATGCTATGATCTGGTGCACTGGAACAGTGGCATTCGGTGCTGTGGTATTGCGCGTTTCCGTGAAGTACTGCAGGCCTACGGTGGCCCATGCCAGATTCCCCGAACCGTCTGTTTGCAGAAACTGTCCTGAGCCACCGTCGTCGGCAGGAAGCACAAGGTCGTAGGATGTTGCCAACGCTGGCGCTTTCAGCGTGATGTACGATGCCCCACCAGCTTGTGGTTCGTAGAACAGTACGGCACCCGTTGAAGCACTCGTTCCGAAAAGCGACATGGTTCCGTTCGGTTGCAAGCGAATCGCAGGATTCGCTCCGTCCATAACGCTTACGATGTTTTGATCAATTCGCAACACTGGGTTACCGGTGTTTCCTGGATCAACCGTTACAGGATATGCAGCCACTCCCGTTCCAATGCGGAGTTCAGCATTACGGCCATACACCCAGCCATAGTTTGAAGCGCTGAACATCTCAATCTCAACCTGACCATCAGCACTGGTGTTGTTGTCGTCTACGATGAACTCACCGGTATGGATGGTCACATCCCCGGAAGGATCAATGCTCATCCGGGTCGCAACGGCACCACCATCGTAGGTGCCAAAGGACAGCGTGCCGGCATTATTGGCTCCACCCGTGTTTTGCGAGCGGATGAACGTATTCGGAACTGTTTCTATGGCACCCACGTCGTTGGAGAAACTAATCTGTACAGCACTGTTCAACGTACCTGCTGCTGCAGAGTTCATCAGTGTAATGTAGGTGGTTGCTCCAGAGGCAGCGCGTGCCACGTGCAGCGGTGTGCGAGGGTTGGTGGTACCAATGCCAAGATCTCCGTCGGTATCAAGGCGCATGCGCTCGGTGCCGTTGGTTTCAAACGCTACGGCGTAGTTGTCATTCGATCCAAGCGTCCGAACGGTTCCCGTTGTATTACCACCCAGCGACCAATACGATCCGGCCAAAGAGCTACCGAGCAGCGTCGAGGCATTGTTCGTGGTGATCACCGGATAGTGGTTCACCATCACGCCGTAGGTACCATCGGAAACGGAGAAGTTGATCCTATCGCCTCCATCGTTACCGGAGTACAGCTCAAGAACCATATCCTCGGTGCTGTTCCGATTGTACATTCGAAGACCGGCATAGTCGCCCCCACCACCATAGGGATCGTTCTGAAACCGTAGGCCAAGTGTCCGCGTTGTAGAGTCGTTGGCGACGTTATGCTGAATCGTGAGCCCACCGTCGATGTTCACCGAACTACCAAACGACGATGGTCCCGAAGCATTCAACGAGGTAAGGTTCGTGATGCCGGAGTTATCCTCGATCAGCGCCGTACCACTTGTTGTGGGGAAGCGGAGCTCCACGGTACCCGTTGTGGGCGTAAGTGGTGGCAAAATGATGAAGCTTGCACCATAGCCCCCTCCCGGCGCCTCGTTATTGAGCTGCAGACGCGTTTGAGCGTTCATGCCAGTTGCAGCAGCAAGAACGATGCAGAGTGTAAGGAGTAGTTTGTTCATTGCAGATCCTACGTAATTCTTTCTCGTTCAGGGGGCTTTAGGCAACTATGGGGCCGATGGTGTGGACCATGGACCCCATAGATTCATAGACTGTTATGGCAGATGGCTGATCAATACTTGATGATGAAATTCAAAATCAGATATGGATCCATGATGTTGTGAGCGTTGCCACCACCAGCATTTTGCGTGCTGATCCCCGTAGTGTTAGTGTTGATGGTGATGCCGGTCGTATTTGTACCTGTCACTACAGCGTTTGCGAGGGCAATGCCATCTGCAGACGGATATTGGCCGTTTTGGGCTGACCAGTTAAGATCATCAGTTGCAAAAATGTTAAGACCATGGTTGTGCCCCGGATCATTGATCGTGTGCCCATGGCCAGGATCGGTTACCCCATGATTGTGCGCCGGCATCTCCGATGTGGTGAGTGTGTGCGTCTCTGCTCCACCCGTGGCACCAATGGCGCGACTACCGGCACCGATCACATTGCGGTTGCGCAGGTCGGGTACACGAAAGGTGCCTGCACCGGCAGAGCCATAGGTGGTGCCAATCACGTTATGTAAGTCTGGGTAGTCAACAATGTTGTATGCTGCACCGTCGCACAGTAAATAGCCTCCAGGAGCAGAGCTCCCGGCAAACATGCTAACCGTACCCACCGGCGGAACCGGAGTAAAGGCGGTGGTTGCCCCACCGTCGTTCGTGAGTGCATCAAAGAGTCGCCCTGTTGCTGTGGGCATAGAGAATGCTCCACCCGAGCCAACATTAAATGCTGTCTGTCCGGTGATACTAAGACTCGTAACACTTAGGGTCAACCCACCAGAACGCGATAATGTACCGCTGCCGTTATCGCTCAGTGATCCATTCAGCAATGTACCTGTCGTTGTACCAAAGCGCGTGAGCTGATTAGCTGTTCCACCACCGCCCGACGCCGGGACAATGAAGAACGTTCCTGAAACATCTGGCACGGTGATCGTTCTGTTTCCAGATAGGGTCGATGGTTCGATAACCGTTGTATTTCCGTTCGAGCCCGTAAGCTGCAAGCGCGTTTCGTTTTGGGCCAGTACTGTGGCTCCGCTAAACAGCGAAGCCACGATGCCCAAGCCAACAAGTGCAATCTTCATAGTCTCCGGGAAAAATCAGTGTTGAGTTTAGTTACCAATCACGTACCACGTAGCGCCACTCGATACGATCGTACGGGTAAGATTACCACCACCAGTGATGGTGAAGGTTCCCAGGCCTTCGATCGTTTCAACGCCGTTCGGATCGATGACTACATCACCTGCACCAGCGCTCTTGATCACGTACACCCGACCTGCACCAGCCGTTGCAGCTGCTGGAAGGTTCACTGTGATCGAACCTGCGTTCGTACACACAACAACGTGGTAGGATTCATCGAGCGTGGACGTTGCATTGATCGTGTTGAACTTCACGTTCATGCTTCGCTCGAACGTGGCCGGAGCACCCATGATCACATCGTTACCAGTGTTACCAAGCGTAACGTTGCTGGCATTGGTACCCGTACCAATGTTGGTTGCTCCACCACTGTTCGTAGTGTTGATGTTGACGGTACCGATCACATCAACCGTTGTTGATGTTGAGTTACCAATCACTACATCACCGTTGTTCGATCCCTGGATGTAGACGGTACCCGTGCCGCCAGTCGTCAGGTTAATCGTCCCCTGAGCCTCAATGTCTACGATTCCTGCACCACTGCTCTGCGAGCCAATCTGTGTGGAGTTCGTACCCGAGGTGTTGATAAACGTGTTACCCGTTACCGTAAACGAACCCGAACCAGTGGTTACTGTTACGTTGTCCGTACCCGAACCGTCGCCAAGGGCTGCCGTTCCGTTGATGGTAAGGTTGTTGGTGGCGTTGATCGAACCGTCTGTGTTGATCGTGTTACCACCAGTGTTGATGGCGATGTTACCTGTACGGGTGATTGCTGTTTCCTGAATCGTCAAGTTTTGGATCGCAGGGTCGTTGTTAATCGTCAGCAGACCTGTTGTTCCAAGATTAAACAGTGAGTTATCTACACCCGTACCATCACCGAACGTTGTGGTACCGATGTTCGTGATGTTACCCGTTGCATCGTCGACAACGAAGTTCGAGCCCCCTACCGTCAGATCGGCATTGGTGACGTCCAGACCGTTGGTTGCATCCACGTTACCGGTGAAGGTTACCTGGTTGTTGCCTGTTTGCGTCAAAGCTCCAGCACTTGTCAAACGGAAACGCTCCGTGTTGTTCGTGATGAAGATCACGTCTGTATTGCTTGTAGTTCCGAATTCTTCAGCACCCGAGTGGTTGTTGCCACCAACAAGCCAGGCGGTAGCATTCAGACTTACTTCGCGGACTTCGTTGCTACCAGTAACACCGAGGTAGGTAAGTACCGTGTTGTCGGTTGTGATGCCGTTCAGGATGAGATCGTCACCCAAGCCAGGTACTGTGATGGTGAGGTCACCACCATTAGTCTGGAAGCTAGCCGAGTTACCAGTCAAGCTCAGCACATCGGTAGCGCCAAGGGTCATGTCGTCGGTGGAACCGATAAGCACGTCAGCAGCGTCGAGAGTCAACTGATCGCCTGCGTTGATGTCGATATCACCAGCAGCGTTGGTCGCATTCAGCTGAACCATACCAGTAGAGCTGTTGGCATTAAGAACAACATCGTTGCTACCCGCTTGGAGCGTGATGTTGCCAGTGCCGTACGAGAACATGTTCACGCTTCCGTTAGCAGCATCACCGTTCAACTCAAGCAGCGAGGTGTTGCTGTTGTTGGTGGTGAAGAACAACGAGCTCGTGTTCAAGTTCACATAGCGATCTTCCAAGAAGGACTTGTCGTTCCATGGCGTTGCGTCCGTTGAAGCGGCAACACCAAGGCGATACGATGAGCTCTGGAATTGAACACCTTCGTCGGCCGTGGCCGTGAATGGAGCGCGACGAACTTCGTTGTTCGTGGTGATCCAGAGGAGGTCCAATACTGGAGACAGCGTAGAGATGTTGTTCAGGACTAGGTTCGATGTTGTTGCACCTGGATCGATCACGATGGTGTTGTCACCTGCCGTTGTCTGAGCACCGGTGATTGTAACACCGTTGTTACCGCGACCACGGATGTTCACAGCACCGTTGGTGGTGTTACCAATGTTCGTCGTGGAAGCAATTCCTGTGTTGAGGTTTGTAGTTGTGCTAGCAACGTTGAACGTTGTAGCGGTATTGGTGATCGTTGTAGCGTCGATCGTTACCAGGTCATTGGCATTGATGTCTACGTCGTTACCAGCACCAGTTGCATTCACAACTACGCTACCCGAGGTACCGTTAGCATTCAGCGTCAACGCGTTGGCCGAAGCCGTCATCGTTGCAGCCGTTGCACCAGTTGCCGAGAAGTTGCCCGAGCCGGTTGCTGAGAACGTAACGTTACCGTTGGTAGACGTACCAGTGATTGTGCCGCTGGCCATCGAGATGATGTCGTTAGCAGAAATCGATACGTCGTTGCTAACTCCACCAGCGTTGATGGTCACCGAGCCAGCGCTTGCATTACCGATTTGTGTGGTTCCCGAACCAGCATCGTTGATCGTGATGGCTGGAGCGTCCATGTCTACCGTCGAAGAGCCTTGCAGGCTGATATTCGCAGCCGAGGTGCTTACATCATCGCCTGTAGCGGTGAAGGAAATGTCGCCAGTTCCTACAGCTTCCAGGGAGATGTTTGCGTTTGCCGTTGCCGAGATGGCGCCGGCGGTCGAGCTACCAATCGTGGTTGTACCTGTGCTGGAGCTGTTGATTTCAACGTTACCGTTGTTGTTCAGCACCAACTGCTTGGTATTCGTAGCATCACGGAACGTCAGTGTTCCACCTGCGCCGATGTTTACGAAACGCGACGAGGTGATTGGAGCGCCCGTACCCGAGGTGGTATGACCAAGCTTGAACTCTCCATCCGTACCGTCGTACTGCAGACCTTCATCAGCCATGCTGGTGAGAGCCTTTTGACGGACTTGCGATGAACCATTCAACGACAGCATGTTGACCGGAGCGTTGTCCGTATCTACGCCGCCTAGCACGATGTTACCCGTGGTACCAGCGTTAATGGTCACCGTGGTTGCACCGGCACCGGTGTTACCGATTACCGTGTTATCGCCACCAGCAACGTTGTTGATATTGGTAGTACCCAGGATATTGTTCGTTGCCGACGATGTGCGACCAATCGTGTTGGTCGTTGCAAAGTTGTCTGTACCAAAGTTGTTCGTAGAACCGATGATTTCTACTGTGTTACCGTTTGCACCAGCCTGCGTGATGGCCGAGCCAGCGCGGTTGATGTTGGTTACGCCAAGAATCGTGTTCGTTGCGTTGGCCGATGTACCGATGTTTACACCTGTTGTGTAAGCGCCAGTACCGATGTTAATCGTGTTCGAAAGCACGTTGGTTGTGTTTCCGTCCTTACCAACATTCACTGTGCCGTTAACATCGGCATTCAGATCGATCCTCGTGGTACCAGAGATGTCGATGATCGCAGCATCCTGACGGATGAAGTCACCAGTTGCACGTAGCTGAATGTCGAATGCGCCCTGCGCTTCAATGTCGATACCAGCACCGTCGATGTTTACGGCACCAGCTGAACCGTTACCGATGTTAGTAACACCGCTGCCGGTAGTATTGATGCCTACAGTACCATTCGATGCCAGCGTCAGCAGGTTGCGAGAAACGGAGCCACCATCAAGCCATGTGTAGGCCAACGTACGCGTACCACCCGAGTTGCTTACGCGAACGTAGCGGTTCGAGGTGATCGCATTGCTACCATCCGTCAGGTGGCCCAGCTTGAACTCACCGTCGGTGCCGTCGTACTGGATACCTTCGTCGGCCATGCTGGTGAGCGTCTTCTGGCGAACCTGGTTCGAGCCGTCAATCGACAGCATGTTTACCGGTGCCGACGACGTAGCAATGTTGTTCAGCACGAGGTCTGCTGTCGTAGCTCCTGGATCGATCACAATCGTGTTATCGCCGGCGGCATTCTGGGCGCCAGTGATCGTTACACCGTTATTGTCAAAGCCGGCGATGTTCACCACGGCGTTGGTGTTGTTACCGATTCGCGTGGTGGATGCTGTTCCATAGTCAAAGTTCAGATTCAGGTTCCGTGACCACTGACGGATCTGCAATTCACCGAGCATACGTACAATACCGTTTGTGCCATTCGCCTGCAGCCACAGAACACCGTTGGTGCCGCTAGCCTCAACGACCGTAGATACCGGAGCACTCATGTAGATCTCATCATTCGACGTGATCAGTACGTCATTGCTACCCGGTGCTGCACCGGTCGTTCGAATCCTCAACGATCCACCAGTTGCCTCGTAGATGCTATTGCCGGCTGACGTTTGCGTGATTGTTCCGGTTGCATCTACGTCCAGGTCGGCCATGTTGAGGTCCATGAGATCCGTTGCCGTAGCAACAAGGTCATCACCTGCGGTAAGAGTAATGTCGGCAGCATCAGCGGTCAGCTGGTCGCCGGCGTTGAGGTCGATATCGCCAGCAGCATTGGTAGCATTAATCTGGACCAATCCGCCGGTGTTATTTGCGCTAAGGATGATGTCATCATCCATCGAAGCCAGGTTAATGTCGCCAGTTCCGTACGAGAAGATGTTTACGCTTCCGTTGGCGGCGTTACCATTCAACTCAAGCAGAGATTTTGCCTCATTGTTCGTTGTGAAGAACAACGAGCTTTGATTGAGGTTTACGTAGCGATTCTCCAGGAACGACTTCTCATCCCATGGAGTTGCATCGGTTGATGCACCAACACCAAGACGATAGGCGCTATTCTGGAACTGCAGACCTTCGTTAGCCGTGCCAGTGAATGACGTGCGACGCACTTGATTGGCTGCATTGATCCACAGCAGATCTTCGATTGGATTAACAACAGCGATGTTGTTAAGAACCAAATTCGAATTCGTGTTGCCAACGTCCATCACAATCGTGTTGTCGCCAGCAGTAGCCTGCGTACCCGTGATTGTAACACCGTTGTTACCGTTTCCGGTAATGTTCACGATACCGTTCGTAGCGTTACCAATGTTCGTTGTGGAAGGCGCAGCACTAGATGTGTTGATGTTCGCCGTTGGGGCGACAACCCTGAACGAGTTCGTTGCCGTGTTTTCGACGTTTACACCGTCCACGGTGACGTTGGCTGTGGCGTTAATATCAACATTCGCACCGGCGTTCAGCGTTACGTTGTTTGCCGTAGCGGTTACTGTTGCGCCCGTAGCACCCGTTGCGTTAAACGTGGTTCCGGCGTTTACATTTACGGCATTCGCCGTAGCTGCCACGTCCACGTCTCCGGTCGTAGCCGTTACGTCTACGCCCGTACCACCAGTGATGCTGGTAAGACCCGTCGAGTTCGAAG
>CAZBOW010000019.1:38490-42282 GCA_964493635.1 uncultured Hyphomicrobiales bacterium
GTTACGTCTACGCCCGTACCACCAGTGATGCTGGTAAGACCCGTCGAGTTCGAAGTTACTGTTGTACCCGAAGCAATGCTCACTGCACCAGCGTTCGACGTTGCGCCAATCGTGGTCGCAGCGCCCGTTGCCGTGGTGTTGATGTTCGTAACACCACGAATCAGGTGCTGATCGGTGTCGGCATCACCAAGAGTAGCATTGTCACCAACGGTGAGGTTGTTGACAATGTTCAGGCCCGTTGAAGAGAACGTCGCTTCTACAATATTGCTCGTGCGAATCTCCAGATTGCGGCCCGTGCCGTTATCAATGAAGTTGGCACCACCGGGGTTATTGATACCCATTGCCATGTGGCCAGTACCAGTGTGGTCGCCAATCTCTAGCCACGAGTCCTGCATGTTATCAACATTGCGTACGAAGAGTGCTGGAAGGCCCGCTCCATCGTTCTGAATGAAGGTCTTACGATTTGATGTGATGAAACCTTCACCATTGCCAAAGGAGCGCAGGACGAAGAGGCCATTGGCAGCATCGCCATCTAGCTTCAGTATTGTTTGCGTTCCGCCTGCTGCGGTGAATGTCAGATCGTAGACGTCCAGGTTCACGAAGCGATCAGCAGCAAATGGATTGCTGATGGTCGACAGACCACCAAGACGGATGCGCGAGACACCAAGTTCGTTGTCGAACGTGATCCCCTGCTCTACCAAGCCACCAAAGCTCGTGCGACGGACCTTGTTGTCTCCAGTAATCCAGAGCACATCGTTGATTGCAGCGTTCGACGTGATGCCGTTCAGGTATAGGTCGGTTGTCAGCGAGTCGACGTCCAGCGAAATGTTTCCGCCGGCAGCATTACCGATAAAGGTGTTGAAGCTACCCGTGCGGTTGATATTCGTCAAACCAAGTACGGTGTTCGTACCGGTGATGTTGTTCGTTGTTGCAGCAACACCAATGGTGTTCGTACCAGTACCGTTGATCGTGATGTTGCCGGCCGTTACAAGGTTACCGTTATCATCGATCGTCAGGTTACCACCTGCACCGCCACCAATTGCAACCAGAGCGTTTGGTGCCGTACCGGCCTTAATGCTGATCCGACCACCAATGGCAGGGTTTGGGTTGCTTGTGAGGCGCATCACCTCCGTCTGGCTGTTGTTTACGTTGGTGTACAGGATGATACCACCCGTGTTCCGACCACCGTAAATACCCAGCTTCGTTGCGTCGCCTGAAGTTCCACCAGGCTCAACACCCGTGATCGTACCAGCAGCATAGCCGTTGGTAGGATCGTAGTAGAACGCTTCTTTGCGTAGGAAGGTCTGACCTTGGATGTTTGTGTTACCCGCTACGTCCAGCAGGAATCCCGGCGTAGTCGTACCGATACCAACGTTACCGTTGCTCAGCACACGGATACGAGTGGTATTGTTCGTGATGATGTTCAACGGATCTGCGGTAAGGGTACCGAGAAGGTTGTTCGTACCATCAACAAACGCCGTATTGTTTCCAATCAACTTCCAGAACAGCCCGTCGCCGCTGTTGAATTCCAGCGTACCAGTGCCATCTGGTGTGAAGAGAATGTCGTTGGCATTGCCATCGTTTGGTGGCAGGATCAAACGGTAGTCCTGTACCAAGGTGGCGTCGGCCGGTGTTTCAAGGTAGATACGGTTAAACGTACCCACCGTGGTGCCACCGTCGTTGAAGATCGTGCGCTGACCTTGCAACGAACCAGTTTGGGCCACCGCCACGGGTGCTACGAATGCCACTAGGACAGCGGCACCGAGCAAACTCTTGAGCGTGCGATTCATCTTTTGATTCTCCAGTTTTTTCACGTTCATGTTCATTCAGTTCCGCGCCCTTAGTTGAAGCGCGTGGTTTTGATGTAGGAATTGCGGTGCACCGTGGTGGTGATACCTGCTCCGCCGGCCAGTTGCTGCGCCCAACGGAACGTGAGTGGTCCGCCGGTACCGTCGGTGATGATGATACCCTTGAAGACCACCGTGACCTGTGCCGATGGCACAACACCGTCCACTGGAATTGGGCCAAGCGCCGCGTCGTCGCCTTCGCCGTAGGCAGGGGCCAGCGGCGAGCCGTTCATCGTAGCGGTGTACGAGAAGTTTGCAACGGCACTCTCAGGGCCTGTGAAAGCCCCCTTCATGTTCGAGAATGGTGCGTTATTGCCCGAGAAGACAATCACGGCTTCGATCTCGTAGGAAGCATTGGCCTGCAGGTTGATCGTCAGATGATCGTCGTCCTGCAGTGCCGAGCTGTTGGTGACCGACTCGTCGGCAGGCTTGCGAGCAATCTTGATGCCTGGCGTACCAGGGTAGCGCATCACGCGGTTGGTGACCGGCTCGATCATGAGGGCTTCTTCGGTGCCAAGCGCTGTTGGCAGACCCGTGACCGTCATTTCGCTACCAGCGGCGGAGTTCACCGTTACATTGACGTCCGTGCCACCTCCAGTGATGATGTTCACATCACCACCAGTAACGTTTCCGATCGTTGTTGCACCCGTACCGTTGGTATTGATCAGTACGCCCGATGCGTCAACCGTAGCGTTATCCGTAGCCGTCATGATCAGGTCGTCGTTGGCTGTTAGGATCACGTCTGCTGCCCCAGGAGCAACCGAGGTTGCCTGAATCGTTACCGTGCCACCGGTCGATTCAACGGTGGTGTTTCCGGCCGACGTCATCGTGATCGAGTTCGAGGCATCAACGTCCAGGTCAACCATGTTCAGATCCATGGTTGTTCCGGCCGTAGCGGTGATCGTCGAAGCCGATTCCATCGAGATGGCTCCGGCAGCGGCCGAACCAACCGTTGTTGTTCCAGCACCCGTCGTGTTAACACCAACGTTGGTTGAACCAAGGATGGTGGTCGTTGCCGTGTTGATCGTTACGTCGTCCGTGTTGCCGTTTGCCGTGATCATGGCATCGGCCGTAGCACCGCGATTAACAATCAGTGACTGGCTGCTCAGGTTGATATAGCGTGTGGTTTCCAGCGGATTCGTGCCGGCACCGTTACCAGCCAGCGTCGAACCAAGACGCAGTGCCGTTTGACCACCCTCGTCGGCGAAGGTCAGGCCTTGCTCCACGTCGAACAAGCCGCGACGAATCACGCCGTTGTCGTCAACAAGTACGATACCGTCGGTTGCTGCTTGGAAGGGGGCTCCCGTAATTGCTTCGAGCGAGGCAATGCGGACGTTTGGTGAACCAGCCGTGCCGTTTACGTTCAGCAGGACATCTGCCGTGTACGATCCGATGGCATGGCCCGATGTGTAGCTCGTGGTGGTTGGGTCCAGACCGATACCAACGTGGCCCGATCCGGCTACGCCTGTGCCATTGCCGATTTGCGTACGACCACTACCCGTGTTGTTGATGCGGGCAATTGGTGTGGTCAAGGTGCGGCTGATACCAGCGGTTTCCGTGGTGGTACCATCTACGGCGATGGTCATCGTTGCATTACCTGGGACCGGTGCCGTTACCGCGATGTTCACGTTTGCCGTGCCAGCGCCCGTACCCGTCGAGAGCAGGTCGATGTTCGCTGTTGAACCCGACTCTGCTTCCAATACGATGTCGTCGGTAGCGAAGACGTTGACGTCATCGGCCGATGTCAGGTCGATGTCACCCGAACCAAAGGTGGTCAGATCGATGTCGGCATTTGCTTGAATGCTGGTGGTACCAGCCGTGTTGCTACCGATCAGCGTCGTGTAGGTTCCCGTGGTGTTAATCGTCGTGTTGGCAATTACGTTCACTGTTTGGTTACCCAGGCCGTCGTTACCATCGATGGTCACAAACGCTGTTCCTGGCAGAC
>CAZBOW010000020.1:0-4485 GCA_964493635.1 uncultured Hyphomicrobiales bacterium
ACAGGCGTGGCCAACGCTGGGGATCTGCCTCGTGCATTACGGCGTAGATCGCTGCAAAGACGTGCTCCGGTTCAGGTTTTGACCAGAAGTTTCCGTCGGTTCCGTAGGCTGGCCGATGCTCTTGAGCGGTGATGGTCGTTGGACGGGAATCCAACCAGCGGTAGCCATCTTGATGTTCAAGCACCTGCTGAAGGATATAGGCCGAGGCTCCGCCCGGCACATCTTCGTCCAGGATCATCAGGCGGTTTGTCTTCTGCAACGAAGCACCAACAACACCGTGGATATCGAACGGCAGGAGTGTCTGCACATCGATCACCTCCACATCAATTCCCACTTCCGAAGCATCGTTTGCTGCTTCCATCGCCACTCGGCAACTGGCACCATAGGTCACTACCGTGAGGTCGGTACCGGCTCGCAAGATCTCCGGGACGCCCAGTGGCACTGTGTATTCACCAATATTTGAGGGAAGGGGCTCTTTGAGTCGGTATCCGTTGAGGACTTCAACGATAAGACCCGGCTCGTCCGAATGCAGCAGTGTGGTGTACATGCCGGCCGCCTGGGTCATATTCCGTGGCACACAGACGTACATCCCGCGAACGAGGTTGAGAATACCTGCCATTGGCGAACCGGAGTGCCAAACACCCTCGAGACGATGCCCACGCGTTCGCACAATCACCGGTGCTTTCTGCCCGCCCTTTGTTCGCCACTGCAGGGTGGCCAAGTCATCACTCATCACCTGCAGTGCATAGAGCAGGTAGTCGAGATACTGGATCTCTGCAATCGGGCGTAAACCGCGCATGGCAAGGCCAATTGCCTGACCAAGGATGGTACACTCACGGATACCGGTATCGGTGATGCGTAGCTCGCCATACTTGGCTTGCAATCCGGCAAAACCTTGATTCACGTCCCCCAAGTGCCCGAGATCTTCGCCAAAGGCAACGATTCGCGGGTCGCGGCGGAAATGCGCATCGAAACACGCATTCATGACTTCGCTGCCGTTCACCTTGGGCGCATCGTCCGCATACTGCACCGATACCATCGGAACACGTTGGATCTGATGCTCCGAGTGGCTGTGCAAGTGCGAACCGTATCGGGGTTGAATGGCGTCTTGATAGGCCTGCTGCCAAGCAATGGCCGCCGAGCGCTCGGCCGATGAGGTACCCGACGACGCCAGCACGGTGTGATACAATGCTCGTACGACATCTCGCCGAAACGGCTCACGGATGGATGTCAACTCGGCAAGAATGTCGGCAACGCGATCGGCGGCACTCCCCTGCAGGGTGCCGTGAACGGCGCTAATGATCCCGGCGGCTTCGGCAACATCAGCCCGGATCGGTGTAATGTAGGCGTCCCACGCAGCATCTCTCTGCTGTTGCACGCTCTGCTTGGCCTCCGACTCGATCGTTACCAGCTCGGCCTCGGTCGCGATCCCATTCTGCAGCATCCATGCACGCATAATGCGAAGTCCGTCGTGTTCTTCTTCCCATACCAAGCGCTCCTTGCTCTTGTAGCGCTCATGGGAGCCCGAGGTTGAGTGTCCTTGTGGCTGCGTGACATTCACAACATGGATCAGCTGTGGCACATGCTCGGTTCGTGCCGTGGCCGACGCCGCGGCATATGTCGCCATTAAGGCCGGGTAGTCGTAGGCATCAACCCGGTGAATATCGTAGCCATCGGAACTGCCCGGTTGGCGACGGAATCCTTCAAGGAGAGCACCCACATCGCCCTTGGTGTGCTGGTAGGCATTGGGTACACTAATCCCGTATCCATCGTCCCAGATCGAGATCACGGCAGGAGCATGCAGGACGCCGATAGCATTGACCGACTCCCAAAACATCCCTTCTGCGGCAGAGGCATTTCCAATAGTCCCGAAGGCAACCTCCGAACCATGATGGGAGAACGCCGGCAGATCCGCCAAGGCCTCTACTCCCCGGTAGATCACCGAAGCATAGGCCAAACCAACCAGCCGTGGCATCTGAGAACCGGTCGGAGACACGTCGGCGGAAACGTTATAGCGTTCTGTTTGTGGCAGCCACTCCCCCCGATCATCGAGAAAACGCGTGCCGAAGTGGCCATTCATGCTTCTACCAGCCGATGAGGGTTCGGCGTGGACGTCGGTATGCGCATAGAGCTGGGCAAAAAACTTCTGGACGGTGCTTTCGCCAATGGCAAACATGAAGGTTTGGTCGCGGTAGTAGCCGCTCCGCCAGTCGCCGTGCTGAAACGCCCGTGCCATGGCCAGTTGCGGTAGCTCTTTGCCGTCGCCGAAGATCCCGAATTTGGCTTTACCGGTGAGTACTTCTTTGCGTCCGAGGAGCGATGCTTCGCGACTCTCAACGCCAATGCGATAGTCGCGCAGGACATCCTGTGGTGTGAGTCCTGCGGGTAGTGCCGATGCTGTCTTCTTTTTTGCCATAGACCGTAAAAATAGCACTCCGGCGAACAACCTATCGTATCAGCTACGCCGGCCTACTCCGGGAAGAGCAACGGCTGTTGCGAGGCGCCATCGGTAACGCTCCGGACAAGGCTCTCAGCACGCTCAAGTGTACGCTGCAGGTCATCGTTGACAAGTACGGCGTCGAACCGATCTTGGAGGCTCATTTCCATCTCCGCTCGAGACAGACGCAGAGTGATCTGTTCGTCGGTTTCGGTGTGGCGATTTCTGAGACGCTCGCCCAAGACATCCAGATTCGGCGGAGCGATGAACAGCAGCAGGGTATCGTTAGGAAACGCTTTCCGCAAGGACAGAGCCCCCTTCACATCGACGTCAAAGACCAGGAACTCCCCACGTGCCATGGCCTGCTCGACCACGCTTCGCAGAGTGCCGTAATAGTTCCCAAAGATTTCCTCGTATTCGATCAGATCCTCATGCCGCAATCGCTCGGCGAATTCTTCGCGCGACAGGAAGAAGTAGTCCCGTGCATGCACCTCACCGGGACGCATGGCTCTGGTTGTGGCGGAAACACTGAATCGCAGTTGCGGAAATGTCGTCAACAGATGCTTGGCGACGGTGGTCTTCCCTGCTCCGCTCGGAGCGCTCAACACAATGAGTTGCTTCATCATTCAATGTTCTGAACTTGTTCTCGCATTCGTTCCAACTCCTCCTTCATCATCACAACATGCCGTCCGATCACGGCATCGTTGCTCTTCGACCCCATCGTATTCACCTCCCGATTCATCTCCTGTAACTGGAAGTTCAGCTTACGTCCAACCGAGCCCCCTTCGGAGAGATCATCAACAACGTGTTTCATGTGTGAACGCAGTCGAACACATTCCTCGGTGATATCCAATCGATCGGCCAAGAGCGTTATCTCCAACTGCAACCGCTGTTCATCGATGTGTTCTTCGCCTACCAACTGCGCCACGCGCTCACGCAACCGTGCGCGCTCCTGGGGAATGCGCTCTGCGGTGAGCTGCTCAACATGGTTCAGATGCTCGGTGATGGTCGCTAGGCGCTCCTGCAGATCGAGCGCTAGCATAGCCCCCTCACGAACGCGCATGTCCTGTAGTTCGTGCAGTGCACGCTCAACCGCCCCGACAACGTCCCGCGTAACCGCGTCCTGGTCCGTGGTGGGTTTCGAACCCTGAAAGATGGGAGCATATCCGGAAACGTTGTCGATCGATACGGCACCAGCAAGATCGAACCGCTGCTGGAGTTGTTGCAGTGCGGAGACGTAGGCTTCTGCTGCCTGCCAGTCGACATGCAGGGCGTGTTGGTCTGCAGCTTGCTCCCGCCGCACGTAGACGTTCACACTGCCACGTTGAATGGATTTCTTCAACAGGTCCCGGATGGCACCTTCACGATCGGCCCATTCCCGGGGGAGGCGCACATTCATTTCGAGAAATCGGCCGTTGACGCTGCGAAGTTCAACCGTTGTAGGTGTGCCATCGATCACTGCGTCAGCTTTTCCATAACCGGTCATGCTCAAAATCATCACGGGATCTTTCGGGGCGATGGGAAGGTGTGGCACGGATGCCTGCAGCAAAGATAACATGCTCGGTGAGGGCGGAGTCCGGTTGGACATTCTGGACATTCTCCCTGATGTGCTATGTTGCCAGCATGTCCACTGCTTGGCCACGTATCGCAATGATCGCGGGATCTGGAATCGCGCAAGCGATTCCCCGCGAACGTATTCGCAGTATTGTTCCAATGACGACCATTGCCGGGCTTCCAGCACTGCACGTTGCCGGACATCGTGCCGAGTTTGCCATCGTGCAACTTGATGCAGGCTGGCACTCCCCTACCACGGCGGTAGACATTCTTATTGCCATGGGTCGCACGCACCTCTACGAGGGACGGCCCACGGAAGACGTTGTAGCCGTGGTGCGCTGGTTGGCCAACCAAGGGTGCACACACCTCATCCTTACCAATGCTGCCGGAGGCCTACACCCACGTCTGCGCGTCGGGGATCTGTTGTGTTCCTCGGATCTGTGGAATACGACAGGGAGGTTCGTAACGTTGCCAACGCCGAAAACAACGCCGAA
>CAZBOW010000020.1:4585-6027 GCA_964493635.1 uncultured Hyphomicrobiales bacterium
CAACGCCGAAAACAACGCCGAATACGCGCCAGGCCGTTCTCGATCCGGCATGGCGGCAAGCTACCGTTACCCACTGCATGCAGATGGGGATCGCTCTCCACCAAGGAACGTATGTGTCTGTCCTTGGTCCATCGTATGAGACGCGAGCAGAGATTCGGATGTACCGACGCATGGGAGCCGACGTGATCGGAATGTCCACTGCCCTCGAGGCCGCAACTGCCGCCTCGATGGGGATGAAGGTGCTCTCGCTGTCGCTGGTCACGAACGTGCTGTCGGATACTACGCAACGGCATCTGCACCACGATGAAGTCCTCGCTGCTGGCTCGGCTGGTGCACACACGATGTGGCAGGCTGTCAATGCGGCCGTTCGTGCCGCGATCGCATGAACGACCAACCCGCCGGAAGGTCCTATTTTTAGAGTATGAAGTACCGTCATCACCGTACGTTGATCAATCTGCGAACCCTTATTGCTGGTGTCACCTCTGCCGTTACTGCGGTTGTTGTGGTGGCATGCTCCTCTGCGCCCGCCTCCAACGTTTCAACGATGCGTTCAGGCAAGCCTCAAGGCCTTCTTGTCCGACTAGCCGGCGTCTCCAACAGCGATACGTCCTACGTTTTGAGCTTGGTGGTGTACGATGAAAGCCAACGCATCATGCCCCAGCAGGCTATTGCCGTCGTAGACGGTGACACACTGGTGTTTTTGCTCGCCGGATCTGGAGCTCCCGGTAACGCGTCGACGCGCAGTTACACGGCCGGTGTTGAGCACGTGTCACCCGATGGTGTCCAGGCAGGCTCACTACGTGCTGAGCTCACGGTGGAGACGTCGGCCGGCACGTGGCATGACACCATCGATGTGTCGCTGTCCTATACGATGTCGTTGGCTCTTGAACCCTTTGCCATCTACCATGCAGACGGTGTTGACATAGGGTGCATGGCGCATCGCCTGCTACCTCGACCCGATGAGTTTCTTCCCTCGTCGGAGACCTTTCGCCTTTCGATCCGTGATCGCAGCGGCACTGTTCTGTACCGCAGTGACGATGGCATGGCGTTTCTGCAGGTCATTACACCAGTGGAACCCCGTATGGTGGGCGAGCATCAGCGATGTTCCATCATGTGGCGCGGCACAACATCCAGCGGACAACAGGTACCCGACGGCGTCTACACTGCGGAAATGACAATTCCCGCCGTTCCCCTCTCCTACACCGCTACCATGGAGATTTCGTGGCCGCCTCGATGAGTACGGACGCTGCTTCTCGTCCTGACCACGACGATCAACACTGGATGGACCACGCCCTCCGGCTGGCCGAGCGCGGAACTGGTATGGTTAGCCCGAATCCACGCGTGGGTTGTGTCATTGTTGATCGCGGAACAGTCCTGTCCGAGGGTTGGCATGCCGTTTTTGGCGGCCCGCATGCCGAGGCCATGGCGCTGCAGGCCTGCAC
>CAZBOW010000020.1:6127-22220 GCA_964493635.1 uncultured Hyphomicrobiales bacterium
CGGATACAACCGTGCTGTACGTGACGCTGGAACCCTGCAACCATTACGGTAAGACGCCACCATGTGCCGAAGCAATCATTCGCAGTGGCATCCGACATGTTGTCGTGGCCGTCGAGGACCCGCATCCTATGGTTGCTGGAACCGGTATCGCCTACCTGCGCTCACATGGAATCGATGTCCGGGTTGGAGTGCGTCAACAGCAGGCAACATGGCTCAACCGATTCTTCTTTCGCCATGCCACCACAGGCCTGCCGTACGTTGCCGTCAAAACGGCCGAATCTCGCGACGGATTCATGGCCCCCAATCCGAAGCGCAGACTCCAGTTGACGGGTCCCGCCAGCCAGAGGGCCGTCCATCAGCTACGTGCAGAGTTTGATGCCGTGTTGACCTCGGCGGCTACCATTCTGATCGACAACCCGCAGTTGAACGTACGGCATGTACAGGGACGTAATCCGGTGCGGGTGATCGTCGATGCAACGTGTTCTACCCCTAGTACGGCCCACGTCATCCACACAGCGCGGCGCCAGCGGACGATCATGGTCCTGCCGTCAACCTCCCCTGAATCGGACCGTCAACCGTATGTGGACGCTGGTTGCGACATCGTGCTCTGTGAATTGCAACAGCCCGACGGTTTCGACCTCCATGAGGTCATGCTCCGGCTTGGACAGATGGGTATTGCGTCGATCCTTTGCGAAGCTGGTCCTGAACTGAGCTCCGCCGTACTTGCAACGCAGGATGCGATGGAATGGTACCGATTCATTGCCGCCATGGATCTTCATGATGGATACGCCCTGGCTGCCCCCCTGGCTGCTGCCCTCGCTGCCCCTCATCGAAGCCTGGACACCGATCGGTGGATCGTTCACCATCATCTCGATGTTCATCCGGATGCTTGCACCGTGTATTTGTCTCGTCACCATCTTCACGACTTGCCATGACCTCACAGACCGTACGAACATGTATTCTCCTGACCATTGCCGTCGTGATGGTAGCCAGTCTTGGAACCAGCATTAGTGTAGCTCAGGATCAGCTCCCACGTCAATCGCGGACACTCCTTCAACACGCCCTTGGTATTCTTGGCCTCACAGAGGCCGATGCCGCCATGCCGCTGGATGGCACTCTGCGCGATGTTCACCGGTTGGCGTTTCATGACTCCATCTTTACACATCCACTTGGACGCCTCGATGCCGTGCACCGCTATGCAGACTTTTCACATCGAAACGACCCCGCCGGAGCTCTCCACCTAGGACTTCGAGAACTTGATCTAATTCCGCCACGAAGGGTCGACGTCGTCAACCCGCGACCTCCCATCCGCGAGCTTCCCGACCTCCAGCAGCCGCTACCACAGGCCGTTCGCGAGATTGTCAATCGCGTGTTGCAAGTCGTGGAGATGATTCGAAAAGGCAGCGACGATTGGCGGCGTCGCTGGTGGGAGTACGACGCACTCAGCTCATCGATGGATTCGCTGTGGATGAATACGGAAGACGACCCGAACGAGTCGCTCTACGAGGGATATGCCAAGCAACGCCAACAGCGCGCGTTGGCCGAACGAGCCTTTGCCCAAGCCGATACAGCCCTGCACACGCCGATGACCGACCTGTATAGTTTTGGCCTTGAACTGTACGGTCGTCTGCTGGGAACCCGATTAGAGCTACGGGAGCTCCCGGCCTCCACCATCGACAGCTGCACATCGATCACGTTTATGACCGACTACGGCCGCGTTGCCATTGGCGGGCCGGGACCAGATCTCTACGAAGGAACCTATGCGCTGATCATCGACCTTGGTGGCGATGACATCTACCGTGCCGCGTCAACGTCGAAGTTGTCGTTTCGAGACAACCCCATCCAATGCATCGTTGACGCTGGAGGAAACGACACCTACCTGGGAGGAGCCTACTGTTTCGGTGGGTCGGTTGCCGGTATCAGCATCCTGATCGACGATCAGGGCAACGACACCTATCGGACCGGCGACTGGTCGCTGGGAGCATCGCTCTTTGGTGTTGGGATCCTCCATGACGAGTCCGGATACGACTGCTACACCTCCGGTCAGAATACGCAGGGGGCTGCGGTGTTTGGGCTGGCAATGTTGTACGATGGTTCGGGCAACGATGTGTATACGTGCTCGGCGCAGGGTCAAGGATTCGGTGGGACCCGCGGACTGGGCCTCCTGTTTGATCACTCGGGGAATGACCACTATCTCGCCTCGAGCCCCTACGTTGACGTGCTCCGCTACGATGCTCACTTCGTAACGTTTACACAGGGAGCTGCCCTGGGGTACCGTCCGCTGGCCTCGGGAGGGATCGGCATTCTTGCCGACGATGCCGGAAACGACCATTATACGACCGACATTTACGGCCAGGGTACGGGGTATTGGTATGCGGTAGGGGGCTTAGTTGACCGCAGCGGCGAGGATCGCTACGTGGCGTATCAGTATGCGCAGGGATCCGGCGTCCACCTGGCCGCAGGAATACTACGCGATCTCAGCGGCGACGATTTCTACGCCTCGCACGGCGTCTCACAGGGCTGCGGTCACGACCTTGCCATTGGTCTGCTTGCCGACGATGCCGGCAACGATAGCTACACCACGGAGAGTCTGTCACTCGGTGGTGGCAATGCCAACGCCGTGTCCATCTTCATCGACCAGATGGGCAACGACACCTACGCGGCGGTCAACGAGACCAACACGTTTGGATACTCAGACTTTCGTCGGTATGCCGGAATGATCGGCGTGTTTATCGATGGGGATGGTCAGGACCGCTACACCGAGACCCTCCGCAATTCCACCTCCTCTGTCAAATCAACCTATGGTGTCTTCGTTGACACCAATCACGTTGCTGTGGGGCAATCATCGGCGGTATCCTCAACTCCCCCCGGAGAGCTTGCCTCGACGTTCGACAGCCTGTTTATTCAAGCCTCAGCAGCTCCCCTACGATTTCAACCGAACGTCGGACCTGCCCGTGATCGGTTGGCCACCTTCGAGCCGAGCGTTATCCTACCGCAACTCTTTGCTCATGCGTCCTCTGGCATGCCACGTGAACGCCTGACCATCGAAGACGTTGTGCCCAAGTTGCGGGAGCGCGAACCGGCTACGGTCGATGCCTTCCTCAGCAATGCACTGCGGTCCGACGATCCGTCCGTGGTGCTGTTGGCGGCAACCATTACTGGCAAAACCCGTGCACCACTCCTCGAGCCCCTTGGCGAACTGCTTACCCACCCCTCCTGGCGACTGCGCCGCACGGCAGCGCTAACCCTCGGCTTGATAGGCCAAGACGATGCCATCGACGTCTTGGAGTTGGCGGTCACCGACTCGAACATGTTTGTGCGTCAGCATGTTGGCTACGCGCTGGGCCTACTCGGTGCAAAGGGTACGTCCAGACCGGTTCAGACACTCCTGCAGGACCAACATCCAATGGTGGTCTACACCACCGTCGAGGGAATGGTGCGCGGCCCTGAGCGGGACGACGCCGATGTCCGAGCCATTGTTTCGCACCTGAGTCCATCACATCAACAGCTGCTACGCTCGTTGCCAACCACTCCGTCGGTATGGCGCACGGTTCTTGATGTAAGGAACGATTCAACAACCTCGGAGTAAGCCCTCATGACGGGCTATCATCTTACGCTTGAACGCATGGCCGATGAACTGCATCTCCTGCTCCAGGGATGTACGTTGACCGATGCATGGACTCAGCAGCCCGATCAGATTGTGCTGCGATGGGCGGGTTCGCAGGACAACCGTGACCACACCTTGGTTGTCAACACCGGCTCGGCTGTTGAGGTGTACCTCGAACCGCGGCTGCAGCGACAGCGTAAAAATGCCGTGAGCGTTCTTCCCACCGTCATCGGTCAACAATGCCACGCCGTGGTGAAGGTCGCCGGCGATCGCATCCTCACCTGTGTTCTGACGCATACGCGGCTTCATCTCCTGCTGTTTACGGCCGGCAAGGCCAACGTTGTCGTCGAATCCGATGGCATCATCACCGACGCCTTCACCAAGCGTTCGGCACTCATCGGGCAGACCTTCACCGTAACACCGACCGAGGAACGCCTCGGGCCCCTGTTAGAGGCCGAACAGTCGTACCACGATCAGCCCATTGCCGATCTGGTACGCGCTGAATCCGCGAGCTACGTGGTAGAACGCAACGGGCGCATTACGGTGGCACTACTACCGCTACATGGATGGACAACGATGGAACGTCATGCGAGTATCCTCACGGCCGTACGTCGAGCCTCGGTACTCCATGAACAACGGCAACGCTTTCATCAGCGGAAGCATCACCTCCAATCGGCGCTTCACCGCGAACTCACGAAACAGCGGCGAGCACTCGACCACATGCTCTCCGATCGAGCGCAGGCCGACCATGCTTCGCACTATCGCCTTATGGCCGACATCCTGATGAGTCAACCGGATGTACGCCTGCGCAATGTTTCTGAGTTGCATGCCACGGCTCCGGACGGCTCCGACCTTTGCATCCCACTTCAACCAGAGCAGTCGCTCCTCGAAGCAGCACAACGGTTCTACAACAAAGCCCGCCGGTCGGAGCGCAGTTCGGCAACCCTGCAACAGCGCATTCCTCCTACGCAGCAGCGGATTGCCGAGCTGGAGTCTGCCCTCGCTGCGATTGAAGCCTGTACCTCTGAACCGGAACTTGAGGCGTTGAGCACTCCCCAGCCTCCGAGACGTTCATCGTCGGGCCGAACTGGCATGGAACTTCAACGTGTCTTTCGCGAGTTCGACCTAGGCCAACACTGGACGCTCTACGTTGGACGCACGGCGGCCAACAACGACGAACTGACGATGCGGTTTGCCAAACCCAATGATCTCTGGCTTCATGCACGGGGAGTGAGTGGGTCGCATTGCATTCTCCGCTCCCCTATCCTCGGATCCTCTGCGAGTGGAACGATGCCTCCGGATCACATTCTCGAACAGGCCGGTGCCATTGCCGCCTACTACTCCAGTGCACGCAATGCCACGTGGACACCGGTGATCTATACACAACGAAAGTTTGTGCGCAAACCCAAGGGCGCTGCAGTAGGTGCTGTTGTCGTCGATCGTGAGCGCGTCGTGATGGTCGAGCCGGGACTACCAACTACCGAACGACCGAAAAACGCTGGGTCCGACCATCCAGACGCATAACGTATACGCCCGTTGGCAGCGTACGCACATCCAGCATTGCACCATCGGGCGTGGGGTTCCACGGCGTTGTAGCCAGCGGCCAGCCGTGCATGTCGAAGATCTGGATATCCTGTATCGGATGCTCCGGCCAGACAATGCGCAGCACGTTGGTAGCCGGCTGTGGCAGGAGTTGAATTGTGGTGGTCACTGACTCGGAGGCCGACGTCGGTCCTCCCGTCATGGCTGCTCTGATCCGCAGCGGCAGTGGCACTGCTGGCTCAAGGCCGCCGTTGATAACGTGCGTGCCCTTCAGGTAGGGTACGCCGCCATCGACGGGCTGCAGCGTCCACGTTGCGTCGCCGGTGAGCATTGGCGAGTGCCAATAACTAAACGTTCGTCGCTCTGCATCGGTGGCATCGATAAACGGATGCAGGGCCACGCGTACGGTGCGCACAAGGGAAGATCCCGTGACATCGCGAATCCAGAACTCCGCGGGCAGGCCCGTGACGTCGTCGGAGAGATCATTGGTAAGGGGCTCCACGGCACGGTCGAGGCGCGTAATCATGATGCTGTGATCATGGGGATCGACAAACTCGATTCCGCACCACGTCGTATCCGTCGGAATCCAATTCCCAAGGAGACGTTGATTAACAACCGTGCGACCCAACCCGAACGGAATCGTCGATGGCTGATGTACCGCACCCTGTTCAAGTATACCCTGCCCTCCCCGTGCTCGATCATAGAGAACGTATTGATCGGACTCATTCATCTGATACCATGCCAGCAGACCTGGCATGGTCGGGCTGATGGGATGATGCATCATCCGGCGAACATCATCGGCATGGAGCGCACGGCTGAACAATCGAACCTCGTCGATGAGAAGTGACGCATTGCGGGTGTCCCAGAGATGGTAGGTTCCCAGCAACACGTCGAGTGTGGACATGTCCACCGGAGCCAGTGCAAGGCTGTCGGTTGCGCTGATGCCGTCGACCATCACGGTTGCCCCGGTAGGCCGGATGATGAGGGCCACGTGGTGCCAACGGTTGGGTTGCAGCTGCAATCCGCTGCGCCACCACCAACGGCCACCGGACCACAAGTACCCCACTTCGTTGTTCGGGGCGAAGAACTGCATCCCAAACTCCTGACTGTTGTCCACACCATCGGTGCAGAAGATGGCACTAAAGTCGGGCTGCGATCCATCCACATACACCCACGCCATGAAGGTGGCCTCCGATAGCGTAGTATCGATGCGGCCCAATCGCACCCGGTCGGCCGGATGTCGCAGATCAATGGCTAACCCGGGAACGTGGTCAGGATCGTCGCACTCCGAGGGGTGGACGACCACCGCCTCATCGAGAATCGTCGTATCCGAACCATCATCATTGTGCACCACCAACGTTGCAGCGTAGGTACCCGGCATCGCGTAGGTCACATCAACAACATCAGCCGTGGACGTTGCCGGCTCTCCTCCTGGAAACAACCACTGCCGAGAATACCCAATGGTGTTGCGTGCCTGGCTACGGTCGTAGAAACGCACCGGTGTACGAGAGCAGCGTACATCGCTGCGACTGCGAGCAATTCTCGCGCGCGGTGGCTCGACAAACGGCAGCGTTGTTTGCCAAAGCCCCCGTTCTGTTCCGGCAATGAGCACTCCGCGAACGTCATCGATGCGAAGAAATGAAACCTGCGTGACGGGCAAGCCGGTGCCCATCACGCTCCACTGAGCTTGTCCAGATGTTCGGACGAACACTCCTGTTTCTGTTCCGGCAAACACCGTTGGAGATGGACCACCCGTCACAGCCAGACAGCGCAGGGCTACCGGCGGTAGACCATAGGATTCGTCCCGCCACGTTGCGCCGCCATCGGTGGAGCGCAGAACCTTGACCGTCGACTGCCGACCTCCATAGCCAACAAGGAGTTCACTCCCCGTCTGGCCAAACACGGCATCGATGATCGCTGCCGATCCGGTCAATGCTCGTGCCGGTGAGATCACCGTCCACGACTGTCCATCATCGGTGGATCGCCACAGCTCGCCATCGGCTACAGCAAGAAGTACCGTCGGATCGTCTGAGCAGATCCGCACATGCGTGATCGTCGATGAAAATGTGCGGAGGGTATCCCACGATCCGGCATTGGTGTGCGTGCGTACGATCGACTTCGACCGATGATCGGCAGCGACGATCGTGTACGTCTCGCTCGGATGGAAGGCAATGTTGGAGAACGGTAGGTAGCCCAGGTCGATACCAAGATCCTGACTGCGCGGAGGGCTGTCCACGGTGCGGCTTCGCTCGGCTCGGACACTATTCCACGGCTTTGCATAGATCCATCGGTCATCATCTGGATTCACGTCGGCCATCATCGCATCGGCACCCGACCAGCCATACCATCCGCCCTCAAATCGTCCTACATCATAGAGGGCGTCGTCGCGGATGATGATCGGCATGTGGTAGGCTCCCAGCGCCATCACGTTGGCCCGGTGCGACATGCCGAAGCCCCATACCTGCAATGCATTTATGCCATCACTGCGATCGATCATCGTGCGCCCGCTATCTTGGGAGTAGTGCACGCCACCGTCGTGACTCACCCAAATGGCATCATCGGTGATGAGGGCATCTTGTATATCGTAATGGATCGAGGCCATTGAACCCCACCGCCGGCCACCATCGACCGAGACATAGGGAAAGATTCCACCAACGACCATCAGCGACGTATCACGGTCGGAGACGGCAAAGGCCATATCCCACGTGACCTGACCCACGCCCGTGCCGGTGATGCGATAGTCGAACAGATTCGGCCGCTCCACCGCATCGGGAACCTCTACCCCCTCTTCGCCGCAACAGACGTGCTCGAAGGTCTGTCCAGCATCGTACGAGGTGTACAACCCCCAAACTCCGCCGAGTGTGTCGTGGCGTGTGCCGGCATAGATCACCCATACTCGACGGGGATCAGCCGCCGACGTCGCCAGACAGCCCCGAAGCAGCCGCGCACCATCCTGTCCGGCTTCCTCGACAACGGGCAGGCCGCAGTCCGGCAGTGCAACGAACGACGCCCCGCCATCGGCACTGCGGAGGTAGGTTACCCATCCATTCGAGCGATGCAGTGCGTACAGGATGCTCGCATCCGTTGGATGCCATCGCAGATCCCAGTACTCTCCGGCCGGCGCCAGTGATGACGTCCACGTTTGTCCGCCATCGGTACTGTACTGGACCTGTCGGTCGTAGACGGCAACCACGTGCAGCGGATCCGATGGATCAACCGCAACATGCGACGCCGACTTGGCTGTTGGATGGCGCTGACCATTTGCCGGATCGCACAGGCTAAACCGATCGCCACGGTTGATGGAACGAATCACCCCTACATTGGTAGCGGCATAGACGTACTGTGGTTGCGATGGAGCAATGGCGATGTCCCAGACGGTCGTCACCGGAAGTGGATCGGTCACATTCGTCCACTCGCGTCCGGACGTGGTGGACTTCCAGAGTCCGGCAGAGATTGTTCCAGCAAAGACGACCTCGGTATGACGCGGGTGCTGAGCAAGCGACCGAATCACTCCGATGCCCATGGAACCCGTTGCGGCCACGGCAGCGCGATCCCACGAATAGGGACCAATCCCTCGCCACGGTTGTTGCTCCAAGACGCGGAGCTCTTTACTTCCGAGCGTTGACGAAAGATCAAACCGGTACGACGCCGGCAACGTGTCGGCCAGCCAGCCATCGCGATCGGCCAGATGCCAATGCTCTGCCAGCCACCGAACGGCCTGTTTCCACTCCGCGCTTCGGCACCCCGCAGCCACGGACGAGTCGGCATCCAACGCCGCGTACAGCCGCACGACGTTCGGACGCTCGGACGTGAGCTCGCGATACCACGCTGAGGTCCGGTGCTCGTAGACCGAGGGCAACTCTCCTGCGCGAACCTGCAATGGTGCGACGACCGGAACAACCAGTGCCGCAAGAGCTGTAAGGCAATGGAGTAGGAATCGACGATTCATCAGATTGTGAGAATCTTGAACTCCACTCTCCGGTTCTGCTGGCGACCTTCCTCCGTGGAGTTCGTGGCAAGGGGCTTTCGTGCACCGTAGCCCACCGCTTTTAAGCGCTTGGCATCGATGCCATTTTGCACGAGGTATTCTCGCACGGAGTCAACACGGTCCTGCGAGAGCTTTTGATTGGCTGCCGATGACCCGACATTATCCGTGTGGCCAGACAGCTCAATGACGATCGTGGACGACTTCTTCATGAAGACAACAAGGCGGTCCAGTTCCGGCAGCGATTCGGGCCGCAGCACATGCTCCCCGGAGTCGAAGAAGAGGTTGTTCAGGCGGATGACTTCATTCTTGCGGACGGGGACCATCTTCAGATCACGCGTGATCTCGGTGTACGCCCCCAGACTCTGAGTACTGAGCTGGTCGCTGATGGGATAGTAGGCCTCACCGGCCGTTGCACGAAAGCCGTACAAGTCTCCGGCTGGCAACGCGATGGCGTACGAGCCGTCCTTCGGGGCCGATCGTGCCTGTCCCATGCCGATGCGTTTGGACAGACTCTCGTATTCCACCACTGCCGCAATTGGCTGATTGGTTGTAGCATCCACCACCCGACCACGTACGAGCACCACGGGCTTGGGTTTGACACCCTCTGTTAGACGAATGCGGTAGATATCCGCACTGTTGTTGTCCGGATTTGTGGCACTCAGGTAGGCAAACTCTCCGTCGGCCGGTACGGTGAAGTAGGCATCCCAATCGGCAGTGTTGACCACTGGACCGAGATTCTCCGGCTCTGTCCACGTTAGCCAGGTGTCATCCAACCGCCGAGTCATCCAGATATCCACACCACCATAGCCCTTGCGACCATCGGTTGCAAAGTACATGGTTTCACCGTCGGCAGCCACAAACGGCGACATCTCATTTCCCCACGTGTTCACACTGGTGAGATTCACCGGCACGCTGAAACTTCCATCGCGCTGCCGCGTGGAGACGTAGAGGTCCTTTTCACCACGCGAGTCATCCCGTTCGATGGCCATGATTAGGCGCGTACCACTGGGATCAAGACACATCTCCGCAAACCGATGGCGGTTGTAGTAATCGGCAATGCGCACATCGGATGGAATGGACCATCCTTGGCTCTCCCGATAGGATATCGATACGCCGCCGCCCTTGGGCCGGCCGTTAGGGTAATACGTGTTCCCCACCAGAACGGTGTTCAAGTCGGGGGTGATCGAGATCAGGTAGTTCGATCCTTCGTTGTTGAGGGGACGCCCTACATTCTGTGTTTTGCCCCACGTGCCGTCGGCCTGTTTCTCAGACACATAAATATCTTCCGTAGACGGACTACCAATGTTACCTGAGTATGGATAACGACCGATGTAGAGGAATCGTCCATCAGCCGTGATCACCGGGGAAAGATCTCCGCCGGTGGTGTTGACGTTTGGCCCAAGATTCTCGCGCGTGCCCTGCGTGGGATGGTTCGGGGCTAGCCGAATCGGATCTTGGGGCTGACGCACGATGAACGTCGCGTACTCGACCGCCACGGCACCTGCCACCGCCACACCGAACTCCCGTCCCAGCACGGCTGGCTGCTCAAATGAACCAATCGTGTAGCCGTTGATCCGGATGTTGACGGCTGTGCCGCGCTTTTGCACGACAATCGTGTTCCATGCAGAGTCCTTCTGGAGAACGTCGGTCGGTGTCCAATCCGATACGGCCTCGTAGAACCGCTGGCGCACTTGTGCGAGTTGATACTGACCATCGGCTCGGATCAATAACATTGTGTGATCATAGGCACCGGCTGATCCCCACGAGATGCCAAAACCATCCGTTGTGCGACCGCCTCTCCAGCGCAACCGAGCCTCGACGTCGAAGTCCTCCGTGAAGTCAACGAACAAGGGCGGAGCCGGAAGAAACCACGTACCACCACGCTGTTGGGAAATCACCAGGTAGCTGCTATCCAGCATGCGCGCTGCACCGTAGTGCCACTCCCCCGTCTGCCAGCGCTGATTTGCCCGCGAGTACTCCGCCGTGAAGCATTCGGGAAGCTCCTGTGAGCATACCACTAGCGGAGCCCACAGGACCGGGATCATCACGACAAGAACCGCTTGGACTGCTCTACGAAACATTGTGCTCCAGTGGAATCATTCGAGGTACGTGTACCCGTACAACCCTGAACGGTAGATGGCCAAGAATTCCTTACCCTGCTGAGCCGTGATGCGACCCTCTTTGACCGATTGACTCACCCACGTTTCCATCGTGCGGACCAGTTTCTTGGCGTCGAACTGCACGTAATCCAGGACGTCGGCGACGGTTTCACCATCGATCACCTGGGTGATCTCATAACCGCGCTCCGTGCATGTGACGTGAACGGCATTGGTATCACCGAACAGGTTGTGCAAATCCCCAAGGATCTCTTGATACGCCCCCACGAGGAACGCACCGATGTAGTATGGAGTTCCGGGTTCGAACGTGTGCAGTGGCAACGTCCGCCGCGGATCTCCCATCCCAATGAAGTGGTCAACCTTTCCATCGGAGTCGCAGGTGATGTCCTGCAACGTTCCGAGGTGCGTTGGTTTTTCGGTCAGCCGATGAATTGGCATGATGGGAAAGAGTTGGTCGATGGCCCATGAGTCCGGCAGCGACTGAAACAGCGAAAAATTGCAGAAGTACTTGTCGGCAAGCATCCGCGGAAGCTGTTGCAGCTCTTCCGGGGCATTCTTCATCCCCGACGAGAGTTCGGCAATCTTCAGCGCAACGGACCAATAGAGCTTTTCGGTTTTGGCTCGGGTGTTGAGATCAAGTACGCCAAGGCTGAAACGGTCGAGCGCCTCTTCGCGAAGTTGCTGGGCGTCGTGCCACGACTCGATCATTGTGCGCGTAGACACCGAAGCCAGGATCTCCGAGAGTTCCACAACGATCTCGTGTTCGTCAGTGCCTAAGGCGTCGGTTCCCGTCCAGCGCGGAACCGACGTTGTTTCGAGAACATCGAAGATGAGAATCGAGTGATGGGCCGTTAACGCCCGGCCCGATTCCGTGATGATGTGAGGGTGCGGTAGCTCATGTTTTGTGGCAGCGTCAACAAGGGTTGCCACGGCATCGTTAGCGTACTCTTGGATGGCATAGTTGATGCTGGAGGTCATCAGTGTTCGGGAACCATCGTAGTCAACCCCCAGACCGCCACCGATATCCACAAAATCCACGTTACAGCCGCGTTTCATCAGCTGCACGTAGAACTGCGCAACCTCACGCAAGCCAGACTTGATCTTCCGAATGTTGGTGATTTGGGAACCAAGGTGGAAGTGGATCAGACGGATGCAGTCGAGCATATTCTCCTGCTCGGCGTAGTCGACGGCCGCCACCAGTTCGGAAGCATTCAATCCAAATTTTGACTTATCACCGCCCGAGTCTTCCCACTTTCCGGACCCCGACGCAGTGAGCTTAATGCGAATTCCGACGTTCGGGCGAACATCGATCCGTTTGGCGACGTGATTAATGAGCTTCAGCTCCGCGAGTTTTTCCACCACAAGGTAGATACGCTTCCCCATTTTCTGGGCCAGCAACGCCAGCTCAATGTAGTCCTCGTCCTTGTAGCCATTGCAGATAATCAGGGCGTCGGGATTATCCATAACGGCCAAGACGGCATGGAGTTCTGGTTTCGAGCCGGCCTCAAGTCCAATGTTGAACCGCTTGCCGTGGCGAACAAGTTCTTCGACCACGGGACGCTGTTGGTTGACCTTGATCGGATAGACACAGTAGTATTTGCCCGTGTAGCCGTACTCGTCCGAGGCTTTGTCGAAGCAACCGGAGAGTTTCTCAATGCGATCGTCCAGAATATCGGGAAACCGGACTAAGACCGGCAACGACACATCTCGGATCCCTAGTTCATCAACCAGTTCCTTGAGATCGACGCTGCATCCGGCACTTTTGCGCGGTGAAACCGCCACATTCCCCTTCTCATTGATCGAGAAGTAGTTAATGCCCCATCCGGGGACGTTGTAGAGCTCGAGGGAATCCTCGATGCGCCATTTCCGCATAGGCGGACTCTCCGTGGAAAAATTGATGGACGTGAAGGGGCAAAAGTACGGAAGTCTATATTTGCTGCCCTATGGCTTCTTTGACCCAGATCGATGATCTCAAGCAACAGTTCTCCGATTTCCTTCGGCGAAAGAAGTATCGCATCACCCAGGAGCGTATCAATATCCTGGACCGGATTGCCGAAATCGACGATCATTTTTCGGCCGACGAGCTGTATCTGCACATGAATGCGCAGGGGGATAAGGTCTCGCGCGCAACCATCTACTCCACGCTGGACTTGCTGACACAATGCTCGATTTTGACGAAACACCGATTCCAAGGCGAGAGTGCCCACTTTGAACTCTCCTCGCGGATGCCCCACCACGACCACCTCATCTGCACCGAATGTGGCAGGATTGTGGAGTTTCGTGAAGAGTCGATCGACACAATTCGCGATCGTGTCGCCGATCGTCTCGGGTTTCGGCCTCAACATCACTCACTGCAAATCTTCGCCGTGTGTCACAGTCCAACGACGTGTGTCCACAATACTGCTGAATAACCTCTGAACACCGGACATCCACCGCCGATCGGCACCGTATGAAACATCTCGTAATCGTTGAGTCGCCTTCGAAGGCAAAGACCATTCAGAAGTACCTCGGCTCCGACTACGTGGTCACGTCGTGCATGGGCCACATTCGCGACCTGCCCGGCAATGACAAAGCCATCGATATCGCCAACAACTTCACACCTGTCTACGAGATCAACGAAGACAAGAAGAAGGTCGTTGCCGAGCTGAAGAAACAAGCCAAGAGTGCCGATACCGTGTGGCTGGCAAGCGACGAAGACCGAGAAGGAGAGGCCATCGCCTGGCACCTGTTTGAAGCCCTCGACCTCGATGCATCAAAGACCCGTCGGATTGTCTTCCACGAGATTACCAAGCCGGCGATTCTTCGTGCGATCGAGCACCCACGCTCCATCGACAAAGCCTTAGTGGATGCTCAACAAGCGCGCAGAGTCTTAGACCGGCTTGTTGGATACGGACTTTCTCCAGTGCTCTGGCGCAAGGTGCAGCGCAACCTCTCTGCCGGTCGCGTACAGTCGGTTGCTGTTCGACTGGTGGCGGAGCGCGAACGAGAGATCCAGGCTTTTACGGCCAGCAGTCAGTTTCGCCTTCAAGCCCAGTTTATTGTAGATGGCAAGGCCGTACTTGCAGAGCTTCCGCAGCGTTTCGATACCGAGGAACAGGCGCGCAGTTTCCTGGAACGATGCATCGGTGCCACGTACCACGTATCAGCACTCGAAACAAAACCGGCGAGGAAGCGGCCATCAGCCCCCTTCACCACATCAACACTGCAACAGGAGGCCTCTCGAAAGCTTGGCTACTCGCTGTCGCGAACGATGAAACTGGCGCAGGATCTGTACGAAGCAGGTCATATCACCTACATGCGTACCGACTCGGTAAATCTCTCGGAGTTGGCCATTACAGCGATCGCTTCGATGGTGACCGCCGAGTATGGCGCCAGGTATGCCCAGCCCAAGAACTTCACAACGAAGGTTGCCTCGGCTCAAGAAGCCCACGAGGCGATTCGCCCCACCGATGCTACGCTGCGACGTGCCGGCACAACCGAGGCTCACGTTCGGCTGTATGATCTGATCTGGAAGCGAACAATTGCCTCGCAGATGGCTGAAGCGGAGTTAGAGAAGACGATTGCGACCATTGGTATCTCGACGGTACCCGATACCTTGACCGCCACGGGTGAAGTTCTGCTGTTCGATGGCTTTCTCAAGGTATATATGGAGTCCAGCGACGACGATGCCGACGGTTCCGATGGGGGTTCCGATGGCAGCTCGGACAGTGGTGATGCGAAGATCCTACCACCTCTCCACGTTGGTCAGGCTCTAGACCTCGAGACAATGAGTGCCACCGAGAAGTACCAGCGACCCCCTGCTCGATACACGGAGGCATCGCTCGTGAAAAAGTTGGAAGAGCTGGGGATCGGACGACCGTCCACCTATGCACCAACGATCTCCACAATTCAAGCACGGAACTACGTTGTCAAAGAAGATCGTGACGGCTGGAAGCGTCAGGTGCGGTCGTTGCATCTGCGGGATTCACAGATCACCCGCAACGTTGAAACGGAGAACACGGGAGCCGAGCGGAATAAGTTATTCCCCACCGACATTGGTCTGGTTGTCACCGACTTCCTGCTGAAGCACTTTGACGGCATCATGGACTACCACTTCACGGCCAACGTGGAGAAACAGTTCGACGAGATTGCAGCTGGCAATCGAGACTGGACGGAAATGATCGGGTCGTTTTATGGTCCGTTCAAAGAGGACGTCGATCGTACATCCGAAACGGCAGAGCGTCAAAGCGGTGAGCGACTCTTGGGTGTCGATCCGACATCTGGGAAAAACGTCTACGCCCGTCTGGCGCGGTACGGTCCGATTGCCCAGATTGGCGATGCCGACGACGAACAGAAAAAGATGAAGGGACTTCCGGGCCAGTTCTCCATCGAAACGATCACGCTGGAAGATGCCCTGGAGCTGTTCCGGTTTCCAAAGGTGGTAGGCGACCTTGATGGCAAGCCCCTCATTGTGAAACTCGGCAGGTTCGGACCATTCATCGATCACGATGGCACGTTTGCGTCCATTCCCAAGGAAGAAGATCCGCTCACGGTCACGGCTCAGCGCGCCGAGGAGCTCATTCGCCTCCGCCGACAGGCCATTGCCGAACGAACACTTCGAGAGTTCGATGAAGACGCAGATCTGAAAATTCTCAAGGGTCGGTGGGGTCCGTTTATCTCCTTTGGAAAGCGAAACATTCGTCTTCCAAAAGATGCGGACGTAGCCACGCTGACCTATGCCGACGTAATGCAGATCGTTGATCAGGACGATCAACGCACGGCAACGCCGGCAGCCAAAAAAGCGGCAGCCAAAAAAGCGGCAACCGAGAAAACGGCAACGAAAGCTGTGAAGAAGAAGGC
>CAZBOW010000020.1:22320-28176 GCA_964493635.1 uncultured Hyphomicrobiales bacterium
CGACAACACCAAAGGACTGAGAGCCCCCTACTTCACAAACAGCATTTCCCGATAGCCAGGCAGCGGCCACGTTTCATACGAGCATACCCGTTCCAGCCGGTCGACGCTGCGACGCAGAGCGTTCAACGCCGGCAAGACACGTTCCCGCATGTGCAACGACTTGGAGTGGAGATCATCGCCGCCGAGGTCCATGTTCCGTGAGCGCAACACTTCAAGGGCCTCATAGAATTCATCGAAGAGAACCTGGAGTGTTTCGATTCGATGCTGCACGCCCTTGGATCCAACCGACTGGACCTGTACCGCCTGATTCAGGGACGCAAGAACGCTCGGCAGAATTTGGGTCTGGGCCAGCCACTCTGCCGTTTCACCTTCAATGTTGACCTTCTTGAAGTACTGGTCGAGGAAGATCTCATGGCGTGCCTCCAGTTCGCGCTTGGACAGCACGGCGAACCGCTCGAACACTGCAACGTTTTTCTCGTCAAGGAGTCGGTCGTAGGCATCCAGTGACGTTTGGAGACGCAGCAGCCCTCGCCGCTCGGCCTCCTGTTGCCACTCCTCTGAGTATCCGTCGCCATTGAACACGATACGCGAATGCTGCGTGTAGGATTCACGAAGCACATCGTGCAGAGCGGCCTCGAACGTCTTTTTCTTCTTCATCCTGGCCTCGACGTCCAACCGCAGATCGTCGATCGATTCGGCAACAATCGTATTCAAGACCGTGATCGGAAACGACACCGATTGATCAGACCCAACAGCCCGGAACTCGAACTTGTTTCCCGTAAAGGCAAAGGGTGAGGTTCGGTTGCGGTCCCCGGAGTGCAACGGAATCGGCGGCAGCACGGGAGTCCCCAGCCCCAACAGACCCGATGCACGCTTGGTTGTTGTACTGCCACTGACCACTTGCGAAAACACATTGGTGAGCTCGTCGCCGAGGAAAATCGACATAATCGCCGGAGGGGCTTCATTGGCCCCCAGACGGTGGTCATTCGAGGCTGAAGCCACACTGGCACGGAGCAAATCCTGATGACGGTCGACGGCCCGCAACACGGCACAGCAGAAGAAGAGGAAGACCATGTTTTCGCGCGGCGTTTCACCGGGCTCCAGCAGATTCATTCCCGAGTCCGTCGCAATCGACCAGTTAACATGTTTCCCTGAGCCATTGATGCCCGCAAACGGCTTCTCGTGGGTAAGACACATCAAACCATACGACCGCGCCGTATTGCGCAACACTTGCATGGTCAGCTGCTGGTGGTCGGCAGCGATATTGGCCTCTTCGAACATCGGAGCGATCTCATACTGTCCAGGTGCCACCTCGTTATGACGTGTCTTGACTGGAATGCCCAGTGCGTAGAGCTGATGCTCGACGTCGGTGAGGTACGTCAAAATCCTGGTTGGAATCGAGCCGAAGTAGTGATCTTCAAGTTCCTGTCCCCGCGGTGGTCGTGCACCAAACAGTGTCCGACCCGTCATCAACAGGTCCGGACGACGCATTGCAAACTCTTCGTCGACAAGGAAGAACTCTTGCTCAACACCTACCGTGCTCATCACCTTTGTCACGTGCGGAAGGTCGAACATCGTCAATGCCTTCATCGCTGCGGCACTCACGGCATGAATCGATCGCAGCAACGGCGTCTTGAGGTCCAAGGCTTCCCCCGTGAACGACGCAAAGGCCGTTGGAATACACAACGTCGCACCGTTGGGATGTCGAACGATGAAGGCTGGCGACGTTGGATCCCACGCGGTGTATCCCCGTGCTTCGAACGTCTGCCGCAGGCCACCACTCGGGAAACTTGATGCGTCGGGTTCCCCCTGAATCAGCTCGCTTCCGGAGAAATGGGAAATTGCCGTGCCGTTTTGTGTCGGCAACACGAAGGACTCATGCTTTTCAGCTGTCGCACCGGTAAGGGGCTGAAACCAGTGTGAGTAATGCGTTGCACCCTTCTCCATAGCCCATGTCTTCATTGCCAACGCCACCGTATCGGCAATCGCTGGATCAATGGCTGTGCCACGCTGGATCGTTGCCTGAAGAGACTTCCACGTAGGCTTGCTCAGCTGTTGACGGAGCTCTTCCAACGTGAGCACGTCACTGGCGAATACTTCTCCAACCACATCCGACGGCGTGGGGGTTGGTAGTCCATCAAAGCGCCAGTTACGGGCAGCGGAAACCACATCAAATCGTTGCATGACATCCTCGGAGGTAATACGTGGTAGCACAGTTCATGTTAGATGACCGACGGTAGGGCAATTTGTAGGTGCTCCTTGTGCGTGCTCAGCACAACGTTGGTGTGGGTACGCGTAACACCCTTCCAGCGTTGGATGGTACTTAGGAGGAGTTCGAGAGCATCGGTAGTTGGCACACGCACCTTCAGCACGTGAGAAGCCGTCCCGGTGATGGCATGGACTTCGAGAATCTCCGATCGGAGTCGACACTGCTTTCGGAAGGCGTCGTAGGCCATGCTGTTTTCCATATCTACGAAGATGAAGGCTGTTACATCGTAGCCGCAGGCTTTCGCATCTAACACGGCGTGGTAGCCCGTGATGGTACCACTCGCCTCGAGCTTCCGCACGTGATCACTCACCGTGGGCACAGAAGTGCCAACCATGTCCGCAATCTCGCTCAAGCTTAATCGAGCGTTATCTTGCAACAGCTGGCATATCTTGCGGTCGAGATCTTTCACCGTGCCGTATCGTAATCGTGGAAATACCCGGCGAACTTAACGTTCGGAAACATTTATGGCAACTTCTTTTCGTTCTTTTGCGAAAACGACGGCACGAGTTACTCTCTGGGGGGTAGGCGCTCTCGTGGCCTGCATCGTGGCGCTGCGGTGGATCCCCCCGATCGCTACCCCACTGCAGGTGTGGCGGTTCTGCACGGCGCTGTTTGACGACCGTACTCCCAGATTGGTCAAGGATTGGGTGTCGTACGAGGATGTCTCGCCGCATCTCCTGCGGGCGGTAATCGTTACCGAGGATCGCAAGTTTCTGCGACATCATGGTATCGATTGGGACGCTGTGGATCATGCACGTCGCGTGAATCCCTCCCGTGTTCGCCGTGGCAAGCCCCCTCTCGGAGCCAGCACCATCACGATGCAAACTGCCCGCAACGTATTCCTGCTTCCCTTTCGGTTTTACGTTCGCAAGGTGTTGGAAGCGGGCTTCGCCTACGCTATTGATGCCGTATGGGGCAAAAAGCGCGTCCTCGAGGTGTACGTCAATGTGATCGAATGGGGTGATGGTATCTACGGCGCCCAGGCTGCGTCCAGAACCTACTTCAACAAGGACGCGTCGGCACTCACGAGGAAAGAAGCGGCATTACTTGCTGCCGTTATTCAGAATCCGCGACGTTTTCATGCCGACCGTCCGTCGGCATACGTTAAACGTCGAGCGGCTGGGATCCAGTCACGCATGGGGGGAGCGGCCCTACCCCAGTAGGTCGCAGCGCAACAATCGCATCTACCATGTCGGATGGCACCGGAGCACTGAACTCCATTCTCTCACCCGACCCGGGATGGGTAAATCCTAACATCCGAGCATGCAGAGCCTGACGGTGTAGTGCCTGCAAGGCTCCCTTGGCCTGTGGTCGATACAAGTGGTGGATTGCTGCGACGGCGGCCTCTCTACCACCGTATCCCGGATCACCAACGATCGGATGACGAATCGACGACAGATGAACCCGAATCTGGTGTGTACGTCCGGTACGGAGTTTACAGGTTACCAACGTGGCAGCGTCATACCTCTCCACCACCGTGACCTCGGTGGCAGCGTACTTCCCGCCTCGATCGACCACCTGCATCAGGGTTCGGTCTCTGGTGCTGCGTCCAATGGCAGCCTCTATCAATCGCCGATCGTCGCGTAACACCCCCCACGCCAGTGCAACGTACTCGCGCGACACGGTGCGCTGGGCAAATTGCTCAGCCAGTGCCATGGTGACAGCATAGGTTTTGCCGACGACCATCACACCGGAAGTGTCCTTATCAAGTCGGTGGACAATTCCAGGACGTAGAACGCCGTCGTCGACCGATAGCCGATCGTTAGCTGGCCCCGATTCATCGGTGTCATACGTGTCATCGGTATCGTCGGTGTCGTCGGTGTCGTCGGTGTCGTTCCACTCTTGCCGACGCTGCAGCACATCGATGGCATCACGCTGCCCAGTGTGCCACAGAACGGCATTGACCAACGTACCGACGCGGTTTCCAATACCAGGATGGACTGGCATGCCCGCGGGTTTGTTGACCACAATCAGATCGCGATCCTCGTACAGGACATCCAACGGGATGTCCTCGGGCACTAACTGCAAGGGAGGGGGCTTCATCACCGTAACTGTGAGGCGATCTCCCGGACGAATCTTGTAATTCGACTTGGTCATCGCACCATTCACCAGCACCGCACCGCGCTCGATGGCCTTCTGCACACGATTACGTGTAGCATGTTCGATGGCCCGCGTCAGGAACGCATCGATACGCTCCGGTTGCTGCCCCTTGGTAATCTCGAACGTATAGACGTGCTCGATTTTATCGGGATAGTTGGGATTACTCTGCAGGCTGCTCATGGCGTCCACGTACAGACTCAGGTAGCCTACCACCAAGGAGTAACAACAACACGATACCCACCGACACACAGCTATCGGCGATGTTAAACACCGGCCAATGTGTGTACACTTGGCCAAACCATGTGACATCGGGAATGTCGACCTGAATGAAGTCCACGACATGGCCATAGAACAGAGGGCCTTCTCCGTACAGCACGCCGTACAAGGCTCGGTCGATGAGATTACCGGTAGCACCGGCGAGGAGCAGTGCGACGGCTAACTGGACCGTCCAGTCAGCAACACGAAGGCGTAGCAAGTACACCCACAGTGCCACGGCGATCACCACCGTCAGAAGGGTAAGCACAATCTTGGCTTCTCCCCACGAGATGCCAAAGGCCATGCCTGGATTCTCGACGAATGTAATGCGAACAAGAGAACCGATCGGTTCAATCGAGTCTCCTAATCGCATGCCGTGATGTGTTACACCAAAGAAATCAAAACCCTTCACGAGCACCTTGGTGACCTGGTCGATCAGCACAAGCATGCCAGCGAGGATATGGTACCGGTACGGTTGTATGTGTTGCACGATGCCCACTACCGCCTCGGCTACTTGAGTGCGTCGGACGACTTGGCCACAATACGATCAACACCGTCCGTTGGGCAGGTTTGGTGAATCTTGTACGAAGCAGAAAGCGTTGTGATTGGCACAGCCAGCAGACGCTCCTTGGCAATGAGAATGCCACACATCCGACACAGACCGTAGGTTTTATCCTCGATGCGCTGAAGGGCCTCCTCCAACTTGCGGAGGTAGTCCTGAATACGCTGGATCTGGGCGTAGGTCTTCTCTTTTTCGATTGCTTCGGAACCCTGCTCCGCCATATGCATCGAGTAGATCGCACTCTCGTCGGCGGATTCTGAATTGGTCAGATCCTCGAGGCGCTCTCGGAGCATGCGCAACTCGTCGAAGGCCTCTTCGCGTGCCTTTTCGATGTTCTTTTTGAATGCGGCAAGGTCCTTATCGCTGTAGCGTAGACCCTTTTTCGGTGGAATAGGCAACTGTGGTGCCTTGCTGCGCTCCTTAGAAACAGAACCTGCTCCGGCAGTGGAACCCGCCGGAGCAGATGTGGAGCGCACTCCAGTAGCTTTTGCTGACTTCGTCGTCACTTCCTTCCTTTGTGCTGTCTTTTCCGAGCGTACTGTACCCTTGTCCCCACCTGTACTTGCTGACGTACGACCAACAACCCTGCTGGAGGTTGGAGCCGCGGTCGAAGTCTTCGCTACCGAACGTACCGACGAGCTGCTAGTTAGCTTGCTTTTTTTTTTGCAGC
>CAZBOW010000020.1:28276-33361 GCA_964493635.1 uncultured Hyphomicrobiales bacterium
TTTGCAGCGGCCTTCTTAGGAGCTGCTGCCTTCTTCGTGGCCTTCTTGGCTGTTGCCATAGAACGGACCTCCAACCTGGTTAATGAATGAAAACGCGTGCGTCACTTTGACGCAACACAGTTACACAACGCGCTCAACGCGCACGTTGACGTGACGCCCGTTTATCTCGAGACCAACTCCGTGAAGTTGTTCCCCCCGCTCGAGCGTTATCGCCAGCGTTTCCATTGCAATGTACGATCGCATCGAAAGGAATGCTTCGGTCGTTTCGGCATCAGTATCGAACTCGATACGGATGCGATCGGTCACAGCATATCCTGAATCTTTGCGAAGCTTCTGAAGACGACTCACAAATTCTCTGGCCAAGCCTTCACGTTCCAACGCTTGGTCAATCTCGGTGTCGAGTGCCACCGTCGTAGACCCCTCGGTAGCTACCAGCCACCCTTCGATGTCCTCACTGACAATCTCGACATCTTCGAAGTCGATCTGCACCGTAGCACTTTCGATTTCGATGGCAAGAACCGACGACTGTTCGAGTTGACGTACTTGATCGTTGTCCAGCAAGCGAATCGCCTCAGCAACGCGTTTTGTGTGCTCACCGTACTTCTTACCGATCACCTTGAAGTTGGGTTTGGCACTGCGTTGGACGATGTTGGTATCGTCCGAGACATACTCGATTTCTTTGACATTGATCTCTTCGATGATCACATCTTCGACCAATTGAATATCACGACGTGTTGCCGGGCTATCAACGGGCACGAGAATGCGGCGCAGTGGTTGCCGAGTCTTTATGCGAGCCTTCTCCCTCAAAGAACGTGCGAGTGACACAATCGTTTGCGCTCGCTGCATTCGACGTTCAAGCTCAGCGTCAACAACGCTGCTCTCGAACGCAGGCAATATACAACAATGCACGCTGATTTCGACTGGCTGTGGATGCAGTCGCAAGTAGAGTGTCTCGGCAAGAAACGGAGCAACGGGTGCCGTCAACTCGGCCATAGCAACAAGCACTTCGTAGAGTGTATCGTACGCGGCTTGTTTGTCGGTATCGAATTCGCCTTTCCAGAACCGTCGTCGGTTGCGACGCACGTACCAATTCGAAAGATCTTCAACGGCAAACTCCTGTACGACACGACATCCACGCGTGATGTCGTACCCATCCATCGCCTTGACGAACTCTGCTCGAATCGACTGTAGTCGCGAGATGATCCATCGATCAATCTCCGGACGGTCAGCAACGGTCACCGGCGTGGCTGATCGCTGATAGCCATCAACGTTCGCATAGAGAGCGAAGAACTCATACGTGTTGGTCAACGAACGAAAGAAGTCGGCCACGACGGTTCGTGCGATCTCTTCCTCGTTGAACAGTTTCGGCTTCCACACCGGCGAGGCCGACATCAGGTACCAACGAATGGCATCAGCCCCATACCGATCAAAGAGTTGAAACGGATCTACCGTATTGCCCTTCGACTTCGACATCTTCGAGCCATGCTTGTCGAGCACTAGGTCGTTGACAACAACGTTCCGATATGCAGGCTGTCCGAATAACGCAGTGGAGATATTGTGTAGCGTGTAGAACCATCCACGCGTTTGGTCGATTCCCTCGGCAATGAAGTCAGCCGGGAATGATTGCTCAAAGACGTCGACGTTTTCGAATGGGTAGTGGAGCTGCGCAAATGGCATACTGCCGGAATCGAACCATACGTCCACAACCTCTCGTGTGCGACGGTAGACCTTACCATCACGCTCGAAGATCACACGATCGACGAACGGTCGATGAAGATCGATGTCAACACCCGCCTCACCGATAGGAACGCGACGACCGTCCTCGAACTCATAGAGGCCGGTCATCAGTTCGGCAACGGATCCAACGGCAAACATTTCTTCGCCATCTTCACGGATCCAGATCGGCAGTGGAGTGCCCCAGTACCGATCGCGTGACAGCGACCACTCTTTGACTTCATCCAACCAATTGCCAAACCGTCCCTCGCCGATCTCCGGCGGATGCCATGCAATCTGTTTGTTGTTGCGAACGAGCTCGTCCTTGTACCTCGGTGAGGCGATGAACCATGAATCCCGTGCGTAGTAGATCACGGGGTTGTCCGTACGCCAACAATGCGGGTAGCTATGGACATAATCAAAAGAACTGCGATATACCCGCCCGAGTTCTTTGAGCCGAATAACGATGTCGCGATCGGCGCCCTCTTCCACGTGATCGGCGTAGGTGAATGTTTTCACCGTTCTTCCAGCAAACTCACCCACGTCCTCCGTGAACCGCCCATGGGGCGTAACCGGCTGGGGCATCGGTAAGTTGTACTGCTTGGATAACTCAAAGTCGTCTTGTCCAAATGCCGGCGCAATGTGGACGATTCCCGATCCATCTTCGGTGGAGACAAAACTTCCGGTTACCACGGTGAATGTATTCGGAAACGTCTCGGTGTCTAGGTTGAGGTATGGCAACATCTGACGGTATCCAATGCCGACAAGGTCGGCACCGCGATAGCGCTTGATGACCGTGACCTCGCCTTCGAGCACTGACATTCGAGACTCGGCCAGAACCAGCCGATGTTCCGAAACTGTGCCATCCTTTTTTTCGTGGCGCACCTGCACCAGTACGTATGGGATATCCGCACCCACGGCCAATGCAACGTTGGCAAACAACGTCCACGGAGTGGTCGTCCACACCAGCAGATCGGCTCCGACGAGTTCCTCATGCTCAGCACACGTGGATATCGAGGCCATCACGTAGAGGTTGGCATCACGCACCTCTTTGTAGTTCTGCGATAACTCATGACTCGACAACGGCGTGCCGAGGGTCGGTGACTGAGGTACAACCTTGAACCCCTTATAGATGAGCCCCTTTTCAAAAAATCGTTTGAGCGCCCACCATACCGACTCGATGTAGTCGTTGGTACAGGTGACGTAGGCCGCATCCATATCCAGCCAATAGCCCATACGGCGAGTCAACGTGCGCCACCCCTCCTCCATCTCGATGTTGGTGTCGACAATCGCCCGACACTCAGCATTGAATCTCTGGACTCCAATCTCTTCGATCTGCGACTTGTCGGTAATACCGAGTTGCTTTTCCGCGGCAATCTCCACAGGCAGGCCGTGTGTATCCCATCCAGCCTGGCGGCGAACGGCGAAACCTTGCATCGTTTTATACCGACACATCGCATCCTTGACCGTGCGGGCAAGGACGTGATGAATCCCCGGACGACCATTCACGGTTGGTGGTCCTTCGTAGAAGGTAAACACCGGCTTTCCCGCAGTATCCTGCTGGGTACGATCGAAGACGTGGTGCTCGGTCCAATACGCCAGGATGGCGCTCTCTAAGGCAGGGTACGAAATGTTGTCCGGCAAGGGCTCGAACATGGGCTCTTTCTACAGTGTAGGCGATAGTGGCAAAACTACGAACGGATCACGTCTCGCGTTTCGCGCAGTGGCTGGTACCTTGGGAACGACAGCACAAATGTGGTTCCCACTCCTATGGTACTGTCGACGTGCACCGTTCCGTGGTGAGATTGCACCACCCATTGCACAATCGCAAGGCCGAGACCGGTGCCATGAATGTCACTCGAACGCGCCTTGTCAACACGGAAGAATCGATCAAAGATGCGCGAAATCTGATCGTCCGGAATGCCCGAACCGGTATCACGCACGGTAACGATTGCAGCATCGCCCTGGGAATGCAATGCGACAACCACGGTACCTCCGGGTGGTGTGTACTTGATCGCATTTTCAATCACGTTCAGCAGAGCCTGATGAAGCCGAACGGAGTCACCAAGAATCTGGACGTTGGCATCGATATGCGACTCGACACGTATCTGCTTGGGCTCGGCAAGGATAATGACGTCCTCGGTGATGTCGCGCACAATCTCGGAGAAGTCCAGAGGATGCAAGTCCAACACGAGCTGACCACTCTCGGCTCGCGAGAGGTCGAGAAGTCCTTGCACGACGTGCGTAAGTCGCACTACTTCCTCAAGGCAACTCTGCAGGGTGTGTCGCACGTTGTCATCGGAGATTTCCGTGCGCAGTGCAACCTCCAGCTCCCCCATCAAGATTGCCAGCGGAGTCTTGAGCTCATGGCTGGCGTCGGAGGTGAATTGTCGGATTTGATCAAAGGAACGCTCCAAACGCGCAATCATTTCGTTGAGAATGGCCGTTAACCGACCGATTTCATCATTACTCTGCAGTACCGGCAGGCGCTCAGAGAGGCGCTCGGCCGTGATGCGTTGTGCCCGTTGTGCAATGACGTCCACAGGACGCAGGGCCCTGCGTGCTAGGAACCACCCGAGCAACACCGAACCAAGAAGCACCACCGGGATGGAGTACAGCAGAATAGCAAACAGGCTCTGGAGTGTTTCATCGACAGCTCGCACGGGATAGGCCGCCGTGATCGCAGCAAGGGAGTCCCGTACGCTCACAATGCGATACCGCTCATTGCGCAGCGTGGCGTAGCTGTACAGGATACCATCGTGCGGTCGCTCTCCGGCGTTCCGGAGCTGTTCGTACGTCGGCAGCGTATCAATCAGGAGATTATCGGATCTCCACATCACCTCTCCCGAAGGCGTACTTGCCTGAAGGGCGTAGGAAGAGGAGTTGAGCAAGACGTGCTCATAGACGGCCGACCACACGGGATCCTCTCTGCGTTCCAACAAGGACTGCGGTACCGGAATGGGACCCACGAAATCACGCATCGAACTGCGCTGAAGAAACTCAAACGCCGCATCCGTCGACGACGATGTGCGCGTGGTCCGACGGACGGGGGTAAGGGGCTTTCGGCCCTCATCCTGCTCGCGCTGGATCACAGCCTGGAGTGACGCCGCTGCTCGTTTCAGCGACGCGTCAAGGTTGGCGTACAGCTCCCGTGAAACGGTCCAGTAGGCTACCACACCGAACAACGCCACAGTGATAGCGACCAGTCCTCCGTAGAGCAAGGCCAGACGAGTACGTAGTGTAAGATGCACCTCCGAATCTACGGAGCACGGCCGACCTGCCAGAGTCCGTATTTTCCGCAGTATGATTGATCACAGCGTGCCAGAGCTCACCCCAGAGCTCACCCCAGAGCTCACCCCAGAGCTCACCCCA
>CAZBOW010000020.1:33461-35366 GCA_964493635.1 uncultured Hyphomicrobiales bacterium
CGTGCCAGAGCTCACCCCAGAGCTCACCCCAGAGCTCACCCCAGAGCTCACCCCACCCCCCGCGCCATCGTCTCGCCGGCCGATCGGAGTATTTGATTCCGGCATCGGCGGATTGACCGTTGTTCGACATTTACTTACCGCCCTACCGGACGACAGCTTCGTCTATCTTGGCGACACGGCACGTGTCCCCTATGGGAACCGCTCCCAAGAAACCGTGCAGCTCTATGCTGAACAGTGTATGAACTTCCTGTTACAGCATCACGTACAAGCTATTGTGGTTGCCTGCAACACCGTCTCTGCTGTGGCCATGGATCATCTGATTCGGCAGTGTCCGGTTCCGGTGATCGGCGTCATCGAACCGGCGGCTGCCGAGGCCGCTACTCGATCACCCAACGGCGTGATCGGCGTGATCGGAACGCGGGCCACCATCGCCAGCCATGCCTACGCTACGGCAATCCATCGTCATTCAGCTTCAGCGCGCATTATTAGTCAAGCGTGCCCGCTCTTTGTTCCCCTCGTCGAGGAAGGTTGGCTGGATACGCCGGCAACAACACTTGTGGCGGAAACCTACCTCTCTGGGTTCCGTGGCGAACATGTCGATACGCTCGTCCTTGGGTGCACGCACTATCCGCTGCTCAGCGGAGTCATCGCGAAGCTCCTTCCAGGAGTACACCTTGTTGACTGCGGAGCCTGCACGGCGATGGAAATGGCCCAACGTCTTGCCGATCGGCCGCCACATCCATTGCCACCGGATACTCATCGTCTGCAGGTGTACGTCACCGATTCCAGCCCCTTATTCGGTGAGCTGGCAACAGCCTTCCTTGGAATGAGCATCGGATTGCCGAACGTTGTTGCAATTGATCACCACGGGAGTGTTAGCAATGAAGGTGTTACGACATGACGAGATCTGAACCGTCACATCCAACACGTTGGATGCAGATTATCTCCACCATCCTTGGTGCCATCGTCGCGCCGCGGAAACTGGCCTACACCCTGCTGGTTCTCCTGGGTGTGGTGATGGTAACCTTCTTCATTCGGCCACCAGGCGATCCAGCACGGGTGCTCCTTGGACAGCGTGCCGACAGCACCTCCGTAGCTGCGCTGCGCCAGAAACTCGGTCTCGACAAGCCGGTACCAGTTCAGATGGTTCGCTACGTTCAGAATCTGCTACGTGGAGACCTTGGTCGATCCATTGCTACCGACCGGCCCGTGCTCGACACCATCATCGAGCGTCTACCGGCCACGGCGGTCTTAGCCGTATCGTCGATCATTCTGGCAACGGTGCTGGGCATCCTTCTCGGCGTGGTTGCCGCATGGAAGGCCAACACGTGGATTGATACGTTTACCATGAGCACGTCACTGCTTGGGATCTCCCTACCGGCTTTCGTTGTGGGACTGCTAATGGTGCTTGTGTTCGGAGTAGCCCTGGAGTGGTTTCCCAACAGTGGCTACATCGATCGTGGGATTCCGTACCTGGTACTACCCATGGTGACCCTTGCGATCCGACCGTTGTCGATCATCGCTCGGATGACCCGCTCGAGTATGTTGGATGTTCTTGGTCAGGACTACATTCGGACGGCCCGTGCCAAGGGCCTTTCCTATGTTACCGTTTTTATGAAGCACGCCTTGCGAAACGCGTTAAACCCCGTTGTCACCACCGTAAGCGCATGGTTCGCCGGCCTGTTGGCCGGCACGTACTTCATCGAATACATCTTCAACTGGCCTGGTATCGGCCTTGCTGCGTTTAATGCTATCGAAAAGCTTGACTACCCCATGATTCAGGGCACCGTGTTGCTAACGGCTGTGGTTTTCGTTGTGACGAATACGGTTGCTGACGCACTGTATGCCATTCTTGATCCGAAGGTGAGGGTCCGGTCATGAGTGCGCCCAAGGAAACTCCAACGC
>CAZBOW010000020.1:35466-42222 GCA_964493635.1 uncultured Hyphomicrobiales bacterium
GTGCGCCCAAGGAAACTCCAACGCTCGAAACTCCAACGCACGAAACTCCAACGCATGAAACTCCAACGCAGCTCGCGTGGAGGAGACTGCGCAAGAACTCCGGTGCGATGGTCGGAGTGACGATCCTGATTGTAATGGTGGTGTGCGCCATTGCAGCGCCCCTGATCACCCCGTTCAGCCCAACAACGCAGATTCTGGAGTATGCCGTTCAACCTGCCGGATTCCGTGGTTCGGTGTTGTATCGGACGAATCCATCGAATCCAGACGAACCATCGATGATTGCTGTGCGCACCTTCACCGTGCGCGGCGATAGCGTATGGTACACCGACCCTGCCGGCGAGCCGTACCGTATTGCCCGCTCGAGCCTTGCCGGAAGGGACTCTACCGAATGGTTTGCCCAACCATTGTTTCTGTTGGGTACTGACCGCTTCGGCCGAGACATGTTCACGCGCCTCGTCTACGGTATGCGGGTATCCCTCACGGTGGGATTGATTTCCCAAGGAATTGCCTTGGTCATCGGAATCCTCCTTGGTGCCATTGCCGGATATTTCCGCGGATGGGCCGATGATGTCGTGATGTGGCTCGTGAACGTGGTATGGTCGTTTCCAACACTATTGTTGGTCGTGGCCTTCAGTGTGATCCTTGGCAAAGGATATTGGCAAACGTTCGTAGCCATTGGTGTGTCGTCATGGGTCGACATCGCTCGGATCGTCCGCGGTCAGTTTTTTGCAATCCGAGAGCAGGAGTACATCGAGGCGACCAGGGCCCTCGGTTACGGATCGCTGCGAACGATGTTCCGACACATGCTTCCGAATGCCGCCGGGCCTGTGGTTGTTCTCGCCACGGCCGGCTTTGCAACAGCGATTATTGCAGAGTCGTCGCTCTCCTTCATCGGCCTCGGCGTGCAACCTCCCGATCCGAGCTGGGGACAGATGATCAAGGATGGCTATGGATACATCGCCCTTGGGACGAATTGGGGTATGACGCTCTTTCCAAGCGCAGCGATGGCCATTGCCGTGATTGCCCTGAATCTCTTTGGTGATGGCCTACGGGACGCCCTCGACCCTAAAACGAGTCAGCGGTAATGGATCATAACCTCTCGCAGATTAGAACAATGAAGGGACCAACCGCCAATCTCCACAACGCCGAACCACTTCCACCGGTCCTACTGTTTTTTGGTCAGGAAGACCTTCTCGTAGAGGAAGCTGCCCAACATGTGTTGAATCGCTGCACGGCAGACGACCCTAGTGGAATGAACAGTGACCTGCTCGACGGAGATCGTATCTCAGCCGATATGCTTGTGTCGATTGCGCGTTCGTTTCCCATGATGGGCAACCAACGAGTCGTGTGGGTGCGGCATGCCGAGAAGCTGCAGGGCACTGCGTCGAAGGCCGGCAGTGCGCTCGAGCAATATCTTACGGCGCCCGTTGCTTCGACAATCCTGATCTTGACGGCATCGCTTCCGAGTCTTGATGGAATCAGTGCGCTGGCACAACGCAACGCAACGGCAGCACAACGGAAGATTTCCTCGCTGAAGTTTCCGGCTCGGCTATTGGTTCAGCATTCCGCATGGTGCGAGTTTGCGGCGTTATCAGCCTCGGCGATGGCATCCTGGCTGATCGACCGATCCAAACAGCAGGGGTTGGACCTCTCACCTCGTGCAGCAGAGTTTTTTGTCGCACGCGGAACCGGATCGCTGCGCGAAGCGGCTCTTGAGTTTGAGAAGTTGACGGCGTACGTCGGGCAACGCACGACAATCACCGAGGATGATGTCCTCGCCGTCGTTGGCGGCCATCGCGTGTACAATAGCTTCGAGCTGCAAAAGGCGTTCGGTCGACGTGATGTTCCGCAGATGATCCTCATCATCACCAAGATGCTCGAGGCCGAACGTCAGGAGCTATTGATTCTTACCATGCTCCAGCGCTACGTCACAGCGCTGTATCGCATGGTTGAGGCACGGCAGCACACCGATCGGGCGATGATTGCCCAGGCCGCTGGGATCGCTCCGTTCCTGATTTCGGAGTACATGGACGCTACCGATCGCTTAGGGCCAGCACTGATTGAACGGTCGCTGCATGAACTCCGCATCGCCGAGCGCACCATTAAGAGCTCGTCGACATCGCCTCTTCTCGTCCTTGAGCGGATGATCTCACGTATCTTTGCGATGTGATTTCTCCCAAACCGACGACACAGGGTCCTATTCGCTCCCCTGAGGAGTGTGCCCAAGCCCAGCTTGACGCCTACAACGCGGGTAACATCACAGCATTTGCTGCTGTGTATGCTGTGGACGTACAGCTCATGGACCTAGCCAGTGGCACGGTGTTTTGCATGGGTCGCGATGCACTCATCGAGCGCTACGGAAGGATGTTTCATGAGCATCCGTCACTCCATTGCACGCTGGTATCGCGCATTGTGGCGCCTCCCTTTGTTGTCGACGAGGAACACGTCATAGGACTTACCGACCACCCCGTGCATGCCGTGGCCACGTACGAAGTGCATGATGGTCTGATCCAGCGCGCCTGGTTTTTACGAGCACAACGATCTGCATGACACCTCCCGTATTCGCCGACCTACATACCCACACGACGTGTTCGGATGGGCGACTTCATCCCTTCGATCTGCTGCAAAAGGTTGCCGACCTCTCCATTTCTGTGGTATCAATCACCGACCACGACACCATGGAAGCGCACCGCCTTCTGCAGCGCGAGGGTACGAGCACGCAGCTGATGGTAGTCCCCGGCATCGAACTGTCCTGCACACAATTCGGACGAGAGATCCACGTACTTGGATACTTTCTGGATCCGTTCAATGAAGAGCTCACGAACTACGAACGACATTTCCGTCAAGACCGAGAGCGACGAGCACGCAGTATGGTAGACCTCCTGCAGAACATCGGAGTATCGATCTCATTCGACGATGTTGTCGATCACGCCCAATCAGCACCGATTGGTCGACCTCACGTTGCGGCGGCCCTGTTGGAACGTGGTCATGTTGCCTCGATCCACGAGGCCTTCGATCGCTACCTCGATACAGGCAAGCCCGGCTATGCCCCTCGCAGTCCCTTCAGTATACGTGAAGCCGTCGATCTGATTCGCCGTGTCGGGGGCATCTCCTGTGTTGCGCATCCGCATCGCGCCTTCATGGATCCAACGGCGTTTGCCCATCTGCTGTCGGCCGGTATCGATGGCGTTGAGGTGTACCACCCGTCGCACTGGACGAGTACACGCACCCACTACCATAGCCAGGCAGTAGAACATCAGCTGGTAATCTCCGGTGGCTCGGACTTTCACGGCAGTCGTGAGTACGACGAGCAGAATATTGGCACGGTAGGACTTTCCGAAGGATTGTTCGAGTCGCTTCATGTTCGAGCCATCCAATCGCGTTTCCCACTCACATAATCAGCACACGTCATTCTATGGCCTCATCTGGACAGCCCCTTTCCACCCCGAGCCCTCTTCGTGCGACAGACATCTCAACCATTCGTATCGGGATCGTCCGAGCGCAATGGCACGCCGACATCGTTGAGGCTCTCGTTGATGGCGCCGTCGGGGAACTGGTTCGCTGTGGCATGGCTCCCGAACGGATTCAACAGGTGGAAGTACCAGGATCGTTTGAGCTACCCGTTGTTGCTGGGGCATGGGCACGGAAGGGCTCCGTAGATGCCCTGCTGTGCTTTGGAGTGATTGTTCGCGGCGAGACGCCACACTTCGATTTTGTGGCGGGTCCGGTGGCGCACGGTCTTCAACAGGTGGCGCTCGCTACTGGCATTCCCTGCGCCTTTGGCGTGCTTACAACGAACACCATCGAACAGGCATGGGCGCGAGCAGGAGGTGAACACGGACATAAAGGCATCGAAGCAGCTCAGGTTGCCCTGCAGACTCTCCACGCTATCCAGCAGATCGGTCTATGATCCACCGTCGCTTCATCGTGCATTGTGCTGTTGCCGTTCTCTTGGGGATGTTTCCAGCAATGTCTGCGGGGCAACCCACCATTACTCTGAGCAACTGGTCGGTCATTTCCTCGTTCCAGACAGTGCGTGATGTTGCGGTAGGACCCGACGGCCAACTGTGGGTGGCAACCAGTGGAGGGGTATACGTCACCGACACCTCCGGACGTGTGCAGCAGGAGTATCGAACGATCAACGCGTTGCAGGACATGGATGTTTCGGCGATTGCCTGCGATACGTCAACGGGGATCATCATCGTTGGCGGAGAAACGGGAGCCCTTGATCTGCGTGCCGCCGACGGAACGTGGACCAACGTGACCGACATCCGCAGAGCCATTCAGTATCCACGCAAAGGCATCCGCGACTTCGCCACTCGTGGATCGGTGTTATTCCTGGCAACGGATTTCGGCGTCCTTACCTTCGATCTCCAGAATAATGTGTTCTTGGAAACCATCGATCGTATCGGCCCGTTGCAAGAAAAAACCCGAGCAAATGCTCTAGCCATTATTCGTGATTCACTGTGGGTTGCAACGGATTCCGGCGTTGTGGTTGCTCCGCTGAACGTGCCAACGCTTCGACTGCCTTCCGTGTGGAGGCTGCTCCCAGACCCTCCGGATGAACTCCCGCGTGTGCGGTTCCTGGTGGCACATGTCACGGCCGACGGTACCAACCAGGCCGAGACCGTCGCCATCGCATCGGATTCCTCGGTGTATGTGTGGAGATCCGAGTCGTGGCAACCAGCATTGGTCTGTCCAGAAGAGGTCAATGGACTATCCTCTTCCAACGGCACGTTGCGTGCTTCGTGCTTGAGTGGCCTGTACACCAACACCGGACTCGTTCCAATCAGCTGGGGCGGAAACATTCTCGGTCACGCAGTTGGAACCATCAACGGTACACCATTGATCATGGCATTTCCGTACGAACGGTCGCTGAGGCTGTATGATGGACGTCGGATTATCCCCGTGCTCGTCAATACGCCGTTGTCGAATCAGTTTGCGCGCATGAGCATCGACAACTCGGGGGGCTTGTGGGTGGCCACCGATGTTGACCCGCCTCGATCGGGTCAAGGCGTAGCACGCCTCGACACGGGAGTGTGGATCACCTATACGGTGGCCAATACCCCGGAGTTCACCTCCAATGCCGCCTACCGCGTACAATCGTTTCCGAACGGCATCACGTTCATTGGCACGTGGGGTGGTGGTGCCGTCCTTGCCCGGTCGGAATCCGACCGTGTCGTCTTTGAGCATTTCACGTCGGCGAACTCTGCGTTTCAGGGAATTACGAAGTCCCCAAACTATGTCTTGGCAGCCGAAGCTGCGATCGATCGTACCGGGACTATCTGGGTGGTTAATGAGCAGGCAGCTCAGCAACTGCTGGTAGCAATCAATGATCCAATCGATGACTCCGAGGTTGATCGCACTGTAGGCTACGAAAACTGCTTTTCGGCAACCGACAATCTGTATCGGTCGCTGGCCGTCGACAATGCCGGAACCAAGTGGGTGGGTGGGTTCAACAACCAAGGCCTGTTGGCCTACCAGGATCGCGGTACGCCAACAACGAGTGATGACGTCTGCCAGGTAGTACGCTCGTCGACCACGCAGCTTCCCGATAACACTATTACCGTGCTGCGTACGGACCGCACGGGTTCGATCTGGATCGGCACTCCTAAAGGCGTTGCTGTTATCGCAAGTCCAACATCCGTCTCCAACACGACCATTCCGTTCGTTCGGCGTATCACGGCCCTGACATCAGTCGTGGTGAACGACATTTACGTTGACGCGCTAAACTATAAGTGGGTTGCCACCACCAATGGCGTCTTCGTGCTGAATGAAGATGGAACGGACGTACTGGCAACGATTACGTCCACCAATGCGCCGTTACCCAACGAAAATGTGCGATGTGTTGTCGTGGACAACCAGAGCGGAACCGTCTACCTGGGAACGAGCACTGGGTGCGCCGTCGCGTCGTCGTCGTCGGTGGCACCGGCACCGTCGTTTACGCTCCAGGTGCGGCCCCTTCCCTTCTCGCATGAACGGGATTCGGAGCTGCTCATCGATGGCTTAGCCGCCGATTCTGACGTTCGCATTCTTACCATCAACGGCACCCTGGTTCACGCCCTTCAGGCACGCGGGCGTCAGGCCACGTGGGACGGTCGGGATCTCTCCGGGCAACGCGTAGCGCCCGGCGTCTACGTCCTACACGCAACCAGCACGGTTGATCAATCCAGTGCCGTGGGAAAGATCGTCATCACGCGCTAAGGCGCTCGCGAAGTGTTCGCTCAAGTTCGGCCATGAACTCGTCGGTGTAGACGTAGTGCTCGCCATGGTGCACGGCACTGCCGTGGATGCATACGGCTAGGTCCTTGGTCATCACACCGCGTTCCACGGTATCAACACATACCGATTCGAGGGTTTGAGCAAACGCACGTAATGCATCGTTCCCATCGATGACTCCCCTGAAGTCCAATCCACGGGTCCAGGCAAAGATCGAGGCAATCGGATTGGTCGACGTTGGCCTCCCGTTCTGATACTCTCGGAAGTGACGCGTGACGGTGCCGTGAGCCGCCTCCGATTCCATCACGGTGCCATCGGGCGTAATCAACGTGGAGGTCATCAAACCGAGTGAACCAAAACCTTGCGCAACCGTGTCACTTTGGACATCCCCATCGTAATTCTTGCACGCCCACACGAAGTTGCCGTGCCATTTTAGGGCAGAGGCTACCATGTCATCGATCAGGCGATGTTCGTAGGTGAGCCCACGTTCATCCATGCGTGCCTTGAACTCTTGGTGGTACACCTCTTCGAAGATGT
>CAZBOW010000021.1:0-1446 GCA_964493635.1 uncultured Hyphomicrobiales bacterium
ATCCGCTACCGTTTTCGGTTGAGCGCCGGGACTTGATCGGCAACCGGATTGTCATTGACGGCAATTCGGCCTGCGCCCTCGGTGCGGTGTACGCTGGCGCCACCGTGGCAGCGTGGTATCCCATCACGCCATCGACATCGGTTGCCGAAGCATTCGATAGCTACTGTTCTGAACTGCGGATGCGTCCGGATGGTACGCGGAACTATGCCATCGTCCAAGCCGAGGACGAACTGGCCGCCATTGGCATGGCAATCGGGGCAAATTGGAATGGGGCTCGAGCATTTACCGCTACGAGTGGCCCCGGTGTATCGCTCATGAATGAGTTCTTAGGCTTGGCCTACTTCGCCGAGATCCCAGTGGTACTGATCGACGTGCAGCGCGTTGGTCCCAGCACGGGGATGCCCACGCGCACGCAGCAGTCGGATCTTACCCTAGCGGCCTATGCCTCACACGGCGATACGAAGCACCCAATGCTCTTTCCGTCGACTCCCACGGAGTGCTTTGATCTGACGGTGGCTGCCTTTGATCTGGCCGATCGCCTGCAAACGCCCATCATGGTGATGACCGATCTGGACCTTGGGATGAACGATCACCTCACAGCCCCCTTCCAGTGGGATGATGCGCGTACACTGGATCTGGGGAAGGTGCTTACCGCCGAAGATCTTGACGCCCTGCCAAAGTATGGCCGCTATCTCGACACCGACGGCGATGGAATCCCTTACCGAACCATTCCGGGGACGCATCCCACCAAGGGTGCCTACGTTGCTCGGGGCACCTCGCGGACGCGCATGGGCGTCTACACAGAGAAGTCCGAGGACTACCAGGACAACATGGAACGCCTTACCCTGAAATGGTCAACGGCCTCGTCCCTGGTGCCACCAGCAGAGATCCACCACAGCACGGTTCCAACCCGAGATGGTCTGCTCTACTTCGGTACCACGACGCAGGCCGCCATGGAGGCGGCCGACCTGCTGGCAGCCAGCGGACTTCCGCTTGATCAGTGTCGGCTGCGATCGTTCCCGTTTGGCACCGAGGTAGCCGCCTTTGTGGAAACGCACGATCGCATCTTCGTGGTGGAACAGAACCGCGACGGACAGATGCGACAACTTCTCATTGCCGAGCTGGGCATCGACCCACGTCGACTCATCTCCGTGCTGAATTTCGACGGAAAGCCCATCACAGCCGACTTCATCACCCGATCGATCACTGCATAGAACCCGGTACTATGTCCTACGTAAAACCCACCTTCCGCCATCCTGAACTCCCTCGTAACGAGCTGGGATACACCAAGCACGATTATGAAGGGGGCTTATCGACGCTCTGTGCCGGCTGTGGACACGACTCCATCAGTGCAGCGATTGTGCAGGCCTGCTTCGAGATGAACATCGAACCGCACAAGGTTGCCAAGATGTCGGGTATCGGGTGCTCGTCGAAAACACCGGCCTA
>CAZBOW010000021.1:1546-22441 GCA_964493635.1 uncultured Hyphomicrobiales bacterium
TTCGATGCCATCGATCTGGCTGGGCTGGCCTTGGAACTGGGTGGTACGTTTGTGGCCCAAAGTTTCAGCGGCGACAAACACCAGCTTGTCCCCTTGCTCAAGGCAGCAATGCATCATAAAGGATTTTCGTTCATCAACGTGTTGTCGCCCTGCGTGACGTTCAACAACAATGCAGGTTCTACCAAGAGCTACGACTGGGTACGCGACCACATGGAAGCCACGGCGACCATCGACCTAGTCCCCCTGCGCACGGAAATCACGGCATCGTACGACGACGGTGCCCATCAAGCAGTAGAGCTGCATGATGGGTCAACGATCGTCCTTGAGAAATTGGCCCACGACTGGAATCCTCGAGATCGCAACTCCGCCGTCCGTGCACTGCACGCTGCTCGCGATGAAGGACGGATCCTGACCGGTCTGCTCTACGTCGATGAAGCCCGTGAGAACTTGCACGAGATTCTCCGCACGACCAGCCTACCGCTCAACAAACTACAGCCCTCCGACCTGATTCCCGGAGCCGACGCCCTTGAGAAGATTAACGCATCACTCCGGTGAGGCCTTTCTTCGTATCTTTGTGAGTTATTCGGTGAGTGTTCTTTCACCTGCCCCCGGTTCCACCCTTCCCTGATGGGATACGATCACGGTTGCAAGCACAGCAGAATCGTTCTGCGCGAAAGACGTAACCGACATGATCAATCCACTCTCAGAAGGAAGGTCCATGACCTTTTCCGAATTGGCGCTATGTGCGCCAGTCCAAGAAGCCGTGCACAATGCCGGCTACACAACTCCCACGCCGATTCAAGAGCAGGCCATCCCCATGGTGTTGGCCGGCCATGACGTCTTTGCCTGTGCACAGACGGGTACCGGCAAGACGGCAGCCTTTGCGCTGCCCATTCTCACAAAGCTCCACAACGATCCATCCAAGAAACGCGAGCCCAGCGTTGTGGTGCTTGCACCAACGCGCGAGCTGGCTGCCCAGATTGGTGAGAGTTTTCTAACCTACGGTAAGCGTGTTCGAGCGCGGTACCTTACGGTGTACGGTGGTGTGAGCATTAACCCACAAATCCACGCCCTTCGCAAGGGTATTGATGTGGTGATTGCAACACCGGGACGATTAATCGACCTGATCGATCAGCGCGCCATTCGGTTGGATCACGTCCACACGCTGGTACTCGACGAAGCTGACCGCATGATGGACATGGGCTTTATGCCGCAAATCAAGCGGATCATCGAGCGTATTCCGAAGGAACGCCAAACGTTGTTCTTCTCGGCAACGATTCCCGACGAGATTCGCTCGCTGGCCGAGTCGATTCTGCGCACGCCAACGCACATTGCTGTTGCGCCGGTGTCGAGCACCGCCGAGCGCGTTGAACAGCGCCGGTACCTTGTAAGCAAGACCGATAAGCGGAAGCTTCTGCGGCACCTCCTAGAAACAGAAATCACCGAGCAGGTTTTGGTCTTTTCGCGCACCAAGCGGGGCGCCGATCGCATTGCACAGGATCTGGAGAAAGCTGAGATCCGGGCTGCTGCCCTGCACGGCGATAAAACTCAGGCGGCACGGGACCGAGCCCTACGTTCCTTTAAGGATGGACGGGTTCGCGTTCTGATTGCCACCGACATCGCCTCGCGCGGGATCGACATCTCCCAGCTACCGGTGGTGGTGAACTACGATCTTCCGGACTCACCGGAGACCTATGTCCACCGCATTGGTCGCACGGGTCGCGCAGGATTCGAGGGTGTTGCCCTTACGTTCTTTACGCCCGAAGAACACCGTGACGTGCGCGATATCGAAAACCTGATCCAACAGCGGATTCCCGTTGTACAGGACCATCCGTTCAATCCCGGACCATCGGCTCCCACGTCCGAGGGTGGGCCGAAGCCGCAGCGCCAAGCCGACAAGCCCCATCAGCATCGTGCGCCGGCAGGTTCGAAGTCCCGTCGTGGCCGACCACAGAGCCATCGACGGTAACCGTATATTTGTGTCTTCTGCTTGTACCATAACGTACACCCGTTCTGAGCATGTCTGATCAAGATCCTACCCCAAAGCCACCCGTAGTAAACGACTCTGCAAACGACTCCAACACCTCGCCCTCTTCCGAAGGGGGCGAGTCGTCTTCTCGTAATCGCAACCGTCGGCGTCGCGGCAAGCGTCGTCCACAGGGGCAACAGGCCGATGGATCAACCGATTCCACGGTTGAATCGACCGACGTGGTTGAACCCTCCGAGCAGTCAGAGGGGGTTGAGTCTGGTGAGCGAAAGAAGAGTCGTCGTCGTAAAAAGAAGAAACGTCCAGAGGGTGAGTCCCCTGCTGGTGAAACGACCAACGACACAGGCAGTACATCGGAACAGGGTCAGAAGCCGTCGCGCGAACCTCGTCAGCGTCCGGAGAAGAAGGAACGCGCCCCACGAGGCTCCGTGTTGGATCGCCGTCGCACGCGTGGCGAAGCCATCTTAGACTTCCCCGACGACGAGCCAATCATGCCGGCAGCGCCGGCACCCGTTGCTACCAGCGTTGATGGCTATATCAAGCAACTCCGCGGCTGGCAGCGTGAAGTCGTCATGACGCTGCGCGGCATCGTCAAGAGTCAGGCCAATGACGTCACAGAAAACATCATGTGGTCGCAACCGGTGTACACGCTGGATGGTCCCGTCTGTTACATCAAGGCCTTTAGCAACCACGTCAACATCGGATTCTGGCGAGGCAACGAGCTGGAAGATCTTAGCGACCGACTCGTCGGCGAGCTGCAGACCATGCGCCACATCACGATCCGTGCTGTGAACGAGGTCGACCGCGAACTCTTTGAGTCCATAGTGCGCAAGGCCGTGCAGTTGAATCGGGAAAAAGGCGACCCTACTGCCTGAGAGCCTCCTCGAGTGCTGTCCGAGCGTCGGTCTTGCTATCGCGGTACTTCACAATCAGTGGTGTACTCACGCTTACGCCGTGCTCCTGACCAAAGTCCGTGGTCACGCGTCGAGTCCCGGCGACAACCACTGCTCCCTCCGGGATCTCCAGAGGAAGCCCCTCCGCACTGCGGAGGATCCGTTCGTGGACGAGATCGTACACCGGTGTTGAGGCGTTCAGAATCACGCCACTACCAAGTACGGCGCGGCTGCGTACCCGCACGCCCTCGTACACGCCGCAATTGCCCCCTACCATCACGTCGTCTTCAATCACGACTGGTCGGGCACCTGCCGGTTCAAGGACGCCTCCGATCTGCGCCGCTGCGCTGAGGTGCACCCGTTTGCCGATTTGGGCGCACGTGCCCACCAGGGCATGGGAATCCACCATCGTCCCTTCGTCGACGTATGCCCCAATATTGATGTACATCGGAGGCATACAGATCACGCCCGGAGCCACGTAGGCGCCGGTTCGGATGGCGGATCCACCGGGTACGATGCGAACCTGATCGTCCAGGGTAAGGGGCTTTAGTGGCAGGGTGTCCTTATCGAAGAACGGGAATCCCTCTCCAACGGAGGCATCTACCAACCGACCCTTTCGGAACAAGGTCAGGATTCCTTGTTTTACCCACGAGTTCACCGTCCAGCCGGAGCCCGAGGGCTCTGCTGCACGCACGACACCAGCATTGAGGGCGGCAAGAAACTCTGCACACGTCTGATCGGCGTGTGGTGAGCTCAGCAGTTCGTGCGGTGCCAGACTGGACAGCGCTTCCATGCGCTGTTGAAGTGTAGGCATGATTACCTCCCAGTCCATGCCAGGTTCAACATTTTGTACAGCAAGCGGGCTGTGGCCAGGTCGGGATGCGTGACCTTCGGCACCGGAGCCAACTCCACAATGTCCATCCCTACAATTCGGCGACCACTGCGGACGACTTCGCGCACAACGTCGAGAGCCTCGTGGTAGGTAAGTCCGTCCGGCTCCGGCGTACCGGTCGACGGCATGATTGCCGGATCCAGTGCGTCGACGTCGAAGGTGATGTAGACGTCCTTGCCAAGGGTCTGGACCACCTTCTTTGCCCAATGCTTGCCGTGGTCGCCCTTATGTAGGGCAGAGGCAAAAAAGGTGTTGACTTTGTTTTCGCGGATAAATGCCCGCTCCTCACTGCAGAGCGCACGGATTCCCACCTGCGTGATGCGTTTTGGTGACATCATCTCCGCCACCCTGGCCATGACGGAAGCGTGGGAGTACTTCGATCCTTGGTAGGAATCGCGCAGATCCGAGTGCGCGTCAAACTGCAGGACGCTCATCTTGGGATAGCGTTCGAGATGCGCTGCAATGGGAGCGCTGCTGATGGTATGCTCGCCACCAAGCGTAACAACGAACTTCTCCATTGCCAGCAACTTCGACACCCTCGTTCGGATTTTTTCGAGGGCCCGCGCATCCGTCGCCGTACCGAACGCCACTGGAGTATCCGTGGCAATGCCCACATCAAAGCACAGCTCACGGTCGGTTTCATCGTCGTAAAACTCCACGTAGGCACTCGCATCGATGATGGCCTTTGGACCCTTCTTTGTTCCACCGCCATAGCTCACGGTGTGTTCGTAGGGGGCTTGCACAATCACAATCTGAGCACGGTCAACGGTGCTGAACTGTTCGTCAATGTCGAGGAAGTTCTTCATACATGGAGTTGTGGGGTGGGAATTGACGTACCGTATCTTGCACAAAGGTACGGTTTCACTGGCGGTCTGAGGGGAGACAGTCTTGATGAACTTGCAACGGCAGCGCTTCGGCTGGTACATGTACGACTGGGCCAACAGTGCGTTCAGCACCTCTGTTGTGACGGTTTTTTTCGGGCCGTACCTCACATCGGTGGCCGAGGCATCACCGCTACTGGGTATCCATCCCGGGGCGTTCTACTCGTACTGTGTCAGTGCCAGCGTGCTGCTACAGGTCCTGACCATGCCGTTGATCGGTACCCTTGTTGATGCAACACGCAAGCGTACTGCTCTGTTGGCCGTCACGGCCTATGCTGGTGCGATCGCCACGGCACTGCTGTTCTTCATCTCGGCCGAGGCCCAGAACGCCCTGCTTGGCGGACTGTTGTTTATTCTGGCAAATGTGGCATTTGGATCCAGCATCGTGGTGTCCAATAGCTTCCTTCCCGACCTTGCACAACCACAGGACCGCGACCGTATTTCCTCACGAGGATGGGCTGTTGGCTACCTGGGGGGCGGATTGCTGCTGCTGGGTCACCTGATGTACTTTCAAGACATTGAATCCGCCGGAGGATCGATCGGCTTGGCGGTGCGCACCATCCTTGCCTCGGTGGGTGTGTGGTGGGGGCTGTTTACCATCATTCCCCTGCGCTGGCTTCCACGCCAATCCCAGCCAGCACTCCTGGCAGCACCAATCACTGTTGCGTCCACCTTTCGCCAGTTTCGGCACACGTTGCAGAGTATCCGTGCCGTACCGGCAACGCTGACCTTCTTCATTGCCTATCTGCTGTATAACGACACCATCCAGACGGTCATTGCCTTGGCGTCGGTCTATGGCCAGCAGGAACTGGGGTTGTCGATGTCGGTGCTTACGAAGGCCATCCTGCTGGTCCAGTTTGTTGCCATTGGCGGCTCTCTGCTCTTTGAACGTATCGCATCGCTGATTGGAACCAAACAGGCCATTGTGTTGAGCTTGATTGGTTGGGCCGGCGTGTTGCTGGCTGCCTACGGGGCCGTATCAACGGAGTGGCACTTCTACGTGCTCGCCGCAGCCATTGCCCTGGTCCTTGGAGGTACACAAGCACTCTCCCGATCAATGTTCAGTACCATGATTCCACCGGGCAAGGAGGGTGAGTACTTCGCACTCTATGAGATTAGCGACAAAGGGACATCGTGGCTTGGGCCACTAGCGTTTGGGGTGGCGCTCAGCGTGTCAGGATCCTACCGCCTGGCCCTGCTTTCGCTGATCGTCTTTTTGGTGGCTGGTATGGTCTTACTGCTTCGCGTCAAGATTTCGGCTGATTCGCACGGTAATTGACCGCCTTCGTGGTATTTTTGCCGGAACATTCCATTATTAGCCGATGCATAGCCTATGCTCCACAAGTACACCTCCCAAGCCTCAAAGCCACTCCGCTGGCACGATGGCTCTACAAGCGACGTCGGCCCAAACTCAATTTTGGAAACGGACTCCAACAATATTGTAGTCCTTGGTGGCGTGAACTACATTGCCGCGGGTTCCCAGGTGAACGTGCTTCTCAACGGCGGCAGCTCCATGATTGGCATCGGTGAAGCCATCGAAGACGTGCCGGTGCGCAGCCTGTGAGTTGGTGGTTGCCACCTAGTCCATAATCTTTCTCAGGAAGGCAGGCTGACTGCTGCCTCCGCGACCTGATGCTGCCTTGCGTGGCCGAAGGAAGGCATCTTGTTGCATCTCCTGCTGTTGATCGTCGTCATGCTGGTGTTGAACGATCGGATCAATCATATCAACGGAAGGCTTCACAGCGGGTTGTTCCGACGAGACTGGTGTTTCTACCACGCGACGGATCGTGACGGTTGGCTTTGTTGCCGAAACCGGCGTCTCGGTGTGAGCCTGCTGCAGAGTGCTTCTTCTCCAGATCGCCGGCTGCTCTAGGTCAGAGCGGTCCACCGTACCGTGTGCACGAAGGAGGTCGGATGCCGGCAGGATCGTGGCCGTTGGTGCCGTTGGCATTGCGGGAGTTTCTGCTACAGGAGTAGGCATCGGAGTAGGTGTCGGCGTTGACGTCGGCGACGTTGTTGCCGATGGAAGCACCGGTGCTACCGTTGCCGTGCGAAAGCCGGTAGCAACAACGGTTACCGAAATGGCATCGTCCATGGCCTCGTCGATCACCACACCATGGATCAGGTTGGCATCTTCACCGGCCGCTTTCTGAACACAGGAGATGGCCTCATTCACTTCGTGCATCGTCAACGAGGAGCCACCAGTGATGTTCACCAAGAGCCCCTTGGCACCAAAGATCTGCATACCCTCAAGGATCGGGGAGTTCAACGCATTCTGCGATGCTTCCATCGCACGGCGCTCGCCGGTTGCGATACCGATTCCCATTAGCGCATCACCTTGGTTCCGCATCACCGTGACAACGTCGGCAAAGTCCACGTTGATGATACCCTCGTGCAGGATGATGTCGGCAATACCCTTCGTTGCGTTGTACAGGACTTCATCAGCGCGCTCGAGTGCCTGTTTGAAGGGTACGGAGGCATCCACAACCGACAGGATACGATCGTTCGGGATTACAATCAGGGCGTCGACGTTTTCGCGTAACGCACTAATGCCGTGTTCAGCAACCGTTGAGCGTTTCTTATTCTCGAAGCTGAAGGGCCGCGTAACGATGCCAACAACCAGCATCCCCATTTCGCGTGCTTCGCGGGCAATGACCGGCGCTGCGCCTGTACCGGTGCCACCGCCCATGCCAGCTGTCACAAACAGCATATCTGCGCCTGCGATCGCATCCCGCACATCAGCTAGGCTTTCTTCAACGGCACTCTTCCCCACTTCGGGATTCGCCCCTGCGCCCAACCCGCGCGTTGTTTCCGAGCCCAGCTGCAGTTTTACCGACGCAGGGTTCTTCATGAGCGCCTGGTTATCCGTGTTGGCAGCGATGAACTCTACGTGGTCGAGACCACGAGAAATCATTGTGCGTACGGCATTACCACCGGCACCACCTACGCCTACAACCTTGAGGCGTGCATTGGAAACTGTTGACAGGTCGAGTTCAATCGGCATGTTCCCCCCGATCGGATTCACTAAAAGTTTTCAAACCATTGTTTCACACGGGCCAGGAGTGGTTCCTTTCCGGCGGGTGCCGGTGTGGAACTGCCAGACTGCTGCGCAGGTTGCTGCGACCGTTGCTGCGTCCGTTGCTGCTGGGCCGATTGCTGCTTCGGCGTCGCTTGTGCTGCTGAACCGTGATCATCATCCTCAAACTCACTTGCGTGCTCTACCGAATACAACGCCAGGCCAACGGCCGTTGCAAATGTTGGAGCACTGACTTCCTTGGCGAAACCATCACTGCTGAAACCACGCGGAATGCCAATATTCACCGGCATGCGGTAGAGCTTTCCGGCCACGGTCTCCGATCCACGCAGCATCGAGCTGCCACCCGTTACGATGACGCCAGCCGAGATGTGCTGCGACCATCCAGAATCCATCAGGCGCTGCATGGCCAGCTCGAAGATTTCCTCAACGCGAGGCTCGATAATCTGGCAGAGGATCGACTTACTGAGTTCGGTTGGCGTGCGGCCCGGTACACCTTGCACCTGAAATACCTCATCGCGCATGATGCTATCGGATGCGGCATGGCCGTGATCAACCTTGATTCGCTCGGCGTCGATATTGCGGATGCCCAAGACGGCAACGATGTCGTCCGTGACCTTCTGGCCTGCAATCGACACGATGGCAGCATAGCGCAGCACGTTGTCTTTGAAGACCGCGACGTCCGTAGTTCCCCCACCGATATCGATGATTGCTACGCCCACTTCCTTCTCAGCATCGTCTAGGACGGCATAGGCACTGGCAAGGGGCTGGAGCACAAGGGCATCCACGTGCAGGTCGGCACGCTCGGCACAGCGGTAGATGTTCTCCACTGCCGTTGACGAAGCCGTGATGACCAACGCATTGGCTTCAAGGCGCTTTCCGCTCATCCCGAGGGGGTCGGAAATGCCGTCTTGACCATCGATCACATATTCCTGCGGAATCACATGCAGGATGCGACGATCCGGTGTGATGCGGACCTGCGCCAGCTCGTGGTGAAGACGACGAATGTCGGTAGCCGAAATCTCGGATGATGTTGTGGTGACGATCGCACGTGTGTGGAACGTGCTGATGTGATCGCCGGCTACGCCAATAACAACGCTGCGAATGGTTGACCCGGATTGTTGTTCAGCCTTTTCAATCGCAATCCGTATGGCATCAGCCGTCTTGCCGATGTTGGTGACCACGCCTCGTTTCAGGCCGTCGCATGGAGCAACGCCTACGCCAATGATATCAATCTTGCCGGTCACCCGATCCTCGGAGGCGACCACCGCACATACCTTCGTCGTACCAATGTCGAGTCCCACATGGATGGTGGGTTCGTACGTCTCGGGTGCTGCAGTTTGGACGGATTGGGTAGCAGTGCTCATCAAGCATCCCCCTTCATACCAGCACTGGGCTGTGGTAGCTCTCCAGCTTGGCGCACAACAACGTGTCGGCTCCAGCGCAGATCCACTTCGGCGTAATGAGGGATGGCTCCACTGCGAACGGCGCGATCCCAGAAGACGTTCATGTCGGCGAACGCTTCGCGGTACCGCTGCACTTCGGGCAGTCCGATTCGCCAGGTGTTGTGATCAGCAACAATCAACAAATCACCACCGGGGCGCTCGGCAAGTTCCGAAATCGTGGCGTACAGGTTTGGCGAGAGTTCACGCTGTGCTGTGAGCAGCACGCGTACCATGGTAGCAATGCTGCTGGAGGTGTCGGGCCGAAGAAGGGGCAGCGTGTGTGGCACAACGCACAATGTTGGCGGAAGAACCGTGCCATCGGCATCGACATACCGCAGCGAGCCGTCGCGTTGAACAATCTGCGCCACCGGCGTGCGCTCTTGAATCAGGGCCTCGATGCCACGAACACCGCAGAAGTACACCGTGGCCGTCCGAACGAAGGGGATGCGCTCAAGGCTGTCGCGGACATCAGCAAGATTCACATGCCGGTACTCGGTGCCGTATACCTGTTGGAGAACAGCATGAACAGCACTGTGACTCAAGCGCGTAACGCCCTCGGCACGGCTGGTTTCGATGTGCTGTTTTCCCAGCCAGTGGTGGGCCGCTAGGGAAGCAAAGGCCAGAAACAGAAGAGAGACCACCACCCCCGATGAACGTCGCGGTTCATCGAACACGGTCTGCTCTCCACGTCCTCTCTGCAACACTGCATGCCTCGCGAAAATGTGGACAACCATCGAACTTTATCCACACCATGTGGACAACGATCTCTGGTTCTGTTCCCCCCTACCGATCCACGCTCGGTAAGCTTACGGTACGCTGTCGGCTTGCGAACGATATCCTGTTTACAAACCTTATGCTTACAACGTCACAAAGGTACACGCTGACATCACATTACGCAAGACGCGAAATGTTGAAAACATCAGGTTTTCACAACAGGTTATCCACAGGAAGTGGAAAGAGGAACGTGGGAAGAGGGAGAGCCCGCAAGAATCCCCTACGAATCCCCTACGACAGGGCACGTGTCCGACCTCCGTCAACAAGGAGACTGGTGCCGGTGATGTAGGATGCTGCCGGCGAGGCAAGAAAGGCCACGGCGTTGGCGATCTCGGAGGGTTGCGCAAACCGTCCAGCTGGAATCTCTGCAAGCAGCTCAGCTCGGATGTGGTCGGACGAACATCCCGCAACCGTGGCCTTACGGTCGATAATTCCCTCCAGACGCTGGGTCTCCGTAGCGCCCGGCAGGACGTTGTTCACCGTAATGCCAAAGCCTGCCACCTCGGTAGCAAGGGTCTTCGCCCAGCTGGCCATTGCTCCGCGTACGGTGTTGCTTACGCCCAGTCCCTCGATCGGCTGCTTCGTGGACGTCGACACGATGTTGATAAACCTGCCGTACCCAGCTTGCTTCATAGTGTGGATAACGGCCTGCATGAGTACATGGCTTGCAAGTACATGATTCTGAAATGCTTGAGTGAGCGCATCTACAGTGGCTTCTTGCAGTAATCCACCGGGAGGTCCACCGGTGTTGTTGATAACGATATGCAGCGGGCCAGCCTCTTTCACATAGTTTTCCACTGCATGTTGAAAGGCTGCGGCCTGAGAAACGTCGGCCACGAGGTACCGATGCTGCTGACCCTGGGGGGTAGGCAGCTCGGCGACAACTGCCGCAAGACGATCTTCCGACCGAGCCATGGCCGTAACGATTGCCCCATTAAGAGCCAACTCGTGTGCTACTGCATGCCCAATTCCCATCGACGCGCCCCCGACCAGGGCATGTTTGCCGTGCAATACCAGTTCCATAGTTCTCGGTTTCCTTCAGTAAGTTCGAAGAGCAAGCTAGCAAACATCCAGAGAACCGTTAGGAGTGCAACCATGGCTATCCAAGCCCCCTTCAATCTGAGTACATGGATTGATGAGCATCGCGATCTGCTGCGCCCACCAGTGGGGAATGCCAAGGTGTTTGAAGATGGCGACTTCATCATCATGATCGTGGGTGGACCGAACTCGCGGAAGGACTACCACTTCAACCATGGTCAGGAGTTCTTCTACCAGCTGGAAGGCGACATTACCGTCAAGATCATCGACGACGGTACGCCTCGCGACATCCATATTAAACAGGGGGACGTTTTCCTCCTGCCCGGTGAAGTCCCTCACTCGCCCCAACGCCCTGCCAACACCGTGGGTATCGTGATTGAACGCAAACGGGCACCAGAAGAGCTCGATGCATTCCAGTGGTACTGCGAGAATTGCGGTACGAAGCTGTATGAGGAGTTTTTGCCTCTGAAGGACATCGTCACGGAGCTCCCTCCCCTCTTCCAGCGATTCTACGGCGACTCTGCCAAGCGAACCTGTTCCTCCTGTGGTACAGTGATGGAACCGCCTATTCCACGGTCATAACGGTCATAACGGTCATAACGAGTTCATGAAGATCGACGCTCACGCCCACATTCTGCCCAAACACTGGCCTTCGCTCAAAGAGAAGTTCGGCTACGGAGGGTGGATCACTCTTGAGCACCTCGAGAGCGGCAATGCCCGCATGATGCGAGACGACGGGCGGTTCTTTCGCGAGATCGAGCCGAACTGCTGGGACCCCATGGCCATCCTGCGCGACATGGACGCCCATCATGTGGACATGATGGTGCTCTGTACCGTGCCGGTGCTGTTTTCGTACTGGGCTCCAGCCGCGGATGCCTTGGAATGGTCTCGATTCTTGAATGACGAGCTAGCTGCCGTTACCGTTGCCCATCCCCGCCGATTTATTGGACTGGGAACCGTGCCCCTGCAGGACACCGCCCTTGCCATTGGCGAACTGGAGCGATGCGTCCGAGATCTGGGCATGCCGGGCGTGCAGATCGGGTCGAATGTCAATGGCAGAAATCTCGATGACCCTGCCCTGGAGCCGTTTTGGGCGGCAGCCGAGCACCTCCAGGCCGCAATCTTTGTCCATCCTTGGGAGATGCTCGGCTCGGACCGGAACCAGAAGTATTGGATGGATTGGCTGGTTGGCATGCCGGCGGAAACGACCAACGCGATTGCGTCGATGTTGTTTGGCGGGATCTTCGACCGATATCCCGATCTGCACGTACTGTTTGCTCATGCCGGCGGGTCGTTTCCGTTTACGCTGGGTCGGTTGTCGCATGGATGGGCCGTACGTCCAGACCTTGTTGATGTTAACGGTGTGTCAGATCCGCGCACGTATGCAGGAAAGTTCTGGGTAGACGGCATCACGCATGATGCCGATGCCCTGCGCTACCTGCTGCGCGTCATGGGCCCCGACAAGGTTGCCTATGGTACCGACTATCCCTTTCCCCTCGGCGATCTGGAGCACGGGGCATTTCTGGATAGCATGTCGGACCTATCACCGCAGATTCTGCAACAGATTCGAGCGGAGAACGTTCTACGCTTCCTGCGGCGAACGCCAGATGCATTCTGATGCATAGATTTGTATCGCTCGTCCGGAGGGCTCGCATAATGGTATTGCAGCTGTCTTGAAAACAGCCGACCGAAAGGTTGTGGGGGTTCGAGTCCCTCGCCCTCCGCGAATAGTTCACCCACCACTTACCACCTCAGGATTCACGTCCATGAAGAATCTCATTGCTCTTGCCGCTGCAACAGTGCTGTTGACCGCTGCCTGCTCCGATGACCCTGTAACCCCAACGACGGACAAGACCTACATCCCAAGCGCCACCGGCACCTACGTTATTCATAGCAACGAGAGCTATACAACCGAAGGCACCATCGACGATGGTGAGGATTCCACGGTTGTCGTTGGCACAATGAGCATCACCGATGGTAAGGGCGTCACCAAGACCGGCATCATGCACATTGCGTATATGTCCGGCGACCCGGTCGACACGCTGATCCTTGCCCAGGAAGGTTCGAAGGTGTACGGGCTGCTAGATCTTGAATTGGCCGCTGGTGATCAATTCCCTCCCGTTAACCTGGGTACGCGCTGGATCCTCGTAGCCGATGCCAACGCCACGACGGAATGGTCGGCGCTGAGTGAAACCGTGCCGGGCATCCAATTTGAATACCCTGGCGTGCCGGTACCACTTACAGCCGATGCGCAGTTCACGATGAACGTGGCCAAGCTTGCCGACACAACGATGACCATTGCCGGATCATCGGTTCCGAGCGTAAAGTACAGCACCAACTTTGGCATCACAATCTCGATTGCTGGATTCCCGAACCCAATCGTTGTAAACCTCACATCGTTTGAGTACTACGGAGAGAACGTGGGTCTGGTGCGCACGTCCCAGGATGCTGGCACGATCGAAACACCATTTGGTAGTCTCGACATCGACGGCTACAACAGCGTTGCCGTTCGGTACGGCACGCAGAACTAACGCGATCGAGTCTTAGGGCTGTCGGCGGATCAACCACAGGTCTGATCCGCCGGCACCACCCGGTCGGTCACTGGCCACCACCCACGATCCATCCGGCAGCTGCACGGCATCGGTATCGTTAAACTCGGTGTTGAGCAGATCCAGTGGCTGCGGCTCCTGCCACGCTTCGTTTCGAAGCACCACAACAAAGACGTCGAAACCGCCCTTGCCCCCGTAACTATTCGACGCATACACCAGCGAATCCGCACTGACGAACCGTGGCGACATCTCATCGCCCGCAGCATTGATCGTTGCCGGCAGATGGAATGGGGCTGACCACTCGGTTGGGCTTACGCGATCACACATCCACAGGTCCAAGCCCCCTACCCCTCCAGGACGATCCGACACAAACACCAAGCGACGACCATCCGGTGAGAGTGCTGGCTGCGACGTAAACACGTCCAGATCGACTGTTCGCACCTCGGAGATCGGGTGACCAAGGTGAATGTCGTTATCCTTCACCTGCGCCGTCACTAACGTCGGTACCCACTGTCGGCTACCCGGAACAAAGGCCACGCCGATGGCGTCGCCCGGATCGGACATAGTAACGTAGGCGCGATGAGCACCGCCCTCGTTAAACGTGCCGGAACAGAGCTCGGCAGTGGAGCCCGACCACGTTGTCCACCACAGCTGAGCCGTACCGTTACGTTCGCTGGTGAAGAGCAGTCGATTGCGTGCTCGATCTACGGTTGGGCCATATTCATCTGCGGCAGAGTTCACCGATGCGGAGAGCACGACGGGTGAAGCATAGGATGGTACACCACTGGAGAGGGTCTCCTGACTCTGCGCGGCTACAACGCAGCCCATCAATCCGCATCCGACGAGTAGTCGTTGAAGTGTTCGTCCCATGTTAACTCCGCTATACTCCACGTTGATGAGGATCCCACACAAACTTGTGTTGTTGAAGCTGGAAACGCACGTCGAGATGGTCGGCCAAGATCCACTCCACCAGCGTGCGAAACTCCAGCTTGCCGAAGACACAGCTCATGAGCACCGCCGCGCACCGCGCGCTAAGATCGTAGGTCGAGATGATCGATCGAGCATAATCGTAATCGGCACGGGAAGCCAAGACAAACTTGACCTCGTCGTGCGGGCGAAGGTGCGTAAGGTTTTCCAATCGATTTAGTGAATCCATCTTAGAATCCGGACACTTCACGTCCATGATGACGATGACGCGTGGATCAACCTCCTGCGTACTGATGTGCCCACCCGTTTCCACGGCAACTTCGTACCCATGATCGCAGAGGTATGTCATCAGGGGCAGTACGGCTGGCTGTTCGAGAGGTTCACCGCCCGTAAACTCTACAAACCGGCATCCGATCTCCTCGATGCGACGCAGAATGTCGGCACCCGTGCGGAGATCCTCACGCACACGGTGATCCAGTGCATAGGGAGTGTCGCACCACGTGCATCGCAGCCTACACCCCTGCAACCGGATGAACGTACATGGCCGTCCGGCACGAGTACCCTCGCCCTGGATGGAGTAGAAGATTTCGCTCACGTTGAACGGTAAGTCGCGTGGATTGCTGGTGGTAATGTCCGTACTGGTGAGGTGTTCCATGGTTAGGCCACTGTTTGGTAGGATCCGGATTCGTACCGCGCGATGAGCTGCGTGCGCAGCGCCGCGTGTTCAGGTCGGGCGAGTGTTGGGTCGGACGCTACGATGGCGAAAGCATCCTGCCGAGCTTGGTAGATGAGATCACTGTCTGTCTGGAGATCAGCAAACCGGAACTCCGGCAGACCACTCTGTCGTGTCCCCAGCAAATCTCCGGGGCCACGCAGACGAAGATCGACTTCGGCAATCTCAAACCCATCCGTCGTGCGCTCCAAGGTACGTAACCGCACGGCCGCCTTCATCCCCTCAGCTGGGTCGGTCTGCCGCCGCATTTGGTACCGGAAGTGGTCCTTCGCCACCAAGAAACAGTACGACTGATGAGCGCCACGCCCTACCCGCCCGCGTAGTTGATGGAGCTGCGACAACCCAAAGCGCTCCGCATTTTCAATCAGCATCACGGTGGCATTGGGTACGTCAACACCAACTTCGATCACTGTGGTTGCCACTAAGATGTCGAACTCTTTCTGGAGAAAGGCCTGCATCACCTGCTCCTTCTCCTGCCATGGCATCTGGCCATGCAACAGACCAAGGCGAAGATCGGGAAACACCTCTGACTGTAGCACCTCATGGTGCTCAACAGCACTCTTCAGCTCGAGCTTGTCGCTCTTCTCCACCAGAGGATACACGATGTAGGCCTGCCGACCCTGGGCGATCTGCTCGCGGATAAAGGCGTACGTCGGCAGCACGTGCGACTCGAACACCACGCGCGTTTGAATGGGCTTACGCTGACTGGGCAACTCGTTGATCACGGACACATCGAGATCTCCGTAGAGCGTCATGGACAACGTTCGCGGAATGGGTGTAGCGCTCATCACCAGCATGTGCGGAATGAGATACGGCCCATCGTGGGACCGAATACCAAGACGTCGGAGTTCGGCACGCTGGGCAACGCCGAAGCGGTGCTGCTCGTCGATAACAATCAGACCCAGTCGGTGGTAGGCGATTGCGCCCTCGAAGGCAGCATGCGTGCCAACGATGATCTGTGCGGACCCCTCGGCAATCTGCTGAAGAACCTCCTGGCGTTGCTTTTTCGACTGGCCCCCTACCACCAGAACCACGGACACATCAGTATCCTTCAACCACGTGCGGATGCTACGCGCATGCTGCTCGGCAAGGATTTCGGTGGGCGCCATGAGGACGGCCTGGTAGTTGTTGTCGACAACATTGAGCATACACAGCAAGGCAACGATGGTCTTTCCAGATCCAACATCTCCCTGGAGCAATCGATTCATCGGTATGCCAGAGGCCATGTCGTGCATAATCTCATGAATCACTCGCTTCTGAGCCGTGGTTAAATCAAATGGGAGACGATCCACCAGTGCCCGCGCCTGCGGGCTGCGTGGCTGCATAGCAATGCCATGCGACGTCCCGCCGTCGAGCGACTTCTGAGCCACGTGTCGGCGCGCTAAGAATAACTGGAACTCGAAGAGCTCCTCATACTTCATGCGCCGTTGTGCATTGCGCACGGCGTCCATTGATTGGGGTTGATGCAGTTCGCGGTATGCCGCCGCACGGTCCATGAGATGATTGGACTGCAGGATGCTTTCTGGGAGGAACTCCGTAACCTGTTGCAAGGCTTCAGGCAGGATCTGGTCGACGAGCGAGCGGAGCACGCGCATCGTAACGCCAGCAGTGCGCAACGCCTGCGTGAGCGCGTACTTTGGCAGGATCGCACCATTGCGGTAGGTGGCGATGTCGTCGTCGTCGATGCGCTCTACCTCCGGGTGGGAAAAGGTGAGGTGGTGGTACCGCCCATCGAACTCTGGCTTTCCACTAACAACGTACGTCGCCCCTACAACCAGCAGCCGTTTGTAATAGGCCAGTGCGTTCCAAAAGACCAATCGAGCCGCCATCCCGGAGTCGTCGGCAATCGTTGCTGTGAGCATCTTACGATTCCGACCAATCACACGTTCTGCAACATCGATTACCGTGGCGATGATCGAAATCTCACGATCGGGTTCGACACCTGCGGGAACAGCCGACTGGTCGGCTGTCCGGTCAGCTGTCCGATCAGCTGTCCAGAGTGTGCTCTCGGTGAGGTGGGCGTGCAGGGCATGCAGTGTTGGCACCGTATCCCGCTGGACATAACCTCGAGGCACATAATTGAGAACGTCCAGCACCGTACGAAGGTGCTCCGTCGCCAGGGCCTCTGCACGTTTCGGTCCAATACCTTTTACGTACTGCAGAGGCAGCGCTGTCATACACGGGGCTCCACGATGGTCATCCACTGATGACGATCTTCTACGAGTCCAAACCGGATCTGGTGCAACAGATTCTTCAAGCGCTGCATGATCGAGTCTTGAACATCCGGTAGCGTGTAGTCAACGCCATCAATGGAGATGGTCCGCATGGGCGCAACGATGGCGGCCGTTCCGGCACCGAAGGCTTCTGTTACACGCCCTTCGGGTATTCCGTTGCGTAACTCTTCGACGGTCACGTCGCGTTCTTCAACGCGAATTCCCGCCTCGCGTGCCAGAATGAGCAGCGACTCTCGTGTGACGCCGTCCAAAATGGTGTCACTCAATGCTGGAGTCACAAGGGCGCCATCGATGACAAACATCACATTCATCGCACCGGATTCCTCAACCTTGCTGTGGGTCAAAGCGTCGGTCCAAATCAGCTGATCGAACCCTTCCTCCTTCGCCAGCTGCGTGGGATACATGGCCGCTGCGTAGTTACCGGCACACTTTGCATAGCCCACACCGCCGGGTGCGGCACGGACAAACTCACGCTCGATCTTTACACGGATGGGCTTGTGAAAGCGCGGACGAAACGGTGCGGACAGCACCATGAACAGGAATTCGTTCGCTGGTTGAAGGCCGACATGCTCCTCGCTGGCAAACATGAACGGGCGGAGATAGAGCGTCGAATCAGGTCCGTCCGGCACCCAGGCATGGTCGATCGACACCAGCTGTACCAGTGCCTCCCGGAAGAGGTCCGGCGGTACTGCGGGCATACACATGCGCTCCAGCGAGCGGTTGAATCGAGCTGCGTGTCGGTCGATCCGGAAAATCGCGATCCGACCATCATGGTATCGGTAGGCCTTCATCCCCTCAAACACAGACTGGGCATACTGTACACCAATTGCAGCCGGCGAAATCGGTATGGGGCGATAGCCCTGAATTCGTGACTTCCGCCACTCGCCATGGGCGTACTCCGAAATGAACATGTGGTCGGAGGGTACGCTGCTTAGCTTACCAGTCCGAACAGCCTCGGCATCCAACCGTGGCATCGTGGTGGGGTCGAATGGAATGATCATGGTACAAACTTACGCTACCGTGCAAGCAACCACGTATCGAACCGATCCAGTACTTGGATTCGCAGGGCCGAACCAGCAAGGGCAACACCGGCCGCGGTCTCTTCAGATAACCAGGGCATCACAAAGCCGATCACTGACCCCCCTTCACGCTCCATGGATGGGAGCCATTCCTGGAACATGCCAGCCAACTGCACGACCCGACCGGCTGGGTCGTACCGTACGTATCGACCACTGCGAAACAGTCGGCGCAGCTGCTCGTGCATGATAATCCGAATCGTCCGCGCGGTAGGAATCACACGTAGCAGCGGCGGACCGGAGGTGCTGCCCGTAGAGAGCATCGCCCGGGCTTTGATTGTACCGGCAACGTCCACGGCCCGTGTGGCGAGATCATGAAGCGAGTACCGTGCTTGTGCAACGTCGAACGTGTCTGCTCGCAGCAGTGAATCGTCCCAGAATGCCGAGCGATACCCATGCCGGTAGTGCAGTACCTCAAGCAGGCAGGCTAGATAGGCATTCACCCAGAAGGCCAGTTGCGCCGCTGGAAGGAACCGATCCGGCGAAGCCCCAGCCAGCAGTGACCGGTACCGCCGATATGGTTCCTCAAGGACAACAGCTGTCCTGAGCTTCCCCCCTTGTTTCGATGATCGCCACACACTATCCATGACGGCATGATCCACCACATCGACCATCGGATCGATACTCAGTACGCCATGTTGAGCATTGGCCCGAAATGGCTGAAGCAGAACCCACAAAATGATGCACCAGCGTAACACAGTATCTTCGTGCTTCAATTCCAAAGGAACGTGACATGCAGGTCATTACTACGGTGGCTGAGATGCAGGCAGTTGCCCGCACCGCTCGCGTGCTCGGCCAGACGATTGGCTGCGTGCCTACGATGGGTGCACTCCACGCCGGTCACGGATCCCTGATTGAAGCCTCAGCTGCAGCGCACGCCGTGACGATTACGTCGGTGTTTGTTAATCCAACGCAGTTCGGGCCTACCGAGGATTTCGACAGCTACCCCCGGATGCTCGAGGCCGACGTCGCCACAATCGAGCGCTGTGGCGGCACGCACGTCTTTGCTCCGTCCATTGCGGAGATGTATCCCGGTGGATACACCACCACGATCCACGTCGATGGTGTGACCGAGGTTTTGGAAGGGGCTCACCGGCCGGGGCACTTCGATGGTGTCGCCACCGTAGTGTGCAAACTCTTGATGGCCATGCAGCCGGACGAAGCGTTCTTTGGCCAGAAGGACTACCAGCAAACCCTCGTCGTCCGCCGGATGGTTGCCGATCTGCTGCTTCCGGTAACGATTTCGGTGCGGCCAACGGTGCGAGAGCAGAACGGCCTGGCGATGAGCTCGCGCAACGCGTATCTGTCGGCAGAGGAACGCCATCGTGCAGCAGTGCTTTACCGTGCACTGCAGTCGGCAGCCGATGTGGTGCGGCTGGCCACGCAGAGCGTGTCGCGTCATGCTATCGAAGATGCGATGCTGCGGGAGCTGCGTACCGTTGAAGAGTTTACCGTTGGCTATGCCGTTGCCGTGGATGCCGACACCCTGCTTGCCTCCGAAACGTACAGCACCGGCGAACACCTGGCACTGCTGATCGCCGGGACGCTGGGCACGACGCGCCTGATCGACAACATGCTCGTTACGGTGTAACGCCTACAGTGTAAGGCGGTAGGGCAACCACTGCTTCATCCACTCTGCCTGGCGGTGGTGGTAGAAGTCGCGCGCAAGCGTGTTCCACTCCAGCACCTGCCACTCCATGCGCCCACAGCCACGCTGTACGGCCACCGACCGGACGTAGTCGAACAATGCACTGCCTACTCCAGCGCCCCGAAATGTTTCCAAGACGAAGACATCCTCAAGGTACATCGTTGGCTTCGCCAGGAAACTGGAGTACGTTTCAAAGTAGATCGCATATCCAACAGCCCGGTTGTTGACCATGGCAAGAACGGCCTCAAACCGCCGGCGATCACCAAAGGCATCCGCACGCAAGCGTTCCAAAGCGTCGGCATCCGGACGGGCCAACTCCTCGTAGTCCGCTAGAGCGTTGAGGAGTTCCACAAAGGAGTCGAACTGCTCCGGAACCAGCCGATGGATTTCGTGCGACATTATTCAAACGCTGAGTCCAGGAATGCTGCAAAGGCAGCTTCGTCGCGCGTGAATGCGGACTGACCAACGTAGGATCCATCCGGTTTGAGGATCACGTACAATGGATTGGCCACCGTGCCGTACTCGCGCATGATATTCTGATTGGTGATGTACGGCTCTTCCTTCCGATCGGTGAAGAGCTGCACGAGTACCATCTTCTCGAGACGGTCTTTGATGGCCGGCCGTGGAAACATGTTCTTTTCCATCAATCGGCAGTTCGTACAGGCAAAACCGGTGAAGTCGATAAACACGGGCTTACCGGTTTGGGCAGCAACGGCTTTGGCTTCCTCGAGATTGCTCAACCAATCGCCATGATCGATCGTCTGGGTACGGGTCTGGGTACTGG
>CAZBOW010000021.1:22541-39756 GCA_964493635.1 uncultured Hyphomicrobiales bacterium
ATGGAGCACCAACCCCTCCAATCAACTGCTCGTAGTTATCCGGTGGCAGAAGGGCTTCCAGATCGGCAGCAAGGGGCTTGCCCATCATGCCGTTGAGAAAGTAAAACGCTAACGAGGCGAAGATCACGGCAAAGAAGGCACGCAGGCCGCTGACCTTCTCCACGCGTGAATCAAGCTTCATCTCGAACAATCCCAGGACGTAGAGCACCACCAAGAAGAACACACCAACCCAGATGGCAAGGAACAGATCACGGGGCAGCACGCCGAAGCCCCATACAAACTCCGCAGTGCTGAAAAACTTCACGGCCGCGGCAATCTCCAAGAAGCCCATCACCACCTTCAGGTTGTTCATCCAGCCACCGGCTTTCGGCAAGGCCGCAAGCAGGGACGGAAACAGCGCCAAGAAGAAGAACGGGATGGCAAAGGCCGTGGCAAAACCAAGGGTTCCTACAGCTGGGTAGAGATAGTCGCCGCTAGCGGCTGTAATAAGCAGCGTACCTACAAACGGCACGGTGCACGTAAACGACGTGAGTGAAAACACCAACCCCATCAGCAGCACGGCAACCACGCCGGTTCCCTGAGCCTTTGCATTCAGGCGGTTCATGATCGACGTAGGTACCTGGATTTCGAAGGCACCGAACAGATTGAAGGCCAGTGCAACGAACAGGACACCGATACCAAGATTCAACCATGGGTTGGCGGCCAGGTCCTGCACAGATGTAGCACCGAACAACACCGAGAATACAATTCCGATGAGCGTGAAGGTGGAGATGATGCCAATCGCATACAGGGAGGCATCTCGTACAGCCTTACCACGCTGCTGTTCATTGCGCTTGGTGAAGAAGCTCACCGTAATGGGGATCATCGGGAACACGCAGGGCGTGAGCAAGGCAAGGAATCCGATCCCCATCGCTCCGAAGAAGAAACCCAGGAGACCATCGCGCTTCAGCTCTTCGATTTCGTCCGAACCGCGTGCCGTTGTATCGGCAACGGGAGTGACTGCGGCGGAGTCTGGTTCAACGGCAGCCACCGCGTCGGGTGCGGTACGGTCGGCAGCTGTCGTGTCGGCAGCCAACACAGTGATGGTAAATGGCACCTCCGATTCGTCCGGCGGAAGACAGCTCGTGGTATCACAGAGCTGGTAGCCAATCACAAAGGCGCCCTTCACCGTGCCCGGCGCAAGAGAAGACTTCACGCGGATCGGCACCGTCCATTGCCAGGTACCCTCGAGCGTTTCGATCGTGACCTCGAAGCCTTCGTCATACTTCCGCTTCGGCTTCGGCAGCTTCAATGCCCCATCAATCGACCCTACGTTGATTACCGTTGCCTTCGACAGCTCGATGGTGGTTTCTACCGGACCAAGACCGTACTGGTTTTCGATGTGCTTGGTGGAGTACGTGTGCCAGTGTTTGTCCGTGGTGGCTGTGATCGTCACCCAAGCAATGTCTCCGGCCGCCGTGGCCGGCGCATCAACCTTGAACGTGATGTGTTTGTCGTCGGCCGCCTGAGCGTCCGCACTGAAAAAGCTGAAAACAGTTACAATGACAGCCAGCTTCAGGGCAAACAGCTTGCTCGCGTGCATAGAAGAACCGTACGGTGAGTAAGAATCAACCTTGTAAACTTACGGCGTTGGCGCGAACTTTGCCGTCTATGAGCACTTCCCTTGATGCAATCCTGTCCCTTTCCAAACGGAAGGGCTTCGTGTTTCAATCATCCGAAATCTATGGCGGTCTGAACGGCTGCTGGGACTTTGGCCCCCTTGGCGTAGAGCTGCTGCGCAACATCAAGGAGTCGTGGTGGAAGGCGATGACCTACCGCCCCGACGTTGTGGGAATCGACGCAGCCATCCTGATGCATCCTCGGACGTGGGAAGCCTCCGGGCACGTGCAGCAGTTTTCCGATCCCATGATCGACAACAAAACGTCGAAGGCCCGCTACCGAGCCGACAACCTCATCGAAGAACATATCGCCCGACTGGAGTCGAAGGGTAAGACCGACCAAGCCGCAGCCATTGCCGCACGACTCGCGTCGGTGCAGTCGAACGAAGACTTCCACGCCATCATTATGGAGTTCGACATCAAGGATCCCGTATCGGGCACCACCGACTGGACCGAGGTTCGGAACTTCAACCTGATGTTCGAAACCCACGTTGGCCCAGTTGCCAGCGGCGATGCCAAGGTATTCCTGCGTCCGGAAACGGCGCAAGGGATCTTCGTGAACTTCAAGAACGTGATGGAATCGGCGCGCATGAAACCGCCCTTCGGCATCGCGCAGATTGGCAAGAGCTTCCGCAACGAAATCAACACGAAGAATTTCCTGTTCCGAACGCGGGAGTTTGAACAGATGGAGATGCAGTTCTTCGTTCCCCCAGGATCTGAGGGCGAATGGTTTGAGTATTGGCGTGCTGAACGCTGGAACTGGTTCACCCGCCTAGGGATTGATGCCGGCCACCTGCGCCGAAAGCCCCATGACAAACTTGCCCACTATGCCGCTGCAGCAGAGGACATCGAATACCTCTTCCCCTTCGGCTGGGGCGAGGTGGAGGGCATCCATTCGCGAACGGACTTTGATCTTCAGCGTCACCAGGAGTTCTCCGGTAAGAAGCTCGAGTACGTTGATACCGCCACGAAGGATCGGTACGTCCCCTATGTGATCGAAACGGCCGTTGGCGCTACGCGCACGTTTATGGCCGTCCTGTGCGATGCCTATCAGGAAGAAGAAGTTGGTACTGCCGACGGCGGCACGGAAACCCGGACCGTTCTGCGATTTGCACCGGCGTTGGCACCCACCACCGTTGCCGTGTTCCCCTTGGTTAACAAGGATGGCATGCCGGAGGCCGCCCAAGCGATTTGCCAGTCCCTTCAGCAGTCCTTCCGGGTGGATTACGATACCAGTGGCGCCATCGGGCGCCGCTACCGTCGCCAGGATGAAATTGGCACGCCCTTCTGCGTGACCGTCGACGGCGAGACGGTTTCCGACGGTACCGTGACGCTGCGCGATCGCGACACCATGCAGCAGATTCGACTGACGGCAGATGCACTGGAGGCCGAGATTCGTCGTCGACTGCAGGCATGAGAACCCTGCTGCTCCTCCTGATCCTCCTCGTCGAGGTTGGCGTGCATGGAAGGCCCGCCGTTGCTCAGGATGCCTACTACCGTGGCTTGAGCGAATCGATGGAGGATTTTGGGACCGTTCTGCAGGAAATCTCCACACAGTATGTCGACGACGTCAGTGCCCAACAGGTGGTCCGCGCCGGAATCCGAGGTATGCTGGCAGACCTCGACCCCTATTCCGTCTACCTCGTGGACGACGAGCGGGAATCGGTCGATCGCCTTGCCTCGGGGTTCTACGTCGGGCTGGGGTTTTCGGTCGCTCGGATCGATAGCCAATTGGTCCTGTCCGATGTTACACCGGGTTTCCCCGCCCATCGCGCCGGACTCCGCCGAGGAGATCGACTCATTGCCGTCGATGATGTGGTGGTGGCAGCCGGTCCCGTGGATTCGGTGCGGAAGCACACCAGAGGGCCGGAGGGAACCAGCTGCCGCCTGAAGGTCCTTCGTTCTGCGCCGGCGACCAACGCCGACACCCTGGAGATAACGGCAACACGTGAGCGTATTCCCCTTCAACCAATTCCAATCGTGGAGCGCCTGGAGTCGTCCGTTGGTTATATCCGCGTGGATCAATTCTCGCGCCGCGTAGCCTCGCAACTCATCCGCGCCATCGATAGCCTGCAGGGCGCCGATCCTGCTACGCCCCTTACCGGATTGATTCTCGATCTGCGCGACAATCCCGGTGGACTCCTGGAAGGTGCCATCCAGATGGCGGAAATCTTTCTTCCCTACGGAACCCTGGTTGTGCGCACGCATGGAGCCAACGTTGGCACCACCGAACACACCACGACGGCTCCGGCAGTGTTTCCCGACCTGCCGCTGGTGATCTTGGTCAATGAGTTCTCGGCGAGCTCATCGGAAATCGTGGCTGGAGCCCTGCAGGATCTTGATCGTGCGGTTGTTGTTGGTCGGCGCACCTATGGTAAGGGGCTTGTCCAGACGGTACGCACCTTGCGTCATGGCGCAACCCTGAAGCTGACAACCTCGCGATACTATACCCCCTCGGGCCGGTGCATTCAGCAAGAGGGGTTGCGGTCCGACGTTGGCACCAAGCAGGCCTACACCACCCGAAATGGCCGGTCGGTACAGTCCGGACATGGCATTACTCCCGATGTTGTCGTTGATGCCAGTGTCAATGTCAGCGCTGATCGGCTCTCACCAGCGCTCCGGGCACTCATCAGAAATTGGGTGGTAGCCGACTACGTCACATCGTTGACAACCACCACACCAACCACGGCCGGATTGATGGAGTTCGTCGCATCGGTACAGCCAACACGACTGCCGGGCTGCGCATCGTTGGCCGCTGCCGTCGGCGAGTTGCGGGCCGATTCGGCTGCGGTGTTGTTGGTGGAACAGGCCATCGGCGCTGCTCGCAGCACGATCCTCGGCGATCTGGCTACCCACCGCGCGGTGGTTCAGGAAGTCTTGGATGCCGAGGTCGCCAGTCGGATGTTGGGCAGGGACGAACTCGATCGATTACTGCTCCGGTTCGACCCAGACGTGCAGGCCGGACGGGAGATCCTCTCTTCGCCGAACTACCGTGCACTTCTCCGTGGGGAATCGGCCTCGGATCAGTAACTTTGTGCCCTGCACTATCAGGGTCGGGGGTTCGTCCTCGGCTATTTTACGGCACCTACGCACGAATACGCGACGCACTCATGAGGATTACGAAACAATACACGAACCGCGAAAGCCAATCTCTCGACAAGTACCTTCAGGAGATTGGTCGCGTAGAGCTTCTCACCGGCGATGACGAGATCGTCCTTGCTCAGGCCATCAAGCGCGGTGGCGTCGAGGGAGCGATTGCTCTGGAGCGCCTCGTGAAAGCAAACCTGCGATTTGTGGTGTCGGTAGCCAAGCAGTACCAGAATCAGGGGCTTTCCCTGGGCGACCTGATCAACGAAGGGAACCTGGGCTTGATCAAGGCTGCGAAGCGATTCGATGAGACGCGTGGCTTCAAGTTCATCTCGTACGCTGTGTGGTGGATTCGTCAGTCGATTCTGCAGGCTCTGGCCGAGCAGTCCCGGATCGTGCGCCTACCGCTAAATCGTGTAGGGGCTCTCAACAAGATCGGGAAGAAGTTTTCCGAACTCGAGCAGCAGTATGAGCGCGAACCAACCGCTGCCGAACTGGCTGAACAGCTCGACATGTCGATTGCCGAGATCTCCGAGACGATCAAGATTTCTGGCCGCCATCTCTCGGTGGACGCGCCATTTGTGAACGGCGAGGACAACCGCTTGCTGGACATTCTGCCGAATGAACAGCAGCCACCACCCGACAGCGAGTTGATGCGGGAGTCCCTCCGCGTAGAGGTTCAACAGGTGTTGAATTCGCTCAGCGAGCGTGAGGCCGAGGTGATCCGCTTGTACTTCGGACTGGACGACTATCAGGCACTGACGCTCGAAGAAATTGGCGAGAAGTTCAACCTGACGCGCGAGCGCGTGCGCCAGATCAAGGAAAAAGCCATCCGCCGTCTACGCCATGCGTCGCGGTCGAAGGCGTTGCGTTCGTATCTCGGCTAGGACGTCGGTAACCATGTACTCTGAGTACCTGGGTATTCTCCTCCGTGCTCACGGCGTTGATGGCACCATGGTTGTAGGCAACACCGTTGGCTTGCGCCCGGTGTTACGTCCTGGTTCACTCGTTGCCGTAGGTTTCACTCGCGACTTTGCCGCCGTGAAAACCGTTGCAGCGTTCCACCAAACACCACACCGCACGCTGATTCGGTTTGCCGATGTTGCTACCCCCGAGGCAGCAGCAACTCTGTTAGAACAGGCCGTCTACATTCGCCCTCAGGATGCCGGCGTTCAAGAGGACGACCGCTACAGTATTGGTGATATCGAAGGATGCCAAGCGGTGAATGAATCGGGTGACGTTCTGGGAATCATCACGGATGTTTGGCTGATGCCAGCCAATGACGTGTGGGTGATTACCACGCAAACCGGTACCACACTCCCCCTTCCAGTTATTGATGAGACCATCGTGCATGTGGATGTCTCCGCTCGGCGCATCACCGTGCGCATCCCCGATGGATTGGAGTTGATCAATGGTTGAGATGCGCATTGATCTGGTATGCGTCGTGCCGCAGCTCTTTGGAGAGTTTCTCTCAACGAGCATTGTTGGCAGAGCTCAAGAAAAGGGGCTGGTGGAGATCGTGGTCCATAACCTCCACGATTATGCGTCGGATCGGTTCCGACATATCGACGACACACCCTATGGCGGCGGTGGCGGCATGATCATTCAATGCGAGCCCGTCTTTACCTGTATCGAGCAGCTCCAGCGCGAACGCGCCTACGACGACGTGATCTACCTTTGTCCCGACGGTGAACCGCTGCAGCAGGCCATCTGCACCGAGCTGTCCACGCGGCGAAATCTGATCTTTCTGGCTGGTCACTATAAAGGAATCGATCAGCGAATTCGGGATCTGCTTGTCACCAGAGAAATCTCCATCGGCGACTACGTCCTAACGGGCGGAGAGTTGGCAGCCGCCGTGCTGACCGACGCCGTGGTGCGGCTGATTCCCGGTGCCGTGGGCGACGCATCGTCCGTGCTGGAAGACTCCTTCATGCATGGCCTTCTTGATGCACCGCACTACACCAAGCCGCAGGTATTTCGCGGTCATGCCGTTCCAGACGTACTGCTAAGTGGCGATCATCAACGCATCACCGCATGGCGCACCGAACAGGCTACAGCAAAAACGCTGCAGCGACGCCCCGACCTTCTGGAGTGATCCCTTAGTATGGTTCGTCCCGAACACACCGTGTCGATTCGCAATCGTGATGAGCGCCTGCTATACGCTACCATCACGCTTCCCGATCATGCCCCTGCGGCAGTGAGAGTTCCCCTTGTGATGCTGCTGCATGGGTTCAAAGGCTTCCGCAATTGGGCCTTTTGGCCTGTAACAGCACAGGAACTTGCTCAACAGGGCTTTGCCGTTGTGAGGCTAGATTTTGCCCTTAACGGCATGCGCGGCACCAACGATCGGGTGATCTCGGTTGATGACTTTGCCGCAAACACCCTGATCAATGAAGTGAACGATGTTCATGACTTTCTCGAAGCAATTCCACAGGCACCCGAGCTTGCCGCCCTGGCTGCCGTGACCGATCCCGACCGACTGCATGTGATCGGACACAGTCGTGGTGGAGGGATTGCCATGGTGGTGGGACGGCAGCGCCTTGAGCAGGGTAAGCCCCTTACCACCGTGACAGGATGGAACAGCGTTGGGTCGTGGGAGCGTATCGGACAGCATCAGATCGATCAGTGGCGCCGACAGGGATTTTTCGTTGTCCAGCACACGCGCACGCAGCAAGAACTACGAATGAACTACAGCTACGTGGAGTCGTATCTGGAGCATCGAGAGGAGCTGTCGTTGCAACGCGCAGCCAGTGCTCTTGGAAGCCGTCTGCAACTGGTGCATGCCGAAACCGATCTGACCGTGGCCATCGAGGAAGTGCAGCGACTCGTAAACGCCACAGAACGTCCGATACGTCTTGACGTTGTTCCGGGATCGACCCACACCTTCGGGATGCAGCATCCCCTCGACCATGTCACGCCAGCATTTGTCCAAGCACTCACGTTGACGTTGGAGAGGTTGAGACCATGAGAGCCGGCCTGTGGGTGTTGCTTGCCGTAGTGACTACGTCCTGCGAGCTCTTCGTGATCGGCTCGCAAACAGCCGCTCCTGCTGTGCAGAGCCGTTCGCAACGCTCATCGTCGGGAGTGGCATACCTCTGGACCGCCGAGGTGAAGCAACGCAATCTGACGGCCGCCACGGAACTCATGCGCCATCCATCGGGACGGCCCTTACTCGCTGTGGAACGTCATGAGTTGACCGACGACCTCGACCGGTGGTATCACATTCTTCGCCAAAGCGATGTGACCGTGGTTGGAGTGGACACGCTCTCATCGGCCCAGCATCGTGTTACGCTGCAGACGCCACAGAAACGGATGATCACCATTTCCGCCCTCCTCGAGCAGAACCTGTGGTATGTTACCACCGTTCGGTAGGGGGCGTGGTTCGTGTACTGCTATGGTATCGCTACTGTAGTACGGTGACCGTGCCGGTGTGAACACGTCCACCGCCGCGCACAACCCACAGATACCGTCCAGCCGGAAGATCCTGTACCGAACACTGCAACGTATGCAGTCCCTGGTCCAGCCAGAGGTGTTGCGTAGGCTGCACCACGGATCCGTCGGCTGCGTGCAGGGACACTTCCACTCTGCCAGCTTGTTGCAGGGTCACGCTGACGAAGGCACGATCACGTGCAGGATTCGGGTAGACCGGCAACGTGGAGAGGTGGTAGGGAGTGTCGCCGTCGACGGATGTGACCCCGGCCTTGCGATAGACGGGGCTGCCCGTTGGAGCGATGTACACGTTTCCATCGGCCGTGGCAACGATGCCATTACCGGATCCGTCGTTGTTCGGTAGACCCTCGTTTCTACTCACCCACGAGTCGCCACCGTTGCTCGAGTAGAACACACCCGAGGTGCGGGCGGTGATGGCCCAGACATCATTGCCCGGCCCAAAGGCAATACCCGTGACCTTGTTGTTGGTGATGTCACGTTGATCCCAGCCGTCAATCACGTACTGCCACGTTTCGCCATCGTCGGATGAACGAAGAACACAGGCGTTTTTCGACTTCGTGGAGCTCGGCAGTGCGTTTCTCCCGATAAACAGCCGGCCATCCGGTGCGGCCCGCATGGTAAGGAAGTTGTCGTCCGATTCACCCGAGGCCGGGTCGGAATCGATACGGCGCCAGGAGGATCCCATGTCGGTAGAGCGATAGAGTCCTTTGTTGTAGCTGACCAGCACAAACAGCTTGCTTGAGTTGGGGGTGAGGAACGTCTCGAAGATGGACGACATCGCTGTTGGCAGGTTCCCACGCGGTACCTCTGTGAACGTATCACCCGAGTTGCTGGAGTAGCGCATGAACAGGTTGGGCGGACCGGCATCGTATCCAACAAACACCGCATCACTGCCATTGCCAAGGTCCTTGCACGCAACGGTCAGTCGGGCACCCGACTCCACATCGATATTGATGTTCAACAGATCCCACGATTCACCGCGGTCGCGGGAGCGGTAGATTCCCCTGCCATTAACCGCGGCGAAGAGTTCGTCGTTTGCCCCTACGGCCAGTTGATTGACCAGATAGAAAAACGCACCGCCATCGTCGAGTCCGCGATCCAATCGCTGCCATGTGGTACCACGATTCGATGAGCGGTACACGGCACTATAGGCCGTACCGACGTAGATCCATCCCTGGGAATCGCTAACCATACATGTGGCCGATGCCGGTGGTCCACCGGTTTCCTCCCAGAATTGGGCATAGGACGCTGCAGTGGCAACAGCCAACAGGATCAGGATTGTGGTTGTGCGTAGTGTTTGCACGAGCAGCATGCAATCTCCAGTAGAGCCAGTTGAGTATCTTGAATGATTGCAAAAGATACCACTTTCTCCGTCTGAGACTTATCACCTGTGATGAAACACGTCCACTTCATTGGAATTGCCGGCTCGGCAATGGGCTCGGTTGCTGTGGCTTTGGCTCGGGCAGGGTACACCATCACCGGCAGCGACGAGGGCGTGTACCCACCGATGAGCACCGTACTAACCGAGGCTGGCGTGACATGGCAGGAGGGGTTCAGTCGCGACCGACTCCGTGCTCTGGCGCCCGACATCACCGTGGTTGGCAATGCCATCAGCCGCGGAAATCCCGAGCTGGAACTGGTCCTGGATGAGCGGATGCCGATGACGTCCATGGCAGAACTTGTCGGATCGGAACTCATCGACCGGAACACCTCCATCGTCTGTACGGGCACGCACGGCAAGACCACCACCTCGAGCATGGCCGCATGGATTCTGCACCATGCTGGGCGCCAACCGGGATTTCTGATTGGCGGGGTGCCAAGGGGCTTTTCCAGTGGGTGCCAGCCGGTACCAGCCACCATCCATAACACGCATGCCGGCGTTTTTGTCAGTGAGGGTGATGAGTACGACACAGCCTTCTTCGATAAGCGATCGAAATTCGTCCACTACCGCCCTACCATCGCCATCATCAACAATATCGAGTTCGACCATGCCGATATCTTCGACTCCATCGACGATATCGTGTGGTCGTTTCAGCAGATGGTACGACGCATTCCGTCGAATGGCGCGCTGCTCGTCAATGCGGACGACTCCACAGCATTGCGTGCCGCAGAGAAGGCTCCGGCACCAGTGGTTACCGTTGGTGTTGCTGACGAAGCCACCTATCGCATTACGTCGGTGGTTCTCGAATCGGAGGTCTCCACATGGACACTGCTGCGAAACAATGAACACGTTGCCACCTGCACACTTCCGATGGCTGGGGAACACAACATTCGGAATGCCAGTATGGCCCTGATCGCCTGCACGTATGCCGACGTCACCGTCCAGGAGGCTGTTGAGGCACTCAAGCACTATCGTCCACCGAAGCGACGGTTAGAGGAGATTGCCCGCTGGAATGGGTGCATCGTGATCGACGATTTTGCCCATCATCCAACGGCGATTCAGGCCACCCTGCAGGCATTGCACCAGCGCTACACCAATGCTCGCCTCCATGTGGTGTTTGAACCTCGGTCGAACACCACCACACGGGCATTCTTTCAGCATGAACTCGAGCAGTGCTTTACAGGTGCCAGCAGCGTCGTGGTGGGTCCGATACATCGCCCGGACCGCTACGCCGAACACGACCGCCTCAACACCCACCAGATTGTGTCGGCCCTACATCAGCAGTCGATCCCGGCGATGGCCGTTCCAGCAGAGCGTGCTGCCGATCCTGCGTGGGGTGCCGACGTGCTTCCCTGGCTGCAGTCACACGTTCGCGAGGGCGACGTGATTGCGCTGTTGAGCAACGGGAATGTGGGTGGTCTGCGCGGACTCTTGGTATAGGTTCGAATCAGCGTCGAATCAGCGTCGAATCAGCGTCGAATCAGGATCTTGCCAAATCCTGACTCGTCCTGCTGAGTCGGACTACCACCCGTTACCCGGAAGAGATACACTCCCGGAGGAACCGGTCGGCCCGATGCATCACGAAGATCCCACGACGCACCACCGTTGGCATCGGTTTCTTCTACGAGCGCAACGCGGTTGAATCGTTGATCGAGAATCTCGATTGTGGCCAAGGGAGTCAAATTGGCAAACGTGACGTACTCGTCCGTACCAAGTTGTACCGGTTGCGGATAGGTAAACACGTCGCTTACGGACGACGCCGTCAGGACGAACGACACCGTATTTCCAGCCCCCGTCGTCATCGGGACTCCGAGTACCGATTGCACCGTACCGGCCGTAATGCTGTACGTCACGCCGATGGCGGCTAGTGGTGCGTTGGCATCGAATACCAGGCGAATCCGTCGGTCGTCCACACGCTCGGCTCGAGCAATTGCACCCCGCGGCCGCAGCACGTAGGCCAAGACGTCCTGCGCCGAGGCATCCACTGGCTGGGAGTAGACAAGTGTCACGGCTTGATCCGAGACACCCTCGAGGCCCACAAGCGTAAGCTCTTGGGGCGGTGGTGTGGTCCGAAGTGCGATCGGAATGTTGTCAACCGGCAGCACCGGAAATCCGGTGCGATCGGCAAAGCCCCCTACCGACAAGACTACCTCCGACGTCAGCCACTCCACCGCTGGGAACGTCACCAGATAGGTATCGTCGTCGGCCAAGACAACGGTGCGCCCAGGCACGTGGGGGCCACCACCAGCCGGCTCGAGTCGGAACAGGAGTGGATCGGCAGCACGCTCGGCAAGGGGCTTGCTGTACTGTACGCGAAGCTGAAGCCCGGTAGCGAGTTCGGTCGCGTGAGGATCGGATGCAACGCGCACGAACGCAGCTGGCTGTGGATGATACCAGAGCGACACGACGTCCGATGGCACGCCGTCGGGGATCGCGGCAACACGCACACTCCATTGATGTCCCGATGAAAACGATGTGCTCTGCACCTGCGTTATCGAAACAGTGTCGGATACCGCCCACGCATCCTGATCATGATTATACCCCTGCAGCACATAGGCCGTTGCCCCAGGCACCGGCATCCAGCTCACTACTGCCGTATCGGGCGTGCGGTACTGGGCGCGCAGCCCTGCAACCGGCGCAAGACCGCGTGGCGGAGCATACTCTAAGAACGAAAAATCCACCATCGCTCCAATGCCGTCGAGTGTGCGGCCGTAGCCCAGATCCGGTACACCGTTCGTGTTCACGTCGTAGGTCAACATCCGCGGTGAGGCTGCACGGTCCGTGTAGAGGAGTGGCACCATTCGACCGTCTCGAAGGCCGAAGACATACAGGCGTGGGAACACGCAGAGAATGACTTCATCACCGGGAACGGTGTCCAACGGACCGGCACTGAGTCCATTGCGGTAGCCGCTTCCATATCGGACTCCGTGGAAGTAGTCCTGCCACAACGTGTCGTAGGTATCGCTTCGCGGCGACCGATACACCCTCCACGTCCAAAGCTGACGTCCGTACTCTTGATCGGTGCCTACGTTCGGATCGTCTGGTACGCCGTGGACGATCTCCGAAATACCATCACCATCCACATCGGCAGCGGTGATGTATCCACTGCCCCCTACCCCATCACCGTTGGCGATGAATTCCGTGCGAAAGCTGGTGCCGGTCCATTCACTGATGATCAGATCACCATCGGTATCACCGAAGGCAATCTCCATCCGACCGTCGTTGTCGAAGTCAGCCGCGGCGATACTGATTTCGTCAACCCGGTTGTCGGCATTTCCGGGTTTCGGACGCGTGGGGTTGCTGGCCGTACCGAGGAGTTCGAAGGCGCCATTTCGATACGTGAGGACCTCCACGCCATCATTGGCCAGCAGGAGCAGATCGTCGAGGCCGTCGCCGTTGATGTCGGCCATACCAGCGGCATTCCTACGACCATCGTTACTGGAGAACAACACAGCTCCAAATGGGTCTTCTCCTGGACGTGGAGCGGTAAACAGTCGGGCCTGGCCAACAACGTGGGCAAAGACATCCATGACACCATCGCCGTTGGCATCCCCCATGGCACGCGGTATCCATACGTCCGACGTACTATCCCGGTAGCCCCACTGTGTTCCGTCGCGTGTTACCGACAGCATCCGGCCAAAGCCCCCTGACGACAAATCACTCATCACGAAGTACGGCTGACCGTCGCCATACAAATCGGTAACGGTATTCAAGACATATCCGGCAAACGGAGCCGTAGCCGTTTGCTTCCACGTTGCCCGTCCCGGTGCTGCCTCCGTTCCAAGATCGAAGTTCATCACCGTATCGATTCGGACCCCTGATTGCTCGGCACCACTGGGCCAGCACGACACATGCAACGTGCCTGCTGTACCGAAGGGGGCTGGATCGACAACCACGTAGTGACGACGTCCGCTTCGACGCTGTTGCGTGACCATCACCGTGTCGCTGCCGACCGTAGCCGTCAGCCGTACCATCGCCGGTTGTGACAACTGCAGCAACAGGGTCGCACAACGACGGTCGGAATCCCATGCTGGAAGGACTTCGACCGTGGTGATGGCAAAGGAGTCGGTTTCTTCCACCGTGATCCGGCGATGCACAGCTACGGTGCGTCCGTTGCGCTGTTCAGCCTCGAGGCGCAGCGTATAGCGATCAGCCGGAAGGGATGCAGGGGCGAGCACTCCAAGGACGCCATTCTTGACGGCCTGTTCTGAGGCACCCAGTTCCGTCCACGTTGTGGGTGCTAATCCACGTCCCACGAGCAAGCGATACTTCTGCTGCAACGGCAGAATCGCGGACCCTTGCACCGTAAGCGGTTCGCTTCGATCATCGTATCGTGCATTACTGCGCACGTTCGAGATACCAAGGTTGCCGGCACCACCCGCCATTAATGCAGCATCAGCGCGCAGTATGCCATTGCCGACGTCGGAGTCCCACCCTGATGCACCCACATCCAGCGCTGAGGCCATCAGAAGAGCGCGGATGTCGGCCGGAGTTCGGCTTGGATCCTGCTCCAGTAGGAGGGCGGCGGCCGCAGCCACATAGGGTGCTGCAAAGGAGGTGCCACTGGCACTGCGATACCGGCCCCCAACCGCCGTGGTTACAATCGACTGTCCGGGAGCGGCCAACCCAACCATGGTACCGGTGCTGGAAAACGGAGCTCTCTGATTGGCGCTATTCGTAGCAGCAACCGCCAGAATCTCGGGATAGCTGGCCGGAAACTGCTGCGAGATCATTCCGGTGTTACCTGCCGATGAGATTTGAACACATCCCATGGCTTCAGCAAAGCGAATAGCATCGGCCATGATGGGGGCGTCGACCACGTCACCAAAGCTGTAGTTCAACACCTGAACGCCGTTGAGGGCTGCATAGACAATCGCCGCAGCAATGTCGTCCTCCTCGGCATTGCCGGTGGCATCAAAGGCACGCAGTGCCACAAGGCGGGCGTCGTAGGCCAAACCGGCAATACCAATCTGATTGTGTGCCGTGGCTGCCACCACACCTGCTACCGACGTGCCGTGTCCCTGTTCGTCAAAGGGGACGGCATCACGGTATTGGTCGTCGCCCACGTTGCGAACAGATTGGTCGACGAAATCATAGCCGATGACATCGTCGACGTAGCCGTTTCCATCGTTATCCACGCCGTCAAGATCACCGTAGATACCGTCGCGCTGTAGCGTGGACGGCCACGGCTCAAACCGGCCGTTACCGTTGACATCTTCGGCAGCCGATACCGCCAGTTGATCGATCAGATCCGGATGCTCCCAATCGATCCCCGTATCGACGATCCCAACGCGAACGCCCTTTCCCGTGGCAATGGCCCATGCAGCTGGCGCTCCTACCATCGGCAACGCATACTGTTCGGCACTCAGGCTATCGTTGGTCAGTGCCGGCACCACGGGAGCGGCATGCAGCTGAACGGTGGCAAGGGGGCGCAGGTCCTCCACGGCGGGATCCATGGCAAGACGATCTCGATCCTCGGGACGCAGTGCAACAACAACCCACCGCTCCAGTGTTGCAAGAAGGTCTCGTTGCGACGTCGACAGAACGTCGGCATCGCGCTTCAACGTGGCCAACTGTGCTGGGACCACACGGGAGTGGACAACGGCTTGCACCGACGGAGGAACCTGCGTTGATCGTAATCGCACGGCATACTGCTGGGTCTGCGCCGGAAGGGGCACAGTGAACAGTACCATCAACAGCAGGATCAGGATCACAACGACAGCCCTCCATAGAGTTCCCGACGAGCAAAGGCCATGGCTACTCGCATGGTTGGCAGATCAACCTCTGCACCATGTTCCACGCGAACCCGCTCGACGACGTGACGCAGCTTGGCATACCGGTGATCACGAAGGTAGGCCAGGACAATGGAAAACACATCATCGGGCACAAGGTTCCGTCGCTGCAGATCACTTCCCGCCTCGATCCCTCGCTGGATGAGTCGTGCAACGTTGGCTGGTGTTTGGCGAAGACGGCGGGCAAGGTCGATTACGGTATCGTCCGGACGCAGGGCCTGCACAACCAGCTCCGTGTCGGCATCGATGCGCACGGCCGGCACGGCCTTTACCCGCGATTGAAGGACACCGGCCACAACGGCAATCATCTGTTCGCCGTAGCGCGCCAGGGTAAGGCCACTACCATGCGGACCGGCCTGCAGGTGCGCTATCGAGCGCGGGCAATCGGTAGCAAGTGCCTCCAGTGCCTGGTACGAGAGGATCGTCGATGGACTGACCTCCGCCGCGTTTGCCGTGCGTTCCCGCCATGCCAGGAGGGCCTGTACGACGTCAGGGTCGGGCCCTGCGGTGGAGCGTTTGGACAGGCGTAGCGATCGTGGCAGCGGACGGGCCGCTTCCTCTCCCGACGGTGTTACCGCAAGCGTCGGGTAGTCGCCGGGGGATTTCACAAGGTAGCCGGCGGCAACTGCTGCGTCGATCACGCGCAGGATCTCGCTTCGCTCGTGGCCAGAGGCCGAACCCCATGTTGATGCTGTTGCCAGTCCGTACTCCATGACACGTGCACTCACAGATCCCGTCACAACGTCGGTGATGACGTTGCGACCAAACCTTCCGCCAAGTTCGTGGACGGCCCGTACGACAGCAATGAGGACCACTGCATTGACTGCTGGCGTCTGCGTCGGTTTCGGATCAACGCAACTGGAACATCGTCCACACGTTCCGTGGACGTCTGGGTCGCCAAAGTACTGTAAGATGGTGTTGCGCTTACACACCGGTGTTTCGGCGTAGGCAATCATCTGCTGAAGCTTTGTCATGGCATGCGCACGGCGGAGGGCCAGGTCGTCGGCATCCACCGGCAACACCCCACGGGGCGGGCGTGGACGAAGCAGGACCACGCCACCCTCCGTCTCGGCAGGGACGTACTTCAACAAACGAGCCGTGTGCAGGGCATGCAGTGCCTCGGCAAGCTCATTCGGAGTAACGGCCGTTTTACGGAACACCGCCCTGGCATCGAAATACACCGTATGCTCCATCGACGCACCTGCCAAGATGCGCTCAAGAACCTCCAGCGCGGCTCTTCGTTCGGCCGGAGCGTGGGTAACAAATTCGGTGAATCGCTCGTGCGTTGTTCGCAGGCGCAATGCGGACCGACCACTGGCCCCGGTAAGGAGCACAACGCCACTGCGCTCCAGCAGCGACAGCACACCCGACACTTGGGCCACCGGCAGGTGCAGATCGGCCGCCAGTGATGCTGCGTCTGCCTGAATGACCTCGGTGGACAAGCCCCCTACCCCCACACGAGCACGGTCGTAGAGGGCATGAAGCACGGTGAGAATCGTGGGATTCTCGGGATAGGTTGCCTGGACAAAGAAGTCCATCAACCCTCGATCTTCCGGCTGGTAGAGCAGCGTACAGGTAGCCGGCTGACCATCGCGACCAGCCCGACCGGCCTCCTGGTAGTAGGCCTCGAGGGTCAGCGTCAGGTCGGCGTGAAACACGGCTCGGACATCGGGCTTATCGATGCCCATGCCGAAGGCGTTCGTTGCCACCAATACGCGCACATCGTTTCGCAGAAACCGGTCCTGGATCTGTGTGCGCTGGGAGGGGGCTTTGCCGGCGTGATAGGCTGCGGCTGCGATGCCGCGTTTTGCAAGCTCGGTAGCAAGGGTGTCAACCCGCCGGCGCGA
>CAZBOW010000022.1:0-24287 GCA_964493635.1 uncultured Hyphomicrobiales bacterium
CGCCAACGACGCGATTCAGGGGTAGCCAAAAGCCTTGGTCGAGGCCGCTGCCCACGGTAACAACCGTGCGACCAACAATAGCCTGACCAATCGTGGCAGAAAGTGCGCGCGGACCGTTGGTAATGAGTTGTGATCCGCCATTGGCGATCACACTCCAGTTCAACTCCGTCTGTGCGTTTGAGGTGGCTACAACCGATACCAGACCGGCTGCAGCAAGCAGTACCCACCGTTTCATACGCTCCCTTGCGAAATACACATGCGAAGACACGTCCCCCAAGGAGGACTACTCCACAACAATTGAGCACGAAACTATGGGTTGTACTCTTCTGAAATCTTACGTAGAAATACGTAATTCTCCGATTTCAGGAAATCTTATGCACAGGGACTGGCATACGGGATGGGGTCGACCTCCCCAGCCTGACGAAATCCACGCAGCCGGAGCTGGCAGGAATCACAGGTGCCACAGGCCAGATCATTTGCCTGGTAGCACGACCACGTGTACTGCAGGGGCGCTGCTAGGCGCAGGCCGTCCCGAACGATGTCGGCCTTGGTGTGGTGGATCACCGGAGTCAGGATCTGAATACGGGAGCCCGGCTTTGTGCCGGTATCAATCACGGCCTGAAAGGCTTGGAAGAAGGATTCCCGGCAATCGGGGTAGCCAGAGGAATCTTCCTGGACGGCCCCGATGAACAATGCCGATGCTCCCAGGACCTCGGCCCAGCTGGTGCCAATGGCCAGAATATTGGCGTTCCGGAATGGTACGTACGTATTGGGAATGTGGTGCTCCACCACGCCGGTGTTGGGAATCTCCAGACGGCTGTCCGTTAGAGAGCTACCACCGATGGCTGCCAGGTGGGAGATATCCACCACCAAACGCCGGTTGATCTGGTAGTGATCGCAGATATCATGAAAGGCTTGGAGTTCGCGGTCCTGGGTGCGTTGCCCGTAGTTTACATGGAGAGCCGCTGGCTGGAATCCCTGATCAATAGCCATTGCCAGCGTCACACAGGAGTCCAAGCCGCCCGATAACAAGACGACAGCTGTCGGTGCAGGAGGTGAGGCCGTCATTTTCCGGAGCGAATCTTCCCGAGAAGGTCGCGGGTGGGCTGCAGATCGTCGGCATTCACTCCCGACTGCTCGCCACGCTCAAGGGCTCGTGTGGCAGCTGCCTCAGCCCCTTGCAGATCTCCTGCCTTGAATTGCAGTGCCGCATAGGTATCCCAAATGCCCCACGTAATCGATTCGTTGGACGTGGTCATCGATGGCTCCATGACGGCAATGGCAGCACGCACCACCGAAGCATCACTGCATTTTTCGTACACGGCCCAACAGTGCTCATTTACGACCGAGATATCGATCGTTCCAGCGGCAAACTCCGTAGTAAGGCGGTCGATCAACTGTGGCCATCGCTGCTGTGTTGCGTGCATCTGCAACCACAAGCCTGCAGCCATGGAGGCTTGATCGGGAAGCTGGGAAGGGGCCTTGGCAAGGATCGCGGATAGCTCGGCGTCGTTGCCCTGCTTGATAGCTGCGCCCGCGCGGTCGTAGATCGTGCGGTACACGCGTTGTGGTACTTCCAACCCGTACAGTACACTGAGCGTATCGTAGTGCTTAACAATCCACTGTTCCCATGTATCGCTTACGGCACATCGATTAAGCACCGTCCATACAACTTCGTTCAATGGGTCCGATTGCGCTGCCAGCCAAGCCTCGACGGTGTCTGCCGACGGCATCGTGCGATCCTTGTAGGGCTTGAAGGCCTCGCGCAGGAACGACGGATAGGCTGGGCTCACCGACGAGTTTGAAACCCCGGCAAAGACTTGCTGTGTGGACGGATCCAGAGCCTTACGCAGCTCGGGAAGGAAGTCCACCGGTGGCCGGTAGCCGAACATGCGGTACACCAGCGTTCCGTCGGGCGTGAATACCAAGAACTGCGGGAAGCTCGAGATACGGTACCGCATGGCAACATCAATGCCGAAGCCCCGTTCCATCTCGATCTTCACGCTTACGAAGTTTGCGTTCATAAACGCTGCAACCGTCGAATCGGCAAACGTGTTGCGATCCATCACCTTGCACCAGCCACACCAGTCCGTGTAGGCATCAAGGAACAGATACTTCTGCTCGGCCTTGGCTGCTGCCGTTGCCTCCTGCCACGACGCTGGCGTACGGAACTCCGTTCCGGTGGCAGCAGGTGTTGCAGGAGCCATGGCCAGAAGGAGCAGGCCGGCTACGACAGCAATACGGCGTATCATCATTCCTCCATGACTTCAGCTTCTTTCGCAGCCAACACCGTATCGATCTCCTTGACGGCCCGGTCGGTGTGTTTCTGCACCTCGTCCTCGCCGCGCTTGCGATCGTCCTCCGAGAAGTGTTCGGTTTTTTCGGCCTTCTTTAGATCCTCGTTGGCATCGCGACGAATGTTTCGCACGGCTACTTTCGCATCCTCGGCTAGCTTTTTGCACTGCTTAACGATGTCGAGGCGGCGCTCCTCGGTAAGGGGCGGAACGTTGATTCGGATCACCTGTCCATCGTTCTGCGGTGTGATGCCGATGTTCGCGGCTAGAATAGCGCGCTCAATGGCCCCAATCGTCGTGGCATCCCACGGTTGGATCAGAATGGAACGCGCATCAGGAGTGGAGATGCCCCCTACCTGCTGAATGGGCGTTGGTTCGCCGTAGTATTCTACCTTGATGTTTTCCAACAGCGAAGCCGATGCACGCCCGGTACGTACCTTGGAGAGTTGGGACTTCAGGTGCTCAACAGCCTTGTTCATCAGGCCGTCGGCATGCTTTGTAATGTCTTGTACTGGCATGAGGTGTTAGTCCTTCACGAGTGTGGCTACATCGTCGCCCAGGAGCAGCCGGCGCAGATTCCCGCGCTGGTTCATGTCGAACACATGGATAGGCCGCGAATTCTCCTGAGCCATGGTCAGGGCCGTAAGGTCCATAACCCGCAGACCACGCTGGAGCGCCTCCTTGAACGTGATCTCTGGGAATCGGATGGCATCGGCATGTTTTTCGGGATCCTTGTCGTAGACGCCATCAACGCGCGTCCCCTTCAGGACGGCCTCGGCATCGATTTCAACGGCTCGCAGCACAGCGGCCGTGTCCGTCGTGAAGAACGGACTGCCGGTACCGGCTCCGAACACTACGACGCGCCCCTTTTCTAAATGACGGATCGCCCGACGCCGTACGAACTGCTCGGCGATCTGGTCCATCTTAATAGCAGTCTGGAGTCGAACGGGCACGCCGATCGACTCCAGAGCATTTTGAAACGCGATACAGTTGATTACCGTGGCCAACATTCCCATGTGATCGCCGCTTACCTGGTCGATGCCAGCAGCAGCCCCTTGCACTCCACGGAAAATGTTTCCACCACCAAGGACAATTCCTACCTGTACACCCAGATCAACGGCTTCTTTCACATCCTCGGCAAATGCCTTCAACACGGCAGGATCGATCCCGTATTGGTGCGATCCCATCAATGCCTCACCGCTGAGTTTCAGAATGATTCGGCGGTAGATCGGTGACATGAGGCCTCTGTGGAATGTTGATCCGTGGTAACGGTTAGTTCGACTCGCCCAAGTTAAAACGGTGAAACTTCACAACCTGAACATCACCACCCGACGTCTTGCTGATCTCAGCAACCACGTCGGAGATCTTCTTCTTGGGATCCTTGACGAAGGTCTGCTCGATGAGTACTGACTCTTCGTAGAACTTCGTGAGCTTGCCTTCAGCAATACGTGTGGCGATATCCTCTTTCTTGCCTTCTTGGATTGCCTGCTGACGGTAAATCTCCAGCTCCTTGTCGAGTGTGCCCTGATCGACCTGATCGCGATTAACGAACTGCGGTTGCATCGCTGCGATCTGCATGGCAATGTCGCGCGTGAGCGGCATCGACTCAGCCGATGGCTTGGTGCCGTTGAATTCTACAAGAACGCCCAGGCGCGAGCCGGCATGCGTGTAATCAGTGATGTGACCGCTGGTGGTAATCCGCTCGAAGCGGCTCAAGCCAATGCGCTCGGAGAACTTTGCAAGAATCTCATCGCGATACTCCGACAAGTTCTTGCCGTTGTGCGATAGTGCCCAAATGGCATCGACATCGGCAACCTCGTTGGCCAGAACGGCATCGCAGATGGCGTTGGCAAATGCGACGAATTCCTCGTTGCGGGCAACGAAGTCGGTTTCGCAGTTGACTTCTACCATCGCAGCCACAGTACCATCGGCGTTGGTCTTGGCAACAACAATGCCTTCCTTGGCATCGCGGTCGGCCCGCTTGGCAGCCGATGCTGCTCCGCGCTTGCGAAGCCACTCAATTGCCAGCTCCATATCGCCATTGGATTCATCCAAGGCCTTCTTGCAGTCGGCCATGCCTGCACCGGTTTTGTCACGCAGGTTCTTTACGTCGGCAGCTGAAATCATGTTGATGTTCCTTGTGTGAGTGTGTGGTGGCTTACTCAGCTTTGTCGCCGCGTCCGCGACGCTGGCGAATCTGACGGCGGACCTTACCGTCCTCCGATTCCCCTTCACCAGTACCCTGACCAGCTGCCGTGGATTCGGCCGCCTTCACGCGGGCAACCTGACGACCGTCATTGACGGCATCAGCGATCACTTTTCCGATCAACTCGATCGCTTTCACCGAGTCGTCGTTGGCGCAAATCGGATAGTCGACCTGCTCGGGATCGGAATTCGTGTCAACGATACCAATCACGGGAATGCCCAGAACGCGGGCTTCCTTCACGGCCAGGTGCTCACGGCTGGTGTCGACCACCACAATCAGGCCGGGCAGACGTGTCATGTCCTCGATACCACCAAATACCTTGCGCAGACGGTCTCGCTCACGGCTGAGCATCAACCGCTCTTTCTTCGTAATCTTCTCAAACGTGCCGTCGGTTTCCATCTTATCAATGGCTCCAAGGCGCTTGATCGACTTACGAATCGTTGAGAAGTTCGTCAGCATGCCACCCAACCAGCGCTCGGCAACATAGTTGGAGCCGCATGCCTTGGCCAGCTCTTCGATGGCTCCTTTGGCCTGGTTCTTGGTGCCCACGAACAGCACGCCACGACCGTGCGAGGCAACGTCGTAGGCGGCTTCTTTGGCAATGTCTACAAGGAGCTGCGTCTTGCGCAGGTCGATGATGTGGATGCCGTTGCGCTCCATGAAGATGAAGTTCCGCATCTTCGGATTCCAACGGCGTGTAAGGTGTCCGAAATGTGCTCCGGACTCAAGCAGTGCCTCGATGGTAACTGCTGGCATAGGTCTACCTTTAGGTTGTAGTGGATGAACCTCTGTGTGCTTCGAACAATCGGACCTGCATCGAAATCCAGGCTCCACCGATTGAATCCACACACATGTGTGTTGTGAGAATTCTCGAGAATACCGACAGTATTAACGCTTGGAGAACTGGAAGCGCTTACGGGCCTTCTTCTGACCGTACTTCTTACGCTCCACCATGCGTGGGTCGCGCGTAAGCACACCAGATGGGCGCATCGTACCACGCAGCTCTTCGTTGTACTCCAGCAGAGCGCGGGCTACGCCCAAGCGCACAGCGCCAGCCTGTCCAGCCTTGCCACCACCGCGAACGGTGATGTTAATGTCGAACTGACCACGTGTGCTCGTCAGCTCCAGCGGGAGAAGGGCATCACGGCGGTAGGTTTCAATAGGGAAATACTCTTCCAGCGAACGACGATTGATCAACACGTTCCCCGTACCGCTCATGAGGCGCACTTGGGCAACGCTGGTCTTCCTACGTCCGGTTCCTTGATATGTCTTCATACGTCAATCGTATTGGTGTTGCGTTCGTAATTACGCTTTATTACGCTTTCGATGGATACTTCAGCTCCCATGGCTTGGGCTGCTGTGCCGAGTGCGGATGCTCGCTTCCACGGTAGACCTTCAGTTTACCGTTGATTTCACGACCCAAGCGATTCTTGGGCAGCATTCCTTTTACGGCAAGCTCGATGATGTCCTCGGGCTTGTTCTCCAACAGGCTCTTGAAGGTGCGTACGCGACCACCACCCGGATATCCGGTGTAGTGGAAGTACTCTTTCTGTTCGGCGCGCTTGCCCTCCATCTTGACCTGCTCGGCATTGATCACGATGACAAAGTCGCCGCACTCCACGTGCGGGGTGTAGCTGGGCTTGTGCTTGCCACGCAGCAACGTTGCTACTTGGGTTGCAAGTCGGCCTACCGTCTGGCCGGCAGCATCAACTACCCACCATTGGCTTTGAACATCTTCTTTGCGCAGAGAGCGCGTAATCTTCTGGTTCATATCGCATCCTCACCCACATGGGGGTGTACCGTCGTTGATTTTATCAGAGCTTGCAAAACTAATAGACAGAGCCGGTTCCACCAAACGTCGCCGAAAGATATTACGTGAACACCATGGTGGCACAGGTAACCGCCGACTGGGTTTCTGCCTCTTGCCAGATTTCGTAGGCCAGCACCGTGCCCTCCCTGACCTGCAATGCCTCCAGGGCAAGCATGGTGGGTGCATGGCCACACACACGGTACCGGTAGTCGCTATCGTGGATCAACTGGTGAAACGTGCCATGAGCCCCCTGCTCCAGAGATGCGATGAGGCTTCGATCGGCTTGCGCGACCTCGTCGATGAGCATCGATGCCGGGACGATGTCGCCAAACTTTAGGCCAACGTGCGACAGATCACCGCTGATGAGGTACTGTGCCTTCTTCCCGGATTGGGCAACCAGCACAGAGAGCTGCTGGGCGATGCTGTTTAGGTTGGGTAGCTGTTCGGTATCCGTCCCTGTAACGAGTACGGGTAGGATTGAAAAGGAGCGGTGGCCATGCAGGTACTGCAGAACCACGGCATGCAATTCGATGGAGTGCTCCGGCTGATGGGCCACATCAGTGAGTGCAGCGCCGGGAACCTGCTGAACACTGCGCGCCAGATCACGATCGGTCCGTACCGTTCCCAGCGGTGTGTCGAAGTCCTTTTCGGTAACAATGATGGGATCGGCTGCCCAGTAGTGGCTGGTGCCGATGATCACAAACAGATCGGCGTCGCTCTGGGCCAACACCTGCATTGCCGGAGCGTACACTGCCGGTGCGACTCGAAAGTCGAGGTGAGGCATTAGGATGGCCCGGGGCGAGGATTCAGCCACCGTGGTGCTACGGGAGTGCGACTGCATCGCCTCCAAAAACGTCCGAAGTTCGTCGGGATCTTCCGGATACGTCTGCCCGCAACATACGGGCGGTCGAACGGTGGCGGCGTCCCAGGCCTGACGCTTCTGCTGCTCGCGTTGGCGGGCTAGTTCGCTGTCCATAAAACCCAGGTCGTCGAGTTGTGTCAGGAAGCCGCGGATCTGGAGCACTTCGGGCCCATCGACCGATACCTCCAATTGTGCAGCCAGTTCCTCCCAGGTTGTCTCCCCGTCGCAAAGCTCCAGAATGGAGACCATGTCGGCGTGAATCATCACCGGACCATCGGCCACTCCGGAGACGTCGCTCAGAATCAGATAGGGTTCCTCGGCGTCGTGTTCGCGATACACGGTTACGTCGATGGCATCGCGCAGTGTGGGCAGATATAGGTTCACGCGCCACCAATCTTTCGCGACAACGATCGGATCACCAGTATACCGGCCACACCGGCAACCACAAACAGGCCAGAGGCGATGAAGTACAGGGGCTCGCCCACCACAATGCCGGCTATCGTTGTCACAGCGGTGGCAATCGACAACGAAACCAGGATAATGATCAGGGCAGATTGCAACGGGTTGGTTCGGGACATAGAAACCTCACGATCAGGGGCGGTGGGTACGGACGTTCGTGTTTGAGCGGTAACTGGCAACGTAGTCGATGTAGTTCTGTGCACTCTGGTATAGCTTGGCGACCTCGACATCGGTGAGTTCGCGCACCACCTTCGCCGGCACACCGGCCACCAGCGTCCCCTCCGGGACCTCGAATCCCTCACGGACAACGGCTCCGGCGGCAACCATCGAGTGACGGCGTACCCGAGCCCCATCCAGAATGGTGGCCTGCATCCCGATCAATACGGCATCTTCGATCGTGCAGCCGTGGAGCATGGCATGATGTCCTACCGTGACATCATTTCCAACATGAAGGGCATGCTTGTTGTACGTGACGTGACACATCGTCAGGTCCTGAATGTTCGTACGCCGACCGATGCGGATCTCGTGGACGTCGCCACGCAGGACACAGTTAAACCATACGCTGGAATCCTCGCCGATTTCAACATCGCCAAGAATCACCGCTCCAGGAGCTACGTAGACGCTCTGGTGAAGAACGGGGGTTTGATCGGCATAGGATATGATCATGGTTCGGGTCCTTCTATGGCTAACCGCGGCGCGCGAATGGTGCTGTTTTCCCTTCTTCTTTCCAAACGTCTACATGGGCAAGGAGGTAGGTCCGGGCTTCATCGTAGGTATTGGCAATCTTGCCATCCAGAATCGCTTCCTCGATCATCCACTTCATGTAGCCAACCTGGCGACATGGTCCCAGCTGCGACAGCTCCATGATCTCTTCGCCACGTATGGGGCTTTGGAAGGCGCGAAGTTGATCGCGCTCCAGTACATCCTTCACCTTGGCCTGAACGATGTCGTAGTTACGCAGGTATCGCTCTGCCCTCTTTGGATTACGGGTTGTCACATCGGCGCGACACAACATAAACAGATCGTCGATGGCATCACCAGCCTGAACCGCCAGCCGACGGACGGCCGAATCCGTGACGCCATCGTCCACCAGCATCATTGGTCGCTGGTGCAGGCGCACCAAGTTCTCCACGTACGATAGGTGCTGCATTGGAAGCTTCATGCGGCGGAAAATCTTCTCCTGCCATCGCGCACCAACATCCTCGTGTCCGTGGAAGGTCCAGCCATGTCCGTCCACAAACCGCTTGGTACGGGGCTTGGCAACATCGTGCATGAGTGTTGCGAATCGCAACCATAGGTTGTCGGACATTTCCGAGACGTTGTCGACCACCGTGAGCGTATGCCAGAAGACATCCTTGTGTTTAAACTCCCGGCTGCCATCGTGGACCAGGTCGACGCCCCCTAGTCGATGCACCTCCGGGAAGACATACTCCAAAAGGCCGGTCTGATACAGCACGGCTAAACCAATGGAGGGACGGCGGGTTGCGAGGATTTTTAGGAACTCATCGGTAATGCGCTCCTGGGCAATCATTGCGATGCGATCGGCCATGCTGGTGATGGCCTCCACCACCGCGGGCTGAATGTCGAACTCCAGTTGTGCCGCAAATCGCGCTGCACGCAGCATCCGCAGCGGATCATCGCTCATCGTCACAACGGGATCCAAGGGTGTCCGAAGTAGGCGTTGTTGCAGGTCGTTGGCGCCACCGAAGAGGTCGACCACCTGGCCCAACTGCTCTGGATCCAACGAAGCCGCCATCGCATTGACGGTAAAATCCCGCCTGCGCAAGTCGTCTTCGAGGGTGCCCTCACGAACAACGGGGTTCCGGGAATCCGGCTGATACTCCTCGACACGCGTGCCAACAAACTCGATCTGGTGATCGCCAATAGGCACCATGGCCGTCCGAAATCGCTCGTAGACGACGGACTTCGATCGGAACAGATGTGCGACATCCTTGGCAAATGCTATTGCATCACCAACAACGGTAAGGTCGATGTCTGTTCTGGGACGGCCCATCAGAGCATCGCGAACATAGCCCCCTACCACATAGACCTCCCTCCCCTGCTCGGCAGCAAGAGCTGCTATTCGCAGGAGGATGGGATCGTGAATGGGAATGTTCACTGTGCCTGCGGAACGTCCTTGATGGCACGAACACCACTGGAACCGCGATCACGGCGATCCATGGCAACCAGAGCCGACGCGTAGATCTCACGCCACGTCAGACCAAACTTCACCATGAGTTCTTCCGGCTCGCCGGAACCGCCGAACGAGTCCTTGACGCCAACAAACTCGATCGGCACGGGGGCATTCTTTGCGGTGCATTCGGCAACAGCACCGCCCAGACCTCCGTGCACCTGGTGTTCCTCGGCCGTAACAATAGCACCGCAGTCGCGGGCAGCTTGCGTGACCGTCGCAAAGTCGAACGGCTTGATCGATGGGGAGTTGATCACACGAGCCTGGATGCCCTTCTTCGCGAGCTCCTGAGCCGCCAGCAGCGACTCCCACACCATGGCTCCGCACGCAATGAGTGCCACATCGCTGCCATCGGTCAGTACCTGGGCCTTACCGATCTCGAAGGGGCTGGATTCCGTGGTAAACATCGGCACGGGTGAACGGCCAAAGCGGATGTAGGCCGGGCCATGCATCTCGCCCATGGCGATCGTTGCCTTACGCGCTTCTTCGAAGTCGGCTGGAACCAGCATGGTCATGTTCGGTAGGGTCCGCAGGAAGGCCACTTCCTCGAGTACCTGGTGCGTGGCACCGTCCGGGCCTACGCTGATGCCAGCGTGGCCGCCACCGATCTTGACGTTTGCCTCGTTGTAAGCTACGGAGATGCGAAGCTGGTCGGCATTACGAAGCGCACAGAACGCCCCGTACGAGGCAAAGAAGGGGATTTTCCCCGACAGTGCCAGGCCGGCGGCGATCGTGGTTGCATTCTGCTCGGCAATGCCAATGGAGAAGAACCGATCTGGAAACTTCTCCTTGAACATCGATGTCAGAACCGAGCCGGTGATGTCGCCGCCAAGGACGATGACGTTGGAATGACGCTCGCCAAGGGTTACGAGGCCCTCGCCGAAGCCGAAACGCGTTGGTTTTTGACCGAGAAGTTCGTGTGTCATTGTTTCTGTGGTAGGTAGGGTTGTGGCTAGTACGTTGACAGTTCTTCGAGCGCTGCAACCGCTTGGTCGTGCGACGGTGGTTTCCCGTGCCACTCGAACTTGTCGTTCATGAAGCTAACTCCATGGCCCATATACGTCTTAGCAATGATAGCCGTAGGCCGGCCGGTGCCGTTGGCCTGGTTGGCCAGAAAGACGTCGAAGCCACGCATGATATCCGCCGGATCATGGCCGTCCACCTCGACGGTATCAAAGCCGAAGGCTACGCACTTGTCTACGATGGGGTAGACGTTCATCACATCGGGTAGGCGACCGTCAATCTGGCAGTCGTTATTGTCGATAATCCAGCAGAAGTTATCCAGCTTGAAGTGCGAAGCCGACATGGCGGCCTCCCACACACTGCCTTCCTGCAATTCACCATCTCCCGTCAGGGTAAATACCCGGCGGTCCGAATGATCGACCAACTTATCGGCCATCGCCATGCCAACGGCAATCGAGATGCCCTGGCCGAGGGAACCCGAGGACGTCTCAACGCCCGGAAGGTGCATATCGCGACCAGGGTGGCCCTGCAAACGGGTATTGAACTTCCGAAGCGTACCGAGTTCCTCCTTCGGGAAGCATCCGGCGTTGGCAAGTGCCGCGTACATTACCGGGGCCATGTGGCCCGCCGAAAGGACAAACCGATCGCGCCCGGCCCACGACATGTCGTCGGCACGGTACCGCATCACACCACCAAAGTACAGCGCTGCAAATACGTCGGCCGACCCAAGCGGTCCGCCGGAATGGCCGGACCCGGCACGTACCAGCGAACGAATGATGTCGCGGCGGATCTCATTGGCCACGGCCTTCAAGGCCCCGGCATCCGTGCGCTGATTGGGGAACGTTGTGGTATTAAAGTCCAAGGACTGCTTGGTTGCTGTATCCATGGTAATGCTGCCTCGTGGGAACCTTGTGAGAAGCGGAAGAGGTACAATGTGCGAACCAACAAACTTACGAACTGTAACATCATTGATGGTTAGTAGTTAGTACGAACGTCGCAGGTGGCACGAGTGTGAAGGTTGCTTCACGATTTGTGTGAAAACTTTGTTATTATGAGCACCCGCAGTGGCCATCAATCCTGATCGTCATGTGGCTGCGCTGTCAACACGAAGAAAAATCTATTCACAAGTCCGTAGTTCACGTCTGGAGGTTCTTCATGACCATTCGATACATGCTGCGCTCATGGGCAGTGTTGCTCCTGCTGTTGGCTGGCGTGGTGCACACGTCGGCACAGCGTAAGGTTCCCACGGCAGCGGAGATGCTAAGCGTCAACGGTGCCCAAGGAACAGAGTTCTGGATCACCGTTCCGCCGAACGAGTTGCTCCCCTTCCCCGTTAACGGCCTGGACGTCTACATTGCGTCGGCCTACGACACGGAGGTGACCATCTTCGACGCTGCGGGCAACGATATCAAGAAGCGGAAGATTACCGCCAACGATATCCGCACCCTCTCCGACGACCGCGGTGAAACCAACTGGTCATGGGAGGTTCGGGAGTACGAACAAACGGAACGCAAGGCCATCCGCCTTACGGCCGACAAGCCGTTTTCCGTATACGTCCTGAACTCCAAGGTGACAACATCCGACGGCTACCTCGCGATTCCAACATCGGCGTGGGGTAAAAACTACGTGGCCGTCAGTTACTTCGACTTCCGCGAGTTCTCGCAGTGGGCAGGGGGCTTTGTGATCGTTGCCAAGGAGAACGGCACGGTTGTGAACATCAACCTGCGCGGCCAAGGTAAGCTGGATGCCCGCACCTCTGGCGGGAAGCGCATTGGTGATCGTCTTGAAATCGTGATGAACGAGGGCGAGATCTACGCCATTGTGGGTGACGGTCAAACGCGTGGCGTCTTCGACCTGACCGGCACGGAGATTCGGGCCAATCAGCCGATTGGCGTGTGGGGTTTCCACCAGCGCACAACGATGCCCAACCTGTTGATCAACGGAAACGGTCGAGATCACCTCGTAGAGATGCTGCCGCCGGTAGAAACGTGGGGTAAGAAGTACGTGACGGTCGAATACAACCGTCAGGGTAGCAATCCGAATGCGAAGGGCGACGTGTTCCGTGTTGTTGCCGCGCAGCCAAACACCAAGTGGACGCTGAAGTACTACGACAAAACCTCGAAGGCTCTCATTGGTCAAGGCGGCGGTGTGCTGGCCAACGCGGGCGACTTTCAGGACTTGTCGCAGTCCCAGGGCCCATCGATCCTGATTAATGGCTATAGTGTATGGGAGGCCGACAAGCCCATCTTCGTGATGCAGTATGCATGCTCAGCCAGCTTTGATGGCGACCAAGTGCACGACCCCTTCATGATCAACGTGGTTCCGGAGGAGCAGTTCATTCCGAACACCATCTTCCAGACGCCAACCGACACGAAGTTCTACTCTCACAAGCTGAACCTGATTGTGTGGGCCGACGTCAACGACCCGGACTACGTCGACAACCTGAAGTCGCTCACCATCAACGATGTTCCGATCTGGAACCACCCACAGTCGGCGGCCCCAACGTTGTTGTACAACCACATGGGCGACAACCTGCACTGGGTAACGCTGAACTTTGGCACGATCGCTCAAGCACGCCGACTCAACGGTAACGGCAAGGTAAAGTTCGGTGGATATATCTACGGCTACGGCTCGGTAGACTCCTACGGATGGCCGGCAGCCTCGGGCTTCCGCCCTACGACATCGTTTGATACGATGCCTCCGGTGCTGACCGCTGAAGATCTCTGTGGAGACTTTGCCTATACGGCTACCGAGTTCCGCAACATTCCCGACCCACCCCGCGATGAGCCCCTTGACAGCGACCAGGTAGAAACGGGTATGGCGCTGATTGACTTTGTACCGAGCGGCGTCAGCTACAACTATCGCATTGTGCTGATTACCGACCAGACCATGCCACGCGACCCCTCGTACAAGGAGTTCAAGTTTCGTCTGGAGGTAATCGATAAGACCAAGGACGCCTACGCTGAGTTCTTTGTTCAGGACTGGGCGGATAACATCACCTACGACACAGTGCAATACTTTGCTCCGCAGCTGTCGTTCTCTCCGAGTCCCTTGAAGTTTGGCGAGATTCGCTTAGGGACCACGAAGACCTTGGACGTAACCGTGCGCAACGAGGGTGATGGGCCCGTCACGCTGAAGTCGAACACCTTCAAAACAGGGACGTATTTCAGCATTGTAAACGGATCGCTACCACCAGAGGTGGTGCTCGAACCAGCCCAGACGCACACCTTTACCATCCAGTACAGCGGTGATCGCGAGACAGCCGACATCGAGCGTGACTTCGATGTGGACACGCTCACTATTGAAGCCGATTGCGGCGAGGCAGAGTTCGGCATGGAAGGTGTTGCCGGTGTACCATGTATCGTTGTGGAGGACTTCAAGGTCGGCACGGTTGGTGCCGGTGAAGAGCGCTGTAAGGCCGGTGGCCTGCGCGTACGCAACCAAGGCTCCGACACATTGGTGATTACCAACATCACCGGATTCTTGGGAACCAACTTCACGGTAACGAACCTCACGCCAGCACTACCAATTCGCATTCTTCCAAAGGCTTCCGTCAACTTGGAGACCATCTGCTACCAGCGAAACAACGTTGGTACTGACTCCATCGACGTTGTCTTCAGCAGCAATGCCGACGGTCCGTTCTGCCAGTCCGATAGCATTTCGGTATGGACTGGTCAAACCGAGAGCCCAGGCCCCGGTATTATTGGTCACAACTGGCTGAGGCGACGTGAGAACACGTTGCATCCAGAGTTTGGCGTGGTAAACGTGTACAACTCTGGTAACCAGAGCCTGACGGTTCGCGACGTAACCTTTGCCGACGGCAGCAAATACTTCCCAGCTGGATCGAACGAAGCCAACTATGTGTTCAAGCTGGGCCGTCTGCTCGATAACGGTGCTCCGGTTGCCAGCGCCGACGTCTCCAACGGCTCGAGTGTCTTCGTGGAAGCATGGTTCCGCCCGGCCGATGACGTCGCCTACTCGGCAACGATCGTTCCCGTGTGGGCACAAACGGAGGTGCCAGACCGCTCGGCACTTCTCGAGGGTGAGGGCACCCTGCCAACGATCACGACCGAAGGTGCGGTGCTTACCTGTGCCGACACCCCAGAGGGCGTAGCCGTATCTCGCGACCTTGTGTTTACCAACAACGGAACCGAGGATCTAACGATCACGAACCTGCGCCTTGCCGCCGGCAGCGATCCTGCGTGGAGCTTCGCCGCACCCGGCCCTGCTGCTTCCTTCGTGGTACCGTTCGTAGCTGGATCGAATGTTGTCCGGGTGCCGGTTGAGTTTACGCGACCAACACTGAACAACAATGCCTTTGCACTCACCGTTGAATTCGAGCACGATGCTGTTCGCGGAAACGGTACCGATGCCGTGATCACGCCAGTAACGGCAACGGAGCGATTCACCGTGGGCAGCTGTTCCGGACCAGCCATCGAAGTCACGGATATCGACTTTGGCCGCAACCTGGCCAACTGCGATGCGCCAGTACTTGAGTTTACCATCACCAACACGGGTGGCGGAGCCACACCGTTGGAGATTCGTGAAATGAATCCTGTAGGAGCCGATGCCGGCGCCTTCACCATCATCTCCGTAAACGACGATGCCGGTCGTGCACTCACGCTTCCATTCACGCTGGCGGCACAGGTCAAGGCCATTGTCCGCGTACGATTCACGCCAACGCAGCCAGATGCTGCGCCATGGAACGACCGCGTGTACAACGCGCAGTTCCACATCCTCAATTACGAGGAGGGTCGCGGCGATGAACTCCAGCCGGACACCTATGTGAATGTTACTGGTGTTGGCTTCGTGATCCCTGTAACGGCACGTTTGACGCAGGAACTGGCTGGCCAACTCATTGCCCCATCCGATCGCCCCGTGCGCTTCACGGTAAGCGGCCAGTCGGGCAACTGGAATCGTGCAGCGGTACGTCAGTTCGACGTCACGATGGTGTACAATCCCACGGCCGTGTACTACAACGCCAACTCGGTAGCGCGTGCGGGACTGCCTGCTGACTGGACCGTTTCCGAACCCGTCATTACGCAGGTTTCGGGAACCCAGTGGCGCGCAACATTCTCGGCAACGGGAACCACACCGGTGGCAGCCAATGGCGACTTGTTCAGCTTTACCTGTACGGTTCTGCTGGGTGAGGAGTTCAATTCCAAGCAAGACCTGGAACTTAGCTTCGACCGTGCGTGCTTGATTCCTAGCACGGAGGGAACGTCCACCGAGATCACCAACTGTGCTCTTACCAAGCGCGTGATCAGCGCCGGCACGATCCAGTACACGCTCGACCCCGTCGCGCCAAACCCGATCTCGACGGGAACAGCCAAGGTCTCCTTTGGTGTAGGCATCACCGCGCCGACCACCGTAGAGCTAATCGATGCTCGCGGTCAGGTTGTGGAGCAACTGGTTCATCAGACGCTTGACGAAGGCGTCTATACCCTGGAGTTCCCAACGGCGAAGCTGAGCAATGGGCTCTACTTCCTTCGCATGACCTCGGCGGACTTCACCAGCACCCAACAGGTGATGGTAGCTCGCTAATCGAACACGGTTTGCGTATTCCAACGGCCTGCCAGAGCAATCTGGCAGGCCGTTTGCTTTCATACCAAGAAATCTGCTACCTTTGCATGGTAATGTACTTGGGATCAAACCATACTCTCCGTGTTGTCCGTTTGGGACTGGCAGCCATCCTTGGAATGGCTGTAGTGGCGTCGGCGTTTGCCGACAATGCTGTGAAGTCTCCCGGAAAAAAGACCGTGGTTGTCCCACTGAAGGCGGTACAATACGGTAGTCCCGGCTTTGGACCTGCTGACCTCATCGTAACAGCGATGGGAAAGGTGGCGTCCTCCAAGCAGGCGAAACAACCGGTACAGCCTGTGGTTGCCAACACTCGTGATACGGCCGCTTCCGAGAACAAGATCGTCTCCACCGTTGCCACGGCCGATGTGTTTACGACGGTGGTATCGGTAGCAGCCGCCCAGACCAAGCTGGACATCGGCATCTACAACATGCTGGGTAAACGCATGGCCGATGTGTACACAGGCGGCGTAGCTCGTGGAATGCACGAGTTCACCACACCTATCACGCAATTGCCCGACGGAGTCTACATCTGCATCATGCAGGGATCGAACTTCCGCCGAGCCTCCAAGTTCTACCTAAGCCGGTAGCCCCATGAAATTTGCAACGACTGCTATTCACGTTGGGCAAGAGCCCGACGAGTTAACCGGTGCCGTTACGGTACCCCTCTATCAAACATCGACCTACGCCCAGGAAGAAATCGGCAAGCACAAGGGCTGGGAGTATGCACGAACGCAGAATCCCACTCGGTCCCGCTGGGAGGCCTGTGTTGCAGCCATGGAGGGTGGCATTGCTGCCTATGCCTTCGGCTCCGGTCTGGCGGCGATCGATACCATTATGCGCACGCTGAACGCCGGGGACCACGTGATCATGGCCGAGGATATGTACGGTGGTACGTTCCGCTTAGCCAACACCGTCCTTCAAAAGGCTGGTCTTACGTTCTCGTACGTCGACATGCGTAACATGGATAATGTTCGTGCCGCCGCTACCCCAGCCACGAAGATGATCTACACGGAGACGCCCACGAATCCGATGATGACCATCACGGACTTGCGGGAGGCAGCCAACGTTGCTCACGAAGTAGGGGCTCTGTTGGTTGTGGACAATACCTTTGCGTCTCCCTATCTGCAGCGGCCGCTGGAACTTGGCGCGGACATCGTTGTACACTCGGCTACGAAGTACCTCGGCGGTCATAGCGACTTGGTCCACGGCGTGGTGATCACGCGGCACCAGCATGTTGCCGATCAACTTGCCTATCTCCAAAATGCCGTTGGGGCGGTTCCTGGCCCCATGGAGTGCTGGTTGTGTCTGCGTTCGGCAAAAACCCTGCATGTGCGAATGGACCGTCACAGTTCCAACGCTCAAGCCATTGCCGAGTGGCTGGAACAGCACCCCGCGGTGCAACACGTCTACTACCCCGGACTTGCCTCCCACCCGCAGCATGCACTTGCTGCCTCACAGATGGATGGCTTCGGCGGAATGATCAGCATCGAGCTCGGCTCGTTGGAACGTGCCGTGGCGGTCACCAAGAAGCTGCAACTGTTCTGTCTGGCCGAATCACTCGGTGGCGTCGAGTCGTTGGTCTGCCATCCTGTGTCGATGACACATGGTTCGGTGCCGAAAGCTCAGCGCGAAAAGCTCGGCATCACCGACGGACTGATCCGCCTAAGTGTTGGCATCGAGGACGTAGCCGACTTGATGGTAGATCTCGATCAAGCACTGGCCTGAGTACGCCCTAGCCCTGCTTCCTGACACCAATAACGTTGAACCGGTTAGTCACAAACGACCAATCGGCGAACGTGGCGTTGCCGGCTGGATTGGCGCCGGCACCGTGGAAGTCCGAGAACGCCGCCGACTGATTCACCCAGACGAAACTGTTGAAGTTGAAGGCAATGGGTGCACCAGCACGTACGATTGCCTCTTCGGCTCGATCCATCACCGCGGCATCCGTGCTGTAGACCAGCGTTGTCAGGGCGCCATGAGTCCGCGTGCTCTGTGCCACACGCTGGATGGCGTCATCAACACTGTCGACAGGAATGATGAACGAAATCGGTCCAAACCACTCCCGGGTGTAGATGTCGTCGCGCGAAGCGTCCACCTTCAAGATCAACGGCGTTGCCGACCGCGCACCATCAAAGCCGGGATGCTGCATCGTAGCTGAATCTCGCACAACCGGCAATCCCAAGCCCTTGGCCTCTTCAACGCGCGCCAGCGTTGCGGCACTTTGGATGGTTCCAACGGTGCTGGGTCCTGCTTTCTCATTAAGCACAAGGGCATCGACATGCTTGGCAAGATGTTCGGCAAACTCATCCACCGACCACGTTGCCTCGCCTACGCGCACGCCACTGGCGGGCACATAGATGTTCTGTGGTGCCGTACACATCTGTCCAGCATAGAGCGACAGCGAAAAGGCGAGGTTCCCCAGGGCCTGATCAACAGTGTCCAGACTGTCCACAATCACGTTGTTAACGCCGGCCTTTTCGGTAAAGACAACCTTTCCCGCTGCGGAGCAGGCACCCTCGACCACACGACCAAACACGGGACCACCAGTGTAGTCCACAACACGAACAGCAGGATGCTCAAGAAGGTCCATGGTCACCGGAGCATCAACGGTGTCTGCCGCCAGCTGGCAGATATTGGGGTCGAGTCCAAGGTCTACAAGCGTAGAACGAAGCTCGGCAACAACAATCGCGATGGGATAGATCGCTCCTGGATGGGGCTTGACAATAACGCTGTTTCCCGTCACCAAACCAGCAAACATGCCCGGCGTGGTGTTCCACACAGGGAAGGTGCTGCATCCAATCACAAGATTGATGCCCTTCGGCACCATGCGGTACGTTTTTTGAATCACGACACTGGTCTTCCCCATCGGCTTTTCCCACGTGACGTGGTTGGCAAATCCGGTGAGCGCGGCATACCCCATCGCCACAGCCTCCAAGGCCCGGTCGAACCCATGCGGCCCGGACGACTGGAAGGCCATCACGAATCCCTGACCGGTAGTATGCATTGTAGCATAGCCAATCTCGAAAAACCGCTTGGAGGCACGCTCCAAGGCTTCAATCAAGATGGCGGCGCGTTCGACTGCCGACAATGCCTGCCATGCAACCTGTGCATCCGAAGCCCTCGTCACCAGATCGTCTACCGACCAGATCGGATACGTCACACCAAGGTCGAATCCATAGGGTGATGCTTCACTGCCACCGTGCGTGGCCGACGCACCAAGACCCTGGAACGGCTTACCCAGCTGATCTTGGAAGGCCTTCAACCCATCATCATTGGCCGTTTCACCATAGATCTTGCCGGAAGGGGGCTCTGGCCAGTGGGCATGGAACGTGCGATCACGATTGGCCGACACAGCAGCGTCGAGCGTGGCTTGATGGCGAGTGATCAGGTCGGAAAGCATCATGGCAGGTCGCGTTCTGTTGGTGGAAGTGCCACAAACATACGGAGGCAATCAGAACCGAAGCCGGGCAACCACGAAGGGATCCGGGCGCTGAATGCCATAGAGATCTTGGCGGATCACCAACGGCCCCATCGGATTCACATCCACGTCAAGGTCCAGCCACGACGTTGATTGGGTTGGAGTCTGGGGCTTGGCCAATGCCAACGAGACACAGAAGCCACCAAGGGCACCAGCATAGGACATGAGCGCAACAGATTCTGGTGCTACGTCCAAGGCCTGGGACAGTCCCAGTCCGATGGCACCACCACCCAGCAGAGAGATAATGCTCACGGTACCGTCACTGGCCGGATAGTCGTAACCTTTGGTCAGAGCGGTACCAACCCATAAGCCCCCTACCGTGCCACCCAAGCAGAGCAGGCTGGTAGCTGTACCGGAGAAGTTGTCGGGCTGAATGGCGGCCATCACCACCACGGGCAGGCCGGCACCGAGGAGGCCTGTGATGCCGTAGATCGTAGCATCACCCGGCGAAAAGTGCTGCGCATCGGCAATGGCGTCGCCGGCCACAATGCCAGCGGCAGCACCCGCTAGGGCCATGCCGCCAAGGGTTCGGGCCGCAACATCAGAACTTGGATCCACCTGATCGAAGACTGCCGCGGTGAGCAACACTCCAGATAGCATGCCATAGAACGAGGTGGTGTTGATCACTCCGGCTCGTCCCTCGCTCATGTTGGTGTTCGTAGCCACGAGGTATCCAGCAATGGATTCGGTAACGCCGGTCAGCACGGATAAACCAAAACCGAGCCGCGGTGTGTCGCTATTGAAGAGCGACTGCCCGCCGATTGCGGCAGCCAGCGCCCATCCATGAATGGTACCTTGGAACATCCCACCCAGCGCCAGCGACGCCGCCCCATCGGTGACGGGCAGGTCGCTCGTAATCAGTGCTGGTACCAGGTAGCCCAAGCCCCCTGCCAACAAGATGGGAACCGATGGATTGTTCAAATCGAGGGCAATACTGGTTGCCGTCCCGTAGTAGAACAAGCTCCAGAGGGTACTACCCCACAGCAGCGAGGTACGTCCATTTTGATCGAGTCCTGCCACGGGAACCGACGCCGGTATCGTGGGAGCGGCCTCCGCACGGATGCTCGACACCCTCTCGCGCAGGGCCTGAACATCCCTCAACGTGAGCGTCCGTGTCGTGCGACTGCGTTGGCCATTGCGCTCGGTCACTACTTCCAACGTGTACGTCGTATCCGTTCCGCTACGAAACAAACGGGCCTCGATGAATCCATCGAAGCCCGTGATAACTCCGTACTGATTGTTCAGTGATTGAGAGATCGAATAGACCGTGCCTTCTTGATCAAACGACACTTGGACGTCCTGTGCACGGACACCAAGCGCGCCAAGACAGAAGGCGATGGTACAGATGATGACCCGCATCTACTCCTCCACTGAATGATGAGCGACTACTGCACAACGGCCTCCAACGGTGTATACTCCATACCAAACGCCTGGGCCACGGCTTCGTAGACAATCTTGCCAGCCACGACATTCACGCCCAAGGCCAGCTCGTGGTTCTCAGCAATCGCCTTCTTCCAGCCCTTGTTGGCGAGCTCCACTGCATACGGCAATGTTGCACCGGTCAGCGCCAGTGTTGAGGTGTAGGGAACAGCTCCTGGCATGTTGGCAACACCGTAGTGTACCACACCGTCCACAACATAGATGGGATCGGCATGGGTCGTCGCCTTACACGTCTCGACGCAGCCCCCCTGGTCGACCGACACGTCCACGATGACCGAACCGGGTTTCATCGTGCTGAGCATGTCGCGCGTAACCAGCTTCGGCGCCTTGGCGCCTACAATCAACACGCCGCCGATGACAAGGTCGGCATCAACAATGTTCTCGCGAATGGCCGACATCGTGGACATCTGCGTGGTGATGTTTTTCGGCATCACGTCGTCCAGGTAGCGCAGTCGGTACAGGTTGTTATCGTAGATCGTCACACGTGCTCCAAAGCCGGCAGCAATCTTGGCTGCGTTGGTACCAACGATACCACCACCCAGGACCATCACATTCGCCGGACGCACACCTGGAACGCCCCCTAACAGAACACCGCGACCTCCGGAGGGGTGCTCAAGGTATTTTGCACCTTCTTGCGGTGCCATTCTGCCTGCGACCTCCGACATTGGAATCAGTAGAGGGAGGGAGCCGTCGGCTTTTTGAACGGTTTCATAGGCAATGCACACCGCACCGCTCTTGACCATGGCTTCCGTTAGTTCCTGCGATGCTGCAAAGTGGAAGTAGGTAAACAGGATCTGGCCTTCGCGAATCAGAGGATGTTCTGGAGCAATGGGCTCTTTCACCTTGACAATCATATCGGCCTTGCCGTACACGTCGGCGGCAGATCCTACGATCTGTGCTCCGATGGCCGTATAGGCAGCGTCGTCGTAGCCACTCCCTACGCCTGCCTGTGTTTCCACAATCACCGTATGGCCGTTCCGGATGAACGTTTCAGCACCGCCCGGCGTAAGTCCTACGCGCTTCTCAAGGGGTTTAATTTCCTTCGGTACACCGATCAGCATACAATCCTCTAGGATAATTGGTTTGTTCGAATGATACAGCCAGCAAAATTGCGAATTTCGCAGTCTATTCTCACGTCAGATCCCACCTCAAAACGGAAAGATTCCCATGGCCGTCCCACTGCTCGACTTAAAACTCCAGTACCAGGCTCTGAAGACCGAGATCGATGCAGCCCTGATTCGGGTTGCGGAGTCCCAGGCCTGCATCCTTGGCCCCGAGGTTGCCGCGCTGGAGGCCAGCATGGCCACCTACCTTGACGTTCGACACGCCATTGGGATATCGAGTGGTACCGACGCCTTGCTCATTGCCCTGATGGCCTATGACATCGGTGCCGGCGACGAAGTGATCGTGCCAACATTCTCGTTCTTTGCCACAGCCGGTTGTGTGGCACGCACCGGGGCTACGCCAGTATTCGTGGATGTGGATCCTGTGTCGTACATGATGAACCCCGACCTTGTCCGGAAGGCCATCACACCAAGGACAAAGGCGATCATGCCCGTGCACCTGTTTGGGCAGGCCGCGAACATGACGGAGCTGATGGCAATCTCGGCTGAAACGGGAATCCCGGTCATCGAAGATGCAGCGCAGGCCATTGGCACCAAGTACATCGATGGTCGTCCGGTGGGAGGTATTGGACACATCGGCTGTTTCTCATTCTACCCCACGAAGAATCTCGGAGCCTTCGGTGATGGGGGGCTGGTAACCACGAACGACGATGCTCTGGCAACCAAGCTGCTGCGATTGCGAAACCATGGCATGGAGCCCCGCTACTATCACAGCATGATTGGCGGCAACTTTCGGTTAGATGCCCTTCAAGCTGCCGTTCTCAACGTAAAACTACCCCACCTTGACAGCTGGCATGCAGCTCGGCGACGCAACGCCGAGATCTACGAGCAGGCCTTCATTGCCCAAGGGTTGAGTCGCGGTGCTGGGTCCACGACATTTTCCGAGCACGACCGCATCCTGCTTCCTGCGGCACCCGGACACCACATTTTCAACCAGTACACCATTCGCAGTGCTCACCGCGACGCGCTCCGTGCGTTCTTGAGCGAACGGGGTATCGGCACGGAGATCTACTACCCCGTGCCATTCCATCGGCAGGAGTGTTTCGCCTACCTGCAACCAAACGATGCTGACTACCCCGTGGCAAACAGCTTATCCGAGACCGTACTGTCGTTGCCAATCTTCCCGGAACTGCGTCCGGATCAAATCGCCGAGGTTGTTGCAACTATTGCCGAGTTCGAGCGTACCACTGCGGCGTAATTAGTACGAACATCACGACGAACCTCGAGGCACCGAACATGCGCACAACAACTGGCTCCAGCCTATGGATTGGACTTACCCTTCTCGTGTTAGGCACTGGGTGGCTGCTGGATTCCTTCGACGTGCTGCACTTCGGCCGGGTTCTGCGCATGTACTGGCCGATGCTGCTGATGATCATTGCCATCGTGCAGTACGCAACAAGGTCGTACGGCCTGACAGGCTCGGCCATCTTGTTCAGTCTGGGTGCCTTACTACAGCTCGACAAATTCGACCTGCTCCCTGGAGGGTTTTGGAGCGCTTTCTGGCCGGTGATGCTGATTGCCATTGGAGTGTCGCTGATTGCACCATACGTGCGGGGAACGTCCCGGATGATCGGTGATCTTGGAGACAACCCGGAGTCCGCCACATCCTTCATCCAACAAACCACGTTGTTCAGCGGGGCCGAACTACGAAGTACGTCGAGCACGCTCATGGGAGGCGAGCTCACGGCAGTGTTTGGAGGTATCGAACTGGATCTCCGCGACTGCAACATGGCAGCACGCTCTGCTATGTTCAAGGCAACTGCTATCTTCGGTGGAATCGAAATCATTGTCCCACCCACGTGGCGCGTTGTGGTTACCGGTACACCCATCTTTGGTGGTGTGGACAACGTAACGCAGCATCGCACCATCGATCCTCA
>CAZBOW010000022.1:24387-30021 GCA_964493635.1 uncultured Hyphomicrobiales bacterium
TTCCCACCGGAGGCCGCGGACCAGTGATCTACTGGATTCAGCGTGAGCGCCGCGTTCACGACAACTGGGCTTTGCTCTACGCGATCTCACTGCACCAAGCCTTCGGGGAGGCGTCCTCGGGTGTGCGTGTCTGCTTCTGCATGCCGCCCAGCTTTCTGGGATCGACGATGCGCCAGTATGATTTCAAGCTGCAGGGGTTCGAGGAGCTCGAACGCGAACTGGCAGATCTGGGCATCCCCTTCGACATGCTCTCCGGAAGCCCCGACGAGGAGGTGCCGCCCTACCTCAACAGTCATGCTCCAAGTGCCATTGTCACGGACTTCGAGCCGTTGCGCACGAAGCGGTACTGGACCACCATTGTGGCTCGCGACACGGCAGCCCCCTTCCATCAGGTGGATGCACACAACATCGTGCCCGCATGGATCGCCTCTGCGAAGCAGGAGTTTGCAGCGGCTACCCTACGACCGAAGATTGAGCGGTTGCTTCCAACGTACTTGGAACCGTATCCGGAGGTTGTGCCCGTAGGTCCGCCAGTTCAGCCCTCAACGGACTGGCACGCCGTACGCGCAGGAGTAACGTCCGATCCGCGGGTAGCTCCCGTGACGTGGCTTACGCCCGGCGAGCAGGCTGGCAGATCGGCACTTGCCGGTTTCCTGTTCCGGCTAGATTCCTACCAGGATCGTAACGATCCAACAAAGGTTGGACAGTCCGACCTCTCACCATACCTGCACTTTGGTCATCTAGCCCCTCAACGGGCAGCCCTTGATGTATGCACACTGCTGGGACTGCATCCCGACGCCCTTGGAGACATTCGCACCGTTGCCCATGGATTCCTCGAGGAGTTGATCATCCGACGTGAGCTGGCCGACAACTTCACACACTATAACGACCAGTACGATCAGGTAACAGGGTTCCACGAGTGGGCCCAGCGTTCGTTGAATGAGCATCGGGACGACCGCCGTGAATTCACCTATCTGTACGAGGAATGGGACGAAGCTCGTACACACGATGAGCTATGGAACGCTGCCCAGCGTCAGTTGGTCCGTACCGGCAAGATGCACGGCTTTATGCGGATGTACTGGGCCAAGAAAATCCTTGAGTGGTCGCACTCACCCGAGGAGGCCCTGGCAACCGCTATCGCCCTGAATGATCGCTACTCGCTTGACGGTCGGGATCCCAACGGATACACTGGCATTGCCTGGAGCATTGGCGGTGTTCACGATCGGGCATGGACGGAGCGACCCGTGTACGGGAAGATCCGCTACATGAACGCCAATGGGTGCCGCCGAAAGTTCGACGTGGATCGCTACATCGCCTCCTTTCCACCAGAAGAGACCGCATCAGAATGATCCATACGTTGATTGCCCTTGTGCTGATCGCACAGGGGCTAACATTAACGCGGCCCATTAAGGTCACGGATACGTACCTCTTAAAGGGGACGTCCTGCCAAGTCACGCGGATGACCACCGTTGACGCCCGTGGCGTGCGCCAAATGCCCACGGAAGGATCGATTACCGTGCGGCTCGATGCCATGTGTACGGTGGAAGGTGTCACCGAGGATGGCCAGGAGGCGATCAAGTCGCTGGTGATCCGTAACGCTGAGTCGATCGTGGGCTCAGCAGCTCCCGTTACGCTGTTGCCGACCGGCGCACGCATCAAAGCCTTGTTTAGTAACCAGGGTACCATCTTGGAGCAGGGCGACTCGATCCTCAGCGATCAGGTCACGCAACTGCTGTCCACCGTTATTCGTGGTGAAGGGGGCTCGCAGACCGGCAAGCTGATGGATCCCAATCGACCTGTCGCAGTGGGAGATGCCTGGCAACCTCACCTTCCTGCCCTACGAACATTGATCGAGCAGTCCTTTGGGCAACAACCCGATTCGGTGAGTGGTAGCGTTACTTATGTGTCCGTGGATTCAACCGTCCAACGGCCGGAAGCCGTGATTCAGTTGGTGGCCGAGGCACGCGATGTGATCGCCGAGTTCGACAGCATGCGTCCCAGCGAGTCGACCTTTACCATGACGGTCACCGTCCACGTACCGGTTGATGCACGATACCCTATCACCCGTACCGAAACCACCACGCGCCTGCTGATGCACTTCGGCGAGGGTCCAGGCTCGGCTCTCTTGGAGATCGTCAATGAGTCGCACGCCAGCTTCGTTCGGTAGGAACCTCGCCCATCACCATTCGTCCGACCCATTGCATTCACGGGGGGTTGTGGCATTGCTGCTCACAGCCGTTCTGTGGAGTACCGGTGGCGTCTTCATCAAATCACTGCCGCTAACCCCACTTACGATTGCTGGATCCCGAAGTGCGATTGCGGCAGTGACCATGCTGTTGGTTCTACGCCGCCCTCAGCCCACGTGGTCGGTGTTCCAATGGGGTAGCATCATATCCTATGCGGCCACAGTAATCCTGTTTGTGGTGGCCACGAAACTGACCACGGCAGCCAATGCCATCTTCCTGCAGTACACAGCTCCGATTTGGGTTGCGGTGTTCAGTTGGGTGATCACCAAGGAACGCCTCACGAAAATCGACGTTCTCGCTATCCTCGTCGTGATGTCGGGCATGTCCGTATTCTTCCTCGATCAGGTGAACCTTGGTTCCCTCACCGGAAACCTGATCGCCGTGGGCTCGGGCCTGGCCTTTGCCGGTGTGGCCCTGTTCATGCGTGCTCAGCGCGGCTCTTCAACCACGGAGAGCATCCTTCTTGGTAACGTCCTGACGGCAGTGGTCTGCCTACCGTTCCTCAGCCCCTTTCCTCTGACCGTTCCCATCATGATGAACCTTCTGGCACTGGGCGTATTGCAGCTGGGCATCTCCTATCTGCTCTACTCATGGGCGTTGAAACACGTATCAGCCCTCGAAGCCATTCTGCTGACCACGCTCGAACCACTCCTGAACCCGGTATGGGTCACGCTGTTCCACGGCGAGACACCAAGTATGCACTCGGTGGTAGGGGGCTCGATCGTTGTTGGGGCCGTGGTGTTGCGGAACGTGCTGAACGTGTCACGGCCGCACAAACAGTCGTAACGCTGTTGAGCCGCACATGACGAAATAAAAGCCTGGCTGCAGGGATCGTCGGGCGGCTTCTACCGTACCGTACGTTGCAACAAGATTGCCAAGAAGGTCATACACCGTGCAGGTGCCGAAGGACGCCGTGCCAGTAGTCGTGCCACCGGTAGAGGCCCCCACCGATGTTGGATTGGGGGCACAGGCAACGCGTCGTCGATCGAAGGCCTCGATCGAAGCTGCGAGCTCGTTACTCGGTTCGCCAATCACACCATCGTGCACAAACGATGAACCGTCGGATCGCATCACCGCTCTGCGCTGCGCCACGATGGCCTCTGCCTCCTGTAGCGAGAGTTCCGTATTGCGAAGAGCCCCTTTCACCCGATTCCGAACCAGAAGGTGTCCGTTGCCGAAGGTGAGGTAGAGGCCTTTGCTGACGGCACGGGATGTAATCTCATTGAGCACAAAGACGATGCTGTCCGTTGCCGGCGCGAAGTTCATGAACAGCCCGTAGTTCTCGGCGCGATTTCGCGCAAAGAAGTTTCCTGGCCCGTTCATTCCGTGAGAGTCATCGATGACAATCTGCTGCACAATGTTGTGCATCACGTGGTTGTGGTGCACCCAGTTTCCGTGCAGGACAATGTCGCCGGCGGCATCGGCTGGCAGCGACACCTCAGTCCAGTACGGCTCGCGGGAATAATTCGCCACAATGGAGTTGTGATAAGCTCCAGCCTGGAGCAGAATTGCGTGCCGTAGCCGACGGAACGTGTTGTTCTCCACAAGGTTCCGATTCGACGTGTACTGCAGCACGGTGCCGTACCCTTGGCCGCCGCCGCCAAAGGCATGGGCATCGTGGAAGTAGTTCCCACGAACAACACACAGCACACTTCGACTCAGCGCCACGTGCGCGAAGTTGGTGAACTGGCTCTCTACACACTCTACGGTGCAGCGCACAGCCACGGAGATGTCGATGGTGGAAGTCTGTGTTTCCGTCGGTGTTTCGTTCACAATCTTGAGGTGCCGAATCGCCGTGCCTTCCACAGGGTTGAGGTAGCGGATCCTCGCTGTGGCTGGATCGATGTCCGGTCGGCACATCCCCTGCTGATCCTCGATCCATCCGTCCGAATCCAGTGCCCCAATTAGTCCCGCCGAGCCTTGAGCCCACTCCGATGTGATCAACGTCCGGTCGTCATCTGCCAGTTCAACCCAGCTGGTAGGCGTAACTCCGGTGCGTGCCGGAACAACGCGGTACTGCATCCCATTCCACTGGAGGGTATCGACGGGAATTGGCACACTTCGACTCCCACGGATCTGGATGCACGAGGTGGGTTGCTGCAACCGAAACCGGAGTACCGTGCGATCAGCCCCCTGCCCAATCAACTCCTGCCAGCTGTCAAGTGAAAGGGGCTCTGTGATGACGTACTCCCCAGCGGCTAACAGAAACACCGTTGGAAGCGCACGCCTGGCCGCCAGTGATGTGTGCAACTCGCCGGTTGTTGCAATGTGGACCGTATCGGTTTGGGCCCACGCCGCAGGCCCCGTTAGAACACACAGAGCAATGGCGGTAATGACCCACATGGTAGCTTTGCAGAACAATCCTTTTCCCCTCCAGTGTAGTACAGAGCCGTATGACCAGCGAACAGATCAACGACCTCATCAGCGATAGTGCCGCCGTAAAGCGCAAGTTGGCTGACGAATGCAGCGAAGATATCCTTCGTTGTGGAGAGTTGCTGGCTCAGGTGGCTCTCGACAGTGGCCTGATCATGCTCTGTGGCAATGGTGGCAGTGCTGCCGACAGCCAGCACCTCGCTGCCGAGCTGGTAGTGCGTCTGCGCAGTTCGGTGGAGCGACGCGCCATCGGCGCTTTGGCGCTGACGGTCGACACATCGATTCTAACGGCCGGTGGAAACGACTACGGCTTCGAACAGGTCTTCGCCCGTCAGGTGGAGGCCTACGGCCGCGAGGGCGACGTACTAATTGCCATTAGCACCAGCGGCAACTCCGAGAACGTGATCGCTGCCGTCGAGCAGGCCAATGCCGACGACATGCACACGATTGGTCTGCTGGGTGGTGATGGCGGCGAACTCAAGGACCTTGTTGACGACTACGTCCTGGTGCCGTCGTCGGTGACAGCCCGCATTCAAGAGGCCCACATTCTGATTGGCCACATCTGGTGCGAGATGATCGAGGATGCCGTGGTCCAAGCGGAATAACGGACATTCCCAACGGATGCGTATTTTTGTGAGCTGTCCATGACACTTCCACGCCGACGTAGCTCAGCTGGCCAGAGCAGCTGATTTGTAATCAGCAGGTCACCGGTTCGACTCCGGTCGTCGGCTCTCCTAGAAAAGCCCCTATCCCCTATGGATAGGGGCTTTTCGCGTCTTTGCGGCGCATGCGTAGAATGTCATAATGTAGCATACTTGCTCTCTTTTAGCACCAGTGCAGTCTCCGTGCAGTTTCCGTCTTGCAGTTAAGAATGAAGGAAGTCAAGCGGATCACCATTTTTTGGGGAGGCCTTTGCACGGATTTCAATCCGTCGCTTTATCTTCTTTATCCACCTCGCTGTGGGGGTCGACACTTCGGGAGCATTTTGTCACACACTTGTACTGGCTAGATTTCT
>CAZBOW010000022.1:30121-32874 GCA_964493635.1 uncultured Hyphomicrobiales bacterium
TTCCACACATTCTCTAGTGGAGTAGTAATGAACGTATTAATGTTTCTCGCAACATTCTTGATTGCGCTTGCACAGTTGCACGCACAATACATACCTGGTCCATCAGATGAACCCACTGACTTCAATCCATGCGCGATTCCTGAAGGAGGCTGCAACGAGCCATGGGGACCACTCGAGTGGAGAGACGTTCCAGTTACGTGCGGCACTACGCAGTGCACTGTGCGCGTGTACTTTAAAGTTCGTATTGCATGCCCGGGCACACAGAACTTCTACGATCTAAGTATTGGATGGATAGAAGCTGGTCTGCAAGGATGGCAATGCGGATCTTGCCTTTCAGCCATGAATATACTGGAGCAGGTTACACAGTTCCTCCTGAGCGGGACAAATCCAACGTTATGGGGCAACAACATCGCTCCTGACGAGTGTGTAGTAACGTATAGAGTTTCAACCGCTAGCTGCTGGAAACAAGGTATTTGGCCATTCAAGCCGGTCGATATCATTCCCGAACAATACTGGTGGGTTGGATGCCACACCTTCACCTGCTGCGTGCGGCCCTGGCAAGTATGTAATCGATTTGGCATGCTCTTGGCCACGCCTCTCGGCCCGAGTGTTGCAAATGGCCCAATGATGTGTAACGAGTGGTCGTTAATACTTCAGACGTCTGGACAGTGTTACAGCATCTGCGGAGAGTAACAACATCTATGTTGGAACGCCTGTTTGCACAGGCGATCCGATCATATTTTCACGAGGCACAATATGAGGACCTGCACACTTACTGCGGCGATTATGATTTGCTGCCTGACGGTACCTTCTTTCGCGAGACAAATTATTGGCAGCTACGATATCACAGATGTGGATGACGTATTGGTACCATGGCAGAGTTCGATCACCGCATTTGTCGGTACTTGCAACGGTAGTGAGATTGCCATTGCGACATCTTCAGGCGGTCTGTGGCGCTCTACAGATGACTCGACCTTTGTCTTTGATGAACTTGTGTTTCCTGCGCACAACATGGCGGCCGTTGACGAGACCACGGGTGACTTTGCATTCTACATCGGCGATCGCGTTGAGATTTGGTCAGAGGGTACGCGTAGTAAGTCGATAACCGTTGTGCCTTCTGTCTATCAGCAACTTCACTTCATAGGGCGCAGCATAGTATTGGTGGACGATAACTACGTCACTCGCATAAACCTTGTTGATGGTGTTACTAAGCGTGTGCGTGTAGATGTCAACAAAGGTGTATCATTCTCAGGTAATCGAGTTGCATACACGCGCAATGACTCACTGTTCATTGGTTCAGTAACCCTGGACAGTGCCGACTTCACCTTTTTCTCTGGCTTGTCAACATTGGTTGGTCTTGAGGGTGACATAGCTGCCTTGTACAGTGCTGATTCGATTGAGCTAGTTGGGCGCAATGGTCGTATTGCGAATTACTACTTCCCGTACAATCACCGTTCTCTTCGCGCATACTGGGATAGCCTCACGATGGTAGTGATTGGTTCGGATACATCCGTTGTCAATCGACTGTATCAGATTGATTTGACGGACTATATGCTTGGCTCGCTTGGAGCTGTCGAAGGCTATACCCACATCGTCATCCAAATGAAGAAGTGCAACACCCTTTACATCATGTCTGACCCAACATCAATCAGAAAGTATGAACGACAGCTAAACGGTAGGTACGCATTAATGTATCAGCACACTTGCCAATATGCAGCCATGCTATCAGTCGTTAGTGAGATGGACACCATCGCCCGGGTGATCGTTGTCGTTGATGAGCCGTCCATGCCAAATGGTGGAAGAAAGGTGTATAGTGAAGTCGTAGTTGATACAGGTGGAAATAGCCTTAAGACAATGATGTTTGCTCGGCAAGATCAAGGAGAGTATCCACAGATCGTGCTTAAGTCTCGCAGTCAACATCAATACCTGGTTACAAACAAGCGGATATGCACTACAAGTGGGGATGGTGTGACACTCTGGTCTTCCCCGTTGACCGTTACTAGTGCATGCATTTCAGGAGACGTGATCCACGTCGGCACGCTAAGTGGGATATACACTGTCAATTGTACAACGGGTCAAGTTGACACGATCGATACAGTGGACTCGTATCAATATGTCCCTATACACCTGTCTTCTGATCCCGTATCAGGTGACGTTCTTGTCGTTGAATCGAGCACGCTGGCAAATCCAAAGAGACGTCACCGTTTGATTCGTAGGTCAGCCGTTTCACTTCTCTCCGTACAAATTTCAGAATTGTACTCCGCGTCGTTCATCTTCGATGGCCATGTGCTTCTCATCGGACAACGAACTGTCGGGGCTGATAGAGTAACGTCTATCCAACGAGGCTCCCTCTTGAATGGTATGTACCTATTCTCTGACAGTATACAGGTACCTTTCCCTGTGTCACCGCAGTCATCAGACTTGAATAGTGTTTACTCTATTGGATCCGCGTATCGTTCTATCGCGTTGCAGTATCAAGGTCCTATCTACCGCCAGTATGATATGGCCGGCGACAATCCATTTACATTGGGATTTATTACGTGTTCACAACCTGTTGAGAATGTTCAATTGTTCGGTATCAACTTTTCGGGTGCGCCGAGACTTGTACGAGTTAGACTTAGCGATGCGGTAACCACTGTGAACAGCTCTGATCCGAGACAGAACAGCACAGAGTCTCGACTCAAGCTGATTCTTCGTGGTAACGACATTGTGCTAACGTCTGACGGTGTTGACGCCCCAGGAAGGATCATGGC
>CAZBOW010000022.1:32974-34982 GCA_964493635.1 uncultured Hyphomicrobiales bacterium
GTAACGACATTGTGCTAACGTCTGACGGTGTTGACGCCCCAGGAAGGATCATGGCGATGACGATCCGTGGATCTTGCATTGCAGAAGTCGACGGGGGTAAGTTAGCCCTATCCAACTTGAGCGCAGGGTCTGACAATATGGTGATTCTAGTGGCCGAGTATCAGAATGAACGCTGCGTGTTGAAGTGGTTGTTGAACTAGTCTTTCAGAACTAGCTATAGCCTTTCGTTGGTCATTTTGTACCGCACGCAATCACTATTCCGTACAATGTCCGTACGGTGCTTGCTATCAACGAGCTACGTACTTGTGTCTAACGTAGTCGGCTCTTCTTACCCGCACCAGGAATGGCGTGTCGATTTTTTCTTCAAGGCCCTCATAGCTGGTAGCGAGAATATCGGACCAGTCCTAAATTTGAGGGATGCCCCTCATGCACACCCTTCGCCTTCGCCCGAAAGAACACCACCGCATCGTCGAAGGCCACCTATGGGTGTTTCGCGACGAACTTCGTGAATATCCCGAACTGCCCGCCGGTACACTTGTGGGAGTTGAATCCCACGATGGTACGCCACTGGGTGTTGGCTTCTACCATCCCACCTCGAAGATTGCCGTGCGAATGCTGGGCACGGACCGCACCACGATCGATGCTGACTTCTTTGCCGAGCGGTTTGCCGCTGCCCGCGCACTGCGTACCCGGATGATGCCGAACGAAGATGCCTATCGACTGGTGTTTGGTGAGGCCGATCTCCTCAGTGGCCTGATCATCGACATCTACGGTAGCGTGGCCGTGCTGCAAATGCTTGCCGCCGGGATGGATCTACGTCGCGAGCTGATCGTTGAGGCCCTGCTGCGGACACTGCCCCACCTCACCGGTATTGTGGAGAGGAACTCCATGAAGGTGCGGGAAAAGGAGGGGCTGGAACTGCGAGATGGCATCTTGTGGGGTAGCGTTCCCGATCGCGTGCGCTTCACCGAAAACGGGATCCAACTGGAGGTGGATCTCATTGGCGGGCAAAAGACCGGCTACTTCCTCGATCAGAAAACCAATCGGGCCTTCATTGGCGGACTCTCTGGCGGGAAGCGTGTGCTGGACTGCTTCTGTAATGTAGGGGGCTTTGCCCTGAATGCGGCTGCCGGTGGCGCTGCTCTTGCCGTAGGCGTCGACAGTTCAGCTGTGGCCGTTCAGGCAGCTGAGCACCACGCCAGGCTCAATGAGCTTCCCAACTGCGAGTTTGTGCAAGCCAACGTCTTCGACCTGCTGCGAACGTACGTCGACGAAGGCCAGATGTGGGATATCGTGATTCTGGATCCGCCGTCGTTTGCGAAAAGTCGAAAGGCCATCGCTGGTGCCCGGGCCGGGTACTCCGAACTCAACCGCACAGCACTCAAGTTGTTGCGGCCCGGTGGGTTACTCGTATCGGCGTCGTGTACACAATTGGTTGCCGAGCACGACCTGATGGACATCATCTACACCGAAGCAGCACGATTACGCCGACGGCTGCGTCTTGTGCACCGTGGCGAGCAGGCAGCCGACCACCCCGTACTTCTGGCGATGCCGGAGACACAGTACCTCAAATTTCTTGTCTTTGATGTTCTGGCATAATCAGTAGCATTGCATACGTGAGCATGTTCAATCGCGACGTGGGATCATAGCGCCATGCTGGAATACTTTGATGATGCGGCTGACGAACAGGACCTCAACGAGCAGTTGAGGGCCTACCGTGAGGCGTTTCGCTCTGGCCAGTGGACCCATGGCCAACCCAGCGTAGAGGCCCTTGAGAACATGGTCCACTACTGCCTGGACACGCAGCGCTTCGAGGACGCAGAAAATCTGGCGCGACTGTGGCGCGAGAAGGCCCCGTACTCATCCGATGCCTGGCATAAGCTGGGGATTGCCCTTGGGAGCTTGAATCGCTGGCGCGAGGCGTTGGACGTGTATGAGCGTGCCGCCGAATTGGACCCCATCGACATGGAAATCTCGGTGAATCGGGCCATTGCCCACGAGCAACTGG
>CAZBOW010000022.1:35082-36786 GCA_964493635.1 uncultured Hyphomicrobiales bacterium
GACCCCATCGACATGGAAATCTCGGTGAATCGGGCCATTGCCCACGAGCAACTGGGGCAATTGGCCGAAGCCACCGCGCTGATTAACGACGTCCTGCAATTAGAGCCCGACAACCTTGATGCTCTCTACACCAAGGCGATGATTGCCGAAAAAGCATCCGACTACGCCGAAGCTGCCAAGTTGTTCCGGTTTCTGTCCAAGCAAGAGGGGTTCCAGCGCGAAGCTCTCTTCGAGCTGGCTTACTGCGAGGAGGCGTTGGAGCAGTACGATACGGCAATCGAGATCTACAATCGTCTGATCGACAGTGATCCATTCGATGCCAACGCATGGTTCAACAAAGGCGTGATGTATGGGCGGAAAGGGGCTCACCGACAGGCAATCGCGGCCTATGAGATGGCCGTAGCCATTAAACGGGACTTTGTGAATGCCTACTACAACATGGGCAATTCCTACGCCTCTGTTGGACAGCTGGATGCCTCCGTCGAGGCCTACCGCGATGCATTCCGCGTAGATCCCACCGACGTACCCGTCATTCACAATCTGGCATCGTCACTGGAAGAGCAGGGGTTCTTCGTGGAGGCGGCAGAGTTCTTTACGAAGGCTCTCGAGATCGAACCGAACCACGTGGCGTCGCTCTTTGGACGAGGTACGTGCTACGACGCCTTGGAGGATTACCCCCGCGCCATCGCCGATTACTCAATGGCTCTGGAGATTGAGCCGGAGCAGTCTGATGTGTGGTATGCTCTTGCCGACTCGCAATTCAACCTTGGCAATTCCGTCGATGCGCTCCGTTCCTACGAGCGAGCCTTAAGTCTGCACTCTACGGATACCGAGTGCTGGTTTGATTACGGCTCGACGCTCTTGGACACCGGCGCTGTGGTGGAGGCGCTGCAAGCGTTTATGGAGTGCATACGCCTGCAGCCGGACTGGGCCGAAGGCTACTACGCCGTGGCCAAGACCCTCTGCGCCGCAGGGCAGCCGATGGATAGCATTCCCTACCTGCGATCGGCCTTCCAGCGCGACGCGCGAAAGCGGTCCGATTTCGAGCAGGAGTTTCCGGGCATCGCCGGACCGCTGGGGATGGAGTACCTCTACGAGATGCTGAACCGTAATGATTCCAACCATGATTCGTCTCACGAACGTTTGAACTAACGAGGTTTTCAATGCCCTACGATCCCATGCTTGTCCAGCCGATGAAGGAAGAACTCACCAGCCTTGGTGTGAAGGAACTCCTCACGGCCGATGACGTCGATACTGCCCTGAAGCAGCCAGGTTTGACCTTGGTTGTTGTGAACTCTGTATGCGGTTGCGCCGCCGGCGGTGCACGCCCCGCCGTGGCACTGGCGCTTCAGCATTCAACACTTCCCGACCACGTTGTGACCGTCTTTGCCGGTCAGGATCTGGAAGCCACCGAGCGCGCCCGTACCTACTTCACCGGTCAGGCTCCTAGTAGCCCGGCAATGGCAATCCTACGAGATGGAGAACTGGTAGCCTTTATGCCCCGTCACCACATCGAAGGACGCTCGCCAGAGCAGATCGCTGCCGCCCTGACCAATGCCTTTGATGCACTTAGCTCCGCGACGGCATCGTAAGGACGGACGTCCACTGGTCCAACACACGATTAGCTTCATCATAGCCCGGCATGAGGTGCCGTGCAAGGTGCTGAAAGGCCGGGCCGTGATGCATGTACATGAGGTGGGCCAA
>CAZBOW010000022.1:36886-39533 GCA_964493635.1 uncultured Hyphomicrobiales bacterium
ATCCATCTGCGCTTACTAAGCAGAAATGCCTCGATGTCGGCATGCGGAACATGGATGGGACTACGCACGTGAACGGCACCATGCGGTTGAATTTCGACCGACAACGTGCGTCGACGACTGCGATGAAGCGTATAGGTCAGCCCCCTACCAGACTCGGGAAAGAGTGGCCAGCATGCCGTAGATTCCCCGTTCTTCACCGAAACTTTCACCCTTGTAGACTGTTGGTACTCCCTGCATGGAGCGATTGCTCAGCGAATATACCGACACCGAACTGTACGAATGTCTCAGTACAGCCGACGCCGATGTGGCGTTCTCCGAGCTGTACGCCCGGTACTCGTCCGTGGTGTATGCGTACTGTGTTCGTGTGATGGGAGATCGAGATAAGGCAGCCGACGTCTTCCAAGACACCTTTATCCGATTCCACCAGAGCGCTCAACGGCATCAAAGCATGGAGAACGTCAAGGGATACCTGCTTACCATCAGCCGTAATCTGTGCCTCAACGAGAAGAAGCGAGCCTCCGCCAACAATCTCGAATTCGACGAACTCCTCTACAATCCGGGTGAGTCACGCGAATACGAGCGGAACGAGATGATGGACCTGATTGCTCGTGCATTGGAGCTCCTGCCACAGGATATGCGCGAGGCCTTCGTACTGCGCGAGTATCAGGGCTTGTCGTATAAGGAAATGACCGTCATTCTGGATATCAAACTTGAAACAGCCAAGGTGCGTGTGTTCCGGGCACGGCAACGCATCAAGGAAATCCTGCAACCATACCTCGACGACATGCAGCGGTAAGGGGCTAGGGAAGGTTAGGGAAGGTAATGATCTATGCAACAGTTCAGTGAACATATCGACCAACTCCTCGACGGCGAGCTCGATCCGATGCTCGAGCAGGCACTATATGCGGAGTTGGCAACAAACGCCGATCTGCGGACGGAAATGCGCGAGCAGATTGCTCTGAAGGCCGCCGTGAAGGACGACCGCATGGCGCTGGTTCCTCCGGCTGCGCTGACGTCGTCGGTGTTTTCTACGTTGGGCTTGGCTACCGGCATGGCCACAGCTGGCGCTGTGGGTGGCAGCGTGGCGTGGCAGTGGCTTACCCGCCTTGGACTACCAGTACTGTCGGCCTTAACGGCGGCGGGCATCAGTTGGTCGGTTTCGGAGAATGCGTTCACAGCCTTTGTGGCGGAGTCCGGAGCACAGGTCGAGAGTCCTGCCGTCCAGACGCCGAATGTTCAACAGCCTGATGTGGCATCGGAATCTGAGCGTGAAGCACTACGCAGCGAGAACCTGGCACTGCGCAGAGAATTAGCAGCCCGACCGGAGCGCGTGGTTACACGGGATGTGGTCCGCGAGGTTGTGCGCGAGGTTGAACGTGAGGTTGAACGCGAGGTTGAACGGGAGGTTGAACGTGAGCCCGAACCAACCGTGATCGACGCTCGCACGTCCGACATCACCATCGTACATGCCATTGAACTGCAGCGCGATCCTACCCCTCAAACCATACGACTCACTACGGCTGATCTTGGCCTGCGGCCGCCTACACGTCTGCCCTTCACCGCGCAGATCCGTGGTATGTCCCTGCAGCCCTCGCTAAGCACGGCGGTATCCGAGCAAGGCGCATGGTACAACAACCTCGGCCTGGCGGTCATGTATTCGATGAACGAACGAAGTGCTCTTGGTTTCGAAGTTGGCAACGAGGCCTATCCGATGGTCTTCGAAGGCGACCGCAACGGCCAGGTTGTACGCTACGAGCAGTACCCCTCCACTGCGTGGGCCGGCATCACCTATCGCTATACCGGTTCAGTTCTGGGCAAACTGCCGCTGTCGCCCTATGGACAGGTGTTGGTAGGGGGCTCGAAGTTTGGCCCCATGGGCCGACTGCAAGCAGGCCTGCAGTATGCGCCAGCCGGACCGTTGGTGTTCCTGCTTGGCGTGGAAGGTTCGGCCATGACGTTCACGTATCAGAATGCCTGGTATGTCTCTCCCAAATTTGGCCTTACCTACGGTATGGCTCTACGTTTCTGATCAGAATGATGAAACACCGAATGCTTAGTCCCATGAACGCGTTATTGACACTCGTTACGATGATGGCTCTTACGGCCTGTGTCTCACCGCTGGACACCGATGTTCCGCGCAAGGAAACGCCCCTTACCCCGGCACCAACCGTGGAACCGTTACGGGTAACCACCAACTTCGAGTTCAGCGGGCATCGCTATGAACTCACAGGAACCCCCGTGTTCAAGATCGATACATCGGTTTCACCGATCGTCTTCTGGATGGATTTCCAGATGATCGAGACCACCACACCACGCACCGCCGTTATCGAGGAGTTTCGCGTTACCGTGGACTCCTTGCCAGCCGTTGCCTATCCCCATGCTCTCGATCAAGGCGAGGTACGTATCTGGGCAACATTCACCGGAACTCGACAGCTGTATCCATCGGACCCAGCCACAAATCTGGCAACCATGCTCATTGGCGAGTATCCTCGGGAACCGGGTCAGCCCCGAAAGGTGACCATCACGCTCTACCTTGTGGGCAATTCGAACGGCTTCTTCCCGGGCGCGGCCACCGAGGAAGTGTTTGGAACCATCGATCTCGAAATCTGACGTCGCTGTAACATTTACCCGAGTAATCGACTCTCAC
>CAZBOW010000023.1:0-2500 GCA_964493635.1 uncultured Hyphomicrobiales bacterium
CGTAGGGATATAAAACGCCAAAGCCCCGAGTACAAAGGTACAGGGGGCTTTGGAAAGAGGACCTGGCGACTACCTACTCTGCCACACCAGTTCAGATGCAGTACCATCGGCACGACGGGGCTTAACGACTCTGTTCGGAATGGGAAGAGGTGTGACCCCCGCGTTATTGTCACCAAGAGGTTTTTGTTCGAAGTTAGATCATCTGCTGCGCGTAGTAGATGCTGCAGCCAAGAAGAGAAGAGTCGTTGACTGAATATCAATGGTATCGATCCATTGGAAACGACTTTGAAAATAAAACTTGTGGCAAGTCCTCGGACTATTAGTACCCGTTAGCTCCACGTGTTACCACGCGTCCACCTTGGGCCTATCAACCGAATCATCTCTTCGGGTCCTTACTAATTGGGATGTCTCATCTTGGAGTGGGTTTCGTGCTTGAGATGCTTTCAGCACTTATCCTTCCCGGACATGGCTACCCTGCGATGCCACTGGCGTGACAACAGGTACACCGTCGGTCCGGTCACCGCGGTCCTCTCGTACTAACGGCGAGTCTCCTCAAACATCCTGCGCCCGCATAGGATAGGGACCGAACTGTCTCACGACGTTCTGAACCCAGCTCACGTACCGCTTTAATTGGCGAACAGCCAAACCCTTGGGACCTTCTCCAGCCCCAGGATGCGATGAGCCGACATCGAGGTGCCAAACCTTGCCGTCGATGTGGACTCTTGGGCAAGATCAGCCTGTTATCCCTAGCGTACCTTTTATCCTTTGAGCGACGGCCCTTCCACGCAGTGCCGCCGGATCACTAAAACCTGCTTTCGCACCTGTTCGAGATGTCTCTCTCACAGTCAAGCTCCCTTCTGCTTTTGCACTCTACGCACGATTACCAACCGTGCTGAGGGAACCTTTGTAAGCCTCCGTTACCTTTTGGGAGGCGACCGCCCCAGTCAAACTGCCCACCTAGCACTGTTCCCGCAGATCCACTCCGCCGGGTTAGAATTCGAACGCATCAAGGGTGGTATTTCACCAATGACTCCACGAGCCCCGCAAGGCCCGCTTCGACGTCTCCCACCTATCCTACGCATGATGCGACCAAACCCAATACTAAGCTACAGTAAAGGTGCATAGGGTCTTTCCGTCCATATGCGGGTAACCGGCGTCTTCACCGGTACCACAATTTCGCCGAGCCCGTGCTTGAGACAGTGCCCAGATCGTTACACCATTCGTGCAGGTCGGAACTTACCCGACAAGGAATTTCGCTACCTTAGGACCGTTATAGTTACGGCCGCCGTTTACCGGGGCTTCGATTCAAAGCTTCGCCGAAGCTGACCTCTCCTCTTAACCTTCCGGCACCGGGCAGGTGTCACACCCTATACGTCCACTTGACGTGTTAGCAGAGTGATGTGTTTGTGGTAAACAGTCGCCTGGGCCTATTCTCTGCGGCCGCATTGCTGCGGCACCCCTTCTCCCGAAGTTACGGGGTCAATTTGCCGAGTTCCTTAAGCACGGCTCACTCGCGCGCCTGAGTATCTTCAACCCGTCCACCTGTGTCGGTTTGCGGTACGGTCACCATGACTTGCTTTTCTCGGCAGCCTTCACTAGTAGTCGGATAGCCATTAACCTATACTAGCTTACGTCTGCGTCACGTTCATTGTCATAGCGGGGCAGGAATATTATCTCGTAAGATGTGCCTGCTTCCCATCAGCTACGCCTCTCGGCCTCGCCTTAGGGGCCGCCTAACCCGGAGTCGACGAACGGAGCTCCGGAAACCTTGGACTTTCGGCGCGGGGGATTCTCACCCCCGTTATCGCTACTCATGCCTACATAGGCTCTTCTACAAGCTCCAGCATGCCTCACGACACGCCTTCACCGCCGGTAGAATGCTCCCCTACCGCTCTTTCGAGCCCGCAGCTTCGGTGGGATACTTAGTCCCGAGAATTGTCGGCGCATCGTCGCTCGACCAGTGAGCTATTACGCACTCTTTAAATGAATGGCTGCTTCTAAGCCAACATCCTGGCTGTCTATGCAACGACACATCCTTTACCTGTTAGTACCCACTTGGGGACCTTAGCTGGCGATCTGGGTTGTTTCCCTCTCGGCTACGAAGCTTATCCCTCGCAGCCTCACTCCCGTGCATCCTGTCTTCGGCATTTGCGGTTTATCTGGGGTCGGTACCGTTGTGACAGCCCTAGCCCAATCAGAGCCCTACCTCCGAGACAGTAACACGAGGCTGTTCCTAAAAACATTTCGGGGAGTACGAGCTATTACCATGTTTGATTGGCCTTTCACCCCTATCCACAGCTCATCCGAATGGTTTTCAACCCACACCGGTTCGGACCTCCACGAGGTGTTACCCACGCTTCATCCTGGCCATGGATAGATCACATGGTTTCGCGTCTGCCGCCACATACTAAGCGCCCTATTCAGACTCGCTTTCGCTACGGGTGCGGGTATCCATACCCTTACCCTTGCATGTGACGAGCAACTCGTAGGCTCATTAAGC
>CAZBOW010000023.1:7500-17216 GCA_964493635.1 uncultured Hyphomicrobiales bacterium
GGCCTCGTACTCGAAGGGTTCTACCGGACGGCGTGCCGGGCGGAACCGTGATGTGCACCTGACCGCTGGGTGTCTGCACTGGAATCGATCCCCCTAATACCATCGTGGATACCGGCACCTGCTCCGAAACCTTGAGGTGGTCGCCATCGCGAGTATAGCGTGCATGCGGAGCAATGGTGACCTCCAGCAAGCCAGCTGGAATCTTCAACCGTTGTCCGCTGGCAATCCCTGGCTTGAAGGTGACGTCGATTTTCCGATTGCCAAGTGCCAACCGTTTTGTTGCTCCAGTAAAGGCTTCGTCGAAGGAAATCGTAACGGCGTACACCTGTTCCGGCTCGCGCCGTGGCCGCGGCCCACCGGTGGCACGTCCACCACTGCCGCCACTACCACCACCGAAGAGCTGCGACAACAGATCGCCAAACGATGTTCCGCCGAACATGTCGCCAAGATCCTGCGGGTTGTATTGCTGCTGCCACGTGCCTCTTCCACCAGTGCGTTGACTGGCTTGATACTGCGAACTGATCTGATCGTATTTCGCTCGTTTTTGAGGATCGGACAGCACCTCGTACGCCTCGGAGATTTCCTTGAATTTCTCCTCCGCCTTCGGGTTGTCGGGATTCGCATCGGGATGATATTCGCGAGCGAGGCTTCGGAACGCCTTCTTGATTTCGGCCTCCGAAGCCCCTTTCTCAATCCCTAGGACACGATAGTAGTCAGTAAAGCTCATACCCCTTGGGGTTGGTGAATGGCTAGTAGCTGTAGAAGCCTTTGCCGCTCTTGCGTCCCAAGTGTCCGGCAGCTACCATTTTGCGCAGAAGTGGACAGGGGCGGTACTTTGAATCGCCCAAGCCATTGTGGAGCACCTCCATGATGCTGAGACATACGTCCAGTCCGATGAAGTCGGCAAGGGTGAGCGGACCCATCGGATGGGCCATACCGAGTTTCATCACCGTATCAATGTCTTCAACCGAGGCGATACCCTCCATCACGCAGTAGATCGCTTCGTTGATCATTGGCATCAGAATCCGGTTGCTGATGAAGCCAGGATAGTCCTGAACCTCAACCGGAACCTTGCCCATGGTCTCGGCCATTGCCTTGATCGTAGCGTAGGTTTCGTCGCTCGTTGCCAATCCACGGATGATTTCGCAAAGCGTCATCACTGGCACGGGATTGAAGAAGTGCATGCCGATGAACTGATCTGGTCGGTTCGTAACAGCTGCAAGCTCCGTAATCGAGATGCTCGATGTGTTCGACGCCAGAATTGCCGTGTCCTTACAAGCGCTGTTCAGCGTTTGGAAGATCTGCTTCTTGATGGAGAATTGTTCGCTTGCAGCCTCGATCACAAGATCGGCCTGCGAGGCCCCTTGAGCCAGATCCGTTGTTGTGGCGATACGGGCAAGCGTAGCATCACGATCGGCCTGCGAGATCTTCTCTTTGGCAACCATGCGATCGAGATTCTTGGAAATGGTATGAACGGCCCGGTCAAGGGCTTCCTGGGAAACGTCCACGAGGGTTACGCTAAATCCACTCTGTGCGGCCACGTGGGCAATACCGTTGCCCATGGTGCCACCGCCGATAACGGTGATCGTCTGTATGCTCATTGTACGGTCTTTCTAGATTGTCGAGAGGTCATCAAGAAATAGATTCCGGCCACGATGAACGGAATGCTGAGGAGTTGTCCCATGTCAAGTGGAAGCGATGCTTCGAATGCCTCCTGGTGTTCCTTGAGAAACTCAATGAGGAAGCGTCCTGAAAACACCAGCACCATGAATAGGCCGATCAGCCGACCAGGGTTGGTAAAGCTGTCGCGCTGCCGATATCGCCACCAGAGAAAACCAAAGATGGCCAGATATAGTACCGCCTCATAGAGTTGAGCAGGATGTCGCCCCACAGGTACGGGGTCTACCAGCTTGAACCACACCGCCCACGGTACGTCGGTTGCTCGACCAATGATCTCTGAGTTGAAGAAGTTCCCAATTCGAATGAACACACCACTCAGGGCCGCAACAACGGCCAGTCGATCCAACAGCCAGATCATCGAAAAGCCTTTGTTCTTCTTGTGGTACCACCATAAGCCCGTGATGATGCCTAACGCTCCCCCGTGACTGGCCAAGCCCCCTTCCCACACAGCAAAAAGGCGCAGTGGGTTGTCCGCCAAGATATGCGGCTCATAAAAGAGCACATGGCCCAGACGCGCACCAAGAATGGTGGCCACGATCATGGTAATGGTGAGACTGTCGAGTTGCTTGAGCGTTTTCTTGTCGTCGGCAAACATGATCCGCATAAAGCGATAGCCGACCACAAACGCCAATGCGAAAAGCACCCCGTAGTATCGGGGATGGAGCGGTCCCAGTGAGAAGATCACTGGGTTGATATCCCATTCAATCATGGTGCAAAACTACGCAGAACGCCCAGCCTTCATAGGAAGACTGGGCGTCTTTTATCGTCGGGATTGTAGATGTCGATTTACTGCTCTACATCCTTGAGCGGCGTCTCGATGCGAACCTGTACGGTACGGTTGAAGAAGCGGCCTTCTGGCAGATCGTTGGTGAAGAGTGGTTCATCCTCACCCGTGCCACGCGAGCTCAGCGAGCCATACTGCTTGGCGTTCTTCCCAATTCCATTCTCCACCGTGCCGGAGCGACGCTCCGACAACCGCTTGTTGTGATCGTACATACCAACAACGTCCGTCTTACCTTCTACGAAGATCGTCGAGTTGGTCTTGATCCGTGGATAGACATACTCTTTCAGGATGCGCTCGTTCATCGGACCGGCGTCGGCGCGGTCGAATGGGAAGAGGATCAGATTATACTTCTCGAGAGTCTTGTCGTCCTCGCGAACGGTTGTTAGACCCTTCGTCGATGTGCGCTTCACTGGAATGGTAATGATGTCCGAGCGGCACTCCGTACCCTTCTTCGAAACAACCACCAACTGAGCCTTGTATGGCGATAGCGCCTTCTGCTCAACTTCGATGCGACGATCCTCTTGTGGGTAGTCCTCGTTTTCGGCGTCCTTCCAGTCCCAGGTCGTGGTCTTGTCGGTCAGGCCTACTTGCGTGAGTGTATTCCACGTCTTGCCATCGCGGGTTACCTCGATGCGGCGGCTGGCAACGATGTTCTCGTCGATACCATTACCCATGACGAAGGTCATCTCCATTGGCGACGGGAATGTAGTTGGGTCGTTGTCGAGAATTGGACGTTCAACCTGCCACAGGTTCTCCGCATTTGGTCCGGAGAAGCGGAGTTCGGCGCGGCGGTTTTCAACGATACCCAGCGAGTCCTTTGGATTGGAGCGAACCTCAGGCCAGCCACGATGCTTCACCGACATCCGATCTTCGGAGATCTTCCAGATATCGCGGAGGTAGTTGAAGATGATCTGCGCGCGATTCTTCGCCAGATCGGAGTTCTTGTCTTCGTTGATCTCGTCGACGCAACCGGTGATCTCTACCTTCACATCCGGATACTTGTTCAGACGATAGCCGTACACGTTCAACACGTGGTAGTACTTCTGCAGAGTTCCACCCAGGAGTCGCTCGTCGTTGAAGCCGTTGGTCTGAGCTGCCGAGCGGAAGATGGTATACCGGTCGGAGAAGTTCGAGCTATTGAGTTCGAAGAAGACGTATGGCAACAATGGATAGAGCGTGATTGTGGCTTTCTCTTCGAGTACCAGTCCCTTGAAGCCATCATTCAAGCGCTTCGACCAGTCGGAGGATTCCATTTCAGCAGCAAGCGTTGGACGCTGACCAAGCTTGATGGTGCGGCGTACCTCAATCTTCTCCTTGGACTTTTCCTGATCGGTAACTGTTCCCGGGTCAACAATGGGTACAACGATCGAGCGCTCACCATACACGTCGGACTGTGCCGTAACGGTAATCATCACCGAGTCTGCCTTTAGAGGGCCCTGACCGTAGTCATCGTTGGTGATGATGATGTTCGACTCCACGCGATCGGTGGAAACACTATCGTTCGTCTTCTTGCCCGTTTTAGGATTGCTGTAGGTCACAACTGCCGGAATGTTCTCACCGGTACATTCGTCGAGTACATCCACGATCAGGTTGACGGCTCGGAAGTACGTTGGGATGAAGGCCATGAAGATGTCCAAGTCGCCTTGGTAGCCTTTGAGGTCTGTCCGACGGGAGGAGAAGTACATCACGTCGCCGGATGCCGGCAGCGTAATGAACTGTTCGTCTTCGACGGTATTGATTGGAGCTGGGAGTTGCTTCGGCTTTGCCCAACGGTCATTACCTGCGCGATCCTTCTCACCCGTCCGCGTCGTGCGGTAGAAGTCCAAGCCACCCATGTTCGGCTTGTGTCCGTTCGACGAGAAGAACAGCGTGTTACCGTCGGCAGCAATAAATGGACCCACTTCCGACTCGGACGTATTAACATCCGGACCCAGGTTTTTGGCCGGACCCCATTCGCCGAGGTCCTCGTCCCAGTCGCAATACCAGATGTCGGTATCATCTTCACCAGCGCCATCGGGATTTGTTGGCGATGGGCGGTTCGAGGCAAAATACAGGCGGTCCTGTCCGGGAGAAATCGACGGTTGTGAATCCCAGAACTCCGAATTCACGTTTCGGCCAAGGTTCCGCGGCGTACCCCATCGATCACCCTTGATCTCAGCCAGGTAGATGTCGCAGTCTCCCAAACCATCCGGACGGTTACAACCCGTGAAATAGAGCGTCTGGCGGTCGGCAGCGATCGATGCAACGCCCTCGTTCATCACGGTGTTCACGCCAGCATCGAGCGTATCGATGTTCTTCGGCACTGTGAAGATCGTGTCGAGATAGTTCTCCTTCTTCACCGACCAGAAGTCGTGAGAGAAGTCGCCATCACGGGTGATGCGGCTGCCCTGACGGTTCGACACAAAGTACAGTGTCTTACCATCAGCGCTCACGGTTGGACCGTAGTCCAAACCGTCGTGGTTGACCAACGGCCCAAGATTCAGAATGCGAATCTTCGACGGGTCCTCCAGCAAATCCCCTCGTGATGCGCCATCTTCCGGCGTCATCATGATTGTAACGCTGTAGAGCGTTATTTCCGTGCCCGGTGTACCGGCGACCATCGCCGTCGTTAGCACGACCAAACCCAAACAGAGTGCCAAGACTCTCTGCAGCATACCCATCCCGTTCATGTAGGCGTAGATGAATCGATGTCCCCAGCGCACATGTTACCACTTGGAAACCATGTGTGCAAGCACCAACACGCTTCTGGCGTGAAGGGAAAAAATAGGTAATTGTGGATAACTCACAAAGGGTAATCCGTCACAGGATGAATCGGCCTTCAAGCAGAAGCTGAAAAGCCCTAGTAGAATAGGGGTCTCCAGCCGATGTTGCCGCCGATGATACCGTGGTGACAGGATAGTAGTATTGCAGGACCGGGCTCAGAAAAAAGCTGTCGCCCAGCTTCAGGTCGAGCCCCACACCAAGTGTAACACCTACCTGCAGCGCGTTCAAGTCAGGTACCGGACCATCCTGAATCGTGGCTACACCGGTTGGATAACCCGGAAGCGAAACCGTTGCCGATTCCCCGTTTGGCAGCGTCACCGAGGTTGTCTCAAGTGTCTTGAGGTGTTCAAGGGAGCTGGAAAAGACATAGGAGAGTACGGCTCCGGCACGTGCATAGAAGGGGCCGAGCGTACGCAGTTTCAGATACGGCATGGCCGAGAGGTAGTGCAGCGACAGATTCGCCGTGTTCAGGAAGTCGATGGGAACGGTGTAGGATTGCCCCGTGGTGGGCGAAGTCATCGACAGCCCCTCAATCTCTCGAAACCGCCCCTCCAGTGAGCGATTTTCATATCCAAGGGTAACACCCCAGAGAAACCCGGATCGTGTTAGGCGCTCGTACTGGAAGCCCCCTACAAATCCTGTCCCCGCTGCTCCGGTAAAGTTGCAGTCGCAATTCGTTGTGATCGTACCGGATTGGGAATTGAACGATAGACCCATGTATCCGCCGATCATGTCGTACACAATGAGACTCCGCGCTCGCAGCGGATCGGATTGCAGTACATTACGCTGAGCCTGCAGGGGGCTTGTCCACAGGAGAATTCCAACTACTGCACACAACACGAGAGGGAAACGTAGGATCATGACAGGAAACTATGGTGATCATCTACCAGAACCAAGCAACGGATATTTCTGAACTTGCCCGTAACATTGCCGTATGAGTAACGAGACAAGCAACGAGCAAGCACCTGAATCCATCTTCGACACCGCTCGCGGTGTTGCAGTGAAACTTCTGTCGCGCTACGAAAACAGCGACTCCTACATCGACAAACTCCTCGACGGAGAGTTACGCCGATCCGAACTTTCGGCTGCCGACCGTGCACTGGTCACTGAACTGGTCAACGGAGTGGTTCGATGGCAGGGTCGGCTCGACTGGATTCTCACAGGGTTCTACCACGGCGAATTCGCCAAGTGCTTACCAATTGTCAAGAATGCCTTGCGCATTGCGCTGTACCAGATGCTCTTTCTGAGCAAGATTCCACCTCCGGCGGCGATCAACGAGTCCGTCGAGATCGTCAAGCAGTTTAAGGGTGATCGTCACGCCGGTATTGTGAATGGTGTTCTGCGGAACGTGCTGCGCAACATCAACAACATTCGGTATCCCGATCGTGCCGAGAACGAAGTGCTTCACCTTTCAGTGCATTCGTCGCATCCCCAATGGATGGTGCGTCGCTATGTAGAACGCTACGGGGCCGAGGAGGCCGATGCCTTACTCCACGCGAACAACCATCGCCCGATGATCACACTTCGCGTCAACACCCTGAAAACCACTCGGCAGTTCATCGAGGACGAGCTACATCAAGCCAACATCAAGTACGAGATTTCTCCCGTCCATGAAACCAGCGTCTTGATCACGTCGCTGCGGGATCTGCGAAGTGTTCGTGCGTGGACGGAGGGATACGTCACCGTACAGGATGCCTCGGCAAGTCTTGCTGTGCGGTTGGCCGATCCTCAGCCAGGCATGGTGGTGTACGATCTATGCGCCGCTCCTGGTGGCAAGGCCATCTTTGCCGCGGAACTCATGAGCAATCAGGGTAAGGTTGTGGCCCTTGAGTTGTACGAATCCAAGGTGCCATTCATTCGGGAAAATGCCGAGCGAACGGGCGTGTCGATTATCGAAGCCGTACAGGGCGATGCCCTGTCGTTTTCACCGAAGCAGCAGGCCGATGTTGTGCTCGTCGATGCGCCGTGCAGCGGACTTGGCACCCTGAGCAAGAAGCCGGATATCAAGTGGCGACGAACGATCGACGATATCCGAAAGATGGCAAAGCGTCAGCTCGAGTTGATTGACCATGCGGCATCGTTGGTTAAACCGGGAGGAGTACTAGTGTATAGCACCTGTACGATCGAGCCGGAGGAGAATACCGACATCATTGCCGCATTTCTGGCCGATCACCCCGAGTTCTCTGTGGAACCAGCAGAGAAGTACGTTTCCGCGGAGGTCTGTAAGGACGGATTCCTGCAAACGTTTCCGCACATCCATAAAACCGATGGTGCCTTTGCCGCACGCCTGCGGAAGAAGGCCTGAAGAAGGCCTACGGCGACATAACCAACAAACAGCTCTGAACAGAAAACGCCCCTGATGCTTGCGCATCAGGGGCGTTTCGGTATCAGTTTCTAAGGCTGATTACTGAGCAGGAGCTGCTTCAGCTGGAGCAGCGGCGCTGTCCGTAGCTGGTGCTTCTGGAGCTGGTGCTTCAGCTGGAGCTGGTGCAACTTCTTCGGTTGCTGGCATTTCTTCAGCTGGTGCTTCTTCGGTCTGCTCACCACCGCAAGCTACGAGACCAACTGCGGCAAAGCCAAGCAGCATCAATTTGATCGACTTCATATCCCTACTCCTCGATACAGAAAACTGTGGAAAAAAATTGTATGCACAAATCTAGGCGAGTGTCGTTCAGTCAGCAATGAACAAACAATGAAAAACAATTCATCGTGATCTCGGTATCAGCTCGCTGTCACCGCTTCAGAAATGTCTCTCCTGCAAGAGGCTGGTAGACGATCTCCAGATCAAGGTAGCGATCCGGAGCCACTCCCTGGAGAAACCTGCCATTGGACACCTTCACGAGTACCTTGGCATAGTTGCCGGCCTGAGTTCGAGCGGCAAACACAAACGGCGTGGCCGCGCCGTTGACCTGTCCGAGATTGAGCAGAACAGATCGGTACGTAGCACTCTTGAGGTCGTCCGTCACATCGTCGAGGCTGGAAACGTTGGGCCATACGCTGCCAATCTCCGTACGCCGGATGCTATCGCCATTCACGTAGAGGCCCGAGGAGTCTGGTCGTGCAAAGGAACTCAGCAACGGACATCCCAGAAACAGCGAATCCTTGACAACATCCACGCAAAGGTCCCATTTGAATGCCGCTGGCAGCAACAACCCCACCGGATGCGACAGCTGAATGCCATTGCCATAGACGCTCATCGGTTCGTAGACCTTCATCGAATAGCGCAGGGCTGGTGCCCACTGTACACTGGCGGCCGAGGCTGATGTGGTGGTTCCGTTGAGCGCATGAACTGAGAAGGTGTACAGCGTGCCAGCCACAAGACCCGAAACGTTGACGGCGCGAGCCGCAGGATCGTTGATCGTTGTATCGCGATCAACACCGGAGCCATTGATCGTGATCTGAAAACCCGTTCTGGATTGATCTTGACTTGCAGCCTCCCATGTGAGTGCCACGGTTGTAGCGTTCACGGAGTTCGCGCGCAGGTTGATTGGTGCCTGCGGACGAATGTCTGCCGGATCTGTCGATGTCGTGCACGACGACATCAGCACTCCGAGCATCAACGCTAAAAAGAAATAGTGGTTCATTGCTGCGCCCTAGTGATTTTCGTTTGAAAACCATGGTACATCATGCACGCCAGCATCGTGATTAGCTCGGCGTGCTGCAGTAAACAAGTAATCGGAAAGTCGATTCAAATACGTGACCACGTGCGGTCCAATGTCCTCGGCGCGGGCAAGGGCAACCACCAATCGCTCCGCACGCCTACAAATCGTGCGCGCCAAATGAAGATGCGCGGCCGCTACGGTACCGCCCGGTAGGATGAAATTCTTCAACGGTGCAAGAACTTCATCGTGACCGTCAATGTACTGCTCTAATCGTTGCACATGTCGCTCTTCCACCCGTGGAATGTGGTACGACGGTGGCGGATCCAGCGGAGTTGCAAGGTCGGCACCAACGGTGAACAGCTCTGCACATAGCCCCATGAGCTCTGCCCGCAAGGGTTCGTGCAGCGATTCGGTCAGAGCCATTCCAATCACTGCATTGAGCTCGTCCACGGTGCCGTAGGATTGAATGCGCAGGTCGTCCTTCGGAACCCGCTGACCTCCAAAGAGAGCCGTTGTTCCGTCGTCGCCAGTTTTCGTGTAGATGCGTAGTGCCATGTGGCAAGATACTGCTTCGTAGTTTAGCCACGTATGCGACCACTCCATGTACTGTTCATCGGCGATATTGTTGGCCACGTTGGCTTGAACGCCGTTCTGGCTCAGCTGCCAGCGCTCCGCGAGCGTTACAAGGCGGATTGCGTTATTGTCAACGGCGAGAATATCGTAGGTGGTAAGGGGCTTACCGAGGTAGAGGCCGACCAGCTGTTTAATGCCGGTGTGCACTGCATTACCACGGGCAATCACATCTGGGAAAACTGGAAGTCCCGTCCACTCCTGTCAAAGAACCCCTACGTCTTGCGCCCACTGAACTATCCAGCCGAGAATCCGGG
>CAZBOW010000023.1:17316-28368 GCA_964493635.1 uncultured Hyphomicrobiales bacterium
TGAAGCGAATGCAGCTTCAAACGGCGCATAAGTACGAACCCGCCGAGGGCGACGTCCGAGTGTGCGGCGCCTACGTCCTGATTGACGAAGAGTCCGGAGAAGCTCTCGCGATCGAAACATTTTGCTCCCCACCTCCACGTAGAATGATATAGTCTCGCAGTATGCCGCATCTCAACCTAACGTCGAAGGCAAAGATTCTCTGCACGATGGGGCCAGCCATTGCCTCGGCCACCAAGGTAGCCAACTTGGTGCGCGCCGGAGCGAATGCCTTTCGCCTGAATATGTCGCATGGTTCCCATGCCATGCACGAAGAGTTTATCACCGCCATTCGTGCTGCGGAACAGAAACTTGGGGTTCACCTCCCAATCGTAGCTGACTTGCAGGGGCCGAAGATTCGGGTCGGCGACTTTGGCCCGGACACAGCTATTCTCACATTGGTACCAGGCACCGAGGTGCAGCTGGCCGACGTTGCGGTGATCAAGGCTGAAAAGCTCACGATCTCCGACCGGCTTATTCCTGTGCACTACCCCACGCTTGCCAGCGACGTGAAGAAGGGCGACGCCCTCTTGTTGGACGATGGTCTGCTGAAGCTGGAGGTGCGGAAAACGACGGCAACCATTGTGACGTGTCTTGTTGTTCACGGTGGTGAGTTGAAACCGCGTAAGGGCATCAATCTGCCGCATACTAACGTGTCACAGCCGTCGATTACGTCGAAGGACCGAGCCGACGTGCGCTTTGCTATCGACCGCCAGCTGGATTACATCGCCTTGTCGTTTGTCCGCACGGCACAGGACGTAGACAACGTACGTCGCTACATGGCGAAGTACGGCGGTACGCAGCCGGTGATTGCCAAAATCGAAAAGCCAGAGGCACTCGATAACATCGAAGACATCATCCGTGCGGCCGACATCATCATGGTGGCCCGTGGCGACCTGGGCGTCGAGATTCCATCGGAGCACGTGCCGATGGTACAGAAGAACATCATCCGCTTGTGCAACCAGCATGCTGTGCCGGTGATTACGGCTACGCAGATGCTAGAGTCGATGATCCGTGCGCCGCGGCCCACCCGTGCCGAGGCCAGCGACGTTGCAAATGCGGTGTTGGACGGCACCGATGCCGTGATGCTCAGCGCCGAAACGTCGGTAGGCGCCTACCCTGTGGAGGCTGTGCACTACATGCGACAAATCTGCGACGCTGCCAGTACGCAGATGGCCAAGGACGAGCGTTTGTATGTGCCCGGCTCTACGGCCGTTCTCACACAGCAACAGAACACGGCGTCGATTGCAATGGCAGCCGCTCGGATTGCAAACGAACAACGGGTAGATGCCATTATCTCACTGAGCCACAGCGGAGAAACGGTACGACTCATCTCGAACCGCCGGCCCAACGCAGCCATCCTTTGCATCACATCGAATGCTTCCGTGGCTCGGCGCATGGGCCTGCTGTGGGGGGTAACCGGAGCAGTGGTCGATACCGGCACCTCGACAGACGAAACGATCGAGCACATCGAGCGGTGGCTGGTGCAGCAAAGGATCCTACCCGTGGGGTCAACCGTGATTTTCACCATCGGCCGACCCCTCGTTGGACGCGCACGGACGAACATGTTGTCGATCGAGACTCTGCAGCCGGTTCAGAAGTAACACCGGCGCTTACTTTTCTGGACGCAGTACGAACAGCGCAACACGTGGTGTGGACAAGTACTGCTTTGCAGCCTCATGGATGTGTGCTGCACTCAAGCCTTGAATCAGGTCGTCTCGTTGCTGGACCACGGTGAAGGACTCTCCATCCTTGACAATGCTCATGATCGTGCCCAGCCAGAAACCATTGGTGGCTTTGCTAACCTCACGCTCCTTGATCTGAATCTCGCGAACCTTCTGCACATAGTCGTCGCTGACCGGCTGCTGCGTTAGCGTAGCAATCTCCTGCTTGACACTAGCCACCAACTCATCCGCGCGAGCAGGGTCGCAGCCGAAGAACACCAACACTCCGTAGTTCTCTTCGGGATCCTTCTGCATCATGGCCTGAGCTGCAATTGAGTACACACCACCCTTGTCTTCGCGGATCAGCTCGCGCAGCCGAATCGTGAGTACCTCAGCCAGTGAGGTGGCCCGATACCGGTTCTCGAGGGTGTAGGGGGCTTCCCCATACACGTACAACACCACGAAGCTCTTCGGATCCTCGCCCTTCAAGACATTCTTCGTCAACGGGCCCTGCGGACGGCGGATGCCGTCGTCGATCCAGCGCAGTTGCTCCGGTGCCGGCGGCAGCGATGCGATGTAGGTTGCTACGTACTCCTCTAGCTGCTGGGTGTCGAAGTTGCCTACGAAGGTGTACACGCCGTTCGAGCCCCCTGCAAACAAGCGGCGATAGAACTGCAACGCCAGATCGGGATTCAGACTGTCAATGTTCTCAACCGACAACTGACGGGATCTGGGGTGATGTTGCGACATCACGCTTTGGAGCGTGTCGATCAGTGCTGCCTGTGCGTTCTTACTGCGTTGCTCAAGTTGCGAGCGTACGCGCGTCTTCCACGATGCAATCGCTTCCTGATCAATCCGTGGCTGCGTGTGATACAGGTAGAGGAGTTCGAAGAACGTCTTCATGTCCTTCGGCGACGTCTGACCACGCAAACCATGGTGAAAGCGATCGATGTAGGGGGCGATACTCAGCGACGTTCCCTGCAGCATCTTCTGAAGCGTCGTTGGCCCAAAGCCGGCAATACCCGAAGCGTCAATGAGATCGGCAGCATTATCCAGCGTTAGGTGGTCGTCCTGACTACCTACGGACTGTCCACCCTGCATCATTGATTGAAACAGGATCTCATCGGCTTTGAAGTCCGTCTTCTTCACATAGACCACTGCTCCGTTGGACAGAGCCCACACTTCGGCACCGAGGTCTGGGATCTCTTTTCGGCGTTGTATCGTACCGGGAGTAGGTGCGGTCGCCATCAGAGGTTCGGTTGGGACATCATCCACGTACGGCGGAATGGTTTTGTCCTTGATTGCTGCCATCAGACTACGGACTTGGGCTTCCGTTGGCTTCACGTAGCCATTACCCTCGGGCACGGAGATGGTGATCACACGATTCTCCTCGGACATCATCTCGCGCAGAACCTGCGCACATTCTTCGGCCGTGATCTGCGGAACGTAGTGCTGATAGATGGCATACTCGTGCTCGATACCCGGCACGCTTTCGCGCTCCAATACGTGGCGTGTAAGTTCACGCGCCAACTGTCCGGACTCCGTGGAATTGCGCTCGTTGTAGTAGCGCTCCATGTTGGCCATCAATGCTTCTTTGGCACGCTTCAGTTCGGAGTCCACGAAGCCGTGGCGCTCAGCACGCTCGATCTCCGTGAGCATGGCGTTGAAAGCCACCAGGACATTCTTTCCTGCTGCTACCGTAGATGCGTACGCCATGCGGTTTTCCCGCACAAGGCCAAACCAGGCGGTCATGGCTCGCGTAAATGGTGGCTTGGACTTTTGCGCCAGCTCTGCATATCGAGCATTCAGCATCTGGCCTGCCAGGTTGCGGACAATCATCCGGCGGTAGTCGGCGTAGGTCACTACGGTATCACCAGGGTGCTTGATCCACATGTCAGCCGAGGCAGCCTGCAGGTCAGGGTCGGATGCAATGCTGATCTTCGTATCTGCATGACCAGGGAGCAAAATTGTTGGGCGCTTTCGTGTGTTCTTCTCTAAACCGTCGGGCAGGACGAAGCTGCTCCGCAGCTGTCGCTCAAAGGCATCCACGTCGATGTCGCCCACGGCAATGATGGCCATGTTCTGCGGCCCATACCACGTCCGGTAGAACCGACGGGCATTCTCGGCATCGCTGCGCAGGAGTACGTTCGTATCACCAATCACGTCGCGCTCGGCGTACTTGCTGCCATAGTACATCACATGCCGATGCGCATGTTGCACTCTGCTTTCAGCCCCTTGCCGTGTGCGCCACTCCTCGACAACCACACCACGTTCGGCATTGATATCCTCGGTGTCGTACGTCACGTAACCGGCCCAGTCGCGCAACACCTCAATGCCACTGCGCACGATCTCGGGCTTCTCCGTTGGAAGCGTCAGCAGGTACACGGTTTCGTCTTGGTTGGTGTAGGCGTTTAGGTCGGCACCGAACCGGATACCTGTGGACTCCAGAAAACCGACCAATTCGTTCTTTGGAAACGACTTCGTACCGTTGAATGCCATGTGTTCGCAGAAGTGCGCAAAGCCATTCTGGTTGTCGTCCTCGAGTACTGCGCCAACGTTCACGGTAAGAACCAGTTCCATTCGGTTCTTTGGACGCTCGTTCTTGAGAATGTAGTACGGGATGCCATTCGGAAGCGTACCGGTGCGCACCTGGGTATTGAATGGCACCTTCCCCGCATCGGTAATGGGCTGGGCCGTACCCGCGCCAACAGCGATGAAGAGAATGGCTGCAATGAAAAGCAACGCGCTGCGAAGTCGTTGGACTCGAGTCATGATGGTGTCCTTGAGTAACATGGCAAGCATCTAATCTACGAAAGCATGCAACTTTGGTAGTTTTGCCAGCGTTGTATGCCAGCAACTACTTCAGGAAACCTCATGTCAGAACAGTCGTCGTTATCGTTCAATCTTACGCCCGACCAAGAGGACTTGCGATCACACATTCGCTCCTTTGTAGAGGATGAGATCAAACCTGTGGCTCTACAGTACGATGAGTCGCAGGAGTTTCCGACGGAGATTTTCGCGAAGCTTGGCGAGCTTGGATACCTTGGCATTGTGATGCCAACGGACCTTGGCGGTGCAGGCCTTGGCTACATGGAGTACTCCATCGTAGTTGAGGAAGTTGCCAGAGGGTGTCCTGCCATGGCTCTGGGTGTAGCCGCCCATAACGGCCTGTGCATGAGTCACATCAACCGTTTCGGATCGGACGAGCTTCGTGCCAGGTATGTGCCGCAGCTTGCTACTGGTCAAACGCTTGGTGCGTGGGGACTTACCGAGCCCAACGCTGGCTCGGATGCCGGTGGCACACGCACAACGGCAGTGCGTGACGGCGACCACTGGATTCTCAACGGCTCCAAGAACTTCATTACGCACGGAAACGTAGGCAACATTGCTGTGGTAATGGCTGTCACGGATTCATCCAAGGGGAAGAGTGGCATCTCTGCCTTTGCCATCGATAAATCGATGACTGGGTTTTACGGATCCAAGAAAGAAAACAAGGTTGGTATGCGGTGCTCGGATACGGCCTCGCTTACGTTCGACAACGTGCGAGTTCCTGCCAACCATCTCATCGGAACCGAAGGCGAGGGCTTCAAACAAGCCCTTCAGATCTTGGACGGCGGACGGATTTCGATCGCGGCACTAAGTGTAGGCCTTGCTCAAGGAGCGATGGAAGCCGCTCTCAAGTACTCTGTCGAGCGTGTTCAGTTTGGGAAGCGCCTAGCCGATCAGCAGGCCATTCAGTTCAAGCTTGCGCGGATGAGCATGGAGATTCAGGCCGCCCGCGACCTCACCTACCACGCGGCCGCTTTGCGCGACCAGGGCAAACCCTTTGGCCGAGAGGCAAGTATGGCAAAGCTGTACGCATCGGAAGTTGCCGTGCGCACAGCCGAGGAAGCTATCCAGATTCACGGTGGCTACGGATACATCAAGGAGTATCCGGTAGAGAAGCTGTGGCGCGACTCGAAGCTTCTGACCATTGGCGAGGGTACGAGCGAAATCCAGAAAATGGTCATCGCTCGAAGTCTGCTCTCCGACCTAGCCTAAGCGTGCCGCACACGGCGTTACAATCCCAATCACAATCCCCACGCCAGGCGTAACTGCTTGGCGATCAATGTAGGCTCGACGGTATCGGCAACCTGGAGCGGCGTGCGCGTTGGTCCGAGAACCATCAGGGGCACCCAGCGGTCGTAGTCGTGGGGTGTTCCGTGTGTTGTTGCCCGGCTACCATACACCCAGTAACGCTTGGGATAGATCAACACATCCCCGGAGCGCTCGGGATGGTAGGCATTTCGAATCATCGTCCACGTTTCAGCATCGATGGTCTCCGGACGCCGATCGCTGATCACAAGGCTGCCGGGGATACTGATGGCAATGCCTGGAAGTTGTGCTACGGCCTGGGCCACCACAACAGCGGCACTATCCCTGTCGACGCCACTTTGCTGCAGGGCTTCCTCGCGCAGGTACACCGACGGTGGATACAGATTCCATAGCCACGCTCCACCATCAGCCGGAGTACCGAATCGATCCGTAAGATGTTTCTCGGCCGTTGACCGAATGACCTTGGAATCGATTCGACCTGCATCGATCACCGGCTCGCCCGGCCGCACGTTTGCATTCAAGAACTCCGGTACGGGAGCAATACCGTGATCGGATGTCACATAGAGCACGTAATGTTCACGACCCACCGCAGAATCAAGATGCGTGATAAGGCGAGCCATTTGGCGGTCGGCATGGCGGAACAGTTCCTGAACTTCCCTACTGTCGGGCCCGAATTGGTGGCCCAGGTAGTCCGTCGTGGAAACACCAATCGCCAGTACATCCGGTGATGCATCAGCTCCCAACTGTTCGGCATCGATCACATCAATAGCGGCGTTGAACAGCATTTCCATACCCACAGGACTAAGCGCAGCATCTTCCAGCGATGCAAGACGGTGCGGAAAGGTGCGACTCCCATCCGAGAATGTTCCTTCCCATGGGGCATCGTCAAGGCGACCAGCGGTAGCGGAGTCCAGCTCTGCTTCCCACGTTGTTCCGACGTAGGGGGCTAAGGCATGCTTTGCAGAGATCGTCTGCAGCCACGATGGCGTGGCATACGATGAACTGGTGGTGAAGGTACCTGTCTCGCTGTCGACCCACACCGCTGCCGTCGGGTGCTGGCCAGCCATGAGGATGGCAGCACGGTCCTTGTTGGCAATACCGATCACCTTGCTCATCGAATCGCGGGCAATCAACTGATCCCCCACCGTCTCGGCCAGAAGTGGGAACGACCCTGGCGTTCCGGAGGTGTCGGCGGCACAGTAGATACAAGCTCCCAATGCTCGATCACACAGATCATTCGTCGTGATTCCAGTGGTGTTGGGGTATTCACCCGTCAGCAGGACAGCATGACCGGGTCCGGTCATCATGTTGGCTTGGTTGTAGTAACAATGGTTGTAGACCGTTCCTTCGCGATAGAAACGGGCAAAGCCCTCGTCAGCAAAGGCAGAACGAAGGCTTGCCGGCATGTCGCCACGAAACTGGTCGAAGCTGACCACAACAGCTAAACGAAGAGCTTTCGATGGCTGCTGCGGCGGTGCGCATCCGGGAAGGCCGATCGCACAGATCAGCAGTGTGAGTGGTATGAGATGTTTCATCCCACAAAATTACACACCCAATTACGCACCCATCATGCGCATCATGTTTGCTACTTCAAACGCCTGACGTTGATTGTACGTAGTTGTCAGCTTTTTATAGTTCACCAGATCGATGATGATGCCAATCCCGCATAGTCCCCACGTCAACACGTACAGGAGCCCCATACCGACCTGTCCAAGGATGAATCGGTTGATACCGGCAATACCCAAGAAGCCTACCAGCGTGAGCAGTAGAATCATCTGAGGTTCCTTCCGACGTGCACGGTACATCATAGCGAACTGCTGAATCTGGCTTTCGGACATCTCCGAAACGATCGTGTTGATGTACATCAACTCGTCGCCTTCCAGATCGGGCAGGTACGTAAAGAGACTGTTCATGAGGGGTCTTTCGACGGTGAGTGAGTGAGAATAATGATGCGAACTACGAGTATGACGATCGCCACCATGCCCAGGGGGTGATCGCTCCACGACCCCAGCAGATCGCCATGGAAGGCCTTGGTGATGGATCGACCAAGGCCACATCCCCAGCAAAAATCGAACCCGAGGGCCGAAGGGATACAGAACGAGACCACACCTTCCAACCGCGAACCAAATACCGCCAAGCCCAGCAAGGCGAGGATCCAGATCAAGGCTTCCAATGGGAGACGAGGTTTCATTATCGGACGGTGTGTACGTAGAAGCCGTGGAAAGGTTTCAGGTCCTCGGGATCTGTATCGGGATCTGTATCGGGATCCGTGTGGATAATTCCGTAAGCCGTTTGGCGGAAACGGGTCAGCTCGGTATATTGCGAATCCTTTTCCGTAACAACCAAGTTCGAACCCATGTACGTAGTTGTAGAAATTGCCGGCCAACAGGTTGCCGTGACGCCGAAGCAGACCGTAAAGGTGCCACTGCTGGACTCCAACCCCGGCGATACGGTGGAGTTCACCAATATCCTTCTTGCCAGCGATAACGGCAAGGTGTCCGTCGGTACCCCGTACATTAAGGGTTCCGTAAAGGCCACCGTAAACGAGCATGGTAAGGGCGACAAAGTACTGGTGTTCCACAAGAAGCGCCGCAAGGGCTATCAGAAGCTGAACGGTCACCGTCAGCACTACACCAGCATCACCATCAACGACATCAAGATCTAAGAGGTACAGTCATGGCTCATAAGAAAGGCGGAGGTTCTACCAAGAACGGCCGCGATTCCAATGCAAAGCGGCTTGGCGTCAAGAAATTTGGTGGCGAGCACGTTCTTGCTGGAAACATCATCATCAAGCAGAACGGTACGAAGGTTCATCCTGGCAAGAATGTGGGTCTTGGAAAAGACTTCACACTCTACTCGCTGGTTGATGGCCACGTGAAGTTCGAGCGCAAGGACAAGACGCGTTTGAAAGTTTCGGTTTATCCCGAAGTCAACTAACGTCCGTAACGATGTGCATCTGTGCATTTACATAAACGCCCCTGCATGGGGCGTTTTTTGTTCCACACATAACCCTTCCAGTCCATCATGAAAACACCCGTTCGTGTAGCCGTTACCGGCGCAGCCGGTCAAATTGGATACTCACTTCTGTTCCGCATTGCCAATGGCGACATGCTTGGTAAGGATCAGCCGGTTATTCTTCAGCTTCTTGAGCTCACTCCTGCGCTCGACGCTCTGCGGGGTGTTGCCATGGAGTTGGATGACTGCGCCTTTCCGCTCCTGCACGGTATCGTCCAGTCCGACGATCCTCGCGTTGCATTCAAGGATGCCGACTATGCCTTGTTGGTAGGCGCCCGCCCTCGGTCGAAAGGCATGGAGCGGAAGGACCTCCTTGAGGCGAACGCACAGATCTTCACGGTCCAAGGTGCAGCGCTGAACGACGTTGCCAATCCAAATGTGAAGGTAGTGGTGGTTGGAAACCCTGCCAACACGAACGCCCTCATCACGCAGATGAGCGCACCGAAGCTCAACCCGGCAAACATCACCGCCCTGCTGCGACTCGACCACAACCGCGCGCTCTCCCAGATCGCCGCCCGCACAGGATTGCACACATCGGCGATGCGTAAGATGATCGTATGGGGCAATCACTCCGTAACCCAGTACCCCGACATCTCTCAGTTGGAAGCACAGGGTCAGCCGGTATGGCCAATGATCAACGACCAAGCCTGGTACGAGTCCACGTTTATTCCTACGGTTGCCAAGCGTGGTGCGGCCATCATCGAAGCTCGGGGATTGTCGTCGGCGGCCTCTGCTGCTAACGCTGCCATCGATCACATGCGCGACTGGGTATTGGGTACTGCCGATGGTGACTGGACCACCATGGGCATTCCGAGCGATGGATCGTATGGTATCCCAGAGGGCGTGGTCTACGGCTTCCCCGTAACCTGCAGCAACGGAACGTATAGCATCGTGCAGGGACTGCCCATCAGCGAGTTCTCTCGGTCGATGATGGATGCTACGTACGCCGAGCTGCTCGAGGAGCGCAACGGCGTGCAGCATCTCTGGTAGTCGTTATACCTGTAGTCGTTATACCTGTAGTCGTTATACCTGCTTGGGTGTCCCGTAGAGCACCAACTCAGCATCGAATAGCTGTTTCCAATTCTCTGCGTTGGGAAAGCGGAGCACCGTTACGGCACACGTCGGCACGTCAACCGAGGTGCCCAACAGGTGTCCGATGAGATACGACAACGTTGGATTATGGCCAACCACCAGCACGCGTTGTGCGGTGGTTGGCACGATCCACGCTAGCAGATCCAGCAACGACTCCACCGTGGCATGGTACAGATCACGGGTATACACCACGTTCTGTGGGTCGGTTCCGTACTCGTTGATGAAGTATTCGGCTGTTGTTGCAGCGCGAACCGCTGTACTCGATAGAATCATGTCGGGAGCGGACACCTCACGATGAAGCCATGCTGCCATGCGTGGAGCATCACGCAGTCCCCGCTCGTTCAACGGCCGATCATGGTCGGAATCTAGCGGGTTGTCCCAGCTGGACTTCGCATGACGAATGACAATCAGCTCCTTCATGATCACTGCGACCGTACTGTAAAGAGCAGGACTACCGTTGCCACGGCAGCAGCAACAAAGATCATTGGCTCCATCACGGTATCCCAGAAACTGGTAGGGGGCTCTGGCATCTGTGCCGACGTGCAGCTGTGCTGTAGAGACTCCGCTGCTCGTGCCTCGGATCTGGAGCAGACCACGGTGTCAACAATAGGTGTCATCGGAAGGACCTCATTGCTACCATTGCGCACGATGCGTGCGCCCACGTCCACTGTAATGATGCGCCGGACACTATCGGCAGCATCCACATTCTCGTACCGCATGGATACGTTACTGAATACCAGTGTGAGTGTGTCGGCGGACGTCATCGCCGTGCGCCCGACTTCCTGGTAGGTGGCGTACAACTCCTGACTTAACCACAACTGGTCGGGGTGATTCGTGGTGTACACCTGCGCCGGCATTGCAGGCACACGTTCGATCACTGCACGGTAGAGTTCTCGCACCGCTCGCTGAATCACGTCAAGCGCGGGGCGAACGGGCTGTGCTTGAGGCCGGAAGCCCCCTACCAGCAATGCTGCCGCAAGAAGGACTGCAGCGCGATGGACAAGACGCAGCACCCTCACACAGACTCCGCATGGAGGGTACGTCGGAGTGTCATGAGTGCTGCTACCAGATGCTGTTCGTTGTCGTAGATGGCAGGTCGGATCCGCAGCGGCCTGCGACGACCACGGATGTATACACGTACGTGACTCAG
>CAZBOW010000023.1:28468-37205 GCA_964493635.1 uncultured Hyphomicrobiales bacterium
ACCATCAGGGCTTCGATCAGATCGGCAATCGAGTCCATCAGATCGGCGTCGTCAACAACGATTGCCGCACCACTGCGCGCTACAATCTCGGCATTCCGGCGCTGTTCGTTGGTAGACGCGGATGGAAGCGGAACCAGAAGTGCCGGAAGCCCCATTACGCCTAACTCGGCAATCGTTGTAGCACCGCTGCGGGACACCACCACATCGGCTGCCGCATAGGCCGTACCCATGGATTCCAGAAATGGTGTTGTTACAACCTGGCTTTGGAGGTGCTCGGCTATCTGAGGCGTGAAGTCTGCACCGGTTTGCCAGATCACTTGAAACGATGGTGCCGTTTTGGTGACTGCCCATCGATGCACCATGGCCTGCACTGCCTGATTGATGCTGCGAGCACCAAGGCTTCCGCCCACAATGAGCACCGTTGGCGTCTCCTCGATCAAGCCGAGTTGCTGCCGGGCGGCTGCCTTCAATGGAGCTTGGAAGATCTGCTTTCGGACAGGATTTCCAAACACATGGATTCGCTCCGGTGAAACGCCCTTGAACAATGCAACCGACTCCTGAAATGTTGCAACGACGGCAGTAGCCTTAGCCGCCAGAGCTGCATTTGTCTTGCCAGGATTGACATTCGATTCCATCAGTACCAGTGGTATTCCCAATCGGGTAGCAACTCGTCCAACAGGATACGAGATGTAGGCACCAGTGGCCAGCACCACATCGGGTTGAAATCGCTTCATCACGCGCAATGCGATCAGCTCGGATGCAAGAATGCGCCATGGCAATGCCAGTGTGGCCCATCGAAACAGGCCGGTAAAGCCGCGAATCGGCATGGCTGTATACGAGTAGCCGTACCGGGGTATCAACGTTGCTTCCATCCGATTGGCACTACCCAGGAAGGTCACATCCAGCACACCTTCGGTATCCGTTTCCAGCTGCTCAACAACGGCAAGTGCCGGAAAAATGTGTCCGCCGGTGCCGCCGGCGGCAACGAGAAGGCGCAGTGGTCTGGATGCAGCAGTCACGAAGTGATTGTATCAGTGATGGTAACAGTGGGTGTAACGGTAATTGTTCCGGGTGTTGATTGTTCCGCCAAAATAGCCTGTTTAGCGTATTTTACCGGTCAGTCCTCTCACTCACGGCATGCTTCATGACTCGAGTTTTCCTGCTTCTATTGTTTGCACTGATGCCATGGTTTGTTGGGCGTGCGCAACCTGCCACCATCCCAACCTACATTCTGCAGATTGCCAAAGGCTGGCCGGATGATGCCAAAAAAGCGTTGCCCGACCTGCTCATTGACCGCCCGGACGACCCTGCTGTTCTGTTTTTGCATGCCACGCTCGTAGAGGATGCCCAGCGCGCTCAACCTTTGCTGGAGCGCATCGTGCTACAGCATCCCACCAGCGAGTGGGCCGATGATGCCTTAGCGCGGATGATTCTCAACGCCTGTCTTACCAAGAACGTGGCGCAGGCCAAGGCCGACTATGAAAAGCTTCGTGATCAGTATGCCGATAGCCCCCTACTTCTCCTCTGTTACGATGCCGTTCGTGCTACGGTCGGTGCTCCGGCACCACCTGCACCAGCTGCCGAGACTTCGTCGGGCTTGTTCACCATCAGTGCCGGGGTATTCTCCACCAAGGACGTCGCTCAGAAGCTCGTTGATGGCTTCACGGCAAAGCGCATGCGTGCGCGTGTGGCACCAAAGATGGTCAAGGGCAAGCAGATGTGGGCGGTTCACGTAGGTGAGTATGCTACCGAAGCTGACGCCGCACGTGAGGTTCCACTTGTTGCAGGCGTGTGTAAGTGCACTCCTATTGTGGTTCAGCGCTGATCTGCATGATCCAGCACCGCATCCGCAGCTTCGTACTGCTGGCTCTGTTTACCGCTTTGATGTGGCAAGGGGCTCTGGCACAAAACGCTGATGTGTCGTCGGAACGCGTGTCCTACGATCTTCAACTGCTGCGCGTAGTTCAGGGCGATGCGCCAGTGGGGGCAGCCGCTGTATGGCCACAGTCCGTGTACGCGATCACCAACCAAGCCAATGATTCAGCGAATGCGTTTGGCCGATATCTGGCGGACTATTACGGCCCGACCGTCCTGAATTCGACCGCTCCAACCAATCATCGATTCCGCGCCGTAGTCGTTCACGACAGCCTTGTCCGTTTGCAGGGCGACCTTGCCGTGATGGTGCGTCCTGGAATCTACTCGGGTGATTCTGCGCAAGGTTCGTTTCTTCTGGCACGACCCTCTCTTCGCGTTCTGGGTTCGATGAGCGAACACCTCGGATTCTTCTTGGATATTTCCAATGGCCTGCGGCTCTCAGGAAATGCACGGTGGATTGCTGCTACCGATCCAAGCCTGCAGCGCACGCTGAAGTTCACCATGGAAGACAGCTCGTTCTTTGATCGATACACGGGCTACGTGCAGTATCAAAACGACTGGCTCCGCATTCGCTTCGGACGGGAGCCGATACAGTTCGGTTTTTCGCCCATCGACAACTTTGTGCACTCTCTTGATGCCCCGCTGTTGGATGGCGTTTTGATCGACCTTCCCTACAAGAGCTTCCGTTTTACGATGACACATTCGGCAGCCAATGGGGTCGACCCCACAGGACGTGTTGTGCCGATGAAGTTCGTTGCCTCGCATCGACTGGCCTTCGACCCAGCACCCTGGATCAGCGTGGCTGTCAGCGATATGATTGTGTACGCAAACCGCGGTGTCGACCTGGCCTACCTGAACCCATTGGCCTTTTTTGTGAGCGCTGGGCTTGGCACCCAGGATCGGTCGGAAAACGACAACTCGCTCCTGGGTCTGGACGTCGCGATTCGGCCATGGAAGGGGGCGATCCTGTACGGTTCGCTCATTGCCGACGACATCAACTACGGTACACTCGGCGATACGTCGTACCTCGGAAACACCAACAAGTACGCCTACCAGCTGGGGGTCTCGCATGTGATTCCCGGCTCTGACTACCGCACCGGCTCGGCAACTCTAGCCACGCTGGAGTATGCACGCATTGATCCGTTCACGTTTTCGCATCGGCGCAACTGGGCCAACTACACCACGCTAGGTGCACCGATTGGCTACAACATGCAATCCAACAGTGATCGCATTGCCCTGCAATTGAAGCACTGGTTTACCCCCCGCACGTTTGTTCGACTGGACGCCGATTACACTCGCCACGGTGAGAATCTGCTGGATAGTGCCGGAAACATCGTCATGGGCGACAATCCCCGCTTTCCCGGTGCTATGGCTCCCATTGGCAACGTAGGGGGCAACATCCTGCGGGGCGATGGCGACGATCTGGTAGGAAATCGGTTTCTTCGGGGCAACGTAAGCTACCAGCGTCGGCTACAGCTGTGGTTCTCCGCCGAATGGTGGCCGAATGTATTTTCGGATCTGCGGCTGGGCTATACGAACCGGAACGGTGGCAACACTCCCGGCGAGTTTTTCTTTACATCCTTCGAGATACGCGTCGGTTATTAACTCCATCACTTTGCAGTACTATGCGCACACTAACGTACATCGTTTCAATCGGCGTAGCCATTCTCACCATCGGCTGCTCATCATCAACGAATCCTGAATCTGCCGAGCAGCGCATTGAACGTGAGCTACGTTCCTTCGTGGAGGTGCTCGAATTGAACCCCAGCGTTGCCGATACGGCCCTATCAACGATGATCCGGATCTACCTTTTGGAGCACGATGGTGCCTTCTATGGCTCCACAGTGTGCGTACTGGATAGTGCGGGAAAAGCCGTGTACAGCCCGTACTGGTACCGCTTGGCTGCAGGGGGCGTTCAGTACAAGGACCTCGCTGCCGAAACCAGCTACGACATCAATCAACAGGAATGGCTTACAAAACCAATTCAGACACGCGGGGAAGTATGGAGTGAGCCATACTTCGATGCCGGTGGAGGCGAAATCTGGATGAAGACGCTGTCGATACCCGTGTTTCGGGACGGTGCATTAGTTGCCGTTGCAACAACCGACCTAGCCCTTTAAGCCGGAATCACCGGAACCGAAATCACCTGGATCACTTCCTTGGTGTCCGGATTGTTGTACCGGTGGACAAACAACACCAAATGACAGTTCTCTGGCTTCCAGTTCTTGTTGGCAGGGAAGGTGTACTGTAGTTGCTTTTGAATCTTCGTCCCTGGGGCGATGGCCGTTGGTGAGACTTGCTCACCCCACGTACCACTCAGCGAAGCACGTAGAACGTGGTCGAATGCAAAATCCTTCACGTGCGACGGATTGACGCGGTAATCAAGCTGATCTCCCACCAGTCCATCTTCAATCAGGTAGCCCACAAGGTAGTTGTCGGGATCTCCAGCGGTGAGGTACTGCAGTTCAACGGAGGCCGTTACGGTGCGCGTTGCGGCATCCCACTGGGTGCTGGCCGTGATCCCCATCTCTGGAGCACGCTCCAACTCCTGTGCCGTTGCAGAGGCCCAATCTTGTACGCTCAAGATGAACTTGCCGTTTCGCTCTTTGCGGTTGACAAGACCGTTGGGATTACCCGCTCGACTATTTCCGAAGGCCGTATTGAGTTCCTCACCCTCGGGTGAGCGCCAGTCGATCGGATACTCCGAATTCGTGCGGGCGAAGTGACCGGAGTGCACGGCCACGACAATCACGCGCTTCTTTCCGTAGAGCGTTTGAATCTCCTTGGCGCGATCGGCTGCTGCCGGACAGTTGCCGCATAGGTGACCAGTGTAGTCCTCCAGTAGCACATTCTGCACAACTGTTTCATTTGTGTCCGGTAGTGGCACGACCGGTTGTTCCAGAGGGTCGGTGACGATGTCGCAACTGGTTGCCAGTATCGCAGCACCAAGGATCGTTACGATCAACCACTGTTTCATCACATTACTCCTTAAAACGTGTATTGCACACCAAGTGAGAAGCCGTTCGACGCCGGCACCGGACGGCAGATACCACCTACGCAAAGGATGCCTCCACGCACTCGACCATACCCACCCTGCACGCGCAGAGCATCATGTACATAGGCAACCGTGGCATTCGGATAGTGGATCTGGAGTTCCGGATCGGCGTTGCCGTAGTTGTATTCATCGAAAACCGTAAAGAACCAGCTTGGTGAAATGGCATACTCCAGCAGGAGCATGGCCCAGTTGCCGTTGGTGAGGTTCAGCTCGGCGCCGGGCTGATGCGTCACGCCCATCCACTGCAGCTCCGTGCGCAGGCTTTGTCCCTTGCCAGTACGAAAGAGCATCTCTAGAACGGCAAACTGTGCATGAATCACACCGTACTTTGTTTCGTTGATCGTTGCCCGTCCCTCGATCACATCCTGATCATAGAGCAAGTCGATGTAGGACGCTACAACCTTCAGCCCCTTACCGAACTTTCGCGTTACTTCCACGTTGATGTCCCGGAAGAACATGCGAGGCGCATAGAGCGAGTTGTTGACGTAGTTAAAAGCACTCGTACGTGTGGTGTCCAGTGCATGGATCCACGCACCGTTCACTGTGATATTGGTCTCGTCGTCGCCAAGGATCGATCCCCGGGGGATGGTGACGGTGACGTCGCCCTGCACACCGAACTCACCCGTTGGCTGAGTAGCATATGGATAGAGTGTGATCAAACGCCAGGTGTGCTGCTTCGTGAGAGCCGGTAGGTAGTTCACGGCCTGCACAAACCCCGTAGCAGTCCGGTCGCTGCGAAAATCCATGTTGTCGATGCGCTTTACCGCCAAGGATGCTCCAATGCCTGATGTTGCATACGATGCATTTACGTACACCGCATTGCCGGAATTGTAACTCAGGTTGTTTGTAGCCCCAGGATCGTTCACTTTGTACGCGTATTCACCCTCTAACTGGAAGTCGCCCCAGCCGAAGTAGCCTCGAGCCGACCAAGCCATCACGTTCTCTGGAAGTCGGAGGAAGGGGTCTTCATCGGCTTGAAACCTGCTCACGGCGCTCAACCCAACCGTGGCATACATGTCCGATGGTAGCAGATCGCTGGTGAGTTCCTTGAGATCCACATTCAGGTCGGCACCGCGCATGATGCCTTCGCTCAGATTGAAGAACGAGCGCTGTCGTCCGATGAAGCCGGTAATCTTTACGCCGTCGACCGGCATGAACCGTAGGCGGAGTCCATCAATCGAGTTGTCGAAGCCAAGGTTGCGTTCCTCGTACAGGCGCAGCACCATTCCACTACCAAACTGCTCGTAGAAATTACCAGCCGTTACCTCGAAGTGGTCGTCGGTGTAGGTTGCATAGCGATATGGAAGGCCGATCCCTGTGCCGTCTCCAGAGGTTCCATAGCGTGGGTCGATACCCAGCAGTGGGTTTTGATAGGATTCGAATCGCACGCCGGCGGAAAACTTACCGCGGGTGAAGATCAGGTTCACGAAGGTGTTACTGAGAATCGTCTCCGGAACATCGGGAGCATCAATCAGCGAATCGGCTCGGTATTGCTGAATGTCGGTCTGGAGAGATCCGGTGATGATGCCAACATCCGACACCTCCATGCCCTGACCCAGGGCCCCGGCTACCACACTGATGCTGAGGGCTGCCGTCAGGGCAACCAATTGCAGAACACGCATAGGTTGTTTCGTTGGTTACTCCACTCCAGTCACGAGCTTGCGGAGCTCCGCCTCAATATCGTCCTCATCGCCGGGGGCAAACGCACTGTGCGACCACACCACCCGTCCGTTCTGGACGATGAAGGTATGCGGTACGTTGTTCACATTCATCGCTCGTTTAAAGTCCTGATTTTCATCCAGCAGCACCGTGAATTCCCATGCTCGACCCTTGGCAAAGGCCGGCACCTTGCGTGCATTACGGCTGTCGTCGATGGAAACGGCAACGATCTCAACGCCAAGCTCCTCTTTCCAATCTTGGTACAGGTCGTGATACGTTTGCAGCTCCACCAAACAGGGCTTGCACCACGTTGCCCAAAAACTGATCACCACCGGCTTTTGGGTTGTACCAAGCGAGGCCGTTTCCACAACAGCGCCATCAAGGGTCTTGACCTTCACGTTCGGAATTGTGGCGTTATCGGGAATGCTTTGGTCCTGAGCCAAGGCTATTGAGCCAAAACCTGTAAGGACGATCACCGCAAGAAGAAGGATTGTTCGCATTCTGGAGGTTGCTGGTAGGTGTTGGAATCCGTAGTTTTTCGGTTCGAAGGCCACTATCACTTGCCCACAATGGACGCCGAAGTTATGAAAACTCGCTTTCTCAGCACTGTAGCTCCTGCTGTTGCTCTTACTGCTGCTGTTACCATTGTTCTCATGATGGGTTCGTTGGGTACGGCATCGGCGCAATCGTTCCGGATCGACTGGAAGGATCCCGACACTGTGCGGGGCGATGGCACGAAGATCATCAAGCGCTTGGGCACCGTCGTGAATGAAACCGACACTGAAAAGCGTCTTCGCATTCGTTACGACCTCACTAACGTGAACTTCGACCATTTCGTACAGATCTGCATGACGGAGTGCTTTGCCATGTTTCCGGGTGGCGAGGATGATGCAATCCGAAACGATCAGGTCGTTGCCCCCAATGGCAGCCAAGAAATCTACGTCGATAGCGATGCGCAGGGAGTGATGGGTACAAGCACCGTATCGATCGACCTGTACGAAAAGTCGAATCCCTCAGATATGATCAGCTTCGACGTTACGTTCATCTTCGACAACACGACGTCCGTCATTGAGGCTTCCGAGCGTGGCATTACGGCAAGCCCCCTACCAGCTTCCGACATCCTCCACCTGCAGGGAAATCTCGACGGCTTGCGTTCCGTTGACCTCTACTCGTCGGATGGCGTCTTGCTACGCACCTTCCCTGCTGGGAGCGCGATGAACGTGTCAGGCTTGGCCTCGGGACCGTACCACCTACTGCTGCACACGGCGCAAGGTGAACTTCTGCGCATGCCCATTACTGTAGTACGATAACTCCAGTACGATAACTCCAGCACCAGCAATGAACCTTCAGCGCGTCGCCGTTACTCTTGTTGTAGCGGCGACGTTTTTTGTGTACGTCAGTACGCAAGCCCCCGGCCTCTACTACACGGATACAGGCGAACTAGCCGCTGCCGCGGCTACCTGGGGCGTGGCGCATCCAACGGGCTATCCGTTGTTTACGCTACTTGCCCACGTATGGACCCTACTCTGGGGCATGGTGCCCGGTACGTCGGTGATTGGCGGGCTGAATGTGTTTGCTGCACTGATGATGTCGGCAGCAGCAGGGGTTATGGTACCGCTCGGTCGTTGGATGATCGCAAAGCACCTCCCGGAGACCGACGATGGCCTTGCCGTGATGGTTTCCGCAGCGTCGGCGCTGATGTTTGCCTTTGCGCCGATTCCGTGGGCCCAGACAACAGCCCTGGAAGTGTACGGTTTGCAAACGTTGCTGCTTGGACTGACTCTCTATAGTGTCCAGCGTGAGTGGTCGATGATGGCCGCCCTGTGCGCCGGATCGATGCTTGCCAATCATATCTCCTCGGTGTTTCTTCTACCTGGGATTGCTCTCTGGTGGTGGACGTCGGTAGATGCTCCCCGAACGCGACTCCCGTGGATGGTTGCCTTTGCTGCATGCGGTCCGTCGCTCTATGCCCTGCTGCCGCTGCGCAGTGCATCGCTGCCACCAGTAAACTGGGGTATGGTCCATCGGTCACTGGACGCCTTTTTGTACCATGTAAAAGGCACACAGTTTGGCGTATGGATGTTCTCTGATTCCGATGCGGTTGCGACCAACGCTGGGATCGTTGCAGAGGCTGCATCAACACAATTG
>CAZBOW010000024.1:0-10073 GCA_964493635.1 uncultured Hyphomicrobiales bacterium
GGTGCGGAGGCTGGTCGGCTGTGGTTCCAGCTGTTCTACCTCGGTGTGATCACCTCGGCCATCGGATATGGATTGTGGTACTATGCCCTGACGAAACTGGAAACCAGCAGTGTTGCTGTTTTCAATAATTTACAGCCCGTGCTGACAACTCTGCTGGCCTTCCTTGTGTTTGGCACGGAGCCGACGCTTACCTTCGTTGTAGGCGGCGCCGTTGCTCTGGCCGGAGTGATTGTAACGCAGCGCGCATAAACCACCATCGTTGTTCATCGATCTTGCGGAGGACCGGATGCGTATTCGTCGAGAACATTCCCTTGGAGTCGTTGTTGACATCCAACAGCGACTCTTCCCGCACATTCACGAGCACGAAGCCCTAGCGCAACGCTGTGCCATGCTCATCCGCGGGCTTCAGATTCTGGATGTGCCGCTGGTGGTCACACAGCAGTATACCAAGGGCTTGGGACCAACGATCTCCGTGATCGATGAGGCACTGGGCACCTACGTCCCGCACGAGAAGATGAGTTTCTCCATTACGGGGAACCCCGACGTCGAGTCGCGCATCCTTGGCTCGCACGGACATCATGTGATCGTCTTCGGGATCGAAACGCACGTCTGCGTGCTGCAAAGCGTCTTGGACATCCTAGCCCAAGGCCGGCAGGCCATTGTTGTGGAGGACTGCGTATCGTCGCGCCGCGCCAATGACAAGCACATTGCCATTGAACGCATGCGCAGTGCCGGTGCAGTGATCACCACGGCTGAGTCGTTGTTGTTTGAACTTCTTGAAGAAGCAGGTACGGAAACGTTTAAGCGCATTTCGGCACTTGTAAAGTGATCCCAAGGGTAGAGGACATGTCGCACCACATTGATTCGGTTCTGACGGAACACCGCACCTTCCCACCATCGAAGGAGTTTCAAGCCGGTGCTCACATCTCTGGTGCTGCGGCTCTTGGTAAACTTCAACGAGCGGCCAGCGCAGATCCCGTGGCCTTTTGGGCAAAACAGGCTGAACACCTCCACTGGCAAGCCCCTTGGAAGACCACCTTGCAGTGGACCTTCCCGCGCGCTGCGTGGTTCAAGGGCGGTCGGATCAATGCCGCCGAAAACTGCCTGGATCGCCACCTATCCACCGCACGGGCGAATAAGGCCGCACTCATCTGGGAGGGCGAGCCCGGGGAAACCCGCACGCTCACGTATCGCCAGCTCCACCGCGAAGTCTGCCGAGCGGCGAATATGCTGCTCTCTCTTGGCGTGAAGCGGGGGGACGTGGTGGGCATCTACATGGGTATGGTGCCCGAGGCCGTGATTGCCATGCTGGCCTGTGCACGGATCGGTGCCACGCACAACGTGGTGTTCGGTGGCTTTTCGGCCGACGCCGTTGCCGAGCGAATGAACGATTCTGGTGCCGTTGTTCTGATTACGCAGGATGGGGCTTGGCGGCGTGGTGCCATCGTGGAGCTCAAACAGGCTGCCGATGCCGCCGTGCGGAAGTGTCCGAAGATTCGTCACATGGTGGTGGTCCAGCGAACAGGACAAACCGTAGCGATGAAGGCCGGGCGCGATCACTGGTGGCATGAGCTCCTTGCTGCGGCATCAGGCTCGCATCGTGCCAAGGGGTTTGATTCCGAGCATCCGCTCTTCATCCTCTACACCAGCGGGTCCACCGGCAAACCAAAGGGAATTCTGCATACCACCGGCGGCTACCTCACGCAGGTGGCCTGGACGGCAAAGCATGTGTTCGACCTCCGAGACACGGACGTCTACTTCTGCACGGCCGACATCGGATGGATTACGGGTCACTCCTATATCGTCTATGGCCCACTGGCCAACGGCGCTACGGTATTGATGTACGAGGGAGCGCCGACGTATCCGGAGCCAGATCGGTTGTGGGCAATGGTTGAACGTCATCAGGCAACGATCTTCTACACGGCTCCAACGGCCATCCGGGCCTTCATGAAGAGTGGAGAGTCGTGGCCAGCACAACATAACCTGACGAGTCTGCGGCTTCTGGGTACGGTGGGGGAGCCCATCAACCCGGAGGCCTGGATGTGGTATCACTCCGTGATCGGCGGTGGTCGATGTCCGGTGGTGGACACGTGGTGGCAAACCGAGACGGGGGCCATCATGGTTGCTCCGTTGCCGGGTGCCACAACCACCCTGCCGGGCACCGCCACACAGCCCCTTCCCGGTATCATCATGGACGTTGTCCGAAAGGATGGTACTCCCTGTGCCGCCAATGAAGGGGGCTTGCTGGTGGTGAAGCATCCGTGGCCATCGATGCTGCGTACGGTCTTTGGCGACCGATCGCGCTATCGATCGACCTACTGGAGTGATTTTCCGAAGCGCGGGTCCCATCCCGGCTGGTATTTCACCGGCGACGGGGCGCGCAAGGATGCGCGCGGTAACATCTGGATCATGGGTCGCGTGGACGACGTGGTGAATGTCAGTGGGCATCGACTCGGTACGGCCGAGATCGAGAGTGCACTGGTCAGTCATCGATTGGTGGCCGAGGCGGCCGTGGTTGCTCGTCCGGACGACCTGAAGGGACAGGCACTGGTAGCCTTCGTGACCCTCAAACAGGGGGCTAGTCGCTCTAACTTGGCTCGGCTCGCCGAGGAATTGCGCACGCATGTTGGCCGGGAGATTGGGCACATTGCCAAACCCGATGCCATCCGATTCACCGAGGCGCTGCCAAAAACACGCAGCGGGAAAATCATGCGTCGACTGCTGCGCGAGCTGGTATCCGGAGGAACGGTGATGGGCGATACCACAACGTTGGAAGACATGTCGGTCCTAGAACAGCTACGACAAGACGATGAATAGCACGACTCACCGTTAGCGGGGAACCTATGCACAACGCCGTAATCATGGCAGGCGGCTTCGGCACGCGCCTTCGGCCCCTTACAATGTCCATTCCCAAGCCGATGGTCCCGCTGGCCAATCGCCCAATGATGGGCCACATCGTCAATCTGCTCAAGCAGCACGGCATTACGAAGATGGTATCGGTGCTGTACTTTCAGCCGGAAGAGATCACCACGTACTTCGCAGACGGCGCCGAGCATGGTGTGCAAATGGACTACGTAACGGCTGAGGCTGATTACGGGACGGCCGGCAGTGTCAAGAATGCGCAGCATAAGCTGCGTGAGCCCTTCATCATTATTTCCGGTGATGTACTGACAGACTTCGATCTGACGGCGGCCATTGACTTCCACCGGCAAAAGGGTGCCATGGCTACCATCGTGCTCACACGGGTGCCACAGCCACTGCAGTATGGAATTGTGATGACCACCAATGATGGTCGCATCAGCCGATTCCTCGAGAAGCCATCGTGGGGCGAGGTCTTCAGTGATACCATTAACACCGGCATCTACATTCTCGAGCCCGAGGTTCTTGATCTGATTCCCGAGAAGACCGAGTACGACTTTAGTCAGAATCTCTTTCCGGCGATGTTGGAGAAGGGGCTTCCCCTCTACGGATACATTGCTGATGGGTACTGGAAGGACATTGGCAATCTGCAGGAGTATCAGCAGGCCCATTACGATGTGCTTGCCGGGAAGGTCCAGGTGAGTATTCCCGGAACACCGTGCGACTCGTCCGTGTGTGGTGCAGGACTGACGATCGATCCAACGGCCCATCTTGAGGGCTTGGTTGTGATCGGCAACAACGTAACCATCGGACCCAATGTTCGCCTGAGTAACTGTGTACTGGGCGACAACGTCGTGATTGGAGCGGGCACGTCCATGACGGGCACCGTCCTGTGGAAGGGCGTTCGGGTAGGAGACTTCACGGACATTGCCAATACCGTGGTGTGTAACGGCACAACGATTGGGAATCACGTGGCGATCCTCGACAACGTGATTATCGCCGAAGAGTGTGTGATCGAGGACCACGCCCGGCTGCTGTCGAACATTAAACTCTGGCCGCGCAAGGTGGTGGAAGCCGAAGCGGTGCTGGCCCGCAGCTTGGTGATGGAGGAGCGTTGGGCTAAAGAACTCTTCACGGACGCTCGGATTTCGGGCAAGAGCAACATCGACATGAACCCGGAGTTTGCTGCTAAGCTGGGTGCTGCCCTCGGCACCATGCTGGGTGCCGGAACGCTTGTTGTGGCTAGCCGGGACGACGATGCCGTATCGCGGATGGTGAAGCGCTCGATCACGGCCGGCCTGATGAGTGCTGGCGTCAGTGCGGTGGATCTGCAATCGATGTCGATTCCACAAACGCGACAGGAGATGAAGTCCGGCCGGTTTGTGGCCGGGTTCCATGTGCGCAGATCGCCGAAAAACGAGGGGCAGACCGATATCATCCTGTTTGGCAAGGATGGCAGGGACCTGCCTCTTGCCTCGACCAAAAAGATCGAGCGGTTTTTCTACGGCGAGGATATTCGCCGGGCATCCTACGATCAGGTTGGCCGACTATCGTTTTCCGAGCATAGCATCAGCAACTACGTCGAGCGGGTTCTGGCGCATCTGGATGTGGATGTTATCAAGGCCAAGCGCTATGCACTGCTGGTAGACTACTCCCACGGCCTGGCTGCGCCGGTGTTCCCACAGATTCTGGGGGAACTGGATTGCCGAGTCCTAGCTATGAATAGCTATGTGGACGTAAGCCACTTCGCCGATCCGATGCAGGAGGTCCTACAACAGTCCTCCACAATCATGCAGTCGCTGGGCTATCAGATTGGATATAAGATTGATCCTGGTGCTGAAAAGATCGGTATGGTCGATGAGCGAGGCATTTGGTTTACTGGCCTTCGACTCCTGACGATTGTCACAAAACTGTTTCTGGAAACACACCGCCACCAAGAGCCCTACACCATTGCCGTGCCCGTGCAGGCCACGCAGGAGATCGACCTGATCGCTGCCGAGTATAATGTGCGGATTCAGCGGATTCGTAACTCGCACGCTGCCATGATGGAAGCCACGCGCGATCCCGCTGTGCTGTTCGCTGGCGGCACGCGAGGCAATTTCATTTTCCCGGACTTCCTCTCTGCCAGTGATGGCATGTACAGCGCCTGCTACATCATGTACCTGTTGGCCGTCAGCGGCCACACCTTGAGCGACCTGGATCAGCAGCTACCGAAGCGATTTCAGGCTACGACGTCCGTGCCCTGTAAATGGGAGGTGAAGGGAACGGTCATGCGCCATGCCATGGACTACTCCGAGGGGATGCAACGCGTCCTGATTGATGGTGTGCAACTGTTGGAAGGAAGTTCCTCGGTACTTTTGTTGCCCGATCGGGAGCATGCTCTCTTTTCGGTAACCGCCGAGGCGAACTCGGCAGCAGAGGCGGAGGAGCTTCGCGATCGCTATGCCGCCCTGGTTGTACAGTGGCAGAACTCGAAAGCAGCATCATGGACTTGAAAGTAACGGACATCCTCATCCCGACGACAGTTCAGTTAGATCTTGTTGCCGCGGACAAAACGGATGTACTCACGCAGTTGGTCGACCTTGTCGTTAGCACAGGGAAGGTGTCCGATCGTGATGCCCTGCTCAAGGTTATCCTTGATCGGGAGCGGCTGATGTCCACGGGCATTGGCTACGGTGTGGCGCTTCCTCATGGCAAGAGTAGCGTTGTGCAGACGTCGCTGGCGGCTTTAGCCGTCCTGCGCACGCCCATCGACTTCGACGCTCTCGACGATAAGCCGGTGAACATTGTTCTCCTGCTTGTTGGTACCGAGGAGGCTGTGGGTGCTCACCTGCGGCTGCTCAGTCGCATTTCCCGCATGGTGGGGTCGGAGCAGTTCCGCTCGGATCTTCTGGGTGCACGAACGGTCGAGGATGTCCTGGACCTTTTTGGGACCTACGAAGAAGAACGGGCGTCGTAATGATGAAGGCAGTGCGTGGCATGCGCGATGTGTTCGGAGACGAGATCGCTACGTGGCATCGTCTGGAACACATCTTCCGTCAGGTGTCGGCAGCGTTTGGCTACCACGAGTTCCGCACACCCATGCTGGAACACACCGAGCTCTTTGCGCGTGGTGTCGGCGAGGGTTCCGACATCGTCGGCAAGGAAATGTACACCTTCCTTGATCGCGGTGGCGACTCGGTAACCATGCGCCCGGAAATGACGGCGCCAATCGTACGAGCGGCACTCGAACACCACCTGCTGCGGCACCAGCCAACCTCGCGCCTGTGGTACTATGGTCCGCTGTTTCGCTACGAGCGTCCCCAGAAGGGTCGGTACCGGCAGTTTCACCAGTTCGGTGCCGAGCTGTTGGGTTCCCCGCATCCAGAGGCCGATGCCGAAATCATTACACTGGCAGTCGAAACCCTGCGTGCCGCCGGATTGAACCTGACCGAGGACGTCGCACTGGAGATCAATACCCTTGGCACGGCCTCGACGCGTGAGGCCTACCGCCATGCACTGGTGCAACACTTCACGGCCCATCGCGCGTCGCTGAGCGAGGATAGTCAGCGCCGACTGGAAACCAATCCGTTGCGAATTCTGGACTCGAAGCATCCCGACGATCAGCGTTTCATTGCTGATGCGCCGGCGCTGCGTACGCACCTCGACGCCGCAGCTCAGGTACATTTCGACACCGTGCGCGTGTTGCTCGATGCAGCCGGTATTCCCTTCACCATCAACGATCGGTTGGTGCGGGGCCTTGACTATTACAGCCACACGGTGTTTGAAATCACCACCACGCAGTTGGGCTCGCAGAATGCGGTGTGTGGTGGAGGTCGGTACGATCCGCTGTTTGAGATGGTGGGTGGTACGCCAGCTCCGGCCGTGGGTTTCTCCATCGGTGTGGAGCGGCTGGTACTGCTGCTGGAACAGATGGAAGGGGGCTTGCCACCGGCGGCTCCGATGCAGGTGGCCGTTGTTGCGCTCTCGGACGAGGCACGGCTGCCCGCCCACCTGGTGGCTCTGCGTCTGCGGCGTCACGGGCTTACGGTGATCACCGATGTGCAACGCCGATCGGCCAAGGCGCAGCTCAACTCCGCTGCCAAGGATCAGACCGTATTTGCCGTGCTTCTGGGCACCGATGAACTTGCTGCCGATACGGTTACGGTCAAGAACCTTGCCGCAGCGTCGCAGGAAACCATTCCTGCAGCCCAGCTGCCCCAGTATTTGCAGCAGCATCTGCAGCCGAATCGTGCGGAGAGGTAATCATGAGCATAGCTCCCGAACCTGAGTATCGAGTACGCATTCAGCGTGCGACGCATCCGGAGTCGGGAGCCGACGCCGTGATGATCGACATCCAAACCATACGCGAGTTTACGTCGTTTGCCTACCAGCTGTCGGTGCGGACGGAAACGTCGTCCTCCGGAGACGTGGCCGATCTCTACATCGGTGGGTTAACGATTCCACCCGTGGGAAGGCCCCAGCCCGGTCCTGCTCGAGCTCGGATCTATCTGCCCGAGCCCCCTACCGGAGTCGTGCGGTGTCGGATTCATGTGAAGAAGCATGTCAGCGATGTCCACGTGCGCTTGGTAGACGACGGGGTTGTTCTTGAGCGCATGGATGGTGAACACAGTGTTGTTGCGGTGGATGTAGGAAGCCGGCATGATCAGGCGTAGGGCCTCAACGGCAACACTACCGGCCGACCGTGTGCGGATTGTGGGAGCCTCGATCTCCAAATGGCAGATCAAGGTTGTCCTTACCGTGCTCGGCCTTGGTATCATGGGGTTGGTGTTATCCTACACCAAGCTGATTGTAGATGATCTGGTCGACAATGAGCTCCGCACGGTGGACCTCTATGCCGGACTGCTTGCACGGTCGGCGCAGGAAGCCAACGATCAGGAGCTCCTGTTCTACCTTGATCGTGCGTATTCGTCGATCCACTTTCCAGTGGTGATCACCGATGCTGCCGAGCAGCCGATCTATCCGTACCAGCAATTCCTGTTGAACGTTAGTATCGACACCACTGCGTCCGTCGATGCGCAGCGACGGCAGTTAGTGCAGCTGATCGCCGAGATGAAGCAGGAGTACGAGCCGTACGAGATTGTCGATCCTGACGGTGCCGTGATTCAAAAGATCTTCTACACGAACTCTGCCATCGTGCGACGGCTGCGCTTCATGCCGTTTGTGGAGATCCTCGTGGTGACCGTCTTCATCTTCATTGGCTACCTCGCCTTTAGTACGATCCGTCGCAGCGAGGAATCCAATATCTGGGTGGGAATGGCCAAGGAAGCGGCCCATCAGCTGGGGACGCCGCTGTCGAGCTTGCTGGCATGGTTGGAGATTCTTCGCAGCAGTGCGGACCGTCCCGACATGGTGGAGACAACCATCGGACAGATGGAGGAGGATGTTTCCCGCCTGAATGTGATCGCTAACCGCTTTTCGAAGATCGGTTCGCAGCCACAGCGCGTGGAAATGCCCTTGGCCCCGGAGATTGAACGGGTGTGTCGGTACTTCGATACGCGGCTTCCCAACCTGGGGCGGCGCGTCGTCATCGAGCGCGATCTCGATCCCGCAGCATCGTGCATGGTAAGCTCCGATCTCTTTGCGTGGGTCTTAGAAAACCTGATCAAGAACGCCACCGAGGCCATGGATCGCAAGGACGGCAAGATTCAGATCGTCCTGCGGCCCCGTCCGAAGGGTGGAGTGTTGATCCTCTTCTCGGATAATGGCAAAGGCATGACGGCGGCTGAACGTAAACTGGCCTTCCAGCCGGGCTACACCACAAAGCGCCGCGGATGGGGACTGGGTCTGTCGCTGTCGCGACGTATCATTGAGGAGTATCATCGCGGAAAGCTGTTTATCCGTGATTCGCAGCCCGGCATTGGCACCACCTTCCAGATCGAGATTCCGTAATGTCACAGGTTCAACAGCAACCCACCGAGCCCGGTCATATCGACTGGTTCATTCTATTGCCAATTGCGGCCTTGCTGATGTTTAGTGTGGCCTTTGTGTACAGCGCCAGCTCCAGTTTTGCCGCGGTGAAGTTCGGATCGTCCGAGGAGCTCTTCTGGAGCCATGGTCTCAAGGTCATTGCTGGCCTGTTCCTGTTAATCGTTTTTGCGAAGCTCGACTATCGGATGTGGCAGAGCATGAGTGCAACCATGCTCCTCGTTGCCCTTGGATTTCTCGTTCTTGTGTTATTGACGGGTGCCCAGGTGAAGGGGGCTAGCCGGTGGTTCCATTTTGGATTACTCAACTTCCAACCTTCGGAGCTGGCCAAGTTTGCTCTGGTGCTGCATGTGGCGGTGTTGCTGAGCAGTCGGAAGACGCACGTCCGTGACTGGCGTCAGGCTGTTGGCCCTGTGCTGGCGTGGACACTGCCGGTGTGCGGATTGATCGCCTTACAGCCAAACATGTCCACGGCCTCCGTGGTGTTCATGATTGTTTTGAGCATGATGTTTCTTGCCGACGTGCGGCCGTTGCACCTCATCTCGATCGTGCTTGCAGGCACAGTTCTTGGCGGTTTGTACGCGGTGTCGGCAGAGTACCGACTGCGCCGATTGATGGCCTTTTTCGGCTCCAGTGATGCCGATCAGGCGGTGGTCTACCAGCTTGATCAGGCGTTAATTGCCTTTGGCAATGGCGGTATTACCGGAGTTGGCCCAGGGCAGAGCCGTCAGCGCGATTGGTTCCTACCGGAGTCGTACGGCGACTTCATCTTCTCGATCGTCGGCGAAGAGTACGGCTTCATCGGCGTGGCCTTGCTCGTGGGATGCTTCGTTGTGGTGGTGTGGCGCGGCTACGGTGTGGCTCGCAAAGCTCCTGATGCATTTGGGCGGATCCTGGCCGGAGGGATTACCACCACGTTGGCACTGTATGCCTTTGTGAATGCCGGAGTTACGTGTGGCTTGCTGCCCACAACCGGCCTGCCGATGCCCTTTATCAGCTACGGCGGCACCAGCATGCTTTTTAGCACGATGGCCGTTGGAGTGTTGCTCAACATTTCCAGTCATGCCGGTGTGTATCGGCGCCGAAAAAGGTCGGTAGTGCCTGCGGAATCGTGACGACCTTTTTTTCGTACTTTTCGTCGTCATGAAATCCGAGATAAACCGCCTCTACTACTCGATTACCGAGATCAGTGCCATGTTTGGCGAGGAGCCGCATGCGCTGCGATATTGGGAGCGGGAGTTTCCGCAGCTGAGGCCACAAAAGAACCGGGCGGGGAAGCGGATCTA
>CAZBOW010000024.1:10173-12807 GCA_964493635.1 uncultured Hyphomicrobiales bacterium
GCTCAAGACCGCACCTACACCACGCGCATCGTAGGCACGCATGCCGACGAAGTTCTGGGCGTGTTTGTCAATCAGGCCAATACCATGGTTGCCACGTGCAGCCTGGATGAGACCATCAAATTGTGGTCGCTTCCCGATGGTAAAGAGGTGACCACCATCACGGGGCACACTGCGCAGGTGAACAACCTTTCGTTTTCCGGAGATGATTCGCAGCTCGTGAGTGGCTGCAGCGACGGTACCGTTCGCATTTGGGACGTTCCCAGTGGTGCCCCGGTTCAAACGCTGCGCGGACACCAGGCTGAAGTGATTGGCGTGTACTGGAGTCCGGTAGATGGTTCGAACATCATTGCCAGCACGTCCTTCGACAAGACCGTAAAACTCTGGGATGCTAAGCTTGGTATTGAGTTGAAGACGCTGCGCGGTCACTCGATGCAAACAAATAACGTAGCCTACTCCTACGACGGTAAGTACCTTGCCTCGGTGTCGGACGACCGGACCGTGGTAATCTGGTCCACCGACATGGCGGCCAAAGAGCCGATCATGGTGTTGCGGGGTCATCAAGCTCCGGTGCTGACAGCCCTGTATTCGTTCGATTCGAAGATCCTGGCCACAAGCGATGAATACGGTGTGGTGAAGATTTGGAGTATGCCCTCCGGAGAACTGCTGCGTACGATCAATGCGCACACGCAGTTGATTCAGGATGTGGCTTTTGCCGAGGACAATGCCACCCTGGTGACGGCCAGTCTGGACAACACTGTGAAGATGTGGAACATTACGACCGGCGCCAATACGATGACGGCCAACGTTGGAGTCGAGGTGTGGTCGATCGATGTAACGAGCAACGCTGAAATCATTATTCTGGGGTGCGCCGACGGCACGGTCCGTTTCATGACGGACACTGCCTCGAAGTCTGGCCCGTCGAAAGGACGATAACGATGAATCAACCACACACCCAAACCATGAACATGGCCCGCCTTGTTGCTGCTACTGCGTTCCTTCTGTTTCTTGCTGTTGGTGGCCAGGCGGTCGCGCAGTCTGCCATTGGCACGGTAACAACCCTGTCTGGGATGATCCTTGACCAAGCAACACTCCTGCCGGTGGAAGCAAACTATGGTGTCTTCGACGCTCAGGGAAAGAAGATTGGTCAAAGCCGTGTAGCCAGTGCAATAGACGGCTACCTTGTGACCGGCCTGAAGCCCGGTTCGTCCTACATCATCCGTGTGGAGGATCCCCGATACCTCAAGCAGGAGTTTTCGGTAACGATGCCTCCGTCGGGAACGTATTCCGAGGTCTCCAAGGACATCACGGTTCGGAAACTGGCCGCAGGCACCACCTATGCAATGAATCCGGTGCCATTTGATCTGAAGAAAACCGATATCAAGGACGGTACAGAGGATGATGTCCGGAATTTTGCTCAACTGCTGGTCATGAATCCAAGTGTTCGTATCCAGGTAGTGTGCTATCCCGACGAAGAGATGCCAGCCAAGCGTGCCGAAGAGGTCAGTCTTCAGCGCGCCAATGCGCTCAAGGCCTTCCTGCAGAAGGAAGGTGTATCGGCTGAGCGCGTTAGCGTCAAGGCAGCCCAAGGCACCGACCCCCTGAATCCTCCTCCGGTACGCAAGGGTGCCAAAGGAAAGCGGTACATCGGATCGGTCTACATTACCATGACCGACGTCTAAGAGTCGACACTGTTTCTCGGCGCGAGCGTGGCCGATCCTTGAAGATCGTGCTGTTCTCGCGCCGAGTTGCGTATATTCGTGGCTCGATTTGCGGCTTTTTGACGGTCCCGTGGTAGAGTGGCTATACAGAGCTCTGCAAAAGCTCGTACGGCGGTTCGAATCCGTCCGGGACCTCTTTCCTCACTGAACACATCCAACGAGATATGGCAACAACGGCAGATTTGCGCGTCGGAGCGGTGATTAAGCACAACGGTGAGTTGTGCGTCGTGCTCGAATCGCAGCACCGCACTCCCGGCAACTTGCGTGCCTTCTACCAGGTGAAGATGCGTGTCATCAAGACCGGAAAGCTCAAAGAAGAGCGTTTCCGCTCGGGTGAAACAATCGAGTTTGTTCGGATTGAAACGAACAATTACCAGTACCTCTATCGCGATGGCGATTTGTTCACGTTCATGGACACAAACACCTACGATCAGATTCCGGTTGCCGCGGATATCGTTGGTGAGCAGGCCAAGTGGATGAAGGAGGGCATGGATGTGCAGATCGGTCGCGATGAAGAAGGGAACGTGATCACCCTGGCACTGCCGGCGCACGTGGCCCTGCGAGTGACACACACCGAACCGGGTTTGCGTGGTGATACCGCCACCAACGTTCTGAAGCCCGCTACCGTTGAAACTGGTGCCAACGTGAGTGTTCCGCTCTTTGTTAACGAGGGAGACCTGATCCGTGTAGACACGTCGTCTGGCGACTACATGGACCGCGTCAAGGAGTAATCCTGCACGGAGAAATCCTGTCGTACATCCTGCAAAGGGAAACCCATGGATCTGAATTATCTCAAGAAATTGATGAAGATGTTCGATGAGAGCTCCGTAACAGAGCTGACCATCGAAGAAGAGGGCACTACGATTTCATTGTCGAAAATGAGTCCGGAAGCCCCCTACGCAGCACCTGTCTATGC
>CAZBOW010000024.1:12907-21190 GCA_964493635.1 uncultured Hyphomicrobiales bacterium
TACCGCGCACCATCGCCGGACGCCGATCCGTACATCCAGGTAGGACAGCGGGTTTCCGCTGGAGATACGCTCTGCATTGTCGAGGCGATGAAGCTCATGAATGAGATCGAGAGCGATGTGTCCGGTACGGTTGTGAAAATCTTGGTTGAGAATTCTCAGCCGGTAGAGTACAACCAACCTCTCTTTTTGATCCAGCCAGACTGAGTGTCCGGAGCATGATCAAGAAACTGCTGATTGCAAACCGTGGGGAAATCGCCCTGCGTATTATCCGCGCAGCGAAGGAACTTGGCATTCGCACGGTGGCCGTATACTCTGTGGCCGACCGTGCCTCCCTGCACGTGCGGTTTGCGGACGAGGCTGTCTGCATCGGACCGGCCTCCGGTAAGGAATCGTACCTGAACATTCCGTCGATCATCGCCGCTGCCGAAGTGACAAATGCCGATGCGATCCATCCGGGCTACGGCTTTCTGGCTGAGAACGCCACCTTCGCAGAAATCTGTCACGAGAGTAACCTCATCTTCGTGGGCCCCAGCCCTGACGCTATTCATCGCATGGGCAACAAGTCGGTCGCGAAGGAAACCATGGTGGCAGCTGGTGTGCCAGTGGTACCAGGATCCGACGGCGTCGTAGGATCGATCGACGACGCACGGCGCATTGCCGAAGAAGTCGGCTATCCCGTGATGCTCAAGGCTGTGGCAGGGGGCGGAGGTAAGGGGATGCGGTACGTGGAAACCGCCGCCGATCTCGACCGCGCCTACGCTACGGCTCGAGGTGAAGCAGAGTCTGCCTTTGGCAACGGCGACGTGTACATTGAGAAGTTTATCGAGGAACCCCGCCACATCGAGATTCAGGTGTTTGCCGATACCCATGGTAACGTGGTGCATCTGAACGAGCGCGAGTGTTCCATTCAACGCCGCCATCAAAAACTGATTGAAGAGTCGCCATCACCAATCATTACGCCACAGCTCCGTGCAGCGATGGGAGAGGCGGCGGTCAAGGGGACGGCTTCGGTGGACTACGTGGGGGCTGGTACGATCGAGTTTCTGGTCGATCGGCATCGGAACTTCTACTTCATGGAAATGAATACCCGCATTCAGGTGGAGCATCCGGTGACCGAAATGGCCATGGATGTGGATCTGATCAAGGAACAACTGATTGTCGCTTCCGGTGAGCCGCTCACGGTGAAGGGTGGGGAGCCTCGCCTTCACGCCATTGAGTGCCGGATCAACGCCGAAGACCCCTTCAAAGACTTCCGTCCGTCGCCAGGCAGGATTGAGTCCCTGAATTTCCCTGGTGGGCCTGGTGTGCGTGTTGATTCGCACATTTACCAAGGCTATACGATCCCCCCATACTACGACTCGATGGTGGCCAAGCTGATCACGTTTGCGCCAACGCGCAATGATGCGATCGCGAAAATGCGCCGTGCGTTGGATGAGTTCGTTGTAGAAGGAATCGAAACGACCATACCATTCCATCGAAAGATGATGGACAACCCGGACTTCATCGCCGGTACCTTCGACACCAAATACCTTGATACACACGATTGGAAAGCCTAAGGCTATGAACTTCCCTGATGATCTGAAGTATACCAAGGACCACGAGTGGGTACGCGTTGACGGCACCACGGCGATCGTGGGTATTACCGAGCACGCCCAAAGCGAACTTGGCGACGTTGTCTACGTGGACGTACCGGATGCCACGGCAACAATTGCAGCCGGAGACTCCGTAGGGACCATCGAGGCGGTGAAAACCGTTGCCGATATCTACTCGCCAGTGTCGGGAACTATTACCGACGTCAATGCGGTCAACGATGGCCCAGATATTGTCAACCGTGATCCGTATGGTGACGGCTGGCTCCTGAAGATGACGATGTCGAACCCTGCCGAGTTGGATGGTTTGATGTCGGCATCGGAGTACAAAGCGCTGATCGGCCAATAACACGTGTCTATTATTCACATTCACGAATCTTCAAGGACTACCTCCATGAAACTTCTCCTGTCTGCTGTTGCTGTTATGGCAACATCCCTGATGGCCACTGCGCCGATGATGACGCCGGTCATGGCTCAAGAGTCGCTCTCACCAGCACCAACCAAGACCGTGGTCCTCGAACCAAAAATGAAACTGGTGGACGTCAAGAACGTTGCTGCGTTCATCCAAGGTGTTGACCTCCGCGGTACCGAAGTTGATGCCTACCTCGATACACGGAAGGTGTTGACCGAGGCTGCTGCCGCCGCTGAAAAGGGTGGAAAGAAGGACGAAGATCTCGTGTCGGTGTCCATGCGCCTCGACCAGGCTCAGAACCTGTTCACGCTGATGCAGCGCGGATCACTCAAGGGTGCCGAGGCTGAGAAATACAAGGAAATCATTGATGCGCTGAAGGTCTCGGTAGAAGAGGCTCAGAAGAAGCAGAAGTAAGCTCCAACACCGTTGGAGATACAGCCAAACGCCAGTCCCGTACTGGCGTTTGGCTTTTTTTGTACAGGTAATCGAGCATCCGTTATTCTCTGCAGCTGTACGTGTATCGACTTTCTGCATGCCATGAAGCGTTGTAGCTGCACTGTAATAGAGTTGTTTGTGGAAAGAATCTTTGTGTTATCTTGCACGAGTTGATTCTAACTAGCAAGAAACAACATATCTTTGTTCGTGTGAGCATTCACACATCAAGGTATTCTATTCGGCGTCAACGGAAGGGCATGCAGCATCACTACGTCCAGTGTTTCGGGGAATCTGCAGTATGGCTAAATCCACAAGTGCGCGGTTGTCGCAACGTATCCTGAAGAAGGATCGTCAGATAGCTCAGGCCGTTCTCGACCTGAAAGGCTATGCGCCAGCTAATAGCGACTTTGCGGCAGAGCGACTGCAGGAAACACTGGAAAACCTGCGTCTTGCCGAAGCAGCAGAGGTCGCCGCCCAACAGGCGGCGGCCGACGCTCGTGAGGCGGCCGTGGCACTCGAGCTTGCGTTGCACGACTTGGTGCTCGGGGCAAAGCGTCAGGTGATAGCCCAGTACGGCGACGACTCCGAAGAGATCACCAAGTTGGGTATGAAGAAGAAATCCGAGCGGCGCTATGGCCGTCCGAAGAAGGTGGTTGCCGAGCAATCATAAATCCCCACACGTTGTATTGCCACGCAGCAGGGCATGCAGCATAAAGAGGAACAAGCAGCTTTTGTGGGAGAGTTGCGAACACAAACGGCCTGCCAGTGATGGCAGGCCGTAGTGTTTTTTGCAATGTGGACCACGGTTACAGGCTGTTCACGGCTGCGAACACGGCCTCGTAGTTCGGCTCGACGCCGGGATTCTCCGTTACCTCGGCAAACTGAATCACACCGTCGGCATCCAGAACGAAGGTTGCCCGTACCGAGCGCGTGAGACCGTCGATGCCGGCAAAGTTGGCCAATGCAACGTCGTAGGCATTGATCGTGGAGAGATCCCAGTCCGAGAGGATCGGGAACTTGATCGCATTTGCCGTAGCAAAGGCCTTGTTTGAGAAGGGCAGATCGGCGGAAATACCAAGCACCTCGGCATTGGCATCGTGGAGCTTTCCGAGGGAATCTTGGAATGTGCACAGCTCGGCCTGGCACACACCGGTAAAGGCAGCAGGGAAGAAGGCCAATACCACCTTCTTGCCACGCAGGTCGTGCAAGGTCACGGGCTCGCGATCGGCATTGAGCAGAGTAAAGTTCGGGGCTACCGTTCCAACGGATAATGCCATGAGGATCTCCAATGTGTTAGTGAGTGGTACGAGTCCGGAATTCGGACGGTACTGGGTAAAACGCCAGAAACACGTATCATTGGCACGAAGTTCACCAATATTCCCAACATGGACGCACAGCACATGAACGAGCAGGTAGGACTGGATCAGCAGATTGACCAATGGGTAGGAAATGCAACCGGATGGTTCGTGGATTTCATTTTCTACCAGTTCCCGCTCGGCGATGTGACGATCCCGTGGGTGCTGATTCCGCTGATCTTGGGCGCGGCCTACTTCACGCTGTACTTCGCCCTTCCGGGGTTCCGACTCTTTGGCGTTGCGGTGAACACTGTGCGTGGAGTGTATGAGCCTGCCACGCTTATGCCGGCGAACATCAGTGTTTCCGATGGCGACCAACCCGACACCATCCGCGAAGAAGGCCACGATGGTGAAGTCAATCACTTTCAGGCCCTCACGGCTGCACTGTCGGCAACGGTTGGTCTAGGAAACATTGCCGGAGTGGCCGTGGCCATTGCTGTGGGTGGTCCAGGAGCCACGTTCTGGATGATTCTTGCTGGCATCCTGGGGATGTCGTCGAAGTTTGTCGAGTGTACCTTGGGAGTCAAGTTTCGCGATATCGGTCCAGACGGACGGGTCTATGGTGGCCCGATGCAGTATCTCCGCAAGGGGCTGGCCTTGCAAGGGATGCCTCGGATGGGCAAGATTCTGGCGGCCGTGTTTGCCGTGATGTGTATTGGTGGGTCGTTTGGTGGTGGCAACATGTTCCAGGCCAACCAGGCAGCAGCGATCTTCATCAATAAGTTCGGCATCGAGGCCTCGTATGCGGGAACGCTCTTCGGCGTGGTGATGGCCGGTTTGGTGGCAATTGTCATCATTGGTGGTATCCAGCGCATTGCCGTGGTAACCGAGAAAATCGTTCCGTTCATGGCGGCGCTGTATGTGGGAGCGGCCCTGATCATTGTTGTATCGCACATCGATCAAGTTCCAGCAGCCATTGGCCAGATCTTCAACGGAGCCTTTACCGGTGCTGGCATCACCGGAGGAATTCTCGGAGTGGTGATCCAGGGATTTCGCCGAGCAGCCTTTTCCAACGAAGCTGGCGTGGGCTCGTCGGCCATTGCTCACTCGGCCGTGAAAACGAAGCAGCCGGCCAGCGAAGGTGTTGTGGCGCTGCTCGAACCCTTCATCGACACGGTTGTGATCTGCACGATGACAGCAATTGTGATTGTGTTGTTCAACATGAATGGGGCGTTTGAGTATGGCTCCACCGGGGCCGGTGGTGGTGTGTACGTCGCCCAAATTGGTTCAGAGCTCAGTGGTGTGGACCTCACGTCGTATGCCTTTGATCGTGAGATCACCAACTTCTCCTACGTGCTGATGATTGCCGTAATCCTGTTTGCCTTCTCCACGATGATTTCGTGGTCGTACTATGGTTTACAGGCGTGGCTGTACCTGTTTGGTCGAAGCAAGACGCAGGAGATGATCTACAAGGTGTTGTTCTGCACCTTCGTTGTGGTGGGGGCCGCCGCACAGCTCAACAGCGTCCTAAACTTCTCGGACGCAATGATCTTCGCCATGATGGTGCCCAACATGATCGGCCTTGTGCTCTTAGTCCGCTACGTGAAGATTGAATTGGACCGATACCTCGAGGCGATTGGTTATCGCACCACAACAAAGGGCTGAGACCAGACCTTCGACGCGAGCTGCACCTGCACGGTATACATCCCCGGTGGAATGGCCTGCACGGGGATCGTGATGGCATGGGTTCCGCGGCTGACGTCCACATCCGAAGCCGTCCATAGTACGTGCCCGACGGCGTCGACGAGGCGCACGTGATACGATCCTGGCTGGGACGCGCTGATGCGTACAATGGCGTATTCGCTTGCTGGGTTGGGATGAACGGCTAACGTTGGTGTAGCCGTCAGCGGTTGTTCTGTTACGCTCGTTGGGATCAGGCGTGTTTCAGCCCCCTTCCCAAGATCGAAGTAGGTGCCACTTGCCGAGGTACGCCGGTGCAGCGCATGGACGCGATACTGCACCTCGTTGATGAGCCGGACGCTATCGACCACCTCGGTGGACCGAACAGGGGCCTGAGAGACGACTTCCCATCCGCGGAGGGCACTTCGCCAGCGGTACACGACATATCCATCGACGGGTTCGGTGGGGGCATCCCACGTGATCCGGACTGTTGACGCGTTTTCCTGTGTGGATCGTGCGGCAGCGATGGCTGGTACGGGGCTCATCGATGCGCGGAGCGTGGGGTCGCCCATCAGGGCAATGTGGACGCCTGCATCACCAATGCTGGCCAACTGAGCGTTCGTGCCATTGTAAATCACGTTCGGCGTGTAGGTTCCCAAGGCGCCGGCCACAATCGTGCGGTTGTTCTGGCTTAGGCGCGTACTGTAGCCAAGGGGCCACCCCAGTGCCATGTGATGCATATACCACGCTGGACGTCCAGCCCATGAGCTAGCCAAGGTGGTTGGGCCCGCGGCCAGTGCTGCGCGCAGGAGGTTGTTGCGTACGTTCCAATCGCCGAAGTAACTGCCAAAGAGCTGGGTAAAGACGGCGTGGGTGGGTTTTGTGGCAAAGTCTGCGGTGTTGCCCACGCCATTGCAACTGGTGAAGGATCCAGCGCCACAACCATAGGCCCAGAGCGACGTGGTAGGGCCAGCCAGACTCTCAAACCAATCGGCAGCACGGACCGAGTCGGCACCACCAAACGGCGCGAACGACCGCCACGCTGTTGCCGCAAAGAACTCGCCATAGGTCCCAAAGTTGTCGTCGATGATGCCACCGGGACGAACGCTGATGTCGCCCAAACGGAAGGCGAGATTCTTCGTCAGGTACGCACCAAGGAGCTCCATTTCCGAGGCTTGAAACTCCGGCAGATCCGAAAGATCCACCCGTCCGACACCCACCTCGATGGCCGAGGCAAATTGCGACTGATCGTACTTGCCGTCGCCAATGGTATTGGCCTGCGCGGGTCGTTGGTCGTTCACCGTATTGGCCGAGCCATCGGTGTACGTACCGTCAACGTCTCCGTAGATACCGTCGGCAGGCCATGCCCCAAAGTGATCCGGGACGTGTCCATCGGGAGCGATCGCTCCGGAGTATGGCACGGCTACCTTGCCGAGGAGCAGGATGTGTTCAAGATCCCATCGATTGGACGTGCCAACCTCACGAATCACCGAACGAATGTGTTCGACAGCGGCGGCATCGAATCCCTCCGTTCGGGGAACGACCTGCAGATCGACCGTCCAGGCTTCGGCTTCCATTACGTCTCGCAGCTGATCGATCTGACTGGCAAGGGCCATGGCAACCGTAGAGTCAACTAGAAGAAGCACCCGGCCCCGCAGCGCCGGTAGAACATCGATCCCGCTGGCAATGTAGCCAAAGGCCAAGAACCGTTTGGGAGGGTCGCCAACGTTGACCTCGCGGACAACACGATACTCGTACGCCTGATAGGGCACAACGGTGGTATCTGTCCAGGAGGTGGCGTCGGCGTTTGGGATGGCAATCGGCGGCTCCGGCCACACCGAGGACGATACCGACTTTCGGTACACCGACAGGGACGTAGTCCCGGGCTCGGCATTCCAGTGGAGGGTGATCTGCGGTTGGGGCTGCTGCGTAACCGTCGCCGACAGCAGGACAGCCAGCTGCCGTGGTTGCTGGGCCAGCATCACAACGCCGGACCAGAATACAAGTGCCAGGGTAATGATCTTGCTCATACGGGAAAATACGCTCTTCGTTGGGTGGCCACACTTCGTATTTTACAAACGATGATCACTCCCATAACACGACTGCTCCTGTTGGGCGTCGTCCTCGTTGGTTGGGCCGCACCGTCCACACTCGGACAGGCAGCCTGCGATCGCTGGAAAGACTGCCTCGGACGGGCTGTTGAGCTCTCGGTCACCAGTGGTCGCGACCACCACTTCATTGAAGTGGATGGGCAGGTGACGGCTCCCCGTCAAACCGCCCTCACCGTTGAGATGTGGGTGAAGGCTGAACGCCAAGCCGGTAAGCGTGTCTTTCTGGCCGGTCTGTGGGGACCGAACAACGACGCCAACGATCAGTGGGTGCTCTACATTAACGAGGCCGATCAGCTCTCGTTCGAGGTCAACGCTGAACTCACGGACCTGAAGGACATCGATAACACGGTTGCCCGAGCCCCCTACACTCCATACTACGACACCTGGACTCATGTTACGGCCGTGTTCGATGGCTCGGCTCAGACGGTAGCCCTCTACATTCAGGGTATTCTGGTAGCCGGACCGGTTCGAAATCCTGCCTATCCGGTGGAGTGGTTGCGACCAATGGAGCGCAACGACCTGCAAACCCGCATCGGATCGATCAACGGCCTGGCCGACAATGCCACGGTCTACCGGGCACTCAAGGGAATGGTCGATGAAGTACGGATGTGGTCCAGAGCACTCACGGCAAACGAGATTCTCTGCGGTCAGGAATCATCGATCAACGCACCGCAGCCGGGACTGAGTCTCTACTATCGCTGTAACGAACCGGTCAATAACATCAATCCAATTTGTGATGCCACCGGCAATGGCCACACCGG
>CAZBOW010000024.1:21290-23456 GCA_964493635.1 uncultured Hyphomicrobiales bacterium
AACCGGTCAATAACATCAATCCAATTTGTGATGCCACCGGCAATGGCCACACCGGTCAGCTGCGTTCCGGTGCCATCAATAAAAATGCCGGCAGAACCCTGCCGCGGTATGTGGTCGTGAGTCCGTCGAGCGTCACGCAGGAACTCTACTGCGATAGCACGGCCACGTGGACGTTCACCATTCAGGATACGAGTATCTGCGGTAGCTCCGTGACAACACGCATGCGAGGTCCGGAGGCAGCCGCCTTCACCGTCACGCCACGCAATCTTACGCTGGTCCCCGGTCAGCCTCAGACGATTACCGTAACGTACAACGGTACGAATGTGGGGACCTTCATCGACACGCTGCAGATCAGTCCGACCAATCGATGTGGCTACACGCAGTTCATCCGGCTTACCCTGACACGCACAACCGAAGTGAGCGTTAGCCGGGGGACGATTGCCTTCGACACCCTGCTTGTTGGGTGTCGGGATGTTACCTCGCACGACTCCACCGTAACCATCTGCAACACCACCGATCAGTTGGGCCGTCCTCGGGTTGTGACGATTCGTTCGATCTCGGGATCAAACCCTCGGGCCTACCGCGTGATGAATGCCAACTTCCCCATGCAACTCCAGCCCGGACAGTGTACCACGCTGGTCGTGCGATCGTTTGTCATGGACACCACCGACGACTACATCGATACGCTGCGTGTTGTCAGTGATGATCAGTGTCAAAGCAGACCATTCACGATTGCCATCTCCGGGCGTACGCAGGAAGTGATTTCCATTCGTTCGTCCGACGGAAGCCGGCGCATCGATACGATGTCCTTCGGCCCAACATGTCCGGGTCAGCTGAGTAGCCCTGCCTACTACACCTGGCAAAACCTCACGCTGACGGACATCCAAATCGACTCGATCTATGTTCCCGCCGATTTTACCCACTACCGTGTTGGGTTACCGTTTCTGCTGAAACCCAAAACGGGCTACCCTCCCATTGCCGTGCGCTTCCGGCCGCGGAATCCAGGGAACGTCTTCGACTCGATCCTGATTCGCACCGTGGCTCGTGGATGCCAAATCGAGCGCGTGATCTACGTGCGGGGCAGGGGGCTGGACAACAAGGTCGAGTGGGAGCAGGCCGGTCCGATCGACGTTGGCGATGTGATCGTTGGCCAACAACGCACGGTGAATGTTGTTGCGCATAACCGTTCGCCGTACGATGCACTGCGGGTGGCGCTCTACGTAGAGCGTGGCGAAGCCTTTACTCTGCTAGCGGGAACGGGACGGACGATTGCCCCCATGAGCTCCGTGAGTATTCCGGTGACCTTCCGCCCCACGGATTCGATCGAGTATGTCGACCGCCTGTGTTTGTTCGAGACACGATGTTACACGGTGGACTGCATCGAGCTGCGAGGACGTGGTGTGTTGGAAACGTTCCGGTTCTCGCCCCTGGTAACCGAGACCGAAAACGTGATTGCCTGCCGCAGTGGCTTGGATACGTTCTGCATCGTAAACATTTCTGGTACCACTCAGACGATCTCCCAGCTCAACTTCAGTAATCCAAGTGGTCGGTACGCTCTTGTAGATCCTCCCGCACTGCCGTCGCAGATGACGATTCCCGCTGGCGACTCCGTATGCTTCATTGTGGAGTACACGCCAAACGATCTGACCAACGATCGTGCCGATCGCGCCTACCTTCAGTACAAAGCCACCGGTGGTATCGACTGGCAGATCCAACTGATTGGGTCGTCGGCAACGCCGAAGCTGTTTGTGACGCAGCGCACGGCGTATGGCACGGTCGAGGTGGGCGATACGCGCACCGAGATCCTTATTGTGGAGAATACGTCGTCGCTGCCGGTGACACTTGATAGTCTCACCATTGGAGGGGGCTATACCATCGTTGGAACCACCCGGCCCCTGCCAACGATCTTAGCACCGCGTGATTCACTTGCGGTTATCGTTGAGTTCCGCCCGACGGCTGCTCAAGCGTACAACACCACCCTTGTGGCACATTCCAACGACCCGTGTGCGATTACGGGTACGGGAGCGCTCGAGGGCCGTGGTGTGATCATTGAGCTCGAGAATGCCATCACGCTTGTCAACTTTGGATATGTCCGGCCCTGTGAGTGCTCGGAGCGCACCATCGAGTTACTGAATGCCTCCCAGGTGTTTGGCATGCAGATCGATT
>CAZBOW010000024.1:23556-26314 GCA_964493635.1 uncultured Hyphomicrobiales bacterium
GAGCGCACCATCGAGTTACTGAATGCCTCCCAGGTGTTTGGCATGCAGATCGATTCTCTGTGGATTGATGCTCAGGGGATTCCCGCCGGCAAGCCGGAGTTTTTTACATGGACCTCGACGAACTCTCCCACCGGAACAGTACCCTACACGATACCGGCCCAGAGTAGGGACACCGTCACGGTGCGATTCTGCCCGAACACGCCAGCAGATTCCACCTCGACCCTTGTCGAGGCTCTGCTTCATGTGCAGGCAAGCGGTTCTGGATGGAGCCGTGAGTTGGAAACCTATTTGTACGGGAAACGATCTCTGACGTTCACACCATGGCCCAGGCTGGTGCAGTTTCCTTCGGGCGTGATTGACGTCCTAAGTCCAGCAGCCCGCAACGTGGACCTGCGCATTCCTGGCTTCAACGTAAATCCATCCCAAGATCCTGTTACGATCGATTCGATTACGTTCGAGCCAGACGAGCGCGTCTTTTTTGTGACCCAGCCGGCGGTGTTCCCGTTTACGATCACGCCGGGAGAGGTGGTGCGGTTGGAGTTGCGACAGCGTCCTCGCGCACCGCGTGACTACGAAGCGCGGATGGTGATCCACTACAGCGACCCGTGCGTTGGACGAGATACCACCGTGCTGGTGCGTGGGTCGGGGTTTGCACAGCCCCGTGGACTTGCCTTCTCCTTCGATCCACAACGTGCTCTGCCCGATACGTTTAGCATGGTGTCGTGTGATACGCTCCTGGTACCCATCTACAGCTCGATTGTCATCGATGCGTCGGTAGTGGACGTGATGATGCGCGTGGACTTCGACACAACCCAACTGCGTCTGCTTGACGTGCAGTCGCCATTGCTGCAGAATACCTGCACGTCGGCTACCGGTGGAATCGTCTATACTCCCTCGATTCAGACGGCTCCATCCGTGCGAGGTGGCGTGGACGTGCTGATGAAGAACTTCTGTGGCATCGACTCACTCTCCGCCTTTGGCATCTTGCGCTTTGTGACCGTGGCGAATAACCGCGTCGACAGTCGCGTGGTGATCGACAGCATCAACTTTGATACCGAGGATGTGATCCTCTACAAGCTGATTGCCACTGGTGATCGCGGGCGAGTCCTGGGATACCTCTCGGAAGTCGACATTGTGCCACCGGCGCCGTTTGACAGCGTGCGTATTCTGGACTGTCGTGAGCAGGTCATCGTTGTTCGAAACGTTGGCGATGTTGCCCATACCCTCGACTCACTGTTGGACCTACCGGTGAACACCACCATCGTAGCAATTGTACCACCGGTGGGCGATAGCATTGCTCCCGGCGACAGTGCCCAGATCACCGTACGGTTCTGTCCACGATCCGAGGACTCGGTGGGCTCCGCTCCGATTGCCGTGAGTACCAGCCCGTGCGATACGCGCGATACCTCTGCTCTTACCGGTTTTGGCTATGCTCCGGAGTTGCCGGTCGCCGTGGCTGTAACACCAACGTTCTTCCGCATCGATACTGTGGGAGGAACCATTGGCGACACGATCGAGCTGCCGGTGATGCTCGATCGCGATCTGTCGGCTACGTACAACGGAACAACCTACTGGTTGGAAGGACTGTCCTTTGCCATGCAGGTGCGCTATGCGGCGCGGTCCCTGCAGTACCTCGACGCCCCGTATCTGGTGCAGCCCGCGGCCATGAGCGTGGATCAACCGGCAGTTGGAACGGTGGTGATTCAGGTGCAAGGGGCCGACAGCGTGCGCTCTGGTACGCTGGCACGCCTGCGCTTCCTAGTAACGGTTCCGGAGTTTGCCCAAACAGATGTGCAGGTTACCGCCACAGGATTCGTCAGCGACTCCTTGCAGTTCCTTGATATCGTCCCGTCGGGTTCGGCCACACCATTCGTGACGGCGGGGGAATGCCGACTAACCGTACTCACCTTCAGCACGCCGGCACCATCATCGATCCGCGTGGTGCCCCATCCCGTACAGGACGATGCCACCGTGCGATTCACCATGCAGGAGACCGTTCCGGTAACGCTGGAACTGATGGACATGCACGGTATGGTGGTGCGCACACTTCTTGATGGTTCCCAGCGCTTGCAAGGCGGGGAGTACCAGGCAGAATTCTCGACGAGGGATTTGCCATCTGCAGTGTACTACCTGCGCATCGCTGCTGGCGTGTTCTCCTCAACGATCCCCGTTGTGGTGGTCCATTAGCGTTGGCAGATCACTGCGGGAGTAGCGCACCTCCACAACAGCGTCGTTAGGATGCGCGTGCAGGAGTGCAGTGAAGACCAACCGCGCGGTCACATGGTGGATCGCCGGATTCTGCAGTAGAATCCAGCTGTACGTGTTTAGTTGGGGGCGATAATGATCAGCCAAAGCATTAACGGTCTGAATGGTGCAGTCGTTGGTTTTCCAATCCCAGATGATGGCCGAATCCTGATTCATGTGCAGCGCGTCGATGCGGCCGTACACGAGCCGGTCGTTGAATAGCGCAGCCACGTCGGCCTCGACATGCAGCGTATACCCTTCCACGGTATGGAGGCGTTGGAATGCCGTCCATAAGGGGCCGTCGATCAATGCCCGTACATGGCGGAATGCTTCGTGCTGCGCCGGCAGATTCAGGGCTTCGGAGATCTGTTCGGTGGAGGGGGTCGCCTGTTGTGCGAGACGCTCCAGAGCCTGGTGCACGGCAACGCCGAGCAGCCGTCCTTCTTCGCCGGAGCCGCTACCAATGAAGACGTTCGGCTGCATGCCGACGTCGCTCGCGGAAATGTCGGCCCGT
>CAZBOW010000024.1:26414-34762 GCA_964493635.1 uncultured Hyphomicrobiales bacterium
TGAAGCAAGGCGCCGATCCCCTGCGCAGCGCCCAGCCGACGCTCTCCGGACTGTTCATTCACCTTGTTGTACTTCCGGCGCATTGAGATCACCGCATGATCTTTGGCCCGCGTGATGGCCACGTAGAAGAGTCGGCGGTCCTCGGATTGGCTCCGCACCTCATCGAGGTATTGCTGAGCCCGTGTCACCAGTCCGTGATGCTGCTTCAGCGCTATGGTGATGCCAAAGGTGTCGGAGATGAGGTAGGCCGGTCGAGGAGCCGTTGAACTCAAGTCGCACAGCATCGCCAACCCAAACTCCAGACCCTTCGACGCATGGATCGTCATAACCTTCACAACGTTTGGATCAACGCGAAAGGTCTGTTCGGCTTCATCGTCCCGATCGGTTGGGGCAGCAAGTTCCTCAAGTACGTCGTAGAGTGTGGCGCCTGGCCTCATACTCGCCGTGTTGATCAGGGCACAGACCTTCTCCACATTAGCCAGGATCTGCTCCCGGCGCACATCATCGGCAAGGGTATGGTACCAGCCGGCTTCCCGGAGCGCCCATCGTACGGCATGATCAGCCGGCAGGGCGGGAACGGACGTGAGGCGTTGACGCAGGTCGTGGACGATGTGTACGGCGCGGCGCAACGCTGGTGAAGCCCCTTGCATCGACGGATCGATCTTCAGTGTAAAGAGATCGGCGTCGCTACAGCGAAAGATGGGCGAGCGAAGTACGGCAAGCAGCGCCGTTTGTGCCGACGGCAGAGCGGCGGCCGTCAGGAGGTTACGAAGATCAGCTACCTCCGGTCGGGAGAAGAACGACCGACCACCGTAAATCTCAAACGGTATCTGGGCGTCGTGGAGGAGGCGGGCAATGGTAGTAACCATCGACGTCCGTCGGGCAAGGATGCCCACGTCCCCCGGTTGCAGGGCTTCCCCGTGGGCCATGCGCAACGTACCATGAGCAAGGACGGTGCTCAGGTGAGCAACGACCGATCGAGCTTCACGTTCCATCGCGGCGATGTCTTCGCCGTCGGACTCATCATCGGTCGTGGGTGGGTCCTCCGCATTCATTTCGGTTACCAGCAGGTTCAACGTGCCAACGGCCTGATCAGCCTGGCTTGTGCGACCGCTACGTAGCGGCGTGTAGGGTACGTCGTAGTCCGTGCTGGACGAGAACACATCGCTACAGAGCGCATTGATTCGATGAGCAAGGGGCTCGGCCATGCGGTAGGACGTGTCCAGCAGCATTAAGGTAGGGCCCGTAACGCCGCTCCGGTGGTTGGCCGCTGTCATTGCCGCAACCGTAGTGTCAAAGAGGCGCACATCGGCATCCCGAAAGCTATAGATGCTCTGCTTGGTGTCGCCAACAATGAATAACCGTGTTGGATGATCGTGCTGGGTTGAGAGTGACGGAACGAGCATCTGTACCAGTTCATACTGGGTGGGATTGGTATCCTGATACTCGTCCACCATGAGATAGTCGATGGATGCCGCAAGACGAGCGGCAATCTTCGGCTCTTGAGAAAGGAATCGCACCGTGCCGGACATCATATCATCGAAATCGATGACGTGTCGTTGCCGTTTCATGCTCAGATAGGTATCGGAGGCCTGCCTGGCAAGGTGCGTCGCGATCTCCGCCACGCGGATCGTAGTGTTATCCGCCGATGCGTCGAGCTGTTCAAGGTAGGTGATGATTCCCCGAAGTGTCTTCATCAGTGCTGTGGACACCGGTGGCGAAGCGCGCAGATCCACATGTGGCAGCTCCTTCTTCAGCCGTGTACGAAGCGTGCCACTCTCGGTGTAGATCAGCATCAGTACGCGCCGCGCCTCGAAGAACACGTCGGCGGAGATCGGTTCAGATCGCTCCACGTGTTCTAATCGATCATGCAGCTGCCGCACCTGCTCGCGGAAGTCCTCCACGTCCGAACCGGAGCGCTCGGGATAGGTTGCTTGAAGCGCGTCAAACAAGCATGTGATCAACTGACGCGGTATCGCACTCAGTACCGTCAGCGCAGCCGGATACAGCATGTCGGCGTCCAGCGTCCTGGCCTCGACGGTCATCCTCAGTCGCTCTGGCGAAGCGACCAAGGCACCAACAACCGATTCCAGCACGTTGGGTTCAAGGTGTTCATACAACCACGCGGCGTGGTCGGCTTGCTCGGCATGAAACCGACGGATTGCCGCGCGAACGGCACTGGCTTGAGTTGTTCGCACTTCGCGACTGGTGAGTTCCGTGGCTTCGGGATCAATCTCTTGCACGTGTCCGAACTGGCGCAGAATCCCCGAACAGAAGCTGTGGAACGTCGAGATCCGTGCCTGCCCCATCTCTGCACGTGCCGTGCGGAGTCGGTCCAACACCGTAGCCTCCGACACACTGAACTGCATCACCGCGCGCTGTTCGGCATCCGTTAAGAGTACGGTCAGGTAGGCCCGGATGCGCTCGCGCATTTCTGCAGCGGCTTTCGTGGTAAACGTAATGGCTACGATGCGATCCAGTGGTACGCCATGCTCCACCACCAACCAGATGACACGCAGTGAAAGAACGCTTGTTTTCCCGGCACCGGCGTTGGCAACCACGGCCAGATGACGATCGTGGGCAAATGCTGCACGCTGCTCGGATGAGAGGTAGATCTTCATCGCATCCCGGAGCGCTCCGCCGGTATCAGGGCAAGTCGGTGCCACAAGGCAGGGTCGCAGAGTTCCGAGCAGAGATGGTTGAGTTCGTCCACCGTCACAGCCATCACTTCATCAATGGCACGGAAGGGATCTTCAGGACGCCCTTCATCGAGCATTCCCTTGCCCAGCAGACTCATCCGAGAGCTCAGCGACTCCAGCGACATCAACCGCGAGGCACGCACCTGTTCCTTGGCTCTGCGCACCTCCGACGGACGGACACCCTGCGCAGCCAGCTTGGTGAGCTCTTGTTCGAACATCCGCTCGGTACGGCCAACATTGCGTTCATCCATTCCAGCGTACATGGCCAGCATGCCCACATCGGTAAACAACTGGAGCTGCGAGTACACCGAATAGGCAATGCTATGCGACTCGCGAACCCGAGCATTCAGTCGCGAAGACATGCCTTCGCCGAGTATCACGTTGAGAAGCGTAAGCGCTGCCCGATGGGGTGAGCGATAGCCGGCCGTTGAGCGATGCCAGAGCAGATGCGCCTGCTGGCTCTGCCATGGAAGACGGATCTCCTGCGGTGGTCGAGCCACTGGCTTGCGCCGCCGATGCGTGCGCTGGCCTGACGGCAACCGTCCGATCCCGTGACGTACCTGATCGAGGAAACGATCGGCTTCCACGTTGCCAGCGACGGTCACCACAACAGAATCCGTGGTATAGCGGTCACGATGAAATGAACGGACGTCGTTCGTTGTCAGCGACTGAACCGACTCCAGCGTGCCGACGATCGGCATCCCGAAGGGATGGGTGCCAAACAAGTACTGTTCGGCCAGATCGAAAATGTATTCTTCGGCCTCGTCCTCGTACGATCGGATTTCCTCGGCGATCACATCGCGTTCCTTTGCCAGATCCTCGGCAGTCAGTGATGGATGCACCAGGATGTCACTGAGCAGGCCGATGACCTTTGGCAGGTGGTCGCGCAAACACCGCACGTAGTAGACCGTTTCTTCCTTGGTGGTGTAGGCGTTGGCATAGGCGCCAAGGTTGTCGAACTCACGCGCAATGGCACGAGATGTTCGTCGGACTGATCGGCCGTTGGTGCCACGGAACGACATGTGTTCCACCATATGGGCAAGGCCAGCCTTCCCACGAGGTTCGTCGCGCGTACCAGCACGAACCCATAGCCCAATCGCTACGGAATCCACCGAGGTCACGGGGTCGATGACCACCGGTACGGTGTTCTCCAGGCGGTAGTTCTTCGGTGCGAAGAGGGATCGTGACATATCGACGGTGGTACCTACAGACATAATCACGAATGTACGGCGGTAACGCTCCACTCCAGGGTGCGACCCGCCCACATCGGAACCACCGACTCATAGCGCTCGGGGATTACCATCGGTAGCTTCGAAAGCACAACCTCTTTGTTCGGGGGAGTCACTCGGTAGATCCTCTGTGCATTCGAGCTGACAAAGTCCTGCAGGTGATCCAATGCGCCGTGCCGGTCGAAGAGCTCGGCCAGCAGTGGTAACAGGATCGGTGCTGTAAACACTCCGGCCGCACAGCCTGGGCATTCCTTGCTGCTGATCGGATGTGGTGCCGAGTCGGACCCGAGCATCAGCTTCGGATGGGCGGCCAGCGCTGCCTGTAGCAGGGCATCACGATCCTCCGGTCGCTTGGCAATGGGCTTACAGAACAGATGCGGATTCATTAAGCCCCCTACCACATCGTCGAGGGTAATCACAAGGTGATGGGCCGTAACCGTGGCAAAGAGATTTTCGAAGTGGTCGAGTAGGTGCAGGGAATCTTGCGTGGTGATGTGCTCCATCGTGATGCGCAACCGGGGATAGGTGCTTGCCAAGTGTTTGTACACTTCGCAGAACTCCCGCTCGCGGTCCATCACAAAGCCATGCGTTTCACCGTGCACCAAGAGGGGAATGTCCAGCTCCTGCATGATGCGAAACACGTGATCCATCTCCGAGATATGCTGCACGCCGGCTTCGGAGTTGGTGGTGGCCCCGGCCGGATAGAGTTTGATTCCCAGGATATGTGGCTTGGCTTCGGCAAGCTCGCGCTCGGTGTAGTCCCGGAAGAAGAGCGTCATATAGGGCTCGAAGTCCGTTCTACCGGCAGCGGATCGAACCTCCTGCGTATACCAGAGTAGCCGCTCAAGATTGTCCACCGGTGGCAGCAGGTTGGGCATGATCACTGCGCCGGCAAAGTGTTCGGCCGACAGCGGCGCAACGGTACGCAGCATGCTGTCTTGGCGCACGTGCAGGTGCATGTCCAGGGGAGAGGTTACCGTAATGGTCATGATCGTTGGGTGTTCTGAGATGGATAGGTGGGGATGTCGTCGCATGGCTGAAGGGTCCCATCCGGCTGGCGGTGGTAGCAGAATGCTGATCTGCCATTGGTCATGAAGATGTAGGGGGCTTTCAGCGTGTGGTTATACCACGCCGACTGACGCACAACGGCGTCCGTCAGTGCCAGCGTTGGAGCTTTGCACTCAATCAGTAAAAACGGGTTCAGCTGATCATCCATCCAGAGCACATCGTAGCGCATGGTGGTTTCCGATCCGATCTGGAGTGATTTCTCTACGCTGCAGCGTCCCAATGGATATCCCCGCGAGATCAACCAGTGGATGCAGTGCTGACGCACCCACTCCTCTGGCGTGAGGGCTACATACTGACGTCGCACAGCATCATAGATTCGGACCCCAGATGTAGATGCCTCCGTCCGGACGTCGAAGGCAGGGAAGATCAACTCGGGTAGAGCGTCGGTCACGATGTTCTCCGATCAGCGCGTACATCCCGAATCTTCACCCGCAGCATGTACGTGACAAAGAACAGCGCAACCACATTGGCCCACAGAATCGAGATATCCATCTTCAGCGTGCCGTAGGTCAGCCAGAGCAGGATTCCAACAAACATCAGCCAGAGCATGCCAAGGCTTAACTGCGAGACGTGACCCGTGCGATACACCTTCCATGCCTGGGGGGCAAGAGCAAAGGTGGTACAGGTGCCGGCAATCAATCCAATGATCGTTTCTATCGTGGTACTCATGCATAGCTCCCATGATCTGCACCTCGGTAGCCGCGCAAGAAGTCGACGGTGGAGGTGCGTTTCTTTCCCGGCAGTTGTAGTTCGTCGATCTGGAGGGCGCGGTCGGCGCATTGCACCAGCAACTGCCCATGGCGGATGGCATAGCTTCCAGGAGGTCCATCGATGTTTTCATCGATCGTTCCAACATTGATCGACGCATGATAGATCTTGAGCACATCGCCGTTCCAGAGTGTCCACGCACCCGGTGTAGGTGAATGACCCAAAATCCATTGGCGAACGGTCGTTGCCGGATGGTTCCACGAGATCCGGGCTGTTTCGCGAAACACCTTTGGTGCCGCTGAGGCACGTTGATCGTCCTGTGCCATACCATGCAATGATCCCTCGATCAAGCCGGCACAGGTATCCACGGCACATTCGGCGGCAAGGGGCTTGAGTTGCTCGTAGAGGTCACCGGCCGTTGTACCATCGGCGATCGGCCACGGCCGTTGTAGGAGCATCGAACCTGTATCCACCACGCGATTCAGCAGAAACGAGGTCACGCCCGTTTGGGCATCGCCGTTGATGATGGCATGGTTGATGGGGGCCGCACCGCGATACCGCGGCAGCAGCGAGGCATGCACGTTGAAGGCTCCCAAACGGGCAAGGGAGTAGACGGCTTCGGGAAGAATCCGAAAGGCGATTACGCACAGAATGTCGGGTTGAAGGTTCCGCAACTGCGTGATGAAGTCAGGGTCCTTCAGGGAAACCGGTTGTAGGATCGTGGTGATCCCTAGGTTCCGCGCTGCCTCGTGAACGGCCGAAGCCCGCAACTGTAAGCCCCTTCCCTGTGGCTTATCGGGGACGGTAACCACGGCAACAACGCCATACACCCGGTGCAGTGCCTCAAGGGCTGGGACGGCAAAGTCCGGCGTGCCCATAAAGACGATGCGAGGATGCTGCTGTGCGACCGTCATGGCATGCCCTGCTGAAGTGCACCGTACAGACTACGTATGATACTGGCTACCTGACCAACATCGACGGTGTCATCCAGCTGCGTCCAGGTCATCGAGGTGGAAATCCATGTCCCCGATGAGTGTTGAACCAGGTGGGTCATGTTCACCGTACCTGGCTCACTCCCACCCTTATATCCTATGTAGCCCCATGCAGAACGTGGCAGGTCCAGTCCCGGATGTACGGAGAGAATCTGCAACACGGGATCGGTGCTGTGTCCGCCAGACTGGTGATGCAGGGCGGCCATGGCCTTGCAGAGTTCGGTGGTCGACGCGAACCACTCGATGGAGTCTACCAGCGTAGGCTCCGACGAGTACGACAGACCATCACCACCATACTTCTCACGGAACAACTCCCGCGTGGTGCGAAACGGTACGTTCACTTCCGGCGCCGCGTGGCCCATGGCGGCTTGGATGTGCTCGACCGTCGATCGACCGAGCGTGGTCATCAGATGATCGGTGGCGGTGTTGTCGCTGATCGAGATCATCTGCACAGCAAGGGTGTGCAGCGTAACGGGCGAGCCGTGCGGCCAGGTTTGCAACACACCTGTGGGAAGCGAGCGCAGTGCGCTGTCGAGCATCACAACATCGCTCCAGGTCCGTCTGCCAGCAGCGATCTCTGCCTGTAGCGCTCCAAGAACATACAACTTGAACGTCGAGCCAATCGGAAGACGCTCGTGACCATTGGTGCTGGCGATGACGGTATCGGCCGACACGTCATAGACGGTCAGCGACGCCCGGCCAGGCAAGGCTTCCACAGTGCGGAGGATACTGTCCAGCGAGGTCGTCTGCGCATGTGGTGTGCCAATAAAGAAGCCACTGATCAGGTGTGGTGGATTCGACGATACGGTCAGCGAGATGGGATAGACGTAGCCCGAATCCGACAGGCCCTCGGCTTTTACCGAAAATGGTGTCGGTGATGAACTCACGCTCACCGAGCGGCACGCCCCAAACGTGCGAATCATCGGGGCCACAGCAAATCGCAGCTGCATCGGTGGAACCTTCTGCAGAAACTCAGCGCTGAAAACGGTATCCAGCTTTGCTGGTGGTGTTCCGCCCAGCAAGGTAATGGCTTGGTTCAGTCGATGAATCGTTGCCGGATGTGGCTGAGCCGAGGCATATCCAACAAGCACCATTGCAACGAGCATCATCCTGCAGACGTGTCTCATCATTATCTCACCTGATCTCACCTGATCTCACCTGATCTCACCCTGCGATCACGTTTACCAGTTTACCAGCCACCACGATCACCTTACGGACGGTCTTGCCCTCGATATGCTTGATCACTTGGGGGTCCTGCATCGCGAGTGCTTCCAGCGCCGCACTGTCGGCATCGGCCGGGACGGTCATCTTACTGCGAATCTTGGAGTTGACTTGGATCACAATCTCAACTTCTGTTTCCACGAGTTTTGTTTCGTCGACGACCGGAAACGCCGACAGGTGAATGCTGGTGGTATGGCCAAGGCGATGCCACAGCTCCTCGGTGATATGCGGAGCAAACGGTGCCAGGCATTGCAAGAACTGTTCGATCACGGTACGTGGTCGCACCGCAGCAGCGGTACACTCGTTGACGAAGATCATGAACTGTGCAATGGCCGTATTCAGGCTGAGAGCGTCGATGTCCTCACGTGTTTTTTTGATCGTGGCATGGAGCACTCGCTCAAGTTCGGGGGTAGGGGGCTCGTCGTTTATCG
>CAZBOW010000025.1:0-1214 GCA_964493635.1 uncultured Hyphomicrobiales bacterium
TGGATTCGGATACGTCCCCGTAAGATCTCCACCGGCAGGGCCGCCATTACGGATCGCGTCGAGAGGGACCGCCGAGAGCGAGACAACCCGTCCGTCTTGATCGACACGAATCACCGCGATACTATCCGGCCCACCAATCGCAGATGACGGCAAGCCCGGGATGTCCACCAACTCCGTGGCTCCAACCGTACTCGGACGAATCTGCAAATCAAGTGCACGGAGCGACCCCGTACTGGAGATATCCGAAGCTGGCACCGTCACCGGATCTTCAATACGATCGCCGCGAATGACCGTAGTCGTGGTCGACGCATTCACCGCAGCAACAATGTTATCGCCAGCTGTTGACGCAATCGACGGATTCGGATAAATCCCCGTAAGATCGCCGCCAGCTGGGCCACCAGCCGGTGGCACCTTGATCGGAACTTCGTCGGCACTCGTTAGGCGGCCCGAAGCGTCCACGGTAAACCGCGCAACGCTCGCTTCTGTACCATAGGTCCCCGGTACAACCCCCGTAGGGGCCAGCTTGGCCGACGTCACCGCAGCATCGGCAATCTTCTGCGTGGTGACTGCAGTATCACGAATCAACGGATTAGGGTAGTTCCCGGTGAGATCGCCCCCTGCCGGCCCATCGAGTTTGGGATTCAGGAGGGCAGAGTCCAAGCCAATTTGAATCGTGGAAGCGTCCAGCTCCGAAATCAGGACTCCGTCCACACCCAGCAGCCGAAGATCGCCCCGCAGTCCGTTCAGCGAACGAACCGCTCCCGTTGCCGTTGGGGTAAGCCCATTGGAGATCGCTGCGCTGTCGGCATACACCGCAAAGGGAGCACCGGTGATTCTCGTCCGCGGGGCAAATTCTGGCTGACCCGGAATGGTTATCCCCAGGTAGTAAGCTCGATCTGTGGAAAACTGCAGCGGAACCACATCACCAAGGATAACATCGAAGACACCGTTGAAGGTCTGAACGCGGTGCTGCTCCTGCCAGAGGATCGCTCCTGCCGTGGCATCATCATAGATGCGCACCGTAAGGTCATAGGCTGCATCGGGATACGCAGCTCCGTCCGGCTGTGTCAGAAGACCTTGAAACGAGATCGTTGTTGGAGTTTGCGCAAACAGCCATAGCGGCGCAACCACCATTACCACGAGGAATGCTGCTCTTCTCATAGTGCCCTGGTGCCGATGTAAACAAGATCAAACGGCACGGCATGTCATGAATC